>CALXZO010000040.1 GCA_944393265.1 uncultured Clostridia bacterium | reverse complement strand
TGGAGCGGGCAACGGGAATCGAACCCGCGCCTTGGGGTCGGAAGCACCAAATTCTACCACTAAACTATGCCCGCATATTTTTAAAAAAGCCAAGTAATAAACTACTTGGCTTTTGGTAGCGGATGTGGGATTTGAACCTACGACCTACCGGGTATGAACCGGGCGCTCTAGCCAACTGAGCTAATCCGCCGTGTACAACAATGCTATTATACGAAAAGATTTTCTCTTTGTCAACACTTTTTATAGACATGGGGACGGAGTTTGTGTCTATACTGTTTGAACCTATTACCTAGACGAATTGCCCTCGAACAGTATAGACAAAAACTTCACCCTATGTCTGTCTTTTTTGGCGGAGTGGGTGGGATTCGAACCCACGGGAGTTACCTCACGATAGATTTCGAGTCTATGCCGTTATGACCACTTCGGTACCACTCCATTTAAAATGTCTCATTGCTTTATGTTTCATTTTTTACGAACACCATAATATTATTATCTTTTAGCGCAAATGTCAATAATATTAGCTCTATCTTTTCTCACTATAAGACTGGGATGAAGTCGTAACAATTCATACGATTTCATCCCAGTCAATATATGTTTAGTAAGTATATATTGTTGTATTTCCGCAACGATCTGCGGCCTCTATTTTATCCCCTGCTGTTAAAGTTATATTATACTTTGTTGCTAAATCTTCTAGACTTATTCTGCCGTTTGTTAATTTTACTGATTGTCCATTTATTTTTATTATTGGCATCAAATATCCGTCCAAATCTGCTGCTACTATTTCTGTAGACGTTACAGAAACTATAGGCTTATTTAATTCTATTATTACATCTGTTGCTACCTCTGTGCCACCAGCTTCATTACCCGGAATATCTTCCATCGAATCATCTGCAAGCACAAGGTATATCAAGCCTTCTCCCTCTACATCTAAAATATTTATAGTATAATATCTTCCTGTTTGCTCTTCATGACCAATCTGAATAGGTCCGTATATTGTCGGCGCAGCATCTATCGAAATATATTCGCCAAATGCTCCTTCATGTGTTATATTACCATCCTTTTTAGTACGAAGCTTTAACTCTCCTGCTTCAAGTGTCTCCGACGATTTAAATAGTGTATCTCTAATTAATACTCGAAGCGAAGTTTCGTTATCTCCGTTATTTCCAATGTATTGAGCAAATAATCTTATTGAAGCTTGTACGCACTGGCTTACTCTTCCCACTTCGTCTTTTACCCAAACATAGACTGTATACGTGTCATCCCCTATCGGAAGTGTCCACAATATCTCTTCGCTATATGGAACCCATTCGTCCGAGTTCCTTACTTCAGAAAAGCCTAATGGCGTGTTGCTTACTAATACTTCTTTTACACCAATATCATCGGTTGCCTCAATGTCCATAATAATCATTGAGCTATTTACGTAATTATTTCCATCTTCTCTTATCGTCAACGACTCTATAACAGGTGCTCTAACATCGATATTTTCAATAACAATAGTCTCATGATACATCGTATAATTTCCAACAACATCACGTACAAACAAGTAGTATGTATCATTCTCATCGATTTCGATATCTAGCGTCATAGTCGTATTCGGAGAAGAAACCCTTTGCCAAGTAGTCGGCTCTCTATCAACTGTTGAAATAGCATACCCAAAGACTCCAGACAAGTCATCAGATACCGAAACATTAATTACTGCTGTCGTGCTACTTGTAATACCATCATACGTAACCTCATGTATAACCGGCGCAACTCTATCAATATTGCCTATATCAATAGTTCCAACTGTGCTATTTCCTGCAAAGTCAACCGCTTCAAATGTATACGTGCCATTTTCAGTTACCTCTAACGTTATTGCCACGCCAGAATAATCCATCTTATTCCCTTCAAATTTAAGCGTACTAATTCCAGACTGCTTATCCTCTGCATATACAGAAATTAGCGTGCTTTCACTAGTCCACTCAGGTGTCAAATTAACAATTGTCAAGACAGGCGGAGTATTATCAACACCAATACTACTTCTTTCCCTATTTCCTGTGATCGACTTAACTAACGAATAATCCTCAGGTGTAGTGATATTTGAGGCCACCACAGAAGAATTAATATTTCCTTCTACAACGCCATCATAAAACTCAAGCAAACTATTCTTCGTGTAAATACCATTCTCTGTACCATAAATATATGGAATATCCAGCTGAATCGTACCATCATTTTCGCCAATTTGAAGAACGCCACCTTCGCTATAAACAGCCGTTGATATACCTTCATTATCCATTTCTAGAGCAGTAATGTTTCCATCAATTATCTTCATATTTCCTCTATTGAAAGTGCCATATACTATGTCAAAATCTGTCACTGCTAAGATATTAACTTCATTCAAAGTAATTGTTCCATCATTATATATTCCACAAAGCTTACTAGCATCACCCTCTACAGAAATCATGCCAGCAGCATTATCGAATATATCCAGCGTTCCACGGTTAATAATTCCGCTTCTTAGTTCATCTCCAGACTCACTAAGAACAAACGTCAAGTCCTTGCCATTTAGCTCCAAACCAATATTTCTTGTGACAGGAACTACGATTGAATCGTAAATTTCTTCATCCAAAATCATGATAAACTTAACATACGTGGCAGGCGCTTTTTCTATAGCTTCTGAAAGTCTTGTATAATATAATATTGTGTTACCATATCCAGTCATAACTCCAGTTCTAGCAACAATTCTATTTCCAGAAAATTCTGCCGACTCAATATCTCCCGCATTTCCTCTTAAGTCTTGTAATCTTCCAACAAATGATTCTACAAAGAACTCTCCCAAATCTTCAAGTTTAATTACATACGTATATTTAGTCGTTGTATTATCAACCCATATACCATCGTCAAGAAGAATCGCTTCGCCATCGCCAATCACAATCGAAAGTTTAGGCGTTGTACTATTAGTAATATCAATCTTTTCAGACCACTCAGCTGTGAACTCAACAAGTGTACCAGCCGCATACTCGCCCTCGCTTAAATTCGTAACACTTAATTTTCTAAGCTGTGGTGGAACTGTATCTGCTATAACACTTGATGTTGTGATGCATGTATACGCTTTATCATAATAATTTGTAGCCTTTGCCACAACTGTTACACCAATATATTTTCCTAGCATATCATCTGTAATTTCGTATTTTATATCATTTGCTCCAGCTATATCAGTTCCAGAAGTTGCATTTGCATCGCTCGAATACCACCATTGATACGTATACTCGCATTCATTTGGAATTATACCACTAACATCAACTTCTAAAATTTCTCCCTGCCTTGCTTCGCCTATAATCGCTACACTTCCCGTTATCGTGCCTTTGTCAATCTCAAATTCAAATGCTTCGCTTATATTACCTGCGACATCTCGCACAAATGCATAATACGTTCCTGCATCTCTTGTGACTGTATCATCTATAACTAAATCTTTAGCCACATTCACTTCTCTCCAATCTACTGAAATGTCACTAGGTTCATCAGTTATACGCCATGCTTCAATTCCCGATGCAGCATCACTTGCTGTTATAGTAGCCTTGTTAGGATATACAATATCTTCAACGCTTAATATAGGCTTATCCTTATCAATATTTGTAATACTTAAACTTACAGCATCTCCTACGCTTACCCCATCACTAACTCTTGCATATATCGTAGTGTTCTCACTTATAATAACCGTACTGTCATCATAAACTTGCCACTCGCCATCCGTACCAATCTTAATTTCCTTTATAAGCTCTGTGCCTGGCCAGGTAACCGTTACAATAACATCATGATTTGTCCACTTACCTGTGCTCGGAGACAATATTATATTAGAAGGATCTACAACTTCAAGAACTGCAACTCTAGAGATTAACTTATCTGCTAGAAGCTCCTCGCTCATTTCAACATTTGGATAAGCATTATCTGATATTACACATCTAAACTCATATCCATTCATATCTTCTGTAGTTGTTACTGTCGTGAAAGTTGGGGTATTATAGTCACTTCCTTGTAGATTTGTTGCATCTTTCCATGTTGCTAAACTATTTTCTCTATATTGCCATCTATATATTACATCTCCCGAATTGCCAGCCTCAGCTTCCACACTAAACGTAGCTCTATTTCCTTCAAAAATCGTGACAATTTCTTGTGGCTGAACAGTTATCTCTGGAGGATATAAAACAGTAGTCTTTGAAGAGTCGTAATTTGAAGTTTCGATATCGCCAGTATCCACAAACATATCTGCAATTGTTTTGTCTGTAGTGTAGATTATAGAATGCTCCGGCATGCCAATAAATACTCTATCATCACTAATTTGCACATTGTCGGATTTAATATAACCTTCTTTTAAGTTTCTTGTACCCCAGAAAGCAATCTCTGAAATTTCATTAACGTTTGGAGGAATCACTATTTTTTCAATTTCTATTACACTTTCAAACGCTCCCATAGAAATTTTCTCCAAACTATCCGGCAAAACAATCTCCGAAATATATTTATTATTTATAAACGCATGATTACCAATATGTTTAGTTCCCTCTTCCACTTCATATGACGCATCTGCTTTTCCATACGGATATGTTATCAAACGCTTTTCTACATCATCATACAAAACACCATCTATACTAACAAACCTTGTGTTTTCTTCTGCTATATCAATAGCAGTTATAGGAACACGAGGAAATGGATTTCCAGTAATTGTAGTAACATTCTTAGGAATTGTTACATTAGTTGTACTTAGATTCATTCTTGCAAAAGTCCAGTTACCAATTTTAGTTAGTGAATCAGGCAATACTAAATTATTAACATTTATTAACTTAGCAAATAACCAATCTGAGTAACTGGTTACACCTTCTTCTAACTGTAATCTATAAATTTTGTCTGCATACCCTTCAACAAACCATGGTGAACAATAAGCAGTGTTGTTTTCATGAAGAATACCATAATCCTTCGTCTCACCAATTCCCCAAACTCTCAACGTAAAGTTCGAATTTTCTAAAGAACCATTGCCACTTAGGTATAGCAAATCGGCATAAACTTCATCTACACCTGCTGTCTTTGATATATCCCATCTGATAAAGCTCATTCCATTATCGCCATTTGAAGAATCTGTTATATCTGTTAATGT
>CALXZO010000039.1 GCA_944393265.1 uncultured Clostridia bacterium | reverse complement strand
CAATTTAAACATAAAATAAAAGTCCTGCATTTGCTACGGAACTCAGCTTTTATGCGTGATTGCTTCTTTTATATATACATCTGTTTATATTTAATTATATTAAAAACTTGTTTTTAATCTTTTATTGTGATAGTATGAAAACAGTTAATAATTCTTTGAGGGGGTAACATATGAAAAAAAGTGTAATTATACTAATAATAGTTTTATTGATATGTGCAATTGGTTTTTTAGCATTTAAAACTTTCTATACTCCAAGTGACATAACTGTTTCTGGTGATGTTTCAACTACAAATCCTAAAGAGGAGGAGGTAGCACAGGAGCTTGCAAAAAAAGTAAAAGTAGAATCTGTTTCAGTAAAAAACAAAACAGATAACATTCACATAGACAATATATATCCTTCAATTGTTTCTTTTTCAAACAAAGAATTTGAAAACTACATAAATAGAACAATTGCAAATAATATTGCCGATTACAGAAAAGAGATAACTTATGTTGTGGATGACTTAACACCTGCAGTTGCGCTATATGAATACACAACAACATATGAAAGATATAATTGGGGAGATTACTTAACATTAATAGTAAACCAAGACTATCAAACTGGTGGAATTCGTTCAAATACTTGGAAAGACATATATAATATTAATGCACGAACAGAAAGAATTTTTTATTTAGACGAAATCTTCGAGCCTACAACGGACTACGAAACAGCCATCATCGAAGAAATAAAAAAACAAGCAGATGCTGCCGGCTATGTTCTGCTAGGTGGTGAAGAACTAACAGTTCTTCCAAAAACACAAAAGTTCTATATAAAAGACGGAACACTATTCATCTATTACGATCCATCAGAAATTGCTGCAGCAAAATACGGAGAATTAAACTTCGAAATGCCATTTAAAATAAATGCTGAGCGGATATTTTGAAATATAATGATAAGAAATATGTAATTATAATATAATGAAAATCTATGATAAGAACTTGATTTTCATTTTTGTTCTATTTCAATTTAGCATGATACAAGAAAGACTAATCTAATTTTTAAAACAAGTTAAGGGGCTTTTTACAGCCCCTTATTTTGTTTCTTGCTTTTCTTTTATCTGTTTGTTATGTGTCCATAAATTGGTCCTTGTATTATGCCGTAATACCATAATACTAAACCGTTGTTGTTGTAGATAGCTGCTGTGTTTCCTGTTATTGTTGCTTGATCACTTGCATCTCCACTTCCGACTATTACTAAGCCTTCATTGTTATAAATTCCGTACTGGTCTCCGCTTATTTCTGCGTTCCCGTTTACCCATACAGTTCCTTCCGTGTTTGAAATATAATCTTCTTCGTATACTGCATAGTAATTTACATCACTATCTATTACTGTTATAGCATTGCTGTTTGCTGTTGTTATATCTACTGCTTCGTGTGTTGCTGCATCATCTAAACGTTCTGCTCTCCATTTTCCTAGATGTGTGTATATCAAGTATGTACCTTCTCCTGATTCTATTGCTATTCTTTCTTGTTTTCCTGGCACACTTATAGTATCGCCATATTCATATTCTGTTGTACTTACTACAGTATTTCCGTTTATGCCATCATCATTATAGAAAGTTACTGTATATTTATTTGCTGTCCATTTTGCATATAAGTTCAAGTTTTCATTTGCACTGTATGTTGTTCCAGGCGCATATGATATGCCTGCTCCGTCGGTGCTTGTGTTCCATATTGTAAATGTATATCCAACTTTCTCATACATTGTAGCACATATTGTAATCGCAACATCTTCAATTTTTATTTGTTTTGCTGTCATGTTGCCAACTCCACTATTATTGATTGATGCACTAGCCGAGCCTGTTCCAATTGTTGTTCCCCATCCATCAACAATACTAACTTCTTCAGAACTGTTTGCGTCATATATTATTTCATAAGCATTTATAGTGATGGTATTTTCATTGCCAAGCGTGTCGCTTACAATAATCTCATAAGTTCCTCCCTCTGTAATCTCTATAGTTCCGCTAGCATCATTCGTATCAGGGTTTCCATCTGGATTAGTCGTAATCGGAATTTCTTCACCATTTACTGTTATGCTTCCTATGTTGTTTTCACTATCTGTTGCTGTAATTGTTACATTAGCATTTCCATTTTCATAAGTAGTTGATGTTGTTATAACTTCTGGGCCTGTATGATCTTCCATTGTAACAGTTGCAACACGAGAGTTTACAGTATAATAATAATTAGTTCCATCATAAAGTGCACTACGTATTATTAATTGATATGCTCCAACATCTGTGTCTTGTACATTTGTTTTCGTATAACTTGGTCCTGTTGCACCAGTAATTGCTACTCCATTTTTATACCATTGATAACTTACATCTGATGCTATGTTACCATTTTGAATTGTCGGTGCGAATGTCAAGGTGCCATTCATCGTAATCATAGTATCCTCGATATCTGTAATTATCTCAAATGGATAATATATGCTCGTATTTTCTTCGTTGTAGTTTGTTGATACAAATTGTCCATCAGCTATAGTCTTCGATTCAGTATAAATTATTGAGTTTGGTGCAAGGTCAATAAATGTCGAATCAGCACTTATCGTGGTACTTGGCGATTTCAAATATACATATTTCAAGTTGGTTGCACGAGTAAAAGCCCACCATTCTATTTCCGTGACGCTTGCAGGAATTTCAATTTCTTCAATTCCACCCGCCTGTTCAAATGCCCCTCCAACAATTGTTGTTAATCCGCTTGGCAAGGTAATGTTTGAAATGTTATCCGCACCACAAAATGCATACTTTCCTACTTTTAGTGTATCAGCTTTAATGATGTATGACGTTCTCGTGTTGCCAATAGGATATGTGATTATGGTTTTCTCGGTATCATCATATAAAACTCCATTTTCAACAACGAATCTACTATTTCCACCTCTTACTGCTACTATAGGCGTGCTCTTAAATGGATTATCTCTTATTGTTTCAACACTTGATGGTATTGTTACCTCTGTATTTAGTGAACTCATATATGCGAAAGAATAGCTTCCCAAAATATTTATTGAATTTGGTAATGTAACACTTGTTACTTTAGTTAAATATGTAAATAAACATTTTCCATATGATGTTACTCCTTCTTCTAGTTGCAACTCATATATCTTGTCTGCATATCCTTCCTCATACCAAGGCGTGGTTGGTTGCCAAACAAGATAATCTATTCTGTCATAATCTTTCGTCTCGCCGCTTCCCCAAACAACTAATGTATACTTAGTTCCTTCCGCTGTTCCGTCGCTACTCAAATATTTTAAATCAGCATATACTTCATCTACACCCGCTGTCTTTGATATATCCCATCTGATAAAGCTCATTCCATTATCGCCATTTGAAGAATCTGTTATATCTGTTAATGT
>CALXZO010000038.1 GCA_944393265.1 uncultured Clostridia bacterium | reverse complement strand
GGCGACCAACCACAGGCAATAGAAAAGCTAGTCGATGGAATCAACAAAGACTTGAAATATCAAACTTTGTTAGGTGTTACAGGCTCACGGAAAAACATTTACAATGGCGAATGTAATCGCGCAAGTTAATAAGCCAACTCTTGTTTTGGCGCATAATAAAACGTTAGCCGGGCAGTTATATAGCGAATTCAAGGAGTTTTTTCCAGAGAATGCGGTAGAGTATTTTGTAAGCTATTATTATTAGGCTAAATTTTGAGTGTTAAATAAGTTTAATTGGTGTTAATCAATCCCTATTGATTTAGGCAAAAAATTAAGTTTTAGTACAAAATAACATTGTTTAACATTGCTTAATATTTTTTAATACTTTTTTAGAGTTTGTGACTTTCATTCGTCCCAATTCGTCCCGACTGATTTTTGATTAAATATATATGATATTCAGAGTATTTTCTAAAAATGGAAATGCTCTTTTTTATAAATTTTAAGTGATAGAATAAACATTATAAAATTAAACTAAACATACACACAATTGTTGACTTGTGTGTATAATTAGTTTAAAATAATGTTAGGGGGATGAGCTATGATTTATACACATAAAGAGTTATTAAATAAATATAAGTCGAATTATCAAATAAACAAAGCAGTAAAAAATGGTGAGTTATATAAAATTGATGATTTATATTCTGATAAGAAAAATATACACTATTTAGAAATTTTAACAAAAAAATATCCAAATGCAATTGTAACTTCTGATACAGCTTATTATTATCATAATTTAACAGATGTTATTCCTAGAAAAATATGTATTGCTACTGAAAGAAATGCAGTAAGAATAAAAGATTCAAGAATAGATCAGTCTTTTGTTATTGAAAAATATTATAAGTTAGGTGAAACAAAAATTGAATATGAGGGTGTAACGATAAAAATTTATAGTAAAGAGAGATTGTTAGTAAATTTAGTGAAAGATAAAAATAGAACAGCCTATGATTATTATAAGGAAATTATTGGAAATTACAGAAAAATAAGAGATGAATTAGATGTATATAAAATTGAGGAATATGCATCAGTCTTTCCAAATGGGGAAAAGATTATGGAGATGATACAAGACGAGGTGTTTTAATGGAATTATTAAATTTAGTTAATTTATATAAAAAAGCTGGATATGATGAAATTGATGCTAATGCAAAGGTATGTCAAGATATTGTACTTTTAAAAATTTCTAAAAGCTCATTAAGTAAAAACGTAACGATAAAAGGTGGTGTAGTAATGCATAGCATATCGAACGATAAGCGTAGAGCTACCCGAGACCTTGATTTCGATTTTATAAAGTATTCTTTAGAAGATGAGTCTATACAAAATTTTATAGAAAAATTAAATGATAATGATATTTCAATAAAAATCGAAATTACAGGTAAAATTGAACCATTACATCATCAAGATTATGATGGTAAAAGGGTATATGTAAAATTATACGATGATACAGGATTTTCTATAAGTACAAAATTAGATATGGGAGTACATAAGCAGTTTGATATTGAACAAGATGAGTTTTGTTTTGAAATTGGTGCAATAAATGAAAGTGCAAAATTGTTAATAAATTCTAAAGAGCAAATTATTGCTGAAAAATTAAAGTCTTTATTAAAGTTTGGATATCTTTCAACGAGATATAAGGATATTTTTGATTTTTATTACCTGATAAATAATTGCAATTTAAATAAAGATAAGCTGTTAGAAACAATAAAAATTCTTATTATAGAAGATGATACTCTAAAAGAAAAAAGTATAGAAGAGGTTGTTGTTACATTGAAAAAAGTATTAAGTAATAAGAGATATTTGAGAAACCTTAATACAGCTAAAGTAAATTGGCTTGAATTGTCAATAGATGAAGTTGTAGAAAGTGTTTTAAATTATTTTGAAAATTTATTAAAAGTAGGAGTGTAAAATTTATGGTTTATGTGATTGCAGATACACATTTCAATCATGAAAACATAATTAAATATTGTAATAGACCATTTAAAAATGTAAATGAAATGAATGAATATATTATAAAAAAATGGAATTCGGTAGTAGGAGAAAACGATACGGTATATCATTTAGGGGATGTTGGTTTCGGTAGTGATGAAGAAATACAGAAATTATTAAATAGATTAAATGGTGACAAAATCTTGATTAAAGGAAATCATGATTTACGAAGAGGAAACAATGGATGGATTAGAGTTGGATTTTCCGGAGTATATAATAAATTAGTAATAATTAATGATTTAGTTTTGTCGCATTATCCAATAGAAGTTGATGATGGGTATATAAATGTATTTGGGCATATACATGACAAAACACTCGATGAAAAATATAATAAAGAAAATCATTTTTGTGTTTCGTGTGATGTTGTAGAGTATATACCGGTTAGATTAGAAGATATTAATTATAAAAGATATCATAAATTGTAGAAAAATAGTGATTTATGGGGGAATATTATGAGTAAAACATTAAAAGTTGTTGTAATAATTTTTATATTATTGGTATTATTTATAGGAATAACATTGATATTTAAAGCCAAAGAAAAGTATGATGTTCAAAATATAAAAGAAACTTACCAAATGCATGATGATTTTTTTGAACAATTAGATTTTATAGTATGTATTAATTCGCAAAGCGGTGGACCAGTAAGTATTGATGAAAATTCATGGGCGTTTACTTCGGTTAAAGTACAAGAAAATGGCGAATGCTATAAAATAGTAGGAAATTATTTGGGAAATTATAAGACATGTGCTACAGATATTTATAAAAGTAAACTTACAGATAAAGAAGTTGAAGAACTTAATATCATTCTTGAAAATACGAATTTTGAGTTGATTTCAATAGAATCTAATGTACGTATTGATAGTGTGCCAGACAGATTGAGAGTTAACTTTAAAGAAAAGACATATGGGTTTAGTATGTATAAAGGAGATAATTCGGATTTAGATAGAATATATAGCTGGGTTTCTAAAATAAAATTTGAAGAAATGATTAAGTAATATAAATTACAATTTATTGTTTTTATGTTTAAAAAGTGTTAAAATACGGACTGTGACAGTGATTTATGTTAAATTGTTTTGTTTTATATTATACTAAAAATTGAATTTGTGACCTTTATTCGTCCCAAGACATTTTTAACCCAAATTATGTAGAGCAACGATTTTTTAGAGGACGAATTTAGGGACGAATGACTGGTTGAAAGTAATCATAGTGAAAA
>CALXZO010000037.1 GCA_944393265.1 uncultured Clostridia bacterium | reverse complement strand
GATGATAAGACAAAAGTATATGGGGAAGCAGATCCAGAGTTAACAGCAACAGTAGTTGGAACAGTTGGTGCAGACAAAGTGGAATATGACCTAACAAGAGTAGAAGGAGAAACAGTAGGAACTTATGAAATAACAGTAACAGGAAGCGAGACTCAAGGAAACTATACAGTAACATTTGCAAATGGAACATTTACAATAACAAAGGCAACATCAGAAAGCCTGAGTGTAAGCGATTACACAGGAGTATATGATGGCAACGCTCATGGAGTAACAGTAAGTGGTGCAGTAGCTGGAGATACTGTATACTATAGTGAAGATAATGCGACTTGGTCAACAACACCAGTTACAAGAACAGATGTAACAGACGGAGCAGTGACAGTATATGTAAAAGTAGAAAATGATAACTATGAAACAAGAACTGCAACTGCAACGATTGAAATAACTCCAAAAGAGGTAACAGTAACAGCGGATGATAAGACAAAAGCATATGGAGAAGCAGATCCAGAGTTAACAGCAACAGTAGTTGGAACAGTTGGTACAGACAAAGTGGAATATGACCTAACAAGAGCGTCAGGAGAAGAAGTAGGAGAATATGAAATAACAGTAACAGGAAGCGAGACTCAAGGAAACTATACAGTAACATTTAAAAATGGAACATTTACAATAACAAAAGCAACATCAGGAAGCTTGAGTGTAAGCGATTACACAGGAGTATATGATGGCAACGCTCATGGAGTAACAGTAAGTGGTGCAGTAGCTGGAGATACTGTATACTATAGTGAAGATAATGCGACTTGGTCAACAACACCAGTTACAAGAACAGATGTAACAGACGGGGCAGTGACAGTATATGTAAAAGTAGAAAATGATAACTACGAAACAAGAACTGCAACTGCAACAATTACAATAACTGAAAAATCAGTTACAATAACAGTAAATGATGCAAGTAAAATAAAAGGTGAAGAAGATCCAAAATTTACTGGAAAAGTTGAAGGTTTAGTAGATGAAGGTGATTTAGGAGTAATCACTTATTCGAGAACAAATACTACAGAAGAAATTGGTACGTACAAAGATGTAATTACTGCAAACTACACAGAAAATAGTAATTATAGCGTTACTGTAGTAAAAGGTGACTTCGAGATTAAAAGAAAACCTGTATGTTTAAGTGCAACTATTGATGCGGAGTATACTACTTCAGATACTAAGCAGTATCCAGAACCAGGTGATACGATTACGTATGAAATAACATTGACAGAATTAGATGAAATAACTTATCCAACAGAAATAGTAATTTCTTTAGATGAAAATGTAACGATAGATTTAGCAGATTTACCAACTAATGCAGTTTATGATTCAGGAGAGCATCAAATAGTTTGGACAGTAAGTAAAACATCAAACAAAACATTAACGTATGATGCTATAGTAGACAATTATACAGATGCTGGTGAAAAAGTAACAACAACTGTAACAAATGAATATATGGCAGAAGCTACAAATAACGTTTCTATAGAAGATACTGTTTCAATTGCAACAGATGTTGATAAAAATATTGTACTAGTATTGGATGCCTCTTGGAGTATGCGTAGCAATAATAAGTTAGGAAATGCTAAAACAGCAGCGTGTACGTTTTTAGAAAATATATTGGAAAATTCGACGGGAGAGACCAAAATAGCAATAGTAAGATTCTACAAATCAACACAATTAATGGGTGGCGAAGTCCTTACGAATCCAACATATGAGGAGTGTGAAACTCTTATAAATCAAATTAGTCTGGGTAGTGGTACTAACTATTTTTCTGCAATTGATAAAGCGATAAGCTTGTTTGAAAACGATATGAGTGGAAATGCTGAAAAGTTTCTAGTATTTTTATCTGATGGTGAACCAAATAGTGGAAGCGAAATGCAAGAATCACAAGCCACAGCGCTAACAAATTTAGAAGTAAATAGATATGCAATTGGTTTTGGAAATGCTAATTCATATATGACGCATTTGACAATGGTTGCTGGCTCAAGTGAAAGAGTATACGCGGCCGACGATATAGATACACTAAATAAAGCTTTTGATGATATAGCAAAAGAAATTAATAAAAAACAATCGAAAAAGGGTGTTGTTAGTGGTACAGTATCAATCGAAAAAAATAAAATTTCAGGAGTTAAGTTATCATATATTAAACCAGGAGAAACAGAAGTTACAGAAGAAGAGGTATTGCTAGATCAATTTGAAAATTATGGTATAACATTAGAAGAAAATAGTGATGGAACAACTACTATAAACTGGGATATTTCTTCTGGATATTCAGGATATACAGAAATGTGCCTTGAAGTTATTAAGGTGAATTATGAATTTATACTTGTTGAAGAAGGAACATCAACTGATTTATCAAATCTATCAATAGCGTTGGGAGCTTCAAAGACTATAGAGGCAAAAGTAATACCAGAACCTAGTACGAGCGATATAGTGACATATAATTGGGAAATAATAAGTAATGGATTGATCTATAAAATTATTTCGATTTCTGGGGAAACAAATACTGAGAGTATAGTAATCGTGGGAGAAAATACTTCTATGTTTGATGCTACTATAGAGGTTACTGTTACAATTAACGGAAAAGAAATTACTAAAACGTTAAGTATTGAAGTAACAGAAGAGGAACCATTTATGGCATCTTTAAATGCTTCTGACCCAACCTTAGATGCGGGAGATGCAATATTATCAGGTGAAACAGAAGTGGAAGGACCGGAGACAACAGTTCCAGAGTCGGGTGAAACAGAAGTGGAAGGACCGGAGACAACAGTTCCAGAGTCAGGTGAAACAGAAGT
>CALXZO010000036.1 GCA_944393265.1 uncultured Clostridia bacterium | reverse complement strand
ATAGATATTGGAGAAATTGCTGAAGAACAAAAAGCTAGAAACATGAGATATAAACAATTTAGTAAACAAGAAATATTAAAAAGAGAAGAAGATTTTTATGATGAAAGGGCACAAAAGTTATATAAATTCTTAAAAGCAAAGAATCCTAATTTGTATGAATGGCCATTTAAAAGTTTGATAAAAAGAAGTGAATTAGGTTTAAATATTTTAGGTGAAATTTCTGATATGTGTAGGTTTGATAATGAAGAAGAACTAAAAAAATTTATGGAGTTATATACAGATTGGTATAATAACAGTCCTCAATATATGCTTGGTGGATATTCGCCAATTGAGTTTAGAAAATCTTATAAGTAAAGAATATACAAATTAATATAAAATAAGTGAAAGCATACAAGATAAGTATGCTTTTTTTGAAAAATTTAATTGAAGTATTGAATTTTTATTAAAAAAGGTATATCATACAAATTGTATTTAATTCTAACTACTATAAATCAATAGTAGAATTTCCATTATAAAAAAGATATACCAAAGAAAAATCAATTAGTTAACTTAGGGAAACTATGTTATTTTGCGTGCCTAAAGTGCAAAATGGAGCTAAAATCCGAAGAACGAATGAAGATAACAAAAATAATACAATTTGTAAAGGAGTATATTAAAAATATGACTATTGAACAGGTAATGAATAACAAAAATTTTGACAAAGAATTAGGTATTATTGTTATAAACAATAATAGGCCAATAACTTTCACTAAAGAGGACTATGAAGTAATAGAGGGAATTCCAAGATATACTGATTCAAAAAAAGAAGGAAGAAGTGGCTCTGCAACAGCGATAATAAGCCCTAATACATTAGCAATATATACTAGTGCAAATATAGAATATCCAGAGCCTATAAATTGGTCAAAAACTATCCAGGAAATGAAAATATATAATAAATGTCATATTATAGCGTATAGTTTGTCAGCTAAAAAAGCTAATCCTGTCAATTTATTCATAGGTACAGACTATTTAAATAAGAAAACTATGAAAAAAATTGAGAAGGAAATATATGATTATGTAAAAGATTATAAGCGTACATTTTTATATAAAGTAACACTAA
The DNA here is from genome assembly GCA_944393265.1 of uncultured Clostridia bacterium. GTDB lineage: Bacteria > Bacillota > Clostridia > TANB77 > UBA1234 > UBA1234. The sequence goes on along the minus strand of CALXZO010000036.1, from coordinate 2,219 downwards.
AATATAAATATAAAGAGGATGTGGTTCCAATTGGAATTCTAATTGAAGCAGAGACTATTGATAGTTCTGAAAAAATATACATATGTAGATTTTGTTATAACATTCAAGAAGGGACAAAAATAAATTATTATGATGGAAGTGATATACCGATTGAAGAATCATATGGAAAAAGAATTACTAAAATTAAAACTACAAGACAAAGTAATGAGAAAAACAATAAGTATAAGGAATATGATATTAATGTGAAAACAAAAACATTTCATTTATCAAGCAAAGAATGTAGTGCAATAAAAAATCTTGAACCTAAGTATATTCAGGAAACAAAAGCATACGAAAAAGAGATTTTGAGCAAAGAGTTTAAACTTTGTAAGAAGTGTATATTGTAAAGTAAGAAATAAAAGTAAGAAAGGAAAGAATAATGAATTTTGATTTTGCACATGAATTAGTAAGAGAAGATGAAAGACATTTAGTTGTGCCTTCATTTTGGGAATCATTAGAAAATTTAAAAGGAATGATTGATAGAAAAACAATAGAAAATAAAAATTTTATAAATAGATTGGGAGAAGAATTTGACATATCAAAAGAAGATTTTGGAGAATTACAAAATAAAATAGATGAGTATTTAAAAGAATTTTCGGATCAAGTAAAAACAGTTACATATGTTTGGTATGATGCAGAAAATAGGCAGTTTTGCGAAGATTTTTATTCTTTTGGTTCAAAAGTGACTACACCAATAAATCCAGCGATTGGAGTAGATCAGGGAGTAGGTGTTTTTCATACTTATGATAGAGGTGATGATGATTCATTGAAAGATGGTAGTTATTTAGGGAAAGCAATTGAAAATTCAATTAGAGAACAATTAGAAGAAGGTAGGAGTATTGACGAAATAAATTTATTTGAAATGAAAGATGATTATAAAAATACGGAGCCTATAGCGTGTCTTTACAAAAACTAAATAAATTAATAAAACAAAAGTGCTTTGAGAATGAATCTCAAGGCATTTTTTGCGTCTAAATTCAATTATAATGAAAGGAGTGTTGATTTATGTCTGAATTAAAAATAAAAGGAATATGGTTATCTAAAGAGATTTTAGATATACCAGAATTGAGTATAAAAGAAAAAATGATTTTAGCACTATCAATTAATTTATATAAGTCTAATAAAAAGTGTTTTGTAAGTAATAACGCTTTTTCTAAATTAATTGAAGTAAAGCCAAATAGAGTTTCACGATTAATAAGTTCATTAAAAAATAAAGGATATATAAGAGTGAAAATAAAGTACAAAGAAAATAGTAAGGAAATTGAAAGTAGAGAAATAATACCAATTGTTGAAAAAGCAAATGGGTATTGTTCAAAAGAACAAGAGGGTATGGTCGGAAAAGACACATTACCTATTGGTGAAAATGCCAAAGATATAAATAGTAATATAAATAATAATTATAATAATATATTTCAAATGAATAATAAATTTATTCCATATAAAAATCAAGCATATGCAGATTTGAATTGGAATGAATTTTTTGCAAATTAAAAGAGCTCAATTCTAAATGAGGAATTAAGTTCTTTTTGTTTGTACCAGAAAACTAAAATAGTTTTCTAGTACTCAAAAATGAAAGATTTATTTTATTTTTGAGTTAAGGGTGCAGGGAGAATCCTTGCCACCGAAACACTTTGAAAAAGTGTTGTAGTGTGTTACAACACTTTCCTTCGGGTGTTTCTAAAATTTAAGCAAGAGGTGATATTTATGAGTTATGCAATAATACGAAATGAGAAATACAAGAGAGCCAATTTAAAAGGAATATATAGACATAATGAAAGAAAAAATACAAATTATTCAAATAAAAATATAGATAAAGAAAGAACACATTTGAATTATCATCTTAAACAGCCTGAAAATAATTATGAGAAGGAATTTGAATTAAAAAGAAAAGAATACGACTTAAAGGGACAAATAAAAGAGGTTAGTAATATTATTTGTGAATACATAATAACATCAGACAAAGAGTTTTTTGACAGTATTGGAGTTGAAGAAACAAAAAGATATTTCAAAGCAGCATATGATTTTGTATGCCAGTATAAAGATTTAGGTGAGCAATATATTTTGTCTGCAGTTGTGCATTTAGATGAAGAAACTCCACATATGCACTTAGTATATATACCAGTAGTAAATACTTTAAATAAACAAAAACAGGAGATAGATAAAGTTGCTTGTAGTGAATT
>CALXZO010000035.1 GCA_944393265.1 uncultured Clostridia bacterium | reverse complement strand
GCAAAATTATATGTAGGTAATTTTTTTTGTTATCATAACTTTTTTGCTTTTTGGACAAGTTAATTTTGAAAAAAAAAAAAAGGAGCAAAAAAATGAAACAAAAAAAATTTTTTATGTTAGTAATATTATTTACAATTTTGTATGTTTATATTACAAATATTGATAAAATTCCCGATGAAATTGTTTTGTTTCAAGATGAAGATTATAAATTTAGTTATTTGAAAGGAATTGATATAGAAGGAGATAAAGTTTCTATTGTAGAATCTTTTTTTAATAAATTAGCAAAGATTAAAAGTGATTTTATAGGTGATGCAAAGCTCACTCTATCTGCTTTTGGTGGTGTTATGAAAAAAGATATTAATGTTAGTGTTTTACCGACAACTAGTGTAATTGTTGGAGGCGATACTGTTGGAATAAGGGTATATTCAGAAGGTGTTTTGGTAATAGGAGAATCTCCAGTTCAGGGAATTGATGGTAAATGGTATGAACCGTATTCAGTTACAAATATAGAAAAAGGCGATAAAATAACTAAGATTAACGATGTGCCAGTAGAAACAATTGAAGAATTAGTAGAAGTTGTAAATATGCAAAGTAGCGGAGAAGTTACTGTCGAATATGAGAAGGATGGAATTGTTTTAACGGATGAAATTCTTCCGGTTGTTTCACTCGGCGACGGAGTTAGGAGACTTGGATTGTGGGTAAGAGATGGAGCAATGGGAGTAGGAACATTAACTTTTTATATTCCAGAGGAACATATGTATGGTGCATTAGGTCATGGTATATCTGATTATGATTTAAAGGAATTAATTGATGTTGATAATGGTACACTAAATATTGCTTCAATACTTGATGTTACAAAAGGAGAAAAAGAAGTTCCAGGAGAGCTAAAAGGGCTTTTAAATGATAAACTTCAAATAGGTACTATTGAGCATAATAATGAAAACGGAATATATGGAAAATTCTTTAATACAGAAAATTATTTTCGAGATAGAGAAAAAGTGCTTGTGGCTTCTAAGAATGAAATTAAAATTGGCAAAGCAATTGTTATATGTACAGTAGACGAAGACAGTATTCCGAAAGAATATGAAATAGAAATTGAAAAGATATCAGATAACCCGAATGTGTCCTCGAAAGGGATGATAATAAAGGTAACAGATGAAAAACTTTTAGAAAAGACTGGCGGAATAATTCAGGGAATGAGCCGGAAGTCCGATACTTCAAAACGGTAAACTAGTAGGAGCAATTACACATGTATATGTAAATGATCCGACAAAAGGATATGCGATATTCGCAGAAACTATGGTTAAGGAAATATTGAATAAGTAATATAAAAGCGATGAAAGAATGTTAAGTTCTATCATCGTTTTTATAAACCATGTGAAAACAAATACATCTTGTAATATTTGAATTTAACATATATAATTTAAGCCGTAATAGTGATTTTATATTATTGATTATGAATATATTTTTAATATACTTTTTTGAAACGGAGGGGTGTATAATGGCTGAAAAATACGACGTAGTAATAGTCGGAGCAGGACCTAGTGGGGTTTTTTGTGCGTATGAATTAATTAAATTAAAGACTAATAAAAGAGTTTTAATGATAGAGCAAGGTAAGCGTGTGGAAGATAGAGTATGCCCGATTGAAAAATTAAATAAATGTGTAAAATGTAAACCGTTTTGTAATATAACGAGTGGCTTTTCTGGAGCAGGTGCATTTTCGGATGGAAAACTTTTGTCGTATCACTTGTCTTTATACAATCAAAGTGATGACGACATGTATTTAGGTGGTAATAGCGGAAGTTACATAAAGAAATATATGAATACTGCGGATATAAAAAACTTACTTGATTATACGGATAAGATTTATCTAAATTTTGGCGCTGATCCAAAGCTTGAGGGAATCGAATATAGAGATGAAATCGTTAAATTACAAGCAAAAGCTAAAAAACAAAATTTGGATTTAATTGATATTCCAATAAGGCATTTAGGAACAGAAAAAGCACACGAATTATATATGAAGATTGAAAAGTTTTTGTTAGAAAATTCAATTGACATAATGTTTGAAACTACGGTTGATAATTTAGTAATTGAAAATAATGAAATAAAAGGAGTTAAAATTAAACCTTCTTCGAGGGCATTTGACACAGAATATGAAGCTGAAACTATATATGCGGATAAAGTTGTTTTAGGTGTTGGAAGAAAGGGAGCTGCTTGGCTTACAAAAATGTGTAATGAGCATAATATAGCTCAGCACTCAGGACCTGTTGATATAGGAATTAGATACGAATTACCAGATGAAATTATGAAGGACATTAATAAATACATGTATGAAGGAAAAGTTATTGGAAGACCAGAACCATTCAAAGATAAGGTAAGAACTTTTTGTCAGAATCCTAGCGGATTTGTTGCGACAGAAGTGTATGATAATAATTTAACTTTAGTAAATGGACACTCATATAAAGATAGAAAAAGTACGAATACAAATTTGGCTATACTTGTTTCACATAACTTTAAGTATCCTTTCAATAAACCAATTGATTATGGAATGAACGTTGCAAAAAATTTAAATGAACTTGGCGCTGGTAATATTGTTGTACAAAGGTTGGGTGATATTTTTAGGGGTAAGAGAACATGGGACGAGGAGCTTGAAAACAATAAGGTTGTTCCTACGTTGAAGACAGCTGTGGCAGGAGATATTACTTATGCGTTAGGATACAGGACAATGACAGATATAATTAATTTCATAAAAGCTATGGATTGCTTTGTGGAAGGTTTTGCAGATCCATCTAACTTGCTTTATGGACCTGAAATAAAATTTTATAGTAACGGATTGATTTTAGATAAAACATTTCAAACAAGTATAAAGAATTTATACTCTATTGGCGATGGCGGTGGGTTGACCACTGGATTAATGATGGCTTCATGTTCAGGAGTTAAACTTGCAAGAATATTTTGTGAAGAGTAGTTTTTTGAAAGAATATGTATTGTAACTATTTGTACCCTTTACGCGTATTATGTATAAAGTTAGTTGCGTGAAGGGGGGGATTTTCTTGGAAATTATTTTCTTAATTGCACTAATTTTTGTTATTTTATTTTCAATATTTTTACAATTATTTTTAAGGTGCACGTACGCGGTTGCTGCAATTATCGCTGTTCTCTCGTTGATTGTATATGGTCTATTTGCTGATACTTTAACGACGACGTTTATAATATGGATTATTATTTATACTTTGGCTGCATTGTTGACAGCATATCTAACGTGTGGATTAATAAATTGGCTATGTAAAAGAGCTCGCAAGCAAAATAGAAATTGTAATAATTGTAATAATTGTAACAATTGTAATAACGGATGTAATGAATGTTCTATTAGATGCAGTGATAATTGCACCGCTTGTTGCAATAACGACGATGATTTTTAGAAGTAGAGACGCTGGTATATTTTTTAACGAATGTAGAAACTGTAAAAAAAGCTTTTAAAGCGAATGAACTTTGAGTCATATCTGACTCAAAGTTCATTTTTTATTATGAGCTCGAACGAAGACGTTCGAGCCATACAACCACGTGCTATGCACGTGAGACCATATAAGTTATACAGT
>CALXZO010000034.1 GCA_944393265.1 uncultured Clostridia bacterium | reverse complement strand
CGATTATTTATGAAGAAAGCAAGGGCATATTTTATCCGCATATATATGGTAAAATTGAAAAAGAGGCAATTATAAGAATCCTACCTATGTTAAAGAGTGAGGATAATCATTTTATATTGAATCAAGAAATAGTTGAAATGAGTATTTAGCGAAAGAAGGAATCTATTTTGAACAAGATAAAGAATTGTATAAATAGATTATTTAGAGGAATTTGAAAGATAGTTTATCAATTTCCTATATACTTGATGAGCAAAATCTTGATTTTTCTGATTGGTAGTAATAATTTAAATTTCAATAAATATATGAAAAAGGTGGCAAAAAAATTTAATATGATTGCCACCTTTTATATTTAATCTATTTCAAGATTTGGTTTATAAACTGATTTTATCTCGTTTTTATTATGTATATTACTTTTTTCTACCTCGTTTGATGCAGCCCATAAATCCCAATAATTCATGCCATTTTTTATATTCTCAACTATAGTTGGGGTCAAATTGTTTTTGATGAAGGTTGCTGTTAAATGTTCTCTAGCAAAATCTTCACTTATTTTTTGACGAAAATCAGATTCATTTCTACGCATGTATGTATACCAAATAGGATAAGAAATTACATCTTTTTTGGTATGTCTAGATTCAGAATACGGCATAGGTTTTGAATGTTCCATAGTTGAATTTACTAATTCTTGAGCCATTAATCTTATAAAAGGATGTTGTTTCTCTAAGTAAAAAGTTCTTTCGTCAAAAGTAGTGGCAACATCTGCTTCTGTAATACTATTTTCTACTCTTTCATCAAATTGTTGATGTAGCATTTCATGTATTATAGCGACAAAAGTATTACCTGCATAAATCACTCTTGAATTATTAGATCTAAGATTAAAGCCACTTGAATTTGTAAAATACACATCACTATTATCTTCTAACGATTCTCCTGTTATTTTTTCTAATCTAGAACTTATACTACCTTTTATATTTTCAAACTTATTATTAAAATTTGTTATACTATCTTTCGTCTGCTCAATAAAATTTGCAAATTCAGGAGTGGACATTATTCTTCCTAATAAAGATTCGTATTCTTGTAATTCATCTATTGAAATATTAAATCCGTATTTTGATAATATTTTATATCTTTTTAAATTATCAGCACCATCTAAATCAGCTTTTTCTAAATAATATAAAGCATCTAGTATTGAACAGTGGCCTAAGTTATAATCTTCTACCAATGCTATCTCGCTTTTCATTTTCTCGATTAGTGCTTGCTCTTTCGGTGCAAAACAGCGCGCTAATTCAAACATCTCTTCTGAATAAGGATATTTATCAAAATTTTCTTTGGTAGAATTAATTATAAAATCTTGTACTAATAACCTTCTATCAATTCTCATTTGCATACAACCACCTCATTTATATTATATTTAATTTATATATTTATTCAAGAACAGAATTAACCTAATAGTAGAAATTTATTTTTCGTTTTTCACAAACAGATAATGAGATGATATATTTGACATTAATTCTATACTATGTGTTGAATTTGAAGAAACAAGTGGTATTTATAAGTAATATACATAAGGGGATATTTGAAATATGCTAAAGGAAAAGATTCCTCAACAATAACTGCTTTCAATCCAATCCTTAAATTCTTTCTTTGAAATTTCTCCATTAAGGTATTTTTCTTTTATTTTAATGCCTTCAGATTTATATTTTTCAAATTTTATTCTAGAACTTTCAGTATGATAATGTGAATTATTACTAGCTAGAGACATATATCGTTTTCTATACAATTCAAGCAACTTATCACTCTTTAGGTTGTTTTTGTAAGACTTTTCTTTTCCAATTTCTCTACACGTTTTACTGTTTTCAAAAATATTATTGCAATATTTTGTTGCTTTTAAATTCTCTGGAATGAGGTATTTTCCACAATTTTGGCATTTTCTAATAATGTTTTTGGGATATGAAACAAATTCTCTAAATTCAATACATAAAATGCTAATAACATGATTACTTGTAAAAGCATAAGGAATGTTATGATAAAAAACATTTTCTATTGCATATAGATAGTGAATAAAAGTATAGTCTACAGTTAAGTCTTCAATTAAGGTGTTAATTTCCATATATCCATTATCATATACTTTTTTGTTTTTTTCGAATTCTTGCATAAAAGCTTCATATTGTTCTTTATTCTTTTCTTTATATTCTGTTATATATTTTTCATAGTTTTCTATTTTTTTATCTAAATATTTGTCGTAACATTTAACAGATTGTTTTAATTCTTCGTCAATTTCTTTTAAGGTCATTCCACAAACTTCGTAATTTTCATCTTCTTTACTAAATAATCCGTCATCGTCAATTTTGTCATTTTCATCAATTTCATCATCATTTTTACCAGCAATATCTACATTATAGGGTAACTTTAGATTTTTTAAGAAGATTTCTTTTGCATATATAAATCTTTCTTGTTCTTCTTTACTTATGTGATATAGGATTCTTTTATAATCTTTAGAGTCGAAAGCGTAACGAATAAATTTAAAGGAAACAGGATGATTAGGATAATGTAACTTATAATAATTTTCGAAACAATATTTTGAGATGAAGTCAGCACATTCGTCAATATTTTCGAAATCTGTATTGAGAAAACAAACTAGGAAAGAACCGATTTTAGCACGTTTTGATTGCTGAACTGGATTTGAAAAGTAAATGGAATTATGTTCAAAAATTTTATTGTATAGTAAAAATTCAAGTTTAGTTTCTTTTTCAAAGGCAATATTAAGTTTCATATGACACCCCCACATCAAACAACCTGAAATGATAGAAAAATTTTTTGTGATTGTATAGTGTTGTTCTTAATAATACTCTTGTAGAATTTGGTCAATAATTGTTGATAGTATTCTACAACGGATTACATAAAATGTCAACAAATTATATACTCACTATCTTAAATGTTTGAGATATAGAGATAAGGTAGTGAGGCAATAATTGAATAGTAGAAATTAAGATACGTTACCTATATGCCTTGAAGAAAGGAAAGCCAAGAGAACTTCTATATGTAGGACACATATTAAGGAATATATTGAATAATAAACAACAGATTGTAATGTTGTAGGCGAAGACCATGTAGGGAAAATAATGATACTTCTATCTGGCTAACGTGATGTTAAGGGGTAGTTCTTCTGATGGAAGAAAGGCAAGATACTTAAACTTGACCTATGTGATATTTACTAAATCAGTTTTAATTTCGTGATTTTGTATTAAGAAGATATTTCGTGGCAATAATTGGATTAGACGGGAGTGATGAGAATGAAATTTATAGATAATGAGCATAGAAGTTTTTGGAATGAAAAATATGAGATAATGCAAAAGTATGGAAAAACTGATGTCTATTATAGGGCAATAGTTTATATACTTGGAGTTTGTTTAGAAACAAGGAAGCATTTTGAAAGAATTTTCAATTTAGAAAGAGGAGAGATAAACGTTGATTCTTTAAGTGAAGCTTGGCAAACTGGTAGTAGTGAAAAGGTAACGAGAATGGCCTTTAGTCTATGGAATGAGTGCAATTATGATAGTATAGAAGATTTTGAAAATGGAAATGTATCAAAAAAATATAATCTTAGTGAGATTTTTTCATGTGGCTATGCTCCGTATTTTTATGAGGGGATTAAACTTAGATATCCTGAATATACGAGAGAAAAGGTATATGAATTAGAAATGGAATAAATTTTCTTAAATTTGAGAATTATATTAGTAGGAGTGATGCGTATTGGCTGATGTAAAAACAGAAAAAGTGAATAAAAAACAAAAGAAAAATGACTTTAAAATTAATTTGATTTTTGATAACAAAGGAGAAAATTTAAACACAATAATAGAAAGAGCATTTAGCAATTATTGCGTTAGTAGGCAAAATTAGTTTAATTGAAGATATGCTTTATGGATTGGTGATAAGAGGTAGTTTTAAAGAAAATAATATAAATTATTTAAATGGAATTTTATGAGATAATATGGTATAATTTTAACATAAGAGTATCCATATTATCTCATTTTTTCTTATA
>CALXZO010000033.1 GCA_944393265.1 uncultured Clostridia bacterium | reverse complement strand
ATGTTCCAAAATGAAGTAATCAATATGCAGGAACTAAAACAATACACAAATCCATTAAATGAAGATATAGCAAGATTAGAAAGGGAATTAAAGTTAATCACTTCTGAAATAAAAGAAAAAGATGTATTAGAAAAAGAACTTACAAAGACAATAAGTACAGTTGATGACATTTTAAATAATGAAACAATTACAAATTCAATGCTTAAAACAATAATAGATGTTATTGAAGTAGGTAGTGAAGGAAATATAGAAGTAAGATTAAAATTACTAAATGAAATTGGAAGTAGCCCTATGGTAATTACAAATTTTGATGATATAAAAAATCAAAATTCTACCGTTACGAAAAGTAACAACGGTACACAAAGATATTACCGAAAGGTTACAAAAAATAGATAGACTTCTTGCAATGGAAGCTAAAAAAGTCTTAGATGAAAACAAAGCTGAAAGGCATATTAGAGGAGGTGAAGCAACTAGAAAAAAATATAAATGTAATATTAATAAATAAATCTTTATATTATAAATACATACCTTAAAAATGTAAATTAATAATTTCAAATATATAAGGAAATCTTTATTTAATTGCAAATTTATTATCTTACCTACATATGAAAAGGGCTTTCCATTAAAAATCAATTTAATGAAAAGCCCTAACTACTTGCACTACCCCATAATATTAATAATTTTCTGCTTTTAGTTCAAAGTATGCTCTTGGATGCGCACATACTGGACACACTTCAGGTGCTTCTTTCCCTATAACTATATGTCCACAATTTCTGCACTTCCAAATTTTATCACCATCTCTGCTAAATACCAATCCACCTTCTATATTTTCAAGAAGCTTCTTATATCTTTCCTCATGCTCCTTTTCTATTTTTGCAACGCCTTCAAATAAAAGTGCAATTCTTTCAAAACCTTCTTCTCTAGCTTCCTTAGCCATCCTGTCGTACATATCTGTCCACTCAAAGTTTTCTCCAGCAGCAGCATCCTTTAAGTTTTCTACAGTAGTAGGCACATCATCACCATGTAAAATCTTAAACCATAATTTTGCATGTTCCTTCTCATTATCAGCCGTCTCTTGAAATATTGCAGCTATTTGCTCATATCCCTCTTTTTTAGCTTTACTTGCATAATATGTATATTTGTTTCTTGCCTGTGATTCGCCAGCAAATGCTTCCATTAAATTCTTTTCAGTTTTTGATCCTTTTAATTCCATATTTTTCTTACCTCCTTATAAATTTACATCGATATTTTATCAATAAATCTTCCTTTTTTCAATAGCTTGTTTAGGTTTATTCACTCCACCATTTTTAATAAAATTTTATTTAACAACGCCCGCTCTCTTTTTCAATTCGCTAAGCGTCAACTCATATCCTAGCCTTTCATTTTTGTATTCAATTTTTTTATATTTAAAATTATTTTTTTCAAGTTTGCAAACTTCGCTAACAAGCTTTTGCAATATTTCTGGATTACGCACTAACAAAGGGCCGGATAAGTGAGTGCCATAAAAATTTTTATATTTAACGCCTTCATAATCATTTTTTTCATTTTCGCCAACGCCAAATTCAACTTTAAATAAAGGATTCATATTATGATAAATCCTGTCTCCGCTTATTCACAAAACCAACCGTATCTTGTTTTAAATATTGACTAGAATATATTACATCAGATGTTGTTCTATCTTTATCTCTTTGTGTTTCAAAATCAAATATACCCAGTGCATCTTCATTATCAATCTTCTTTCCAAATAATTCAAAGGAATTTCCGGTTGCTAAAAGCACCCTCTTGCTATTTATAAATTTAACAAACTGTTCCTTATTTCTTCTAATATCTTTTAAGGCTCTATCTAAGCTTCGCTCTGTGCCAGAGCCTATAAAAATGAGTAAATACTTGTCCAACTCTATCTCATCATTAATTGTCTTCTTTTCTACTTCAACCTTAAAACCTTGATCTTCGATATGTTTTCTTAATATTTCCACATTTCCGTAATCACCATATAAATTTAAAATATCATGGTATAAGTGAAGAATCTTTATAGAAGCCATCATAAAACCTCCTATCTTCTGTCTAAAAATTTCATTCTATCTGAAAAGCATGTAACAACATAAATTTGTCCTTCTGCTATTTCCTTTACTTCTCCCATCATTTCATCTAAATCTTGCTTTATACATATTTTATTATCATTAATACCCGTATATTCAAATCTCACAGCTAAGTCGTATGCATATTTTCCAGCTAAAATTATTTTACTAACGCAGCTATCTTTCAACAATTCAAAGTCGATATCCCAAAGCCACGACGTTTCGCTTGTAAAATACTTTCTACTAACCGCATCAACAATTATAACTACTGTGCAAGGCTTTTTTTCTCTCACTATATATAGTAACGACTGATTATATGAAATAGAGTTTTCATGTTTAGAAGTTAAAAGCATTGTAGGCTTTCCGTTTACTTCAAAAGTTTGCACCCTATCATTCTTAGCAATAAAATTGTTCAAAGTTTCCGTAATCTTTTCATTCTTTAATCCCGCTAGGTTCGTAACAGCAAATGCTGCAAGCATATTATATGCATTGTATATACTCCTTAAACTCATGTTTAACTTATATTTATCATTTACTGTAATCATGCCATTCTCTAAGTCGATGCTCGTTGCTACATATTTAGGGTTTACTCGTTTATGTCCGCATCTATCACAATGATAGCTTCCAATATGATTAAAGTGGTAATAATCATATTTAAGAGGTTCTTTACAATTAGGGCAATATACGCCATCATTGTACTTGCTATCATTTTCTTTTTTCGAAAGTTCATTTTCATTCATTCCAAAATATGTGACATTGCTTTCACCTAAACCATAAAGAGAAGAAAGAGGATCATCAGTATTTAGAACCAAATGAATATCTGGAGATATAGCTTCTTTTATAATATCGTAAATAAGCTCTGGGTGTCCATTTCTAGTCATTTGATCACGATATAAATTAGTTACAACAAGATATTTAGGTCTAAAATATTTTAAAGTATGTCTCAAATACCTTTCATCACTTTCTATAACAAGAAAGTCTTTTTTCACTTCGCCTTTTAAATTACATGAATTTAATATCATGGTCACAACGCCCTCAGTTTGGTTAGAGCCTTCTTTATTACATCCAACTTTATACCCATTATTTTCTAATAGGTAGCAAATCATCTCTACAGTAGACGTTTTACCATTGCTTCCAGTCACAACTATTATATCATCAGGCATAACTATTTTTTTTAATATATTTTTATCAAGTTTTAATGCCACCTTTCCAGGCAGACTACTTCCTTTACCAACAACTTTTCCTATAAAATATAGCAATTTACAAATTAATATTATAATTATTTTCAAATTCAAAACTCCTATTCTTAGTTAGAAATTAGAGATTAGAATTTAGAATTTGACTCTTTCAAACTCGTTTTATTTTCTAATCTCTAATTTTCTAACTCCACATTTATTAATATCTTAAGATTCTATTTTCTTCTAAAACACGACCACGCATTTCCACCACTGGCCTATATATAATATCAGGTTTTAGAAAAGAACCCGGTTGCGAAATATATATTTTTGATTGAGAGTAATACATATCATTCCAATGGTGCAAATGTCCAGTATGAAAGAACCTGATAGGATATTTTCGTTGCTCATAGCAAATACTAAGATTTCCTTTCCCTTCAAATTCTTTTACCCTATCTAATGCGTAATTTCTTTTGCTTCTAGAATTGCAATTATCCAAATGCATCATACGTTTACCTACACCAGCAATTATAAAATCAACAATATATGTGTCAAAGAATTTAAATCGCTTGCCCTTGTACCTCATCTTTCTTTCAACTTGATAAAGTGGTGCCTCATCGCATAAAGACTCCAAAGTATATTCATGATTACCGTTTATGGCAATATAATTAAAATCATAGTCTGAAAGAATCTCTACAACTTTAGCCACTTGTTGTTCTTTTATTTCATTAATTTGTCGTTGTATTTGACTACAACAATCAATATAGCCACTTCCAAAACGACTAGAAAGAAAGCCGTCTAAAATGTCGCCTGCAAGAAATACATAATCTGGAATCTTTCCGGCTATCGGTTTAGAATAAAATTCTAACACCTTTCTTAAATCTGCTTCAGAGAAGTTCTCATCCCCAACATGCAAATCACCCATATCAATAAAGAAAAATTCATCCGACTTTTCTCTGTCATAAAGTTTTACCACAGGAATACTCTGCTTAACAAACTTGAAACTTCGACCGTTCTCTTCATTAAAAAGACATTTAAAACCTGCTCTTTCTGCCACAGTAAACAATAGCTCTAGATAACCATCTTCCTCCCCATTAATTGATATGTAATTTTTCGCTCCACTACATATTGTTTCTAAAACATTCCGCAAACAAAAACCTCCTTATTTAAAACAAATTAAGTTTCTTATAAATCTATACACAAACTGATTTTATAATTATGTTAGCATATTGTCAAGCACAAACCAAATCATTGAATCAATTAAGAATAGAAGCTTTAAAAGATTTTTATATATCGTATTTGTTCATAGCTATACGTATCTAAAAGCCTATTTCTTGAATCTATTGTATGTGCGCAAATATATATAGAAGGCCTTTCCACTTTAGTTACTATAAGAGTATGTCCAAATATATTGTTTCTAAAACTTAGTTGTATTAAGTCCCCTGCTTCTAGCTCATTTTTGTAAATAAGCTTTCCTTGTGGACCTTCATATTTATTGCTTATTAGGAAATCATATAGCGCTTGAACTCCTGTCCACGAAGGAGATTTGACATTTGCATTTTTATAGTACCAGCCATATCCTCTGTAATTCATCTGCCTCTTCCCTGCAAATAAACATTGTGAAATAAAATTAGTACAATCTCCACCAATATTATCATAATTATAATATTCTGAATTCCTTTTTAGTGCCCATTTGATAGCATATTCAACAGCTTTTTTTCTATCATAAACCATATAAACCAACTCCTTATGTCTACTATATGCTATGTAGGATAATTTAGAATGGTTCCGTCAATTGATGGCATACTTGGCGAGGCTTGTCAAGTATGCCCCCTTCTACGACCACAACCTGCCCCTTGTTGGAGTAGGCGTTTTTTTGTAATATATACATAAAAATAAAAGTGAGTGATACGCCACTCAGAGCGTTCACCCACTTTCATTTTTAATATCCTTCGCATGTCAAGTACTGTTCTAGCACTTGAATATTGGTTTGCAACGTACTCGCTATGTACAGAAGATCATGTACGGTATATTCGTCCTTCCTTATCAATTGGGAATACAGCATATCCAACGCCGCGACTACTTTAGCCAACGTTTTGTTTTCCCTTTGCCAAGAACAGTCGCTTTGGAAGATCCTATATTTATTAAGTTCCCATTTGATGTCCGAAATCTCCACCGATAATCTTCCGTCTATCCGGATCTTTTTTAGTTGTTCATACAACTCTTGCATCCGCTCAATTCCACTCCCGATGTCGGAATATATCCTCATCTGCCTTTCGGATACCTGCCGCTTGGTAGGTTCATCGATTTGCACCATCAAGTCTCGTTGCAACTGCATAATTCAATTCCTCCTTATGCCATTATAGGCAAAAACATCTTTTATATTTTACTATATATAACACAAAATATCAAGAAAAAAATGCGATTTTTTAAAAATATTTTCATTTTATTTTTTCCTATTGACATCAAGCCTTCAAAATGCTAATATAACTATTGTCATTGAATTTTATGCGGGTGTGGCGAAATTGGCAGACGCGCTAGACTTAGGATCTAGTGTCATAGACGTGGGGGTTCAAGTCCTCTCACCCGCACCAATGACGTTTCTGTTCGAACTTTTATAGAACAGAATTGATACAAAATCAATCAGAAAATAAAATCTGGTTGA
>CALXZO010000032.1 GCA_944393265.1 uncultured Clostridia bacterium | reverse complement strand
TGTGTGTATTGTCCACCATTTTCTCTTACCCCTGGGATATATGATTTTATATATCCCGGTTCTAATGATGTCTTTGAAAATGGTGGTGTTAATAATTTTATTATCATATTTTCCTTATCTACTAAATAATTCTCTAAACTATTCATCGCTGTAATACATTTTTCATGTTCTCCAGCTCCTGAAATTACTGACCAACTCTGCGATATTCCATCTATTTTGCACTCATCATTTTCATTCGAACCGAAGCGGAGCTTTATTTTTAAAATATGCCCTTTTAAACCATTGCCCATCCCATCCTATTGTATTTAGACTTTCTTTTAGTTTTTTTAATATATCATCATATTTTTTAATTTTCTCTTCATCTTTTTTGTACTCACATATTTTACAAAATTTTTTTATCACGTCATACATGAAAAAACCGTAGCCATACACTTTCGCCATGTATCTGGTTCATTCCATCATTCCAATCACCCGAGCCAATTTGTGGTAAACCATTTTCACCGAATTGCAAACTTTTTTCAATTGCTCTAATTGCATGTGAATATATACTTTCGGTTTCTTTTGTAATCGTTACTTCTCCGTATCTTTCATTTTCATCCTCTCGCAATGTCTGCATTTCTACAAACGGCACCATTTCATCTAGAATAGTATAATCGTTTTCCTTTAAAATATATTCATAAATTAAATACGGAAGCCATAACAAATCATCTGTATATCTTGTCCTTATTCCATTGCTTCTTTCTGGATGCCACCAGTGCAAAACATCTCCTTCTCTAAACTGATGACTCGCATGATACAAAATTTGCTTTTTTGTGGCTTCGGGATCTATATAAAGCAACATCAGCGAATCTTGCAGTTGATCTCTAAATCCAAATGCTCCGCCTGCTTGGTAAAACGAGGTTCGCCCCCACAATCTACTCACAATAGTTTGATACACTAGCCATCCATTCATCATAATATTCATTGATTCAACAGGTGTTTTTACGTTTATTTTATCTAATGTCTCTTCCCAATATCTTTTTATTTCATCTATATCTGTTTCCCAGGTATCATAAGAATATCTACTTGCTTCGGCGCTTTCTTGCACTCCTATTTCAAAGAAAATATTTTTCTCTTTTTCAGATTCTATTTCTTTTTGAACTTTAATTAAAATCTTTTTATCAACAATGTCAATATTAACGCACTCGCTAGAAGATATCTCAACAACCTCTTCCTGATACACATCTCTATAATAATTTTTTATTATTACTCCATATTCATTTTTTTCAAAATTGAGATGCTTCTTTGTATATTCTCTAGCTACCCCTAAAACAGGTTCGACAAAGCAAAAAAATTCTGGGATAATTTTCTGCTTTGTTTTATTTTCAATTTTTACTTTTATAATTTTTTTATTGTTGTCTATTGGAACATAAATTAAAGTTTCGATTTTTATCTCATTATTTTCAAATATATATTTTGCATATCCAAAGCCATAATGTACCTCGTATCCCTCTAAGGTTTCATATGGCATGCAATTTACAATATTTTCATTTATTTTTATCCATAACTTTTCTGACGGGTTATCTCCTATCGGATCATTTGACCATGTTGTTATTTTATTTTCTCTCGCATTTTTGCTCCATGTATATCCACCCCCACCAGACGTAACAATCGTGCCAAAATTTTTATTAGCTATTATATGGCTCCATGGTGCAGGTGTATATTTTTCATTTGTTTTTATCACGTATTCTTTTCCGTCTTTTGTGAAGCCACCAAAATCGTTATAATAAAGCAAATCTTTTGTGTTCATTATTAAGTCCTTCCCTGCTCTAAGAGTTCCTCCATAAAACCTCTTTTAGCATCCCATATTATATCACTACACGCATATATAAGTTTAATATCCTCTGGTTCAATTTTTTCAAAATTTAACACGTGTATTCCTCCATTTGCTCCTAACAAAAATGAAATATTTTTAGAATATATATATTCCTTAATTTTTTCTCCTGTATACTTTTCGGGGCCTTTCTCTTCATCAATAACTACTAAATCTATCTTAATATTTTTTATTAAAAAGTATTCCACTGCATTTATTAACTGCTTTATTAAAAATACATCATTTACATTTTTTATTTTAATAAGCACTATCGGATTATCGCCAGAAATACCGTATTTCCAAAGATCACGTTGATTCTTTTTATTTAATTTTATTTCATCTAAATATTTATTTTTTGAACTTGAGCCGTTTATTATCTCTGCAAATAACTTATTATATAAAATAATATTTTTACCTTTTAATCCTATAAATCTATTTTCAATAAGACTTTTTGACTTAGCCATTTCTACTAATCTCTTTTCAATATCTTTACTTGCATATTTCTTTATTATATTTTTTATCTCTTCTTTTTCTTCTGCAACTGCTGTATAATAACTGATGCTAACACTATCATGCGGCTTTATTAATACACTCGATTTTATTGCTATAACTGTATTTGCAACCGATGATATATTATTCGAAAACATTTTATTTTCTTCTATGATTAACGGATTCGTTATATCTCGCCCTCTACCAATTATTTTTGCCTTATCTAACTCTACTTCAAATTTAATATTATTATCTTCGCAAACAGGAAAGTGTGTACAATAAATTTTATTTCCATTTTGGAATCGTTTTTCTATTAAAACCTTTCCATCTATATTATCGGAACATAAAAATAAATTATTATATACCGGGTGTACAATATCACTATTTTGAGTTGTTAAGATTATTTCTACATAACTTACAATATCAATATTTGCTTCTTCGTCACCATTATTTCTGATTTCAACTTTTCTAAATTCCAAATTATCTTCAGACGAAACTGCTATCTTAGTTATCGTTTCTATATTTCCATCTTTTCTATAAAATCCACTTTCAGCTGGTGAAAAATTAACCACATACTCATCTGGAATTTTATCTGTTGGATTTTTCGTGCTAGCCCAATATTCATTTGTCTTTAAATTTTTAATATATATTATATTTGACTGTCTATGGCTATCATTATATTTAGTTACAAAAATATCTCCACATTTACTATATCCTTCTCCTAAATCGTTTATTAACAATGTATACTTATCATTTGATAAGATGTTCACATTTCCAGCCGGATTGTTTATAACTTCTTCATTATATTCCTCATAATCTACATACTTTAATACGTTTATTTTTTCTTTTTTCTCTTTTGTATAAACGCCACAACTAGGAATTTTTTCTTGAAGTAATAGTGAAACAGCTCTAATTTCCGGATTTGCAGCAAATCTTTTTGATAAAATTTTTTCGTTCAAGAAATTATTTATCGATAGTAAAATTAAAGCTTGATGATGTGCCATATAAGTTTTTACTATCTCATACTTTTTCTCTCCAACTCTCGATGGTGTAAAATCAATAGCTTCATAAAATCCAAACTTATCATATGCCCCTTTGCCTTTTAATTTTTCTATATTTTCTAAAACATCTTTATAATTTTTATCAACCGTCATTATGCTTGAATACGGCGATACAACTACATCTTCCTTAAGTCCTCTTTTAAGCCCAAGCCACGGTATTCCAAACGCTTTATACTGGTAATTATAATTTAAGTCTTGTAGGTTAAACGCCGATTCCGAGATTCCCCAAGGAATATTTAGCTTTTTTGCATACTCCTTTTGGCTATACAAACTAAATCTATATGCTTCCTCTAGTAACGAATACTCGTATGATGGCATAACAACATATGGCATATAATATTCAAACATTGTTCCAGACCATGATACAAGCCCTTTATAACCATTAAGTGTAGTAAGAGCTCGACCTAAGTAAAACCAATGCTTATATGAAATATCTCTTTTAGCTATTGCAATAAAACTTGCTTGTCTGGCCTCAGAAGCTAACAAGTCATAATATGAATCTACTAGCTTGTTTTCTTTTAAATCGTAGCCTATTGAGAACAAATTTTTATCATAATCATACAGTCTTGAGAAGTCCGTATCAGATATTAATTTTTCTACTTTTCCCTTTAATTCATTTTCTCCTTGTTCTTCAAGAACTTTTTTTACAACGTATAAATATCCAACGAAGTTACCACTGTCAACTGTTGAAACAAATGATGGCTTTAGAGGTGCCAACGTTTTAATATTATACCAATTATATAGATGTCCATTCCATTTATTAAGAGAAATAATTATATCTATCATATTTTTTAATTTATCTATCATTTGGTTTGCAGTTATAAATTTTAAATCATATGCAGATATTGTTGCGAGCAAACCTAGTCCTATATTAGTCGCCGAGGTGTGCTCCGTTATTTCTTTTTTTCTGCCTATTTGAAAATTATCCGGTGGTAAAAAATTATTTTCTTTATTCGTATAAATTTCAAAAAAAGACCATGTTCTCTTAGCAATTTCCATTAGGTTATCTTCTTCTTTTTTTGTTAAAGCTATTTTTTTCTTTCCTTTTGTTTTGCTTATGTTATACGCAACAAACGGGGCGCTATACCACAATGCAAAAATCACAGTAACTTCAATCAAATTTAAATTTCCATAAATTATATTTGAAAGCACTAGCAAAAGACCAACAATAGGTCCTGATATCATCTCTCTTGCATAGTCTTTTAAATCTCTTCCGCAACATTTTTTCTGCATCGGCAGCGGTTACCCATTCAAGTAAATGCTTTTTTGATACATACATTCTATGAAGTGTTACACAAATAGCTTTTAGTTCCAAAACTCCCTTGTACGGTAAAAAAATAAAATTTATAACACTACGTAAAAAACTGCCTTTTATTCCATCTATTACAGGAAAAAAATTCTTTCCTTTCTCTTTTTTCGTGCCATTAAAGATTTTATCAATTACGTCTAATATAAAAGGGAAAAAAATTACAAATAATGGTGTCCAAAAAAATCCGAAAGAAAAAAGAAAGTGTTAAAAATATTTCAACTAAACTTCTTCTTAAATTATCTAATATTTTATATTTAGATATTCCATTGATTTTTTTATTTTTTAGCCACTTAATTATCTGCCAATCTCCTCTTGTCCATCTATGAAACCTTAACATGTATGAATTCACACGCGCAGGGAAACCATCCATTAATTCTATGTCTGTAGCAAGTCCAACTCTAATATAGCTTCCTTCTAATAAGTCGTGGCTAAGTACAGTATTCTCCGGAATTTCGTTTTTTAGCAAATCTTGAAAAACTTTTACGTTATATATTCCCTTTCCAGTAAAGATAGCTTCTCCAAACAAATCCTGATAAACATTAGACTCGGCAGTGGAATAAATATCTATTCCTCCACTACCAGCAAATAGCTTCGAAAAAGTAGATGCAGTAGCACTTGTGATAGATATTCCGACCTTAGGCTGTATAAGTCCATACCCTTTTACAACAATACCATTTTTTATTACTGGTTTGTTAAGAGGATGTTCCATTGTTCCTATTAATTTTTGTGCTGAATCTAAAACAAGCTCTGTATCTGCGTCTAACGTTATTACATATTTTATTTCTGGAATATCTTTTATAGTATTTACCTTAAATGTGCCTTGATTTTTATTTATTAAAAAATCATTGAACTCCGTAATCATTCCTCTTTTTCGTTCATATCCAAGCCAACTTTCTTGCTTATCATTGTAAACTCTTTTTCTATATATAAAATTAAAAATATTTGTATTATATTTCTGATTTAATCTTTCAACCTCTTCCAACCCTGCCTTTATAACAACTTCGTCATGTTCTACAACTTCACTTTTTTCCTCTGAAGCATCTCCTAGCAGACAAAAAAACAGCCTATCCATTTTATTTCCTAAATAATAAACTTCAATTCTGCTCATAATTTCTTTTACTCTCTCTGCGCTATTCAAAAGAGTAGGAACTATGACAAATGTATTAATCCCTTTATCGATTTCATCTACTCTAGGCAAAATTTTAGGCTTTACAAATTTTGAAACCAATCTATTTACTAATGTTACGAATATTTCAGAAAGTGGCACTAAAAGCACAATAAAAAAATTAGGAGAAATTAGAAGTCCGCATTAATACTGTTGGGAAATATATTAAAAATATATATTCTGCAAACTTGTATTTTTTAATAAACCCTTTTAACTTATCCTTAGCTGTTTTTTTATAATCAATACTTTTAAATAGCTCGCCTTGTTTATCTCCAATCAAAAACTCGCCTATATTATCATTATATTCGCTTGCTAAACTTATAACTTGGTTAGCAACATATATTTCAGAAACATTCGCCTTCTTGGCAATATTCTTAATTGCATTCCTATATATTTCCTTTGTATTATAGTCTAGCTTTTCATATCCAAAATTAGTAGATAAAATTTTTTCAACACAGTTGATGCTTTCAAATATATCAATCCAATTTAATCGTGCAACATTTTTTATACTTAATATAGCATTACTAATTGAAACCCTTCTAACAGCCATATCAAAATGCTCTGCTTTAATTATTTCGGAAGATGTTGTTCCCACTTTGATAATCTCTTCCTCTAAAATATCAAGATATATTCTTCCGCTCTTTTCCCATCTTCTTAAGTAAATAAGTTAGATATTCTACATACGAAGTAGCTTCATTATTTAAATTAATATTCTTATACTTATAAAACTTTTGTTTATTTATATCTTTATTTTTTATAATTCTTTCGACTAAGCTTTCGACCTTAAATTTTTGAAGTTGTCCAGCAATAATTTTTTGAGACACTGTTCTTATATGTTCAATCAGTGCAATTTGAAGCATTGTAGGAAGTACATATAGCTCACTTTGTAACAATGCCCTTTTAGATTCGTATGCATTAAAAAAAGTCTCTATTCCTTCTTTCGTAACAGCGCCATCTGTATAAATTACGAACTCTCTCGCTAAAACATATATTCTTGCAAATCCATTTATCGCAGGAAGATTAATATATTCCTCAATACTCAGACAATTTTTAATAGCATTTACTTGTTCTTCAATAATATAAAAATTATCTAATAACCACTCTCCACTCGGTGGTATTGGAACTTTCTTAGATACGCTTTCAGACAAGATATCATATGCGTTTCTAATAATCTCAAAATCCTCTTCTAAAAATTTAATTGGAAACGACGATTTATTTGAAAAATTTGAAACCTTTTGATTTATAGCAAGTTTCTTAGCAAAATTCTCCATCACTACACTCCCGAAAATAAAGCTTCAAATATATTATTAGTAAAAAAGACAAAAATATACTTCAAAGTAAAACTTGGGGACGTTCTCAAAAGTTTCAAGTTTCAAAATACAAAAAAGCATCACAATTATTCGTGACGCTTTTTGTAATATATTTCTTTTTAAAT
>CALXZO010000031.1 GCA_944393265.1 uncultured Clostridia bacterium | reverse complement strand
ATATATCACATATTTATATTTTCTACTATCTTTTTTATATGCTAAAGGGAGGAGCATTTATTTGCTCCTCCCCTTCATTATCAGTACTTCTCAACCAATTACTATCAGTCTCCTAATAGAAACTTCGTAAGTGGTCCGGCGTTCGAGCGCCTGTTCAGAGATCTTTTTCAGATATTCCCTACTTTGGATTCTTCCGTTCAATCGTACAGTATCTCCAACATTCAAAAACCTAGCATCCCACGCAGTTTGACCCCATGCAATACAAGGAATGTAGTCTTCCCGTACGTAATTCCTTTCCACCGCTATTATCAATTCGGTAATTTCCCTGCCAAACGGGGTTACCCTGTAAAACGTTGGCTTGCAAATACGCCCCTCCAGCTGGATGTAATTCTGATTTACTCCTTGCTCATCAAGACATGGTTTGCAGATGGCATTAACAAAGATGAAAAAATCTGAATGCTTTCTCCCGTCTGCTCCAATTTTTGGGAATGAGTTAAATTCTCCTTCCACTACGACAAACTTACCTGTTGCATTTTCTTCAAACCCATTTGCCATCATAAGGTTTTCAGAAATTATAATAGGAATGTGATCCTCTACACCACTGAGTCGCAAAACTCCCAACCGGCTCCTGTAAAATTTACCATGGCTATACTCGAATTCAGCTTCGATAACACCACTTAACAACGCCTGGTTATATTGGTTATACCTGTGCCTATTCAAGTTTTCGTTTCCCGGTGTTGTGCCTATGTTGCTAAACATTTCTCCGTTTCCTCCTGTTATCCTTATTTGTCTGCAGTACACCTTCGAATAGAAGCATCTCGAACATGATTACTCGCACAAAATCTGTGCTACTAATTAAATTCAGAAATTACTTCCTCCTTCTCATTGTACATTGACAGCATGCATATTATATCACTAATTTATGCTTTTGTAAAGATTATGTAAATAGGACTTCTAAATACCAATCCATATCCACAAATCACAACAAAGTAATATTTTTGCATCATAATCAACTCTTGTTGCACAAATATCTAAAATCTTCCTCCAAGGAACTTCTTCAAATGAACGTATATCTCTTATCTTCTCTAATAATACGTGTAACTTAGCATGTACGATAGTAAACAAAAATTCAATATAAGATTCTATTATATCCATTCATGATACTTTCTAATGTATATCTTTTTAGCAATACTTGCTAATATACAATATAAGAAAGTAACTCCAGATATCAAGAAAATATACTTAATTTCTATTGGTACAAGTCCTATTGCTGCACCTAGTGGTGTAAATGGTATTAATATTCCAACTATTATTAACAATATAGATGAAGTATATACTGCTTTGTGTGCATTGCTTTGGACAAACGGTATTTTTTCAGTTCTTATAATGTGCATTCCAACTAAATTTGAAAATATGCTATAAGTGAACCATATTGTTTGGAAATGTGCCGCATCTCTTACCATAAATCCAAACCATAGAGCTGCAAAGACTACTAGATCAAATATTGAGCTTATTGGTCCCATAAATAGCATAAATCTTTTTAAGCTCTTTATTTCTAATTTCTTTGGCTTTTCTATCATTTCTTTATCTACATTATCAAAAGGTATAGTCATTTGCCCAAAATCATACAATAGTCCTTCCACTAATAATTGTATTGGTGTTTCTGGTAAGAACGGTAAAAATGCACTTGCTATAATTACAGAAACAACTTCTCCAAAGTTAAAACTTGTTGCCATTTTTATATATTTCATTAAATTTGCAAATGTTTTTCTTCCCTCTGTTACTCCATCAAATAATACATTCAAATCTTTTTCTAGCAATATAATGTCTGCTGTTTCTTTTGCTATATCTACTGCTGTATCTACTGAAACTCCAACATCCGAATTTGTAAGTGCCGGACTATCATTTATACCATCACCCATATATCCAACTATATTTCCAGATTGTTTTAAAACTCTTACAATTCTTGCTTTTTGAATTGGAGAAAGTTTTGCAAATATATTATTTTTCTTCAATAATCTTAACAAACCTGTATCTGAAAGTTTGTCTATTTTACTCCCTAAAATTATTTCTTTAGAATTTATTCCTACTTTATTACATACACATCTTGTTACTTCTGCATTATCTCCTGTAAGTACCATCACTCTTATTCCTGCATTATTAAGTTTTGTGATTGATTCTTTTGCAGTTTCTTTTGGTGGATCTAAAAATCCTATAAAACCAAGTAATACCATTTCTTTTTCATCTGACACATCAAAATTTTCTATATTCTCAATATCATTTTTTTGACATACTGCAATAACTCTTAAACCCTCTTCATTTAGATTTTTGGTAAGCTTCTTTATATTTTCCTTTATATCTTTTGTTATTTGACTTACTTGTCCTTTATAATCAACCATTGTGCATATATCTAAAATTTCTTCAACAGCACCTTTAATTATTAATTGCTTTTTAGTTCCATCTGTTACTACTATTGACAATCTTCTACGAGAAAAATCAAATGGTATTTCATCTACTTTTGTATATTTTTTTGTAAGTTCTTCCATATCATTTTCCAGTGCTCTTTTTATAACAGCCTCATCAATATTTCCTTTTAACCCAGTTTGAAAATAAGAATTTAAAAAAGCATGTTTTAAAATTCTTTTATCTTCTTCACCATTTATATTTAAATATCTTTCAAGTACAATTCTATCTTCTGTTAAAGTTCCTGTTTTGTCTGTACATAGTATATTCATTGCTCCAAAGTTTTGTATGGCATCTAATTTTTTAACTATGGTTTTCTTTTTAGACATTCTAACAGCACCTTTAGATAAACTTGATGACAAGATTACTGGTAGCAATAATGGTGTTATACAAATAGCTATTGCAACTGCAAATGTAAATGCCAATACAATATCGTGTTTTTCAACATTTATAATAAAAACTAATGGTATCATAATAAGCATAAATTTAATTAATAGCCTACTGATACTTTCAATACCTTTTTGAAATGCTGTTTTTTCTTTTCCAGAGTTAATTGTATCTGCAATTTTTCCAAAGTAGGTAGAGTCTCCTGTTTTTATAACTACACCTTTTGCAGAGCCTGATATAACATTTGTTCCCATAAAGCATATATTATCTAAATCTGAAATATTATCTATCTCGCCATTTTTATCTTCTAATTCAACCGTTTTCTTAACACTATCTGATTCTCCTGTTAGTGAAGATTGTCCTACATACAAATCTTTTGCTTCTATAATTCTTAAATCTGCTGGTATTATGCTACCTGCCGACAATACAACAATATCTCCTATTGTTATATTTTTAATTGGTGTTTCTTCTTCTTTTCCGTCTCTTATTACTGTTGCTGTTGCAGCAACCATTTCTTTTAGTTTCTCAGCTGCTTTATTTGATTTATACGACTCAAAAAACTCCAATAACGTACTTGCTACAACCAGTATTGCAATTACAATTATATTTGCATAATTTGGTTCAGGAGCTAAATATATGTCTGTATATACTAAAATAATAGCAATACCTATTAATATACAATTAAATGGTGTTAGCAAACTTTCTAGAAAATAATGATACCATTTTTTGGGTTTTGCTTGTCTTATCTCATTTAAGCCGAAATTCAAAATATTTTCTTTTACTTGACTATTTAAAAGCCCGATTTTTACTTACTTTATATTTTGTTAAAAACTCTTCTTTAGATATAATGCTACTTGCACCATATAATTTATTTACATCAACATCCTCTTTCTGATTCATTTTTCACACCTCTTTTAATTTTAATCAAAATTATTTATAAAGTAATTTTTTGTAGTCTTTTCATATTAGCTTTTAGGACCTACATCAATTCATCAAAATGGTTGTTTTGTAGATATCTAAATAGTTAACATTCCCTTACAGTTATAAAAGATTACTCTTTTTGTGGTAAAAATATATACCTTTCTATTATTAATTTAATTTTTTTATATCTTCTCCCATAATCTCTAGATAATCTTTTTCTACCTGTGTTAAATGAGTTTTCATATATTTATAATATTCTTGATGAGCTTTTTCTAATGCCTTTTCATGTGAAATAGTTCCAAGTCCATTTAATATATCTTTATGTGTCATAGTTAAAAATCCATCTAATTCTTTTATCCAATCTTGCATTGTCATAGCATGCATATTTAGTGCATTAATTTCAGCTACATCCAAATATGCTGATACCATACGATTAAGCATATCCAATTCTTTCTCTGATAAATAATTCTTTGCAATTTCTGTTTCAGATTTTGTAGGCATATTTCCTTTAAAATTAGTTAATCCTATATTCTCTTTTTTACTATCTACTCTATTAAAAATCACTTCTGCTGCAGTATTTCCATGTACTGCATAATGCATCTTGTTTTGAACTGTTTTAAAAAATTCTTTTGTTTTTTCATCTTTCGCATCATAATCAATACTTGTAGCATAGATATCTAAAATTTTTCTCCAAAAGACTTTTTCTGATGAACGAATATCTCTAATTTTTTCTAATAGTTCTTCAAAGTATGTTTCTCCACCATTATTCTTGAATCTCCTAACATTCAAATTATATCCTTTGATTAAATATTCTTTTATTAATTTATTTGCCCAAACTCTAAATTGTGTACCTCTAATAGATTTAACACGATATCCAACAGAAATAATTAAATCTAGATTATATACTTTTGTTTTATAATTTTTGCCATCTTTAGCAGTTAGTAAGGAATCCTTACTAACTGATTTTTCTTGCAATTCTCTTTCATTAAAGATATTTTTTATATGCATAGTTATATTGTTTCTTGTTGTATCAAATAATTTTGCCATTGAATTTTGTGTAAGCCATACATTTTCATCTTCAAGTTGGACTTCAATTTCTACTTGTCCATCATCTGTTTTATAAATTATAATCTTGTTATCTTCAATTATGTTATTCTCCAAGTATTTTTCATCTCCTTTCAAATTTTATGTTTGTCTTATTTTGACTCTCTGTCTTTTTATAAATTATAAAATTCATATTATTTGTATAGCTTATTAGTTATCTTTTTATTTCTTTTTCAAATCTTTTCATATTTATCAAAACATTATTTTACATAGAATGGAATAATATATTATTCTCTTTATCCCTCTTTATCTGTTTAGCATATCTATCTTCCTCGCAACTCTTCCTATTTAACCACACATAATTGTGTACCCTGTCACTACTGGTTTAAATACTTGATAATAACGCTTTTGAAGTCTATTTCAATTCGTCAAAGTTGCTGTTTTGTAAGTATCTAAAAAATCAATATTTTCCCACAGTTATAAGAGGTTGCTCATTTTTGTGGTAAAAATATATACTTTCCCCTATAACTAATCAAAATTATATCATAATATAGTAATTTTTATTATGAAATTATATAAGATTAACGTTATATATTGCTTAAATATTGTTTAAGTTTTTTGTTTCTATAACCAGCTCATCAAAGTCTGAAATATAGTTTTTATCTTGTATAACTCTATATTTTTTATACTCATCTAAAGCCAACTTATCTGCTATTTCCCTCTTTATTTTTCCATTATCTTTTAAAATGTTGTATTCATTTATTTTTAAAAATATTTCTAACTTTTCTTTCCATTCTTGCATTGAAATAATCTTGCCTAATTTAACTTGTCTTTCGGCATAATCAAGATACATTGATACTAGATTATTTAATTCTTTAATTTCTTCTTTCGAAAGATAATTTTTAGCTATTGTTACATCTGTTTCAAGTATTTTTCCGTCTGGTGCATTTTTCCAAGTCGTTAATCCCATATTTTCTTTTTTACTATCTACTCTATTATAAATTATTTCAGAAGCTGTCATACCAGTAATAGCAAAATGTAACTTATTTTGAACATTTTTGTAGAATTCTTTTGTCGTTTCACTATTTTTGTCATAATCAAAACTACATTCTTTGTATATATCAGTTATTTTCTGATAAAATCTTCTCTCACTTGCTCTAATTTCTTTTATTTTAACTAATAATTCATCGAAGTAATCTTTTCCAAATTTTGGACCATTTTTTAATAGCTCATCATTTAAAACAAAACCTTTTTTTATGTATTCTTTTAAAGTTTTTGTTGCCCAAATTCTGAAATCTGTTGCCTCTTTAGAATTCACTCTATATCCAACTGCTATAATAGCATCTAAACTATAAAAATTTGTATTATATTTTTTTCCATCCGAAGCAGTTACTCTAATTTTTTGAGTAACTGCTTCTTTCTCTAATTCTTTTGTTTTAAATATATTTTGTAAATGATATGTTATATTATTTTCTGCTACATTAAACAATTTTGACATTGACTTTTGTGTCAACCAAAAATCTTCTTCATTATACAGAACTTCAACATATACATTTTCGTTATTTTGACTTTGATAAATTATTAAATCTCTTAAATCTTCTAATTGGTTCAAGTTTTTACCATCCTTTTTATTAATTTGTATTTTTTATATACATTATTTATTCTTGTGTTTATCATATTAATAACTTCAAAAAATTTAAATCTGTGGTATTATTTAAACTTCCCCTACTCTTTCTACTAAAATTCTTATATACTTTATAATTTATTTAATCATTTATTTTTATCTTAATATTAGTAGATGTATCAATGCTTGCATAACCTCCAATTGGGAAAGTAAAAATAGGAGTTGTATGTCCAAAGTTTGCATTTATAATAACAGGTATGTTTTTTAATTCTTTTTTTGTTTCAATTATTTCTATCCACTTATTTTTTGTCATATTAGCTTCTTTCTCAGCTCTTCCTATCACAAGTCCTTTTATATTTTTTCCTCTCATAGAATGTATTAAAGATTGCAAATCTCTATCAAATTCTCTAACAAATTCGTTTTTAACAAGGTCGTCATCTTCTAAGAAAAGAATTATATTTTCTTCGTTAGGCATATATTCAGTTCCTTGTAATAAATTTAATGTACATAAATTTCCTCCTATTATTGTACCTTCTGCTTTTCCATGATTTATTACTTTCATTCCATCATTTTTTATAAACTCTCTATTTTCTTGATCTTTATACCATGAATCGTCGCTCCAGTCATTTGAACTTTCTATCATCACTTCTTTAGATTCTGTTAACATTTCTTTAAAATACTTCAATGTATAATCAAATCCATGTATCATGCCGAAGCTAGAAAAATGAGGTCCATAATATGTAACTAATCCTGTTTTTGAATAAATTGCATTACTTAAAGCTGTTATATCTGAAAACCCACAAAATATTTTAGGGTTCTCTTTTATTAATTTGAAGTCTATATAATCTAATAGTTGATTTATATTGTAGCCCCCTATTACAGTTAAAATTGCTTTAACATTTTTGTCTCTAAAAGCTTCATGAATATCTTCTATTCTATCTGATATACTTCCACAGCCAAAATCTTCATTAACTAAACTCATAACATTTTTTCCAAATGAAACTTTATATCCCATATGTTCTAGTCTTTCTTTTGCAATTTTGATTACATCTTCTCCTAAAATTTTCATGCTCCTTGAAGGTGCAATTATTCTTATTTCATCACCTATTTTTAATTTTTCTGGAATAATTCTTTCCATATATAATCCACTCCTTATATACATTCTTTATCTTTTTTTATTTGCTTACTATATCTATCTTCCTCTGAATAAATACACCCACAATACTTTTGCATATATAGCCCAGCATCTCTTGCCATTTGTTGCCCTATTCTAAATCCTTCCCTGAAGTCTTGATATATAAATTCAACACTATATTTTTTTGCAGCTTGATTTGCTATTTCTATTATCATTTCATGCTTTTGATATGGACTTACTAAAAGCGTTGTTGAAAAAGCATCATATTCATTTTCTTTTGCATATTTAGCCGTTTGCTCAAGTCTAGATAAATAACAAAAACCACAACGTCCATCAATATTATTAATAACATTTTTAGTAAATTCTCTAATTCCATAATTATCTTCAATTATAAGTGGTAGGTCTATCATCTCCGAATATTGTTTTAGAGTATCAAGTCTTGCTTTATATTCCGTATACGGATGTATATTTATATTATACCAATATGCCGTTATATTATCATATCCATCTTTTCTAAGCTTGTCTACGACGTACGTTGAGCACGGCGCACAACATGTATGTAATAATAATTTCATAACTCCTCCTGTTTATATTCTTCTCTAACTTTTATTCCCATGTGCTTATATGCATCTCTTGTTGCTGTTCTTCCGCGTGGCGTTCTATTTATAAATCCAACTTGCATTAAGTATGGTTCATACACGTCTTCTATCGTATTAATGTCTTCTCCAATTGCCGCCGCTAACGTTTCAACTCCAACAGGACCACCAGCAAATTTTTTAATTATAGTATCTAGCATCCTTCTATCTATATTATCTAATCCTAACTTATCTATTTCCAAACTGTTCAAAGCCTTATCTGCAACTTCATCTGTTATGACTCCATCAGCTGTAATCTGTGCGAAGTCTCTAACTCGTTTCAGCAATCTATTTGCAATTCTAGGCGTTCCTCTAGATCTCGATGCAATTTCTGCTGCACCTTTTTCAGTTATATCAATCTTTAAAATTCCAGCTGAACGTGCCACTATTTTTTCTAGTTCAACATTACTGTATAATTCCAATCTGTTTATTATTCCAAACCTATCACGAAGCGGAGATGATATGTTACCCGCCTTTGTTGTCGCACCAACTAGTGTAAACTTAGGTAAATCTAATCTTATAGAACGTGCACTTGGCCCCTTTCCGATTATTATATCTAATGCAAAATCTTCTAATGCTGGATATAATATCTCCTCAACACTTCTATTTAGCCTGTGAATTTCATCTATAAACAAAACATCACCTGGTGACAAATTAGTTAAAAGCGCTGCTAAATCCCCTGGCTTCTCTATAGCAGGCCCAGATGTAATTCTGATGTTTGTATTCATTTCATTAGCTATAATATTAGCAAGAGTTGTTTTTCCAAGCCCTGGTGGTCCGTACAATAATGTATGGTCAAGCGATTCTTCTCTTTTTTTTGCTGCCTCTATAAAAATTTTTAAATTTTCTTTTACCTTATCTTGTCCAACGTAATCCTCTAAGTTCTTAGGTCTTAAACTCGTTTCTATATCACTATCTGTTTCACTATATCCCGGACATATAATTCTTTCCTCATTATTATCCATCTTGTGCCTCCTTATTTTTATTTCCATATGCCTCAAGTGGTCTCATATGAAGCAATTTAATACAAACATTAGGGTGAATTGTTAAACTCATATTATACTGTTCTACTGCCATTGTATACTTAACTCGCAAATTTTTAATCTGTCTTTCAAGCCTAACTAGTCCCCTAAAAATCTCATCTTGTAACTCATTTTTTTTCATTTTATTTATTTCTTCATATACTTTTTTTAATTCATTATTTAATTCAACATCTGCATAAATTGCATCATCATATGAAATTTTGCTTTTTTCTTTTCTCTCATTTATTAAATTCAACACCTTTTCAATTAGTTTCTTATTTTTAACGTCTGGCAATATCTTTAGTAAAAGAGCATCTCTAGATAATAAAATTTTTCTAAGAGCTTTAAAAACAATAGTAACTTCTATATATTCTTTTAAATACAAATGATACACCATATATGCCAAAATAAAGAGCACTAAAAAAACACTTGCAATAATCATTCACTTCACCTAAATTCAAACATTCTTCTTACTATCTTCTTCTATCCATTTTATTATATCATTATATACCTCATCTTTTCTAACTTCATTCCATAATTCGTGCCTTAGCATCGGATATAATTTATATCTAATATTTGTCAATCCAACACTCCTATACAATTTAACAACTTTTGATACTCCTTTACCATTCTCTCCGATAGGATCTAACGCACCAGAAATAATAAAGATCGGAAGATCTTTTGGAATAGTTTTCGCAACACGTGGGGAATTTGCCAAGCTAACCAAGTGGAATAAATCTGAAAAACCCGAAACTGTAAAGATAAAATCGCTTTTTTTATCACTCATACGTCTCTTGATTTCATTTTCATCACTCGTAATCCAGTCAAACCTGGTCTTTGCAGGTATAAACTTTACATTGGCAAAATTAAGTGATAAATCATACAATTTTCTACTTCGATAATGATCTCCTTTCGCCTTTGCAATAGCATTCGCCAACTTGATTCCGGCCTCAGCCAATACTTGAGGGCCAACCGTCCCGCATAAAATCAAACCATCTAAAGAAGAACCAAACTTCGCAACATAGCATCTTAAAATTAAAGAACCCATTGAATGCCCGAAAAAATAATACGGCAAATCAGGATATCTTTCATGAACCATTTCATATACAAGTCTTACATCCTTTATTAAAAACTTATATCCGTCTCTTTCCAAAAAGTAACCCATATCTTGTTCATCATTTATAGAATTGCCATGACCTATATGGTCGTTTCCACAAACGATAAAACCATTTTTAGTCATATATTCAATAAATATTTTATACTTATCAAAATATTCGCACATCCCATGCGAAATTTGAAACACACCTCGAAATTTATCTCCAACAGGTTTAATAATCTTTCCGTGAATAGTATTTACCTTGTTCGAACTTGTAAAACAAAACTCTTCCACTTCATAATTCAAAAATAACACCTCTTTAGTATTAAAGTTTTCAATGATTATATCATAAAACATATACTTTTATATTAATTTTTAAAAATAATTTTTCCAATAAGAAATAAATGCAGTTTTGATTGCTATATTAGGATAGCTACTGCTTAGCTATCTTTACAGGGCTAATACATTTTAATAGAACCAAGTATTAATTTAGACTCTTAATTTTGTAAATCTAACGTAATTATAAAATTTAGATGTAAAAATATTACAGTGTTAAGACCTATATTTCATACGGAAAACTCGGCGTTCTAATACGAGCAATATCTGAATAAGATGTATCAACATCTTATCAAGGGGGGTTTTTTCGTGAAAAAAATCTACATTGAGGAACGTGCCATTGAATTAGCACAATATATTATAGATTCTAAAGATACTGTTAGAGGCGCTGCAAAGAAATTTGGTGTTTCTAAATCTACTGTACACACCGAAGTAACATTCCAGAACGGTAGAAATAAATTACACATAATTCCAAAAAGTATTGAAATTAAAGGAGTTTTCTTAGCAAAGAAAAATCCAGTTGTAAAATTAGGCTTAGTTATAAAATAATTAGGAGGTTTGTTATGAATAGTAAAGAATTGAAAAAGGAAATTGTAGATGAAAAAACAGGAATAAGTTATACTTTGGTAGGAGATTATTATATGCCT
>CALXZO010000030.1 GCA_944393265.1 uncultured Clostridia bacterium | reverse complement strand
AAAGATTTTTGTTGTTTTATATAGAAAGTATTTGGCAACATAATTCGTTAATTTTTGATTACTTTCCTATGAAATAAAAGTAAAAGGAGAACTTAAATTTTATAAGTTCTCTTTTTACTATGTTTTTTCAATCTACATTGCTTGTTTACCTGGTACAATAGATGCAACTATTCCATATATTAGTGCTCCAATTATTGCTGAAATCCAACTTATTGAATATCCCGATACAAAGAACTGAGTAGCATATAAAATTATCACAGAAACGATAAAACCTATTATTCCTCTACCAAACGGAGTTGCTTCAACTCCTATAATCATATTTACTAAATAGTCCATAATAGTTAATACTATAGCAGCTATTATTAAAGTCCAAAATGAAGCTATTTCAAAACCTGGCGTGAAAAAGGCAGTTATTGCAAGCACGATTGCTGAAGTAATAAATCTTGCAAAAATGGCACCTGCAGACATTTGGTTTGAAGAATTCTTTGCTTTATTATCCATTATTAATTACCTCCTTTATATTAATAATTATTATCAATCTTATTTAAAATATACATTTTTTTATAAAATATTGGTGACGAAGAGAAAATTATGAGGGTATAAAAATATTTTTGTATATTTTTTTTCACGTGTACAAAAATAATATTAAATTATTTTTGTAGAAGGTGATTTTTTGACTACCACTTTTATAAAAACTATTATTATCTATACTTTCGTTTTACTTGCAGTTAGGCTTATGGGTAAAAGAGAAGTTGGACAGTTGCAACCGTTTGAGCTTGTTGTAATAATAATTATTGCTGATGTCGCAAGTGTACCCATGGAAGATGTTGGGACGCCAATTCTTCAAGGGATTGTACCTATATTAAGCTTACTTGTTGGTCAACTAGTATTATCATACTTAAATATTAAATTTTTATTCTTTCATAAATTGATTTCTGGCAAGCCATCAGTTTTAATAAGTAAGGGTAAGATAAATGAACAAAATCTTATATCACAAAAATATACTGTTGATGGCTTGTTAGAGCAAATGAGGGTCGCGGGATACTCCAATATACAAGATGTAGATTATGCGATACTTGAAACAAGTGGTGAAATAAGCGTTATACCTAAGCCGGAGAAAAATGTTCTTACTGTAGGCGATATGAATATAAATTCAGATTATGTAGGGTATCCTAGGATTATTATTATGGATGGAACATTATATAAAAGTAATTTATTTTCTTTGGGATACGAAATGGAGTGGCTAAATAAGAAATTGAAAGAGAATAATTTAAAGCTAAAGGATACTTTTTTATTTGTGAGCGACGAATCGGGAGCTGTGTATTGCCAGGCTAAACTAAAAAAGGGGAAGGGTAGATGAAAGACCTAATTATAATAATTATTATTTTAATTCTCGTGTTTGGAGGAGATTTTTGTATCCACCAATATATTGACAAAACAGAAAGTGAAATTATTGATTTATTAGAAACCATGGGGCAAGGCATAGAAACTCATTCGGAAACGTTGAAGAAAGAATATGTTTCTGAGTTAAATAATATTTGGAATGAAAAACAGAAGGTATGGGTAATGATTCAGTATCATGAGAGTATTGCAAGCGCGCAAGAAAAGATAATAGAATGTAGCAATTATTATAAAAGCGGTAATAAAGTAGAATTTGATATTAGTTTTGAAAAATTAAAAATAGATTTAGAAAAATTAAAAAATCAAGAGACATTGACTCTTGATAATATTCTTTGATGCAAAAAAATAATTATCAAAAAGTTCGTGATATACAAAAGATTTATTGTTTTTTTATTTTATCAATGATAATATATTTGTGATTTAAATTACAAAGGAGGTAAAATTTTGGACAATATTAGAGAAGAAGTTAATTCCATTGATTCTCTTCTTAAGGCTATGAATAATGTTAGAAAAGCCCAGAATGAGTTTAAAAACTTTTCGCAAGAGCAGGTAGATAGAATTTTCTTAGCTGCTGCAAGTAAGGCGAATCAGATGAGAATACCGCTTGCTGAAATGGCCGTAAAAGAGACTGGAATGGGAGTTTTGGAAGATAAAGTAATAAAGAATCATTTTGCATCTGAATATATTTATAATAAATATAAAGATGAAAAGACTTGTGGGATTATTGAGGAAGATAAGGCATTTGGTATAAGAAAAATAGCGGAACCTATTGGGTTAATTGCAGCTGTTATACCAACGACTAATCCTACATCAACTGTAATTTTTAAGACATTACTCGCATTAAAGACTAGGAATGGAATCATTATTAGCCCTCATCCTAGAGCTAAAAATTGTTCTATCGAAGCCGCAAAAGTTGTGCTTGAAGCTGCTGTTGCTGCTGGAGCACCTAAAGGAATAATAGACTGGATTGATGTGCCATCGATTGATCTTACGACTACGGTTATGAAAGAGTCAGATATAATACTTGCTACGGGTGGACCAAGTATGGTAAAAGCAGCATACTCAAGCGGAAAACCTGCACTTGGTGTTGGACCGGGAAATGTTCCGGCATTAATTGATGAGTCTGCAGATATTCTTCTTGCAGTTAATTCAATTATTCATTCGAAAACATTTGATAATGGAATGATTTGTGCATCAGAGCAATCTGTTGTGGTTCCGGAATCTATATATGATAAAGTAAAAGAAGAGTTTAAAAATAGAGGATGCTATTTCTTAGATGATGTTGAAAAAGACAAAGCTAGAAAAACAATTATGACTAACGGGGCATTAAATGCGAAAATTGTTGGACAGTCTGCTGTGAATATTGCAAAGCTTGCTGATATTGATGTGCCTGATTATACAAAGATATTAATTGGTGAAGTAGAAAGTACGGATTTATCTGAAGAGTTTGCCCATGAAAAATTGTCGCCTGTTTTAGCAATGTATAAAGCGAGTTCTTTCGAGGATGCTTTAGAAAAGGCTAGCAAGTTAGTAAACGATGGTGGACATGGACATACTTCATCTATATACATAAATGAGATAGCTGGAAAAGATAGACTAGAAATATTTGAAAGACGCATGGAAACGTATAGGGTGCTTGTAAATACACCTTCGTCTTTTGGAGGAATTGGAGATATATATAATTTTAAATTGCCACCAACTCTTACTATTGGTTGTGGTTCATGGGGAGGAAACTCAGTTTCAGAAAACGTTGGTGTAAAGCATCTAATTAATGTAAAAACTGTTGCCGAAAGGAGAAATAATATGTTGTGGTTTAGAGCACCTGAAAAGGTATATGTAAGAAGAGGTTCAATTCCAGTTGCTCTTCAAGAGTTAAAGGATGTTTTAGATAAGAAAAAAGTTTTTATTGTAACTGATAATTTCCTTTATAAAAATGGTTATACAAAATGTATAACAGATAAGTTAGATGAATTACATATTGAACATACTACCTTCTTTGATGTTGAGCCAGATCCGACCCTTGCATCTGCAAAGGCTGGGGCAGAGGAAATGCGTAAATTTGAACCTGATTGTATAATCACACTTGGAGGAGGCTCTGCTATGGATGCTGCGAAAATTATGTGGGTTTTGTACGAGCATCCAGAAGTTGATTTTATGGACATGGCAATGAGATTTATGGATATAAGAAAACGTGTATACGTATTTCCTAAAATGGGAGAAAAGGCATATTTTATTGCAATTCCTACGTCGGCAGGAACTGGATCTGAAGTTACTCCTTTTGCCGTTATTACAGACGAAAATACAGGAATAAAATATCCACTTGCAGATTACGAATTAATGCCAAAGATGGCAATTGTTGATGCTGATATGATGATGAATGCACCAAAAGGACTTACTAGCGCATCTGGAATAGATGCATTAGTACATGCACTAGAAGCATATGTTTCAATGATGGCAACAGATTATACAGATGGGCTAGCGCTTCGTGCGATGAAGCTAGTATTTGACTATTTACCACGTGCATATGAGAATGGTGCTGAAGATCCTGTGGCGAGAGAAAAAATGGCAGATGCTGCAACTATGGCAGGAATGGCTTTTGCGAATGCCTTTTTAGGAGTGTGCCATTCAATGGCACATAAACTTGGTTCATTTCATCATATTGCACATGGATTATCAAATGCCTTATTAATCGAGTACGTGATTAGATTTAATAGTTCTGAGATTCCTGCAAAAATGGGGACTTTCCCTGCATACGATCATCCGCACACTTTAAGAAGATATGCTGAAATAGCAGAATTTCTTGGACTTACGGGCACATCTGATGAAGAAAAAGTAGAAAACTTAATAAGAAAAATTAATGAACTAAAAGAGAAAATTGGAATAAAGAATACTATAAAAGAATATAACGTTGAAGAGAAATACTTCTTAGATACTTTGGATGATATGTCAAAGCAGGCATTTGATGATCAATGTACGACTTCAAATCCTAGATATCCGCTAATAAGTGAAATTAAAGAAATGTATTTGAAAGCTTATTATGGAGGTGAAAAATAATGAACTTTGAAAAAATAATTGCTGAAAGACCAACCAAAATTGTATATAAAGATAATGGTAGAACCATAAAATTATTTGTTGAAAATTATTCGAAATCAGATATTTTAAATGAGGCTATAAACCAAGCAAGAGTGGAAGAAACAAGCTTAAATATTCCTGCACTTCTTGAAGTTACAAAGATAGAGAATAGATGGGCGCTTATTTCAGAGCATATAGAAGGAACTACGTTAGAAGAGCTTATGAATGAACATCCTGAGAAAAATGACGAATACATGGAGCTTTTCGTAGATACGCAGTTAGAAATATTGCGCCAAAAGTCTCCACTTTTAAGTAGAGTTGAAGATAAAATGAAAAGAAAGATATCAAATGCTGTTAATATTAATGAGACTACTAAATTTGACCTCCTTCATAGATTAGAAGGAATGCCAACTGGTGATTGTGTTTGTCATGGCGATTATAATCCATCAAACATTATTATAAGTAATGATAATAAAGTATTTATAATTGATTGGTCACATGTAACGCAAGGGAGCCCTGTGTTTGACGTAGCTAGAACATATTTGCTTTTTAATATGGAGGATAAAAATAAGATGTCAGAACAATATTTAGACTTGTTTTCTCAAAAGTCGGGTATTTCTAAAAAAGATATTTTACGTTGTGTGCCAATAGTTGCAGCTTCGCAGATGACTAAAAATAAAGAGGAAGAGCAAGAGTTTTTGGCAAAATGGATAGACGTTGTTGAGTACCAATAATATTGTTTTCAATGTGTATAAAGAAAATTGATATAATTGATAAAGTGCTTGCTTTTTGACATAATCTAATATAAAATGAGCGTGTTTAAAGCTTTTATGACCTTCGAATAATTTGTATGGAGGTGTTATTTGTGGTTGAAGATTTTGCACGGAGCAGGTATCCGAATGTTAGTATACTTTTCTTAGGTGGTGCAGGCGATAGGATTACCGGATCTTTAGCATTACTTAAAATAGCTTTCTCAACAGGTGAGGTGAAATATGGACTAATCGAATGCGGTGGTGTACAAGGTGAAACTGATAGTACTTATGATCCACTCTTCATAAATTCATTTAAAATTGATTTTGTGATATTGACACATGCTCACTTTGACCATGTTGGCGCACTGCCCATGCTTTACGAAAATGGATTTAACGGCAAAATATATTGTACGAGTAATACAGCAAAGCTGATGTTCCCAATTCTTGTAGATGCGGAAAAGATAAGTGCCAGCAATGGTGAAGTGGTAACAATTAGAACTCATCGAAAGGTGATGCGGCTCATAGAAGCAAAGCTGCTGTCAAAAAGAAGGAGTGCAAGTCAACATAGAGAAATGCAAACTTTTAATAGTTGCTTGGAAGAGGTTGAAGAGATAATTAATAGAAACAACATGCTCAATGACTTGATGATACTAGTTCATTCAAAACCTTTATTCAAAGAGTTTGAAATATGTCCTGGTGTCAAATGTAGGTTTATTCCTACTACGCACCAAAATGGTGCTATTAGGGCAGAACTTACAATATTAGATACGAATAATGAAAAATATTGTATGGCCTTTTCGGGCGATGTTGGTCCACGAAATTCTCTGTTGTATCGAGCCCATGATGGCTATTGCAATGAAAAAACGGATTGCTTATTGCTTGAGACGATACATGGTGTAGAAGAGCCCGAAGAGACTCTGGAAGAATCTACTCAAAGGCTTTACGAGATAATAAAGGATTCTATTAGGCATAGGAAGCATGTTATTCTTGTTGGGTTTTCGCTTGATAGAAATGCAATGCTTGTTTATTTGATGAATAAGCTGAAAAAGAGTAACTCAGGAGTAGAACTATTGATTGACTCGCCGCTAACGTTAAAAGAGTTGAGAAACTATCAACTCATGTATAACTCAGCGTCGGAGAACATATGGTTTAAGGATTTGGGAAAAGATCCCTTTAGCGTTGAAAAATTTAGAGTAATAAAAAAACATTCAGACCATATCTGTGAAATTTTGCACGGTAAGGCTCCGCGAGTGATAATTACTTCTTCTGCAAATGGTAATGGCGGTCGAGTAGTTGACTATTTCATTAACGGGATACAAAGAGAAGATTTTGTTTTTGTATTTTGTGGGTGGACGTATCCAACAAGCCCAAGCACAATATTGCATAAAACAGCTAAGAATGCAATTTGTGAGATGCATGGTAGAAGGTATGTCAAAAAATGTACTACTTATCATTTGTTGGGATTTTCATCACATGGATATTACAATGATACCTTAGATGTTGTTAATTCATATCCAAACGTTTCAACAATTATATTGAATCATGCAGCAACTCAAGATAAAGAAAATGTTGCTGAAAGACTATTGAAAACATACGATAAGAGTGTATTGATTCCTGAACTATATGAAGCGTACAGTCTTTTCAAAGGTGGAATGTATAAATTGATGACGAAGGAAACAACTGTTGAATTTGGAGATGTAATGAGCGCACAATTCTTTGCAGAAAATTAAAGCGATTAGGATGGGATAGACCCATCCTAATTTTATACATTAGGAGGAATTATATTTTGAAAAAACAATCTAACAAAAAAGTTTTAGTGCATATTTCTTTTATAATAATTTTTACTTTATTAGGAATTAGAATTTATATAGATAATGAAACCATAGGTATAACGAAATCAGAGGTATATTCGGATGAAATACCTGATGCTTTTAATAATTATAAAATACTGCAATTATCAGACTTGCATAGCAAAGAGTTTGGAGAAAATAATGCAAACCTTATTTTAAAAATTAATGAAGCCGACCCAGATATAATAGTTATGACTGGAGACATGGTTAATGCTAAGGATACGGACTATACCATATTCTATAATCTTGTAGAAAGCATTTCCCAAAGTTATAAAATGTTTTTTATTACTGGAAATCATGAACAAGATATACCTAATGAAAAGAGGAAAGAATTATTTGACTATTTAGAAAAACACGATGTTATAGTTCTCAATAATGAGATGGTACAGCTAACAAAAGGAAATGATATAATTAACTTGTATGGATTATGGTATAATTCCAAATATTATTTTTCTGATGGAACTAATGAAAGTATTTTAAAAGAAGAAATAATTTCAAAGCTAATAGGAGAGGCTGATAAATCAGAATACAATATACTTCTGACTCATAACCCGAAACACTTCGAGGAGTATTCAAAATGGGGAGCAGATTTAGTTTTTTCTGGGCAT
Organism: uncultured Clostridia bacterium; assembly: GCA_944393265.1. Lineage (GTDB taxonomy): Bacteria > Bacillota > Clostridia > TANB77 > UBA1234 > UBA1234. Next base: position 4,183 of record CALXZO010000030.1, on the reverse strand, counting down.
GTACATGGAGGCATGGTAAGGCTTCCCGTCGTTGGAGCATTATTTTCTCCAGAGAGAACTTTTTTCCCAGAGTATAGCGAAGGTATATATGAGTATGAAAATGCGAAAATGGTTGTAAGTAGGGGCGCTGGAATAGGAACTAAAGGATTTAGATTATTTAACAAACCTGAGATAAATTTAATTACGTTAGTAGCAGATTAACTACTTGTAGATAATGAATGGAGGCAAAAATGAAAGTTGCATTTTATACCTTGCGGTTGTAAGGTTAATCAGTATGAAACAAACTTAATGATTGAACTATTTAGAAGAGCAAATTATGAAATAGTAGATTATGACGAATATGCAGACATATATATTGTGAATACGTGTACTGTAACAAATATGAGCGAACGAAAGTCGCGTCAAATATTAAGGCGTGCAAAAGAGATTAATCAAAATGCTATTCTTTGTGCGGTAGGTTGTTATGCGCAGGTTGCTCAAAAAGATCTTGAAAAGATAAAAGAAATAGATTTAATATTAGGGACAAACGATAAAAGAAAAATAGTACAAGTGGTAGATGACTATATAAATCAGAAAAAAAAGAGGTTAAATGTCTCTGATGTTATGCAAGAACGAAGATATTCTGAATGGGGAAGTACTGCCTTTACTGATAAAGCAAGAGCAGAAATAAAAATCGAAGACGGCTGTGATAGATACTGTACATATTGTATCATACCGTATGCGCGTGGCCCGGTTCGTAGCAGGCAGATAAACGATATAATAGAAGAAGTAAGCCGAGTTGTAATGACCGGAATAAAAGAGATTGTTATAACAGGGATACATATATCATCATATGGAAAAGACCTAGGTAAAGAAGTTTCCCTTATTAATTTACTTGAGAAGATTAATGATATGGATGGTATAGAAAGAATTAGGCTTCGGTTCTTTGGAACCCCTAATTATAACACCAGAATTCGTAAATAGAATAAAAAAGTTAAATAAAGTCTGCAATCATTATCACTTATCACTTCAAAGCGGTTGTGACACGGTTCTTGAACGCATGAACAGAAGATATAATACAGCTGATTTTAAGAATATTACTAAGTTGCTAAGGGAAAATATTAATGAAGTATCGCTAACCACAGATATCATAGTCGGATTTCCAGGTGAAACAGAAGAAGAGTTTAACAGTACTTATAAATTTCTAGAGGAAATACAATTTTCTAAAATGCACATTTTCAAATATTCGCCTAGGATAGGTACAAAAGCGGCTGGTTTCCCTAAGCAAATTGATGGTAATATCAAGGAAGAACGTAGTAACAAGCTACTTCAAATGTCGGCTAAAAATGAGGAAAACTTTGCTAAACAATATATTGGAAAGCAAATTGACGTTTTATTTGAAGATGATAAAAGAGGCCATACATCAAATTACATAGAAGTTATTGCGGACAATGTTCTTACACCTAATAATATTTTTAGATTAAATGTATATGCACAAAAAAACGGTATATTACTTGCAAAACAATAGACATTGGGGCAGAGCTTTTGTCTGTGTAGTTATGGGGCACAGAATAGCATTAAAAACATACAGAAGTTCACGGGACTTTAACATTAATCTTTTTGTTGACCTTGTCCGTGTTTGTGATTAAAGGTCATAACATACTTCTAAAAAGCAGTCCGCCTTGGGTAAAAACTTCAAACTATATAGACAAAAACTCCGTCCCCGTGTCTAACATATCTATTGAAAACGAAAAAAAGAAATGATATAATCTTTTTCGTTTTAGTTCATATGAAAGGGGGAAGCACTTTGAATATTTCTAGGGAAGAAGAACAGGAAGAAAGACAAAAACTGAAAAAAACGCAAAGATATATTGATAAGGAGATAAAAGAAAACGAAGAAAGAATAGAGCGTGGATTCGAAGATTATGACTTTGATGACTATGCTGATGATTTCATGAAAGCAGCGCTTAGAGAACGATTTAATCAGCGTACAAAGAATTTAAAGATGATTAGACCAAACCCATATTTTGCTAGGGTTGACTTCGTGGAAGGTGGAACTAACAATATTGAAAAGTTTTATTTAGGAAAAGTTATAATTACAGACCACAATACTCTTGAACAAGTTGTAGTTGACTGGAGAGCACCCATTGCAGATTTATATTATGAAGGGCGTTTAGGTAGTGCAAGCTATAATTGTCCTGCGGGAACTATAGAGCGGAGAAATAAAATTAAAGAGGCAATATTTTTTCAAAAATGGTGATTTAGAAAATGTATTAGATATAGACATAACTACAAATGATGAAATGCTACAACCGTTCTTGTCTGCAAATTCTGATACTAGACTTAAAAATATTATTTCAACTATTCAAGCTGAGCAAAATAAGATTATACGAGCAGATATGTGGAAACCGCTTATTGTACAAGGCGTTGCCGGAAGTGGAAAAACAACAATTGCTCTACATAGAATAGCATATTTAATATATAATTATGATAAACATTTTTTCCCAGAAGAATTCTTAATAATAGCCCCAAATAAATTTTTCTTAAATTATATTTCAAATGTTTTGCCTGATCTTGGAGTTGATAGAGTTGGTCAAAGCACATATGAAGAAATTGCATTTGAAGTAATTGGTGAAGAGTTTGAGATAGAAGAACCAAACAAAAAGCTTGCAAGACTCATTAGTAATAATAAATCTGAGGCTGAAAAAAAACATTGTGAAACAATAGTGGAGGCTTCGAAATTTAAATCTTCTATTAGATATAAAAATATATTAGAAGAATATATTTACGAAATTGAAAAGAGAATTCTCCCTGATGAAGATTTTAAAATAGGCAAATATGTCTTTATGACGAAGCAGGAGATTGGATATTTATTCTATAGAGAATATGGCAACTTGCCAATTTGCAGGCGTATTGAAGAAATATCTAAACATCTTAAAAATTCCGTAATGATGCACAATGGAGAAATTATACAGGACATTGAAAGTGAGAGAAAGTACAAGGTGGCAAAGATTAAGGCAGAAGATATGCCAAAAGAGATGTCGCTTGCATTAATTAGAGAAGCTTATGATGAAGCAGATAATCTTATGAAACAAGTAACAAAGGATGTAAAAAAATATGTTACGGCATTTTTTTCAAACCATAAAATAATGTCACCAATAAAGTATTATGAAGAATTTATAAATGACTACTTGGAAATATTAACTGTTGGTAGAATTCCGATAGATGAAATACGATATATCAAAAAAACTTTTAATGATAATAGGCGACGCGGTATGATAGAAATGGAAGATGTTGCGCCACTGATGTATATCAAATATATGATTCATGGAATAAAAACAAAGTTTGATTTAAAACATATCGTAATCGATGAAGCACAAGATTTTAGTGAATTTCAATTTTTTATCTTTAAGAAAATAGTAAAAAGCAATTCCTTAACCATATTAGGCGATTTAGCACAAGGTATATATTATTATAGAGGGACCCAAAATTGGCAAAAAACAATGAGAGTAGTTTTTGGCGAAGAAAATGAGCCTCAGTATTTAACATTAAAGAAAACGTATAGAACAACAGAAGAAATTATGAATGTAGCAAACAACATAATATTGCATTTAGTAGATACTCTTAATTGTTCTCTTGGTGAACCAGTAATGAAAAATGGAGAGCCCGTTACAATAAAAGAATTTGAAGATCAAGAGGAAATGGTATTGCAGATTCAAAAAAGGCTCGAGGAATTTAAAGATAAAGATTTTAAAAATATTGCTTTAGTTTGCAAAACGGTTGAAGAGTGTAATGAGTTGTATGCTAGCCTTAATAATGAGAATATCCATATAATTTCTGATAAAGATGCAGAATATAATGGAGGTATAAGTATTGTACCTTCGTACTTATCAAAGGGTTTAGAATTTGATGCGGTAGTAATAGTTGATGCAAATAGTGAAAATTACACAGATTCTGAGATAGATACTAAACTTCTTTATGTAGCAGTTACAAGAGCAATGAATACGCTAGATATATATTCGATAGGAGAGATAACAAAATTATTATCTGGTAAAAATAGGAAGTGCTAATGTTACAGGGCTTTTCAACATGTTTTTGTTGCAAAAGCTCTGTTATATTATATTAGTAAGGATACTAAGAAGGATTGATATCGATGGAGCGAAAGTATTTACAATACTGGCTAATGCTACATTCAAAGCATTTA
>CALXZO010000029.1 GCA_944393265.1 uncultured Clostridia bacterium | reverse complement strand
AGCCAAGTTTTACGTGTGATGATATTGTTTCACTTTCTTGTTGAGCAACAGAACTTAATATAGTAAGTAGTAACTCTCCTGACATTTCTAAAGTATTAATATTTTCTTCCTCGAATATAACTGCGACATTTTTTTCTTTTAACATTCTAACGTACTTTAATGTATCAACTGTATTTCTAGCAAACCTTGATATAGATTTAGTTAATATAACATCAAATTTATTTTCTAAGCCATCTTGTATCATTCTCATAAAATCCGTTCTTTTATAATCTACGGTTCCTGATATTGCTTCATCAGCATATATGCCTACAAAAGTCCATTCAGAATTTGTTGTTATTTTTTCTTTATAATATTTTTTCTGTGATTCATAACTATTTAACTGGTCTAATGAATCTGTGCTAACTCTACAATATGCCGTTACCCTTAATCTAGTATTAATAATCAGTCCATTGGTTCTATTTATTCTTCCGTCTTTCTTTTTTATTACCTCAATTCTCATTATTACCCCTCCTTTTTATATTGTGTTTATACTAAATTAATTTCTATATTTCATCAAAGGTGCGAAGTTAATTTGAATAATTCTTTTCAATTCTAGATTTTACTTTTTTATATACTTTATCTTCTATTTTGTTATTTTTTCTTAAGTGATTTAAAATTTTAATTTGCAAAGAATACTCCACTAATTTACCATCAAATTCATTCACATTATTTTCTAAAATTTCATATACCATTTTTCATACCTCCATTTCTATGAGTACACTTTTATATCTATAAATTTATTACCAACATAAAGCTGTACTCATATCTTCTTTAAAAAAATTACAGAATTAAGACAGGTGTTAGTAAGCACCCTCATAAGTCGAATCGTTATCATTCGCTTTCGCCCCACCTGAGGCAAGTACCCCTTTACATCACGTTAGCCAGGCACAAGTATCATTATTTTCCTTATATGATTATCGCCGATATTCTTACCATCGAATATTTTTTATTCATTTTATTCCTTTGCATTCTGTCACTAAATGCGGAAGTTCTTTTGGCTTTCTACTCCTCGTAGCATATAAGTAATGTATCTTAACTCCTACTATTCACTTTTCAATGTTCATACTTGGGAGAAAATTTATCCCCCTATATATAAACCATCGAGAAGTGGCAAAAATCACGTGTGATTTTTAAAAAATTTTATTTTTAATAAAAAAATACATCCCAAATGTTATAAACATTTAGAATGTATTAAAATTTTGAATATTTCATTTTAGAAACGAGTTATAGACGGAAAACTCATAGTAATTTTATAGCGACCTTTGAAATCTCCACCTATATCTCCATTTTCGGTAACTGCTCTAATATAATCATGAATAAACAGAGTTTCAACAGTCTCCTCTACAAACTCTTTTACATTAATTTCACTTCTTTTCTCGCCATCTTTGGCAAAAGGTGTGCCTTTAAGCCTTTCTTCTGCAAGCTCAACAATTTCGTCTATAGTAAAAGGCTTTGTCTGAGTAAGAATAATCCCAACAATACAGTTTATTGCGTGATGAGGCATAGTAATGGGAATATCTCTCATAGTAGCTCCCCTCCTTTAGAACTTACCATAATAGTAATTTTCATTGTTTTCATTCACTCAAATTGTTCTTGCACAGAAGTGTAGAATAGACTTCCCTCGGGAATATACAAAACATAAGTTACTATGTCTTTTCCAGCTGGCGGAGCATACCATGTCCATTTGCATTCTTGTACATATTCACAAATTTTAGGCGTTTCATTATCATCAATATAAACAACAGAAGATACCATATTAACAGGATATGTCATAGGCTTATTGTTCCCATCATTCAAGTAACAAATGTATGTGCCATTATCAAGTGTTGCATAAGCATCATACTTATCATTTACATTAAATGATGCTAATTCATACTCTGTTTCAAATTTAATCTCTTTATATTGTTGAGGGGCAAAAGCCCATATCATAATAAAGATAAATCCTAATACTTAAATAGGTATGCATATCTCTATTGCTCTATTTACTTCAGACCGTTCTTCACGTGTAGCCTTTACAACAAACCAAGTCAAAATAATCGCCAAAACAACAAATACGCCAAGAATAACCATCGAAGTTTCCTTCTTTTGCTCTTTTAGATTAGTGTTGTTAGCAACCCAAATGCGAATGCAGCCCAAAAGTCAAATTGCATTTTCAAGCATAGCCATCCTCCTCACTTATTTAAAGAAATAAATTATTTTTTCCTTATAGAAACAGTTATTTTACATTGAGAGTATATATCCATTTACATATTTTGTCAACTAACTTATCTTTACAAAAAAAGATGCCAGATACTATCCGACATCTCTTTTACCAATTTTGGAGTTATCTATCAATTAAACTTCCAAATGGTGGTATAATTCATACAATATAGCTCCCTCTATCGTAGAAAACGTAGGTCAAATTGCCAGTTTTTTTCACAGAAAATCCTTTGCTATTTCCATAGCTAGGAATCCGCTCCCAAACTTCAGACATTACATCGTGAGCAATCCCATTTCTTTCTACATCATTTCTCGCAGAGTAATTACCTCTAAGTATGATACCAAACACTTCACTTTTATCGATTTCAAAGAACAAACCGCATTTCTTTACAAAAGGACTATTCGAACATCTTCTTTTCTCTGCTTTTCTGTCGATATAGTTTCTTACAAGCATCATTACTTCGTTTACAGCTTTACTTTGAAGAGCTTCTCTAGTATTCGGATTCATACTTTTCACCCCCTTTAATTGGCTTTCTCACTATTATTAGTACAATACATATAAGGGATTTGCATATAATACTTCTGCCTTTCTATATGCCATCGTTATTCTCTGTTCGATTTCTTTTTTATCTTCTTCACTTATACGTTCTTTCAGTTCATTTTGCATATTACTCTTCAGATTTATATACAAATCGTATTTATCGTGTCCACTAAGTCGCTCCCACAAGGCAATACGCTCATCCCATTTCATTCGGTGCCACAAAACGAATCGATGACTCAGCGGTTCACATTCGTCCCAAGTAATATGTTTCCACAACTCTGCACGTTCATCCAACTCAAGGTGTTCCCAAAGTTCAAATTGATACGTCCAATTGTTAAAGCATTTAGGAAAATTGACACCAGCTAAGCAATCCCATAATGATGTCCGTTCTTCCCAATTAAGAGCTTTCCAGAGTTTAATACGATTATCCCAATTAAGGCATTCAATCCAGGTTACATTATAAAATTCCCTATAATCCCAAGTGTTATTAAAATCTCTCCACCAATTAAGTAAGTCATCTAAATCAATGTTGTTAACAAAATCGCTGTAGTCATAGCGAATATTATACAACCATTTTACACGTTGTTCTTTAGTTAAATTTCTCCACACTTCCATACGTTCTTCAAAGGTATTAATATTTTTCCATATTTCTTTACGATACCAGTTGTTTAGTACATTCCATAATGCAATACGAGCATCTTGATTAATCGAATTCCAAAGGATTGTACGTTCCTCTTCTTCTAGGACAATACACCAGTAAAAGCATAGTCCATTTTCTTCTGGAAGATTATTATTGAACAGATCTCGTTTGGTATCAGTACTCATATACTTCCAGAGTTCATATTGTTTCCAACTGGCAAGTTTTTGAAAATTCAAAACAATCCTTTTATAGTTAATTTTCCACAAACCACTCCAACATATGAACAACCATAAGCATACCCGAATGATTTCCATTGTTGTCCTCCTTCTCTCTTTTCAAAGAATCAAATTATATATTTCCTTTATTTTAAGCCTATTTCAACGGCATCGTTATATATTAGTTTGCATATTTTGTCAACTGACTTACCTTTACAAAAAAAGATGTCAGATAATTATCCAACATCTCTTTTTTCATTTTCTAGAACATATTATAGTGTCCATATGATTCAATGTTCTTTTTGTACAACACAAAGGTCTTAGAACTGATAAGATTTGAAGTTGTAACTTTTATTGTTGCTTTTTTTGAATGCATTTGTTCTTCCAAATCATCTAAAGTGTTGGAAAGATACATTTTATTGCCAGTTGTTGTAATTACAAAAGAATTAGCCCAATATTTAGAACCAACTGCCATAAGCCACCTCTCCTTTTTTAACTTTTTCCCCAAGTTAATCTTTTACTATCAATAGCTTTCTCAGCATCATATAGACTGTCTTTCTCTGGACGATATGCATATGTTCCAGTCATTTCAACAAGTCCAGAATGTTTTGGAGCATCTCTCATAAAACCACGAGCCGTTCTCAACAGCTCTTTATTGGATATCTTTCTTTTCTTCATTTTCTTTTCTCCTTTCACTTAGGAAATGAGTTGTATAAATGAAATTCACATATCCAATTATCCAATAACCTTACAAGAAGGTATGGAGATAATCGGACCTCTCAAATGTTTGAAGAAAAGACTTCTATGTGCAAACATCATATGACCTTCATTTGCAAGGAGATTATCAATCTTAAAGCCCATAGCTGCAAGACCATTGCCTTTTACTGACGCCAACTTGAATTGTCCAGTATATTCAAAGACATTTTTCATAGCATACGGCAATTCCATATTAGCCCATTGACCATACGGCTCACTATCACTGCCAATACCTTCCTTAACCCATACACCTTGAACAATCATTTTTTCTTCATTATTGCCCCAGTTGGCTCTCTCCTCTTCATTTTTCCAAATCAAAAGAGAGTGTTCTCCACTTTGATGAGCAGTCTTTACAAGATTACGAAAATCCTCATAAGACGAAGTAAGCATATCTTTCTGCTTTTCCATAAGATGTTCCTCCTATCCTTTGCTACATTGCATTTATTAAAGAATCAAATTATATATTTCCTTTATTTTAAGCCTATTTCAACGGCATCGTTATATATTAGTTTGCATATTTTGTCAACTTTTTGGCTATTAGTATAAAGAAAACGAGAAACCTTGAATTTTCAAGATTCCTCGCATTTTTTATTCTCTTGGAGTAACTATCACATAGCAACGGTCTTTGATATTGTCATCGGATTCAGCCAAAGAAGCACACATAAAGACCATATCAACATAGAAAAGATTCTTATCATACAGCATAGTATACATCTTGTAATGCTCAAACGCATCGAGTTCATCTTTTCCAAAATATGCTTTAACAACATTATTTGCTGCTCTTAAAACACACAAAGGCGAAATTGTTTCCTTATTATTCCAAATGGCTTCAGTCATACCGTAATCGTAGTGCAGTGCTAAATTAAGAGTATCTTCGTTATTGATGCAATGAACATTATTAGTATCAACATACAAGGTCGCCTTAACACCATTTACAGTTTTCAGATATTCAATCCGTCCAATGCAATACGATGGATAATCGCCTTCAGCTTGCCAAATCAATTTGCCGTTTGCTTCTCTAAGCACGATGTCCTACCTCCTCATTTCTGTTCTAATTCAAAATCATTTTGTAAACATTCACGAATATTCCGCCAAAAATCAGGTTTCACTTCGTTAAAATGATATCCACTAGTCTTTTGGCAACACGGACATTTAACCCCAAAACGAATACTATTCACTAACCGTGTACAAATCCTTGGTGTAATTTCAAACTCAGTATTACAGAATTTACAGGTAACTATTTCTACCATAGTACGACGATCTTTGATGTCATTCATGCGCTATACTCCTTTCAAAGAATCAAATTATATTTTTCCTTTATTTTAAGCATATTTAAGCATTATGATTATATCACAGAGAAACGTTTGTTGTCAACATAATACACCTATGTATGTATTATATTTCAAAGAGCTAGGAATACACATTCCTAGCTCTCTAACTACTTTTATATTATTAGCTCTTCATATATTCCTCAAATCTTTTGTCTAATACATCAAACAAATCAAAAAGGTCAAGAAATATAGTATTTTCCATTTCTTTGTTTTGCTCCTGTTCCTGTAAGTTTAGCAATAACTTCCACACCCTCTAATGAAACCTTTACAATTTCATCGGCTACTGCTCCTGATGTGTTCATTCCTCTCTAACTCCTTTCTATTTTCATCATCTTCTAATTTTTCTTTTATCTTTGGTAGTTCATCTAAAATTTCATTACATCTTCGCACCTCCAATCTTACAGCTTTAATTTTTTGTAGAAACTCTTTTCTATCCTCAATTAGTTTATAAAATTGCTCCTCTGGAATCCTCCTTTCTTTTGTTTTTTCTAATTCATTTAGAACCTTTTTCTTTTCTAATTGCAACATTTCTAATTCGGATTTTAGAGCTTCTTTATATAAAGAAAGTTCCTGCACAGTATTTATATTTCTACTATGCAAGAACTTTGCTTTCTCAGATAACTTGTCCATCTTTTGTATTTCATTTTTTTGCTCTTGTGACATCGGCTTATACGTTGATTTCTTTTTTGCTATCTTCAACTTATAGCCATAATACAAATATAATTTTTGAATACCACTTTTTGATTGTAATTTTTTATATATTCTTTTTCGCTTAGGCTTATATACTCTTGAATATTCTTCTTGAAAAGGAACTCTTATCTCTTTCTCAACTAATATTCTTTCCTTTATTGCTTCTATTGAATATCTTTTTCCAAAAGCTCTTTCAATTCTTATATTTCGTTTTTTATCTTTTCTACATACACTAAGTCTACCTGCTCTGTATCTTATATCATAATCCATAGCTTTTAATATATTCTCGAAATCTTTATATGAATAGGCTTGTCTTATTGCTCTATCTATATCTTCTTGTGTAGTAATATAATATGGTGATTTTTGATATTTTTTCATAAAATTTTCGTAATTTATTTTACTTCTTTTACATTGCTTTTCCTTAATTATATTAAGTCCATATTCCTCACAAACGGCATCTGATGTTGCTCGTAGCAAAGCATAATTTTCGTGATTATCATAATATTTTTTACCATCTTTAAATGATACAGAATTTATTACAAAATGATTATGAATATGCTTAGTATTTAAATGAGTGGATATTATAACTTCAAATCTATCTCCCCACATTTCCTCTGAAAGTCGTTTTCCTATCTCGTGAGCAATTTCAGGTGTAACTTCATTTTCTGCAAATGATTGGCAACCATGAAATGCTATTATTCCATCTCTTTTATTAAACTGTTTCTTAGTAATATTCATTTCTTCTAAAGCTGTATCAACTAAACAATTTAAAGATGAAACATATAATTGTTTTTCTGTCTTTTTAGGATTTATTGCATAATAAATTGAACTCTCTAAATCTGATTTTGCTTTACTCTCGTATGTAGATAATGAAATCTTTTCTTCATCATTTGCATAATTGATAACGTGGTCTAATCGATTGCTTACTTTCCATATTTTTGTTATCGCCATTTTACACCTAACTCTCTAAATATTTAGATTTTATTTTAAGCATAAATTTATTTAACCTCTTTATTTCTTCTTCTAATTTTTCATCATTAACATAGCCATAAGCATGAGCTCTCTTTGTCAATTGATTTAGATTGTTACTTATACTTCTAATACATTTCATATCTTCATAAAATCTATTAGATGGCATCTCTTTTGGAACAATACCAAGAGATGTCTCTCTTATATAAGTAGACCTCTTTCTCCCTGTTCTTTCTGCATTAAAATCAATTTGTTCTAATTCTTCATCACTATATTTTACACTAATAATAATTTCTCTCATTTTTCTACCTCTTTCTTTTGGGGATTGGGGCAAAGTCCCATAATATCGAAATAGGGTATTCCTATTTCAGTGCTTGCTAATACATAAAATTAGAGCTTTCTGCCCTACATACAAAATCAGTCTATCTAATTTTATCTTTGTTTTCATTTGTTTTTGGCTCATATTTGCTAGCAAAAACTTCTCCATTTATTAAAAGAATTTCCTCAGGAAAATAAAATTTTTCTAGTAAATCTTTCCTCTGATTTTCATCTAAACTTTTCATTTTTCCACTCTTATAATCAAAACCTGCTATGAAAAAATCTCCTGCAATTACTTCTTGAATTTTGCCATCTTTATCTCTAATTGCTCTATTAAGTGGCAAGCCATTTATCTTACCCTCATCATTACAAACTATCGTTGTTTTTTCGTCTAAATCAAAACATTCTATATAACCTTGAACCTTTGCTTGCATTTTTTCTAGCTTGTTTTCTATTACATCTTCTCGTGCAATTTTTCCAACTTCACACATAATAATTTTAATTTCATTACTCATAAATTTACTCCTTTCTTTTACTTTTTTTGCTCTAAAAAACATAAAAAATCATTGAAATCTTTTCCGACATTTAGGCGGTTCTTCAATGATTTTGTATTTGTTTTCTAATAAAATTTTTAATGCTTTACTTGCATTTTTTCCTGCAATATCATTATCAAAATGAATATAAATTTCTTTTATATTTGGATTGTCTTCTAAATATTTTTTTATCACTATTGGACATTTACTCTGCTCTAAATTCCTTGCCATTTGATATACTCCTGATAGTGAAATCAAGTTATAATTTTCAAAATTTTCTCCATCTTTTTTTAGTAAAGTTGCATAAGATAATAAGTCAATTGCACTCTCAAAAAGATGAATTTCTTGTGATTTTCCACCTCCTAAAACTCTAAAAGAATATTCTTTACTACTACCTGAAACATCTCGCATATATCTACTGCAATTAGTAGCTCTCACACAAGCAAATTTCACACTATTATTCTCATCATATCCAAGAAAAACCACATTGTGATTAGGTAAATCTTCATAAATTAACTGCTTATCAATACAATATTTTATAACCTCATCATCAATACATCTTTGCTTTAAATATGAAATAATTTTGCTATTACTTTCAGACTTTTCAGGTAAAATTATTTTTCGTTTTTGAGTTTTGTTTTTATTAACTTCATTAAAATTTTCAATAATTATTGGTTCTCTAATTTCTAATTTTTCTTTTAGAAACATAACAGCTTCTAAAAAAGACAACCCTCGAACTTTTATTAAAAATTCAAGTGCTGTCTTTCCACCTATACCTCTAGAAAGCCAATTCCACATTCCATTACTTATCTTTAAACTATCGTGTGTTTTTGTGCAATATGTGTTTCCACTTATATGTACTAATTCATTTGGTTCGTAAGTTTTTAGATAAGTAAATAAGTCAAGTTTTTTCACTTCACTTACTACTTCATTTGATACATAAATCATCCTTTCTTACCTCTCTTTTCCTTTAGCTTCTTTTACTGCGGAATCTCTTGTTAATTCTTCTACTCGGTCATCTACTGCATATTGCAAAACCTCACAAAAATTAGCATCGGTATCTAGCCACTTATCATACATACTATCTAAAATATATGATTTCTTTAGCAATATTTTAATCTCATTTTCATTCAGTTCTTTATGTCCAAGATAGTCTTTTATTTCTTGCTTTGTTGTAATTTCATAAGCCCTTTCTATAATATAGTCTTTACTTTCATATTTAAGTTCTTTAATAAAATTACAGAATTCAAGTTCAAGTTTATCTTGGAGCTTTTCAAGTAGAATTTTCTTCTCGTCCATATATCCACCTCCTTTCATTGAAAATAAAAAAACACTTATTAAACCTAAGCCTAATAAGTGTAATTAAAACATTCTATTTACATTCATATTTAAGAACTACTCCATTTTTAAAACCATTTTTATAATATTTATGACAAAAATATGCCATTTCGTAATATACATCATCTAATTTACTATCCAAATATTCCATTAGCCTATCCAGTTCTTCTTGATTAATATTAGGGAGTATCTCTGTAATTTTAATTTTTTCAAAAGACTTCTTAATATGTTTCTTATCTTCTTCTGATAATTCCGCAAGTTCATTTACTCTATCTTCATAAATTGCATCAATAAAACTTGTATCTTTTACATCATTTATTTTTAATAAAGCTAATGTAATAACTTCATTTTTAAGTTCGTTAGAATCAAAATGACCTGCTTTATAAAAAGCTCTGTTTTCATCTTCTCTATATTCCATTACAGCGCCCTCAAAATCATTTAATTTTTCTAATACTATTGAAAATTTCTTTTTATTCTTAATAAATTTCTTTAATATAGCAGTCAATTTTTCTTCTGTATCATAAACTGCTTCTTTGCTTTTCGTTCCAATCGTTAAATTGTCACTTCTAAAATCATACAAAACATCTAATAGCTTTTCTTCATCAATCGTATACATATCTAGACCTCCCTCATAAATTCTATTAGAATATTAACAAAAGAAGCTCTTTGCATCTAATGTGTAAGGTCTTATACTTTAGTTATTCATCGCCACTTAAAAATTTTATTATTTGCTTTGATTTAATTGCTTTCTTTAAGTTTATAATTATGCTTAACTCTACCACACTTATATCTTGGAGCTTTTCTAAATCTTCTAATTGCAAGCTTAAAATAGATTTTTCATCTTTATACCCTGCATTAAATAATTTTTCTAAAGCCTTTGTCATTTGCATTAAATTATATTTAGCCATATTTTACCTCACTTTCTATATATATTCTTTCAGTAAGTATAGAGCTAGTATTATAAAAGGGGTTGTAGGGGAAAAAAGGCAATAAAAAAAGTAATACTATCATCTTTCACGACTTTTAGTATTACTTTTCTTTATATTACTTTCTTCACTTTTTACAATCTTCATTTTATCCACCATTATACCTTGCTGTTTGCATATAATAACACATTTCAAAAGATATTCCTCTACCTGTATTTGTGTCGATATCTCTCTTGGAATATATTTCATAAATCTATTATATTCAATATGATATTTTTCTTTTTGATTTGCTTTTTCCTCTAGCATAATTTCATCAATCTTTATGCTATCTAATAATCCCTCCTTACTTAATTTTTTTAATCTCATTGCTTGTGAAACTGATGGTGTCGCTTCTGTGCATTGTATACAGTCTAATAACATCAGCTGTTCTTCTTTTCTTAAATATGAAATCTCCACAGCAGGTGTAAAAGCAATTTTCTTTTCATCAACTAAATCTAATAGCTCTGGAATAAGCTCTGTGAGTCGAATATATCTAGAAATCTGTCTGCCACTTTCTTCTTCTGAAATTTCATCTCTCGACTTGTGGACAACTTGTCCACAAGTTAAATCATTTCTTTTACCCTGCCTTTTTAAAGCTTCATATTTCATTTTAAATGCAAAAGCTCTCTCACTAGGCAATATTTCCTCTCTTTGTATATTACTATCAACCATCTGAACAATAGCTTCATCATCTGTGCAATTTCTAATAATACAAGGAATCTCTTTTAAACCAATTAGCTCTGATGCCCTTTTTCTTGTATGCCCTGAAATAATTTCGTATTTCCCATTTTCTTTTTCCCTAACTATAAGTGGGGTTTGAATTCCATTTTGACTGATGCTTTCTTTCAACTCCTCTAAAGTTCTTTCATTAACTTTAAAAGGGTGATTTGGGAATTTTTCTAGCTTGTCTGTTCCTATGTCGACTATTTCTTCTTTTTGGTGTTTAAAAGCATTTTCACTTGAATTTGAACCTGTTTTATTTATTTTTCCTACACCTCCTTATAAAAATAATAAATTACTAATTAAATTTATCTCTCTTTTTCACCTCCATTTACTTCTTCACTATATTATTTTTCTTATTAAAAATGAGTAAATAAAAAAAGAGTATGTTGACTGTGGAGACATGTCACCACAAACAACGTACTCTTTTCATTTTTAAATTTTAATCATTTTTTATATATTTTTTTAATTTTTTATGCTTTTTTACGATTTGTTACAAAACTCCGCAACCCTTTATTTTCAAGGCATTACACGTTTTCTGACAATTCAAGCAACGTTACACATTCAACGTGGCTTGTTTGTGGGAACATGTCTACTGGCTGAACGTTTTTTATTTCATATCCATTGTCACACAAAAATTTTAA
>CALXZO010000028.1 GCA_944393265.1 uncultured Clostridia bacterium | reverse complement strand
TATTACCACCATCATCTCCATGGTCATGACCACAAGTTGCTGCATACGCCGTGGCAGATATAAATACGCACGAAATAATTAAAATTGATAACCACTTTTTCACAACAATCACCAACTTTCTCCGCATAATATTATTCCAATTCTTATCTAGCAATCTATTCACCGACAGCCGTCATAAAATACACTTTATTATCTTTGTCAAATGTTATTTCTATTCTATTTTCGTATATATCTAACCACACATATGTATGAAGGCCTAAGTTTGTCGCTTCTATTTCAAAATATTTATCTCCTAAGATTGATATAACCTCATCAAAAGTCATTCCTTCTACTATTTTCTCTGCTAATTCAGGTAAATTCGTGATTTCCGTTCCAAGTTCAGAAGAAAGTTTAATATTTCCCTCTCTACTCGAATAAATTAAGACTACTTTTTCAACGATTTCTCCTGTTTCATTATCTTCTGACAAATAAACTAAACTACCATCATCTAATAAAAATCTGTAACAAGTTAATACTTTTCCTTCATACTTATATATCGGCTCTCCACATAGTTCGAATGCTTTTGATATCGATGTTCCCAGTGGCAATTCATTATATATTTGCTTCATATCTTCCAAAACAAATACTTGTTCTCCATTTAGCTGAAAGTCACCAGGTCCGTTTATTTTTGTTGTTCCTAACGGTTCTTCATCAATTTCATGTCCGGTAGTGTTATCTCCTATTTCAGAAAATTGAGAGTCATCATCATCTATAACTTTTGTTTTTTTACTCAGTATTATGACTGCTATTAATACTATTACTAATACTAGTATTATTAAAATTACTAATCGTAATTTATTCTTTTTTTGCATATAAACCCCCCTATCTTAAACAAATAAAAATAGTTTTTTTACAAATACCTATTACCTTATACAATATTAATTCATATCCATAACTGCAGAACAATACTATTATATATATTATATCATATTTATTATAAATTTCACAATATTTCGAGCAAAATTTTACATGCAAATTATTCTAGTTTTTTCTTTAAAAAATCTGATACTTTTGTCATAGGTATCCCCAATGCAAACCATAATGTAGAAAAACCCAAACATATTTGGCCCATTATATTAAATGGCATATTTGAATAATCCCAAACATTCCATTTTAAAATAATATTAACTATATAACCGACTATGAATTCCAAAGTTGTTATTATAGCCATAGCTGCAAAACATCTAGCAAAAACCCTTCCCCTAGGCAACTTAGAATTAATAATGTAAAAAAGAATTAAGCATAAACCGCCGTGTAATAAACATACTCCAATGTGAATAGCCTCTAAATATCATTTCCATAAGCACATACGTGCCTCCACCCATTGCAAAAACAATAAAAAATTCTCTAACAGAATACATCTTTTTACCTCTCATTCATAAAGTTACATTGATATATTCATTATTAGTAATTTTTTATAATTTATGTATTTTGAATCTCAAAAATTTTCGAAAAAAAACAAGAAATTTTTGAATCCTCAATTATAACTAACATACTAATTATAACCTTAATCCAATTAATTTCTTGCTTTTTAATTTTTTATACTTTTTGCAAAATCTTATTATCTTTTAATTCTTTTTGGCTATTACCTGCACGCTCCTCTTTTATTTTTAAGTTATCTTTTGCTATAGTCATAAGAAGTTTAATTCTATTTGTCTGATTAGTTTCACTTGCTCCTGGGTCATAGTCAATTGCTACTATATTGGCGTCTTTATATTTGCTTCTAATCGTTTTTATTACGCCTTTACCAACTATATGATTTGGCAAACAAGCAAACGGCTGGACACAAACAATATTGTCAATTCCATGCTCTATGTACTCAATCATTTCTGCCGTCAAAAACCATCCTTCGCCAGTTTGATTTCCTATTGATAATATATCTTTTACCTTATCCTCAAGCTCCCAAATATCACAAGTTGGCAAATAGTCTTTCTTTGAATTTGCAATTGCATCCCTTGAAAATCTCTCTAATTTATCCATAAACTTAATCGCATACCTAAATATTTTTGCCTT
This sequence comes from uncultured Clostridia bacterium, assembly GCA_944393265.1. GTDB lineage: Bacteria > Bacillota > Clostridia > TANB77 > UBA1234 > UBA1234. The sequence goes on along the minus strand of CALXZO010000028.1, from coordinate 11,079 downwards.
AGCTTTATCAATATTTAGTAATTGATTAAATGTAATTTTGTGTGTACATATGAATTTTATAAAGCCCATAAAATCAGGCAAAATAACTTCTGCACCTTCTTCTTCAAGCTTTTCTGCAATATTATTGTTTCCAAACGGATGGTATTTAATTAAAACCTCACCAACAACACCAACCTTAGGTTTCACTACACTCGTATCCCACTTTATTTTTTCAAAGTCCTCAACCATTTCAGTTATACCATCTTTAAATTGCTTTATATTAGATTTAACAATAATCTTCTTCGTCTTTTCAAGCCATTTTTCAAATAGTTTTTCTGTTTCTCCTTTGTTTAATTCATATGCTCTATTCTTCATTCTCAGCTTTTGTAACAAGTCTGCATAAATAACACCTTTTAATATTTTGGATATTAAACTAAATGTTATTTTAAAACCAGGATTCTTTTCCATTCCGACAACATTAAATGATATTACCGGCACATTACTATACCCCGCATCTTTCAGTGCTTTTCTTATAAATCCTATATAATTTGTTGCTCTACAACCTCCACCTGTTTGAGACATGATTAACGCTGTTTTATTCAAATCATACTCTCCAGATTCCAAAGCTTCTATCATTTGTCCAGTAGTTAAAATCGATGGATAACACGCATCATTATTAACATATTTTAACCCCGTCTCAACAGTATGCATCGTGCAATTCTTTAAAAGCTTAGCATTGTAGCCTTCTGATTTTAGCATATCCTCTAGTAATGCAAAATGTATAGGTGCCATTTGTGGAATTAAGATAGTATAATCTTTTTTCATTTTTTCGGTAAATACTTTCTTATCAATTTCATAATTGCCTTGCATCACTTTTTTACTCTTTGTTTTTTCGCGTTTTGTCATGCTTGCAAGAAGTGAACGGATTCTTATTCTAATCGCTCCTAGGTTATTTACTTCATCTATTTTAATTAGTGTGTACATCTTACCATAACTAGATAAAATCTCCTCTACCTGATCTGTTGTCACAGCATCAACACCACATCCAAAAGAATTTAACTGTACTAACTCTAAATCAGTAGTTTTCCCAACAAAGTTTGCTGCGGCATAAAGCCTAGCATGATACACCCATTGATCAACTACTCTAATTGGTCTTTTTACCTCCTCAACATTCGGAAGTGAATCTTCAGAAAGCACACACAAATTTAAACTTGTAATTAATGTGTCTATTCCATGATTAATCTCAGGGTCGACATGATATGGACGACCTGCCAAAACAATGCCTTTTAATTTATTCTTACGCATGTATATAAGAGCTTCTTCACCCTTTTTCTTTATGTCTGCTTTACATTTTTGATACTCTTCTTCGGCTAAAGTTGCCGCCTCTAATAATTCTTTCTTAGTAAACTTATATTCTTTAAATTCAGGTAACTCTGAAATAACATTAGCTAGATTCTTAGCATCAAAAGGAAGAAAAGAATTTATAAATTTCACGTTCTTCAATTCCTCAACATTATTTTTTATTACCTCTGGATACGAAATAACTATAGGGCAGTTATATTTATTATCAGCATTCTCAAACTCTTTTCTAGAATACGGAATACATGGATAAAATATAGTCTTTATCCCTTGATTTATCAAGCTCATTATGTGTCCATGAGACAATTTTGCCGGATAACATACAGATTCTGACGGCATAGATTCCATTCCTTTTTCATATGTTTGCCTATTACTCTTTTCAGAAAGAATAACTCTAAAACCTAACTTCGTCAAAAAAGTAAACCAGAATGGATAGTCTTCATACATATTTAAAACTCTAGGTATTCCTATGGTTCCTCGCTTTGCGTCTTTTTCTTCTAGAGGAGTATATCCAAAAATTCTTTCATTTTTGTATTTATATAGATTCGGCAAATCATTATTGATTGCGGCGTTGCCAGCTCCCCTTTCGCATCTATTACCAGAAATAAATTTTTGTCCATTTGAAAACTTGTTAATAGTAAGCATGCATCTATTCTCACATCCGCCACATCTTGTATGATCAATTTCCACATTCAATTTTTCCAAATCTTTCATTCCAAGAATTGTTGATTTTTCTTTTTTATTTTCCTCATATTTTTCCTTTGCTAAATATGCAACTCCGTACGCTCCCATAAGCCCAGCAATATTAGGTCTTACAACATTTTTACCGGTAATTAATTCAAAAGCTCTTAACACCGCATCATTATAGAATGTTCCACCTTGCACAACTATATGTTCTCCTAATGTATTTACATCCCTTATTTTCATAACCTTTTGTATTGCATTCTTTATAACTGAATATGACAGGCCAGCCGAAATGTCTCCAATAGAATATCCCTCTTTTTGCGCTTGCTTAATCTTCGAATTCATAAATACTGTACAACGAGATCCTAAATCAACAGGTCTCTTGGACTTTAGCGCTTCCATAATAAATTCATTCATTGTAAGATTTAAGCTCTTAGCAAAAGTCTCCAAAAAAGATCCACATCCAGAAGAGCAAGCTTCATTTAGCATTATATTATTTATAGAATTATCTTTTATGCTTATATATTTCATATCTTGCCCACCAATATCTACTATGCTAGTAACTTCAGGCATAAAAACCTTAGCAGCGGTATAGTGTGCAATTGTCTCAATTTCATTTACTTCTATGTTAAGTGCTGTTTGCATTAGTTTTTCTCCATAGCCAGTTACTCCCGAGTTCTTTATTATTACTTTAGGTGGCAAAATTTTATACATCTCTTTTAACATATCCACAATGCTTTGTAATGGCTTTCCTTCATTGCTTTTATAAGCCGAATATATAAGCTTTCCACTTTTATCAATTAAAACAATCTTGCTCGTCGTAGAGCCAGCATCAATACCTAAGAAACAATCACCCTCATATTTAGATAAATTTCCCTCTTGTATCTTGCTTTTATCATGCCTTTCACGGAAAGCATTATACTCTTCTTCTGTTGCAAATAAAGGCTTAAGTGGCTCGGTAATATCATCATGACTACTTTTTAATAATTCAATTCTATTTCTTAAGATCTTAGAAGTTAATACATTATGATTCATCGATTCAATTGCTGCACCTTTTGCAACTAGCAAATGCGCGTCATTTGGCATAATTACTTGTTCGTCTGTTAATTTCAATGTTTCAATAAATCTATTTCTAAGTTCTGACAAATAATTAAGCGGTCCTCCTAAAAAAGCTATGTTACCACGAATCGGTCTTCCGCATGCAAGCCCGCTTATTGTCTGGTTAACAACAGCTTGAAATATAGACATAGCAATATCTTCTTTTGCAGCTCCTTCATTAAGCAAAGGCTGAATATCCGATTTTGCAAATACACCACATCTTGATGCAATCGGATAAATTTGTTTATACCCTTTAGCAAGTTCATTTAATCCAATCGTATCCGTATTTAACAGCGTTGCCATTTGATCTAAGAAAGCTCCTGTTCCTCCAGCACAAGTTCCATTCATTCTTTGTTCTATCGATTTATCAAAATAAATTATCTTTGCGTCTTCTCCACCAAGCTCAATAACTACATCTGTTCTAGGAATCTCTTTCTCAACAATACGCTTGCAAGAAATAACTTCCTGGATAAATGGAAGTCTCATTGCCTTAGAAACGTACATAGCTCCAGAGCCTGTAAAAGTTATAGTGAAATCATAATTGGTGTATTTTTTCAAAAACTTATCTAATGCATTACATACTGCATTTTTTGTATCTGAATAATGTCTCTCGTACGAAGAATCAACAATATTCCCATCATTATTTAAACATACTACTTTTATAGTAGTAGAGCCAATATCCATGCCCACATGTAATACCTTATTTATATAAATCACCTCATTTTTCAACAACATTCGTTACGATTTTTCATTTTATCACAAAAAACTACTATCCGCAATACATACTATTTGCTATATAATACTATGCTTAATACAAGCAAAAAAGTCATGAAATAACTAGATTTCATGACTTTATATATTATTATATTTATTAATTTACTAAACTTTTCCAACTCGTCAATCCCGCTCTACAAGCACGAATTCACATTTATGAATTTTAAGTGAAATGTATATGAATACTATTCAAACATTCCATTTATGTCAATATATTCCCCACTTGACGAAATAAGTTCAAAATGTAAATGCGGACCTACAGCATAACCTGTTGAGCCAACAGTCATAATTTTCTCACCGGCAGTTACTTTATCGCCAACAGTTACAAACATCTCTGCTCCATGTGCATAAACAGAAGTATTCCCATCATCATGCAATATTTTTATAGTGTTTCCTGTTTTGTTATCAAATTCTGCAAAAATAACTTTACCATCTGCAATCGCAAGTATATCACTACTATCATTTGATACTAGATCAACGCCTGTATGTACCACCTTTTCTCCAGTAATAGGATGTATTCTCTCTTCCATTCTTGCTGTAACATTAGCATTTTTTAAAGGCAACATATACTCTATTTTTTGAACTACTACATCTTCAGTAATAACGTCTTTCTTATCATCTTTTACGTCATCACTTGCAAGAGAGACAGTAATCAAAGATAAGCAAAGTATAAGTGCAATAATAAATAGTATTGAATATCTTGTATCATTTTTAATATTTTTCATTTGATTAATTCTCCTTTCCACTTCGGCTTTTTCATTGCAAATATTAGGAATAGGACACTTTAATCCATTATTTAATGCTAAAATTTTAATTATTGTTTGCAAGTAATCTTTCTTATTTATGTTAGTTTTTAATACATTTTCATCTATTGCAAATTCAACATCTTCTTTTACCTTAGATATAGCAATATGTATAAACGGATTAAACCAATACACTCTTCTTAGTATATTTAGTAACAAGTACAATATATGATGTTTTAATTTATAATGACTCAACTCATGAATAAAAATACATTCTAATTCTTTATTTGAAAGCTTTAAAATATCATTAGTTATCAAAATACTTGTGTCCTTAATTCCATATAATGAAGGGGTTTTTATCTTGTCTTGAACAACAAGCATGATATCATTTTTTACATTTAATTTTTTCTTACAATAATCAAATATTTCAATAATATCTTTTGGAATATTTGGCGTATTTTTTAGGCACACGACTTGCGAATACACGCATACATCCTTTGCTAACATGGATAAACAAACAATCGCATATATACTAGCAAAAACAGATAAATAGTTAACTTTAGTTTCTGCAATCTTATTACCGGTAATATTTAAATTTTCATCTGTGTCGTTATATTCATATGTTTTATTTAAATCAACCATTGCGACATCTTCTAAAGGTATAAAGTTTTTGATACTTAATTGACTTGAAAAATTAATTGGAATTATTAGTGTACAAATAAATACTATCCATAGCAAGCTAATTTTTGAAAAGCTCATCTTCTTTTTTAAGTGTGCTCTTATAATTAATATTAATATAAAAATAAGCGTTGCTATTGTCGACATAGATAAAATATTCATAAATACATCTTCTATAATACTCATCGTTTCCTCCTACTCGTCAATTAATTTCATTAAATCCTCTAAATCTTTTTTAGTTAATTTATTTGATTTTGCAAAAGCTACTAACATATTGTTTATAGAACCATTATACATTTTCTCTATAAAATTCTTAGTTTCTTTCGACTTATACTCATACTCTGAAATTATTGGCTTATATATTAGTAAGTCGCCCTTATTACGAATTACTTTTATACAACCTTTCGCAGTTAATCTTGAAACAAGTGTCATTATAGTATTGCTCTTCCACTCTTTTTTTTGACTTACTCCCTTTATGATGTCTACCGATGTGCTTTCTCCGTTATTCCACAAGAATTGCATTACCTCAAGTTCTGATTCTGAAATATTTTTCATAATACCCTCCCCTTCCGCAAACTACAATTGTAGTTTATATGTATATACTACAATTGTAGTTTTAATTTGTCAATACTTATTTTTATAAATTTTTCTAAATGCACCAACAGCTTTTTGAAATGCTGCTAATTTTATCTAACAAGCTACGACGATACGAAAAAAAATAAACTCTGAATCACTTATTGATTCAAAGTTCATCTTTTTAAAGCATTCTAGTCAATTACATTACCTCACATTACTTCAGTAATTTAGCTTCAACATGTAACAAATATTCATACACCGTTTTTTGTTTATTCACAATGCACCGGCAGGAAGCACTTGCCCATTTACTTTTCATAAGATTTTCCAAAATGAAAAGTGATTTTCGCATCAAACCTAAACAGCACCTCAAATTCCACTTCAATTTCCCTACTCAGCTACTTAAGCGATTTACTAGGATGTAGACAGAGGAAATCAATGAATCTCGGCCTGTCCATACTTTTATTACACAATCTTAATTATCTTTTTATTCTAAATCTAGAGCATCTAGCTCTTGTATAATCTCATCAATTCGTTTTCTACCAAACAAAGTCTTGCTTTCATTACTTTCAATCCCAGGAAGTATGTCAGTTTCTTGAATACCCTCATTTTCCTCATATGTACTATAAGAATAGTTTCCCGTCCCAAAAGTATCTGCTTCATCTTCATCGAAAACTTCATTTTTTTTATAAATGTTTATTTCACATCATTGATATATATTCCCTTTACTTTTTCACGACTGTCGAACTTTAGATTTTATAATCGACATTTCAATTTATCACTCAAAATTTCTAAATTCTAGGTGTTTTCGCAAAGCGTATAAAACATATATTGCATTCATCTAAAGTATCTATGTTTGAAATAATTTCGGTTAATTCCAGTTTGTTAAAATAATATAAAATTATTTGACTTTCTTTGAATTTTATATTAACATAACTTTGGCGTAGTTCTTGTTTCCATGCTCACAAATCTCTTTCTGTGAGCGATACTTCCTATTAATAAAAGAAAGCGGAGGTACATATGTTTAAAAAACAAAATCAGCGTGACCGTTTTATCATGGCATCCTTAAGGCTGAAGAATAATTTCATTGCACGCTCCTATTTCGAAAACGCACATTGGGTGCTCGTCCCCAATTCACCTTTCGACAAAGAGAGAAATGAATGTTCTACCATATACGCTGCACAGTCATCTCGTTATACTGTGCTCGCTTATGAAACAGAAAAAAATATGTTCGACATCCAAATCATTTCTTGGTGATATGAACTTGCCCTCACTAGTTTTACAAATTAGTTATTTCTAACTGTACTACTTTGTGAGGGCAATTCTTTTATTTAAGACGAAGACGCTTCAAATAAAAGAGATATGATTTTATATAATATTTTCTTTCATCGCTTTACAACATAGACAATTTTCTTTTCCATGTTTGGCAAACTTCCCCTAATATTCTTTTAATTTACTTAATAAATGATTCACAAATTTTATCTCCATATAATTAATTATTTTCTTCATATAACTTGGCTTTCCTCATCACAAAAAGCATCATTTAATTTTGGCACTGTATGCTCTCCATCTATAATTTTTCATCCAATACCAAATTCCTTTGCATATCTGATTATTCCGTTTATATCAGGTGCATTTTCAGCAATTTTATATGCCATAAAATTAGCTCTCGGTACATCAAAGGATGGGTATATCCCTAAAGTCTCTGCCTGTACATAGCCTGTCTTAGGATAATATTTTTCACTTCCTAAAACAACTGAATATTCATACCCTAACTCCTTTGCAATTTTATGTCCCTCTTCTATCAAAGCAGTACCTATTCCCTGTCTTTGATATTCAGGCAAAACAGATAACGGTGCTAATACCAAAACAATATGATTTCCAACCCATGCTTTTGTAAACATAATATGAGCAACAATCTTGCCATCTTTTTCTACAACTAAAGATAGCTCTGGAATATATGCCTCGCTTTTTCTCAAGGCATTTACCAAATCCTGTTCATTTCCATCTGAATGTTCGGCACTTTCAAAAGCCTGCTTCACCAGGAAATATATAGTATTATAATCTTTTTCTTCTGCTTTTCTTATAATCATAAAAACCTCTTGTAATTAATATTTATTCATTTACCTTTGAAGTCAACACAACACGCCTCATATGACTAGTCCCCTAATCGTTGCATGTCACTTCTCACCTAATTTATTGATTGTTGATATGTAATCACTTTTTATAAAATTAATTTTTCTTGATATAGATTTTTATATCACGAATTTTTCAATTTTTTCGTGATACAAAATTTTATTATAAAAATAAATTAATATATTTTTCGAAAGTAAAAGTCTGATTTCTACTATATCTCGTTGTTTCTGCTATGATCTCCTTATCTAATAACGCATTGGCTATACCTTTTTATTGTTGTTAATTTTATCCTTGTTATTTCAGACTTCTTGTTTCTATTTCATTATTACTTTTTCTTTTTATCTTAAATAACGATATTTTTAACTTACAATTCTATATAATTCTTTTGCACCATTGCTTAATTCATTTTCATCAATTTCGCCAATTTTATACCTTTCATATCTCTCAATTTAAATGTTTTTAGGTATGTCATTTTTCACTCCTCAAATTATATTTATCAATATTTTCTTTAGTTGCAAATCCATTAGATTCTTTTACTTTTTCTAAAAATACCATTCCATCTAGATGATCACATTCATGTTGCACTAATCTTGCGAAAAAACCATTTAATTGTTTTACTATCTTCTCTCCATTTTCGTTATAATAAGTCAATTCTATATTTTTGTACCTTTCTACCTTCCCTCTTATACTAGGAATACTCATACATCCTTCATATTGCATATCTGTATCTTCCGATAACTTCTTCCAAGTTGGATTAATCATTGCTGTTATTGGAATTTCTTCTGCATCATTATATTTTATATTTTCTTTTTTAGCTCCAACTACAATAATTCTTTTATTTACACCTATTTGAGGTGCGGAAATTCCTAATCTTATTCCAAACTTTAGTGTTGATTTTAAATCTTCCACAATATCTAAAATTTCATCATTAATTTTTTATATCTACTTCATCACATTTTTTATTAAGAATAGGATCTCCTATTTCTCTTACTTTTAAGACTTTACCCATTTTGTCTTACCTCCATATATCTCCATTTATATGTTGTGTTAATGCCATAATAAACGCACCCCTTGTTAAATCAATTCTTGACACTTCATTTTTTGTTAAAAAACTTATTCCACCTTTTCTCTTACCTAAATCTTTTCCAGTAAATATTTTATCCATAACTTCTCCGAGTTCTGTTTGTTTTATTTCTTCTATATATTTTTCAGGTACCGGAAATCCTTGACTTGTTCCTACACTTTGAAATCCTTTTGAATCTTCTATTACAACACAATTAATGTCAATCCATTCGCCTAACGAATTTGTAATTCCTGCTTCACTCGATATGTAAAAATCTGCTTCTATTTGATTTTCTATTGCATATCTTTTTAAATTTTTAACTCTATTTTTAGCACCTTGCAATATTTCTTGATTAAAAGGTTGATCTCCTACTTCTGAATCTACAGCAATCCCTTGTATTTCAACATTATCAAAATATTTTTCAAAGGCTTCTTTAGCACCTTGTATCTTTCCTGGATTTTTCGTTCCTATTAATATTTTCATTTATTTTCCATCTCCTTTATATATCTATATATTTCTCCCCAATTGCTTACTTCTTTTAGATATTCATTCTGTCTTAATTTTTTCATTTCTTTATCTCTAAAATATATCGTTTTTATTCCATTCCCTGATAATTTTTTACAAACATCATATGAATCATCTATCATAAAATCTATATTTTCTTTCTGTGCAACTTCTAATTTATCATCTTGTTTCCAATAACATCTATTAAATAAAATTCCTTCTTCTTTAAATTTTTCTATTGCAACATCTTTCATCTCTTCTATCATTCCCCCTCTTGCTGATATCACAACAAATTCATTTCCTTCTTTTTGCAACATATTAATTACATCTTTTGCACCTGGTATTAATGGTGTCTGCTTAGATAATTTCAAAAAATATTTATTAACAAAATTCATTCTTTCTTCAGCAGTCCAGTCATATCTATTTTGTATATAATGCTCATTTCTATTAATAATTCCACCTTTTTTCAATTCTATAAAATCATATAAATCTCCATATGTTTTTAATACTCTTTCATAGTCTAATATTACTCCATCTATATCTATTCCTATTTTCATAATCATACGCTCCTAACTCTCTAGCCACACTATATCATATATTTACCTTTTTCTCAATTAAATCCCCAAATTTTACATTAGTTTTTTGAAGGTTAATCGCCAAAATTTTACATTAATTTATTCTATTTTAATCAAAAAATAAAGCACCTATTACAAGGCACTTTACTTAGGATTCTCTTTAACTTTCAAATTTTTGTTATTACAAATTCATATATTCATTAACATACAACCATATTATATGGTGTGTTGAGCATAGATATATAGTCTCTGTAATTCACTCTCAACAGCATTATATCATTTTATACGTCTCCACATTCCATATCTAAAACAACCTTAACATGAATTTCAGAATTTTGTACTTTTTCTAGTCCAAATCTACCTCTTTTATAAAGCATTATCGTATCTTGAAAGCTAGTAAACTCTAAGATTTCTGGCAATTCTTTAACTTTAGCAACGCACAAACCTCCACATGTGTTAAACCCATCAAAAGAACATTTTATTTCGTTTTTCTAACTGCATTTTACCAATGCATTTTATCTTTTCGCAAGACTTAAAAATAAAGTTTAGAACATAAGGATTAGCATTTCCGTTTTCATCAATCTCACCTACAAGCACTCTATCAATCAAACATTTGAAAATGCCTTCATCAAATTCTTTTGTAGGTTCTCTGCGTTCTAACAATCTTTTAAACTCTGCGATTCTCCTTCGTATTTCGGCTTTCTAATCAGTAAGTTTGAATTCTTTAATCATCTACTTTTTCACATTGCAACTCATGCGAGGTCTACTGATACTTTTACTCTAATTTCATTAAAAACTGTCTTTTTTAATGAAATATCATCTTTTTTATCAAATCGAGTAAATTTATCAAAGACGCTCATATCAAGTATTTGCAGGTTTATATTTTCTCTAGCAACACTACCGTCTCCACGTG
>CALXZO010000027.1 GCA_944393265.1 uncultured Clostridia bacterium | reverse complement strand
AATATGAGACTTTTTGTTTCATGCGAAAAGTTTTTGGTGCCATAATAAGTTAGGTTCTTGCTACTTTCCTATGAAATAAAAAAATTAAACTTTGAATCAATTCTGACTCAAAGTTTAATTCCTTTTATTCTTTTTAGTTCGTTTTATATTAATTGAAATTTGTTAGAAATTCTTCTTCAGAAATTTCTTTATGTTCAAGCAAATAATCAACAACTTTTTGCATTTTATCTTTATTTTCTTCTATTAGTCTTATTGCCTCTTTAAAGCATCCATCTAATATCTTATTTACTTCATCATAAACTTTAATAGCCATCTCGCCTTCAGGCTTATCGATGCTAGCAAGTCCTAAATCAGACATACCATATTTAGTGACCATACATTCCGCAAAATATGTAGCCTTTTCCAAATCAGATGAGTTACCATTTTCAAATTCCCCTACAAAAACTTTTTCTGCAGCCATTCCACCAAGTATTCTTTTTATTCCATTTTCTATTTCTAATCTACTACTAGTATAATCTTCAATATTATTTTCATATCTTACATAACCCAAAGTTCCTGTTCCTTCTGCACTCACAGTAATTCGCTCAATTCCAGGTTTTTCAAATAATAGTACTGCGATAGTCGCATGTCCAACTTCATGTATAGCTGTTTTTCTAATTGATTGTTCTGTTATTCTATCAGGTGAAATCATATTATTTCCGTTAATCATAACTTCCGTCATTTCTTTTATTGCTGGAACGCTCTCTGCACGTATTATTGTAACATCATCATTTTTTAGTCTTGCAGAATTCATAATTGTTTCTTGCACAACTTTGTCTACAAATCTGCCATTTCCAAAATTCTTTACACTTCTAAAGTATCTCATAACTTGAATAACTTTCTCGATTGCCCCATCTTCAAGTTTAAATCCCATCTTTTCAATTTTTCTTTTAAAGATTTCGGTTAATTCTTCTGCCGTATAATTCGGAAAGTCAAAGACATATCCAATTCGCGAAGCAATTCCAGGATTAGATTCAATAAAACCTTTCATCTCATTTTTATATCCTGCGAAAATAACTACAAATTGCTCCTTTTTGTCTTCCATTGCTTTAATAAGAGTTGCTATAGCCTCTGCACCAAAGTCACGAGATCCTTTCTCATATAAAGATAAAGTATAAGCTTCATCTATAAATAAAACTCCTCCCATCGCTCGGTCAATCACTTCAGTTGTTTTAACTGCAGTCTGTCCTATATATTCGCCTATTAGGTCTTTTCTTTCAACTTCTATCAATTTATTTTCGTGTACTATCCCAAACTCAAATAACAACTTAGCAATAACTCTAGCAAATGTGGTCTTACCTGTTCCCGGATTTCCCGTAAATATCATATGCATGTTGCCAATCGGTATATTGATTTTATTATTTCTTGCCTTTTTAACAAATTCAACATAATCCTCAAATTCAAGTACTTTTTCCTTAACTTCAGTCATACCGACCATTTCGTTCATCATTTCTTTTACATCATTCACATTGTTTTTATCATTCGTATTTTTTATTTCTTCTATAGTCGGAATATCTGCTAATGATATTAGTTTTATATTTTCACTTTCGTTTTGTGCATGTTTCATTAAAATAACTTGAAATAATTTATCAATAAATCTTGCATTTCCGAAATTTTTTTCTTTAGAAAAATATTTTATAATCTCTTCTACTGGTGTTTCAATTTCCTTTTCAAATTCAAGTCCCATATTTCTAATTTTCAAAAAGAAAATATCTAGTAGTTCACTAGGCGTATAATCTTGAAACTCAAAATTATAGCCTATCCTAGAAGCTATCCCCGGGTTAGCATCAACAAAAGTTCTCATTTCGTCTCTATAACCCGCAAATATAACAACTAACTCATCTTTAAGATCTTCCATTGATTTAATTAAAGTATCAATTGCTTCAGTTCCAAAATCACTAGTACTTTTGCTTCTCGATAATGTGTATGCTTCATCAATAAATAAGACTCCTCCTCTAGCCTTATCAATCACTTCAGCTGTTTTAATTGCGGTCTGCCCTACGTATTGTGCAACTAAATCCTTTCTTTCAACTTCTATAAGTTTGTTTTCTTTAATCATTCCCATGTCAAACAACATCTTCGCCATTATTCTAGCAATTGTTGTTTTTCCTGTGCCAGGATTTCCCGTAAATATCATATGCATATTTCCTGTTTTTACATTAATATTTTCAGCCGTTATTCTCGCTTTAAAAAGCATAAACTTTTCAAATTCTTTTAACTTTTCTTTTACATTTTTTAATCCTACTATGTTTCTTAAGCTTTCTTCAACAGTCTCTTTTTTATAAATATCCTCTGGAAAAACAATTTTATCCTTAGATGTAGCATACGTCACTAGATATTTGACAATTTCCATATTGGAAATAGGTAAAAAAGCTTTATTTTTTTCTACGTACTCTTTAAATTCTTTTTCATATTTTTCCTTATTTTCACGCAATTCCTCAATTAAATCCGACGTCATATCCTTATAATACATTTTCCACATGTCATCTACTGACATTGCTGGAATCTGTATTCTGTTATTACCATATACAAACTGAATCCTAGAATCTAAGCCAAGCAAAGAATTGATTTCATCTGTTGTACCTTCTATTATTATAAAGTTTTGCGTAGTCATACTTGTTAAATTTAAAATCATATTTTCAATCTGCTTTTCTCTTAACGTATAGCTTTTAGACTCTTCACGATATTTTCTATAATCTTCGATAAATTCTTTTACTCCAGAAAGAACGTACACTCTTCTTTCATAAAGGTTTTGATATTTATATGCCCTATCCGCTATTATCTCTCTCGCATTCTTTTCATTTATCCCCACTTTATACATAATACCCGAATACTCTCGAGAACTAGTCGACATTAAGTTTTGTAATGAAAGATAGGTCACTTGCTCATCTTTAATATTTTCTAAACTCATTCTAATCTTTTTTATAAATTCCATTCGTCCTACTTTATCGTCACACTCGATAGTATATCTAATTGGATTTTTAAAACCCTCTTGTACCATTTCTAATAAACTAGATAGTCCGTTTAATATTATTTCCGTACTCATTAAATATTATCGCATTTCTAGCATCTTTTTTTAGCCCTAATTCTAAAATTTTATTCTTTTTCTTTTCAATTACTTCTTTTTTTATTTCATCTTTATGCTGTTCATAATATTTTCTATCTTCTATTATTTTGTATTCTTGTCCGCTCTTTTTTAAATAATATATATATCCAGCAGTCTCAAATGGACATCCGGAAAGTCTACAAGGATATGTATTACAAAACGAAATCTCTTTCATTGAAACGTTTCTTGTTATATATCGCGAATCTTTTTCTTTGCTTTCTTCAATACTTTCTATTGACTCATTCATTGATTTGTATTGCTCACAAGAATAAAGAGAATTAATTCTCACATAACCTTCATATAACGTTTTATTTACATCTACTATTCCTTTTTCCACAAGAGCACTTGCATAATTGTACGTTTTCTCTCCAACATTTTTAAGTCCTTTTTCTATATTCCAAGAAAAAGCAAATACATCATTTACATTATTTTCTTTTCTAAATTCTTCCCTATCTTTTAAAGCTTCTTGTAGCATGTTATTATTTCTTAGATATAAAACATATCCAGCTACAAGTTTTGGACATTTGTCAAAATTGCAACCTTTGCAAACACGTTCCAAAGGAGTAGAATCGTCCACGTTATATACAGCACTTTTTTCTATAAATAGTTTCTTTCCGTTTATTTCACAATTATTTTTCAAGCTTAAGAGTATTTCTTTTGTGCTATTATTTTCAAAATTACACATGCCAATAATTTTTGATATTATTTTTAACTCGCCTTCTTTATTCTCTTCTTTCTTTTCATACTTAAGTTGTATATTTCCTTTCTTTATAAATTCGTATGCAATCTTTAAAGTATCATCGCCTATATATCTTAACTTATTCGGAGCATTAAACTCAAAATCATATTTTATATTTTCAGAATTGCCTTCAAACCATCTACTCACTTGGTCAGGAGATAATATATTAATATCTTCTTTTTGCTTTTTATTAACTTCTCTCACGTTATCTATTCCCTGGCTGTTATCCGCCAAATCATCATTTTCCGTTGCGTCAATTTCTCCTACCACATCAATGTTTTCGCTGAGTTTTTTTTCCAACATATCTACATATGCTTTAGTAGCTGTTGTTAGATATTCTAGCTTACCTTCTTGCTCTTTTTCGTCTTCTTTCTTCATGTTCAAAAGAATTAAATAAATATTAGTAAATTGCTTTATTAATTCTTTATACTTGATATTTCTATAATCGATATTTTCAATATTTTCTATAGCTGTTTCGTCAGTTATTTCTTCAATAAAACATTCATCATTATCTAATGTAAATACATGCAATTTAGAACATAAGGTGGCTTTGTTATCTTTTATTTTATATATAGGGAAAATCATTAAGAAATCATCAAACATAATTTCTGGCAAAAAGATTATGACATCGTCTCCATCATATCCACTCTCTTTTTTCCATTTATCTAATTTTAACTCTAGTATTTTCCATCCGTCTTCTGCAAGACTTTCATCTGTATTATTTTCTTCATTCATAGTATCGATACCATTAACACTTCCAGGAAATTTAATATTCATGCTAATCAATTTTTCATTTTCTATTTTGCATATAACTTTTTCTTCGTTAGGAAAATTTATCTGCAATTCTTCTTCTGTTTCAGAAATAGTATTTTGATTAGCTAATGCAAAAGACTTTATCATATCTCTATGATTTACTGAAAAAACTTGTAATATTTGTGTTACTCTAGCAGCAAATGTATTAGCATTGACTGGAGCAAAAATTTCATCCGGCAAATTTTTAATGCACACATAAATTTCTAACTCATTACTTCGTCCACAAAAATAGCAATAATTTTTATCAGCAAATGCCGTATAAATACTAGCTATAACATGTCCCGTATATTCCGTACTTAATTCAATTTTTTCAGGAAATAAATCTTCGATTCCCTTTCTTCTCATATTATCTTTTATGCCAGACAAAATCCCACGAAATTCTTCTGGAATATATTTTTCACAAGAAGCATCAAACCACTTATTATCGACTTTTGATGTTGTTCCAATAACTTCAATGTCAAACTCTCGTTCATCAATAAAAAGCTTACTTAATTCAACATCTATATTCCAACTCTTGTAATCTCCTAAATATTTCTTAACATTAAATTGATTAGCAAATACCTTTCCTATATTCTCAGAAAGAATATTCTTTAGCCTCTCATTTTCTATCATTTTGCATTTTCCCCCTTTTCTTTCGTACTTTTCACCAAACCATCGATTAAATTTTAACATTGCGCTTTTTTAATGTCAATTATCCGCATTTATTTCAATACTATAATTTACTGTGTTTTTGATTATAAAAATTTTGGTAATACCGCCATTTTTAATCTATGTCGCATACATTTCAATTTTTGGGTTAATCTATTTATAAAATGGAGGTGTATTTATGAGCGTAACCAAAAGCTTAAATATTCAAGGAATATCTATTATCTCTTTTGATGATGCGGTCAAGACAGCATTTATGGAGGTTTCTCAAAGTATAGATCATATATTCAATGTAGAAGTTATTAGTCTTAGCTGCACTGTGCGTGATAACCAAGTTTATGAATATATAGCTGATACAAAAATTTATTTTAAAGTAGATTCTGAAAGGAAGAAGAGTAATGAAACCGATAGAAACTAAAAAAGATTATCAAAAATATGTTGATGAAAAAACTCCTAATTCTTCAGTAGGCTTTAATATAATTAAAGCTTTTTTAGTGGGAGGTTCTATATGCTTGATAGGCCAATTCATATTAGATTGTTGGAAAAAGCAAGGGCTATCAGAAGACGATGCAGCAACTGCAACAAGTATATCCCTTATATTTATCGGTATTTTCTTAACTGCCATAAATGTTTATAGCAAAATAGGGAAATTTGCAGGTGCAGGTTCTATAGTTCCGATAACTGGTTTTGCTAATTCCATAGCATCACCCGCAATTGAATTTAAAAGTGAAGGCCTTGTTTTAGGAGTAGGGGCTAAACTCTTCCAAATAGCTGGTCCCGTTCTCGTTTATGGTATTAGTACCTCTATGCTTATTGGTCTTTTGTATTTTATTTTCGTAGGTCAAGCAAGTTAAAGCTATAAAATTTAAAGAAAGGATGACTATCTGTGGCAAATAAAAAAATAGGCACGCAAACTGTAAAATTTGAAAATCCGCCTACTATATCTTCAGCTTATTCTATAGTAGGCCCAAAAGAAGGTGAAGGTCCACTTGCAAAATATTTTGACATTATTTTAGAGGATGCGTTTTGGGGTGAAAAAACTTGGGAAAAAACAGAGGCAAAAATAGTAAAAGAATGTATAGCAGGATGTTTAGGAAAAGAAAGTCTAAGTAATAGTGAGATAGACTATCTACTATCCGGCGATTTATTAAATCAATGTGTTCCCTCTTCATTTGGAATTAGAGAACGAGAAATACCATATTTCGGACTTTTTGGAGCATGCTCTACGTTTGTTGAGGGTATGAGTTTAGGTGCAATGCTCGTGGATGGCCGGCTTTGCAGATAATGTAATTTTCTCTACATCGAGTCATTTTTGTAGTGCCGAAAAACAATTTAGATTTCCTCTAGAACTTGGGACTCAACGTCCACCTTCTGCTCAGTGGACAGTAACAGGTTCAGGTAGCGCTGTTCTTAAATCAACTGGCAATGGCCCATATGTGACACACGTTACTACCGGAAAAATCGTTGATATGGGAATAAAAG
Organism: uncultured Clostridia bacterium; assembly: GCA_944393265.1. Lineage (GTDB taxonomy): Bacteria > Bacillota > Clostridia > TANB77 > UBA1234 > UBA1234. The sequence continues at coordinate 6,491 of CALXZO010000027.1, read as the reverse complement.
ATGTAAATAATATGGGAAGTGCGATGGCACCTGCCATTGTCATTTTGACACAAATTTTTTATATAGCTTTTGGTTCGTGTAATAATTCTTCGTTTACTTTAATGTATTCCATCATTCGTTCACATTCATCTGCAAATTTAAACTTAATTGTAACATCTCCATTTTCATGAATATACACACAATCAATTAGTTCAATTACAATCTCTCTAGTTAATTTTGTTAGGTTTCTTCTTTTTTTTAAATTTTCAATCCAAGAATTTTCACCTGCAACTTGTTCTTTATATTTTTGTTTTTCTTCCTCTAAATATTGAATATTATTTTCAATATTTAATATTTCATTTTCATAACTGTTTTTATATTCTTGGTATTCCTCTCTTGTAATTTCACCTAATTTCCAATCTTCATAAGCAGATTTTTTTAATTTTTTATATTTTTCGAGTTCATCTTGTTTTGAATTTATCATACGTTCCAAATTATAATTGGCTAAATTTCTTTTTTCAGATTTATTAATTCTTTTTAGTATCTTTTCAAGTTCTATACATAAATCAATTTGTTTATTTATAGATTCCAATACAACTTTTTCTAAATAATCACTTTTTATAGTGTGTTTTGTACAAGTACTAATCGATTTTTTTCTGTATGTGTTACATACATAATAATAGTAGGTTTTGTACTTGTTGTTTGTAGACTTTTTATTCATAGCTCTCTTGCAATCAGCACATTTTATGTGCCCCGCAAATAATGACACTTCTCCAGAGCCATCTCCCTTAATTCTCGTGTCTCTTGAAAGTATATCTTGAACTTTATAAAAAGTATCTTTATCAATTATAGCTTCATGATTATCTTCTATAACAATCCAATCTTCTTTTGGAACATCTACTTGTTTATGAACTTTATAGCTTAACATTTTCTTAGTGCCTTGTATTAATTTTCCTGTATACATTTCATTCCTTAATATTCGAGAAACGGTTGTATCGCACCAAAGAGAATTTCCCTCCTTATTGTATGAATTTACATAATTTTGCTTTAAAACTTGTTGTTTATAAGCTGTTGGATTTAGTATTCCTCTGTCATTTAGCATCTTAGTAATAGTAACTCTGCCCATTCCATTTAAAAATGATTTAAAAATCAGTCTAACTATTTCTGCCGACTCTTCGTCAATTATCAATTTATGCTTATCATTTGGATCTTTTCTATATCCATACGTTGGAAAAGAACCTAAATATTGTCCATTTCGTTTTCTCGCATTATTGGCAAGTATAATTTTATTTGATATATCTCTGCAATATTCATCATTCATTAGGTTTTTAAAAGGAACCATTATACTATTTACTGATGTAGGTTTATAAAAACTATCTATATCTTCTGCTTTTGTAACAAATCTTACATTAAAAAGAGGAAAAATTTGTTCGATATAATTTCCAACTTCGATGTAATTTCTACCTAAACGAGACAAATCCTTAGTTACAATCATATTTACTTGTCCATCTTTTATAGCTCTTAACAACCTTTGAAAATCAGGTCTATTAAAATCTGTACCAGAAAATCCGTCATCAACGTAAGTATCATATACTACATATTCATCATTACTATTTTGGATAAAATCTTTTAATAATTCATCTAAAATCTTATTTTGACTTGTTACACTATTACTTTCATCCTTATCATCGCCATCTTCTCTAGAGAGCCTAATATACTTTGCAACGCGCCAAATCTTTCTGTTATTTGAAAGAAACGTATTTCTATTAAAAGAATCAACTCCATTTTTGTAATCACTATTCTCATACTTACTTTTTCTTGACATTATACCTCCTTTCTACAAAGTTCATAACACAATTATTTTAACACATTTTAATGCGTTAATCAAACCATTACTTTGCTTAAATATTCTTATTTTCAAGAATATTTTTAAAACATTCATTAATATCTGGCCCGTTTTTTGTAAATTCAAATCTTACTTTTTTTCCTTCTACAACGAACATATAAGGATTTTTAGTGTTTTTTATATAATTCATTATTCTATTTAACTTAGGTTGATTAGAATCTATCTTTATGTCTTCTAAATTGTCTAAATCTTTTCCCTGCACGTATCTTATGTCACTATTTTTCCCAATCTGCAGTTTAGTTTCCATTTCAATATAATCTTCCATGAAACCCTCCTAATTCATTATTTACTTTTCAATGTTCTATTATTATTTTGCCATTTTAGGCGTTTTTTATTCCTATTCAATAACATTAGTTCTAAAATAGTTCAATTTCATCTTTAGATATTTTCATATATTCTGGATATTTAATTTTAATATCTTCAAATAAATATCTTGCATTTGAGCAGCAAAAGATATTATCTGGAGTATACATTGTAGATATTTTAAATTTTTCTAGTTCATTTTCGCTATCAAACATAAAATTATTAAACAAATTAAATGCTAATCTTGTAATTTTCAAATTAGTACTTGTTTGCCATGGTGCTTCAAGACCACTTACTTTTATAATTTTATCTTCAATATCAAAAACCTCACTAAAATTCTTTCTAATATCATCATTCAAACTTAATACATAAAGTAATGATACTAAACATCTATCCCCTTGTTCTCGTTCTGTAAGATTTGCAAACTTTTCTTTAAAGAATTCCATATGCTTTTCATTACAAAATACCATTCTAAAGCACCTTCAAATTAATTATTGCCAAATGCTATATTTTAAAACATTCTTTTGCAAAAATTATGAGCACACAATAATACTACCTAATGTTTATAGGTAGCACTTTTCTGTACTCATAATTAAAAATTAATAAATTTACTTTTATTCATATATATAGTTTATTGATACCCTGTATTTTTCACATAAATTAATAAAGTCATCTATTTTATTCTCGTCATCATACAATTCTGAAATTGTTCTAATAAAAATTTTTTGTATATTTCCTCTTTTTATGTCTTGCTTTAGTACGTTTAATCCTCTTTTATATCGTGAGTTTTGGGCATAATTTACATCTACATATATAATTCTATTTTTCAAATTATTTATTCGTGTTATTTTTTTTACATATATAGAAATATCATCGAATGCTTTATATGGCACATTCAAATATACTGCTGTACACTTTTGCTTTTTATTATTTCTAAAATCAATAATCATTGTTGCTTTTTTACCTATTGAATCTTCAATCATATTCACACTTACCTTTTTATAAATTTATAAAATCACAGAATTAAAACTGGCATAGTAAATACCACATAGGTCGAATCGTTATCATTTGCCTTCGCTCCACCAAAGCAAGCACCCCTTAACATCACGTTAGCCAAGTGCAAGTATCATTATTTTCCTTATATGTGTCATCGCCAATAACCTTACAATCAGCTATTTTTTATTAGTTATATTCCTTTGTGAGTGCCACTTTTCACGGAAGTTCTTTTGGCTTTCTACTCCTCGTAGACATATAAGTAATGTATTTTAATTCCTACTATTTACTTGTCAAAGTACAATAGAAAAATAAATTTTGCAAACCAAATATTTACCCCTCTATATATAAAGCCATTGAGAAGACATATAAAAGGCGGTTGAAATATATCTATTATTTAGCACATTAAATAACTCAAATAGCTCAACTATAATGTAATGTTCCAAATCTGTATTTCCTTTTGCAATTTTTCTTATATCTTCTTCATATACTTTTATTATCTTCCATCTAGCAACATCACTACCACTATTAGCAGCTTCTAAATCATACAAATTAATTTTTTTATTATTCATTATCTTCTTTCCTAATTTCTTTTCTTAATTTTCCTAATGAACGAACATAAACATCCGATGCTGTTTTTTCTCTTTTTGTACCTAGTATAATATTTATTTCTTTTACAGGCATATCTTTATCTAAACGCAAAGAAACTACTTTCTGTTCACGCTCAGAAAGTAGTTTCATACTTTTAACTAATTTTTCATTTTCAATTTTATCAACAAAATCAAGCTTGTTGTCTTCTGTAATGTCTTTTACATCCTCTAATATTTCTATGTATTCATTACCATATTCGTCAGTCGCATTTAAAATACATTGACTAACAGCTCTGCGTTCTTCTCTCAAAAACCTCCTTTTTGCCAGAATAATCTCTCTCATAATTTCTTCTTCGCAAAATTCAACATAACTTTTTTTAAATAGAAACTATTTTAGATTCAATTATATAATTGGAATATAAATCTAAAATCGAGCATGAAATATCATAATAGATACTTCTTCTACTCGATTCTTATTTTTACTAAATATTTATTTTAACTATTTCATTTTTCAAATCATAATTTATATCTGCTCCAAAAAAATCCTGTAACATTTTCATAGTCCATTGATAAGGCACCTTATTTCTGCTTATTTTCTTTTTTCGACCGTCAAAATAATATTTTTTCCCATTATAAACAAAATTTTCTAAAGCACCATTGCAGTTGCGTTCGTAGTTTTCTAATGAATCTATTAAATCTATTATATAAAACATGTTAATACAATAATCTGATTCATTTATATTATATTGTGCTTTGCATTCAAATATTCCATTGCTACTTGCTTTAGTACATAAATTATCATTTACATATATTTTCAATTCCTGAGGTCTATAAAATTTTAATATATCTTCATATGTCACGTTTTCATCTGATATGCTGTTAGTAATCAGATAATTTACATAGTCAATTTTAATTTTGTTTATATAATATTCCACATTATAATTCGTTATATCTTGTGTCATTTGACCTTCAAAATCATTCAAAAAAATATAAGGGGTATAAAAAGTCGCTTCAAAGTCTAAATCTTTTTTTGCTTTTTTATTTATATATTGGCATAATTTATATAACTCATCAACTGCATTTTCTATTTTACTATAACTATCAATTCGTATTCCAAATTTAAAATAATATAACGCTGTATTCATATATTCTTGAGTTAAATCTTCGTAAATAATATTAGCATCTTTGTTCTTCTCAATATAATCTAATACATATTTTTTATAAAGATATTGGGCATAATCTGTTTTTAAAATTGAAGTACTTTTATATGCACAAAAAACAATACCGTTTTCTGCTTTTACTGTATACAATCCATTTGGAGTAACATTTGCATTTTCATCAATTTGAGGAGAAATAATAGTAAAATTTCCCTTATACATATAGTTAAGTTGTTCTAAAATATTATATGTAAAAAAAACATTTTTAATCTCATTTGCTTCTTTAAAAAAAATAAAAACAGCAATGCATATAATAGTTCCAATTACAAAACGCAAAATTATTCTGCAAAGCCTTTGCATATAAATTCTTCTTTTTCTTTCTTCATCACTTATTCTTTTAGTAAGTATTCTATCCTCATTATTTTTTATCATAAAACTCACCCCATTTCAAAAAGAATACTTCTCTTATATAAAATTATATCATAAAAAAGCCTTAAATGTCTTGATGATTGATAATATTTGACTATTTTACATAAAAGTGATATAATTAACATAATTATATATCCAAAGGAGTGTGATTTTTATGAAAAGTAAAAAAATATTAATTATATCCCTTATTATTGCCTTATTATTTACGATTGGGTATTTTGCTATAAATAATTATCTTTCAAATTATATGTTTGAAGAAGGACAAATTTTAATAAAATCAAGAAAACAGCAACTTACAGAAATAAAACAAAATATTAATAATAACATTTCAGATGAGACTGAAAGGATTGATTTTATTAATAATTGTTTAAAACAAGAAATGATAACACAAGATGAAGCCGATTTTTTACTTGGCAAAACTGATAAATTATGACTTTTTCCTCTTGAAAACACATATTTCAAGAGGATTTTTATAGCCATATATATAATTTTTCATTTCATCTAAATTAAGATAACAAACAATAGCCAAGAAAAAGAGAGTATCAATTTGATACTCTCACCCAAAAAGCAAGTGCTAGATATTATTTTATTTCGTCATGGTTACAGTAATCGTACACGATCCTGCCAAAGCAACATTGAAATCATAGTTGCCAGCAACAGTGTTGTACACACGCACCTTTTTCGTCGTATTGCCAGTGAACTCGATAAAATTAGAATACGACGTTCCATCTGGCTTGTCAACAGTGACAACACCATAACCGATACCAGAGCAGTTGGAAATTTGTACCGTAATGTACTTCGGAGCTTCCGAAGCATTAACGGTAAGTGTACCAGAGCCGCTGATGTTCTTGGTGCCAGAACCAACCGTCGTCTCAGCCAAAGCAAAGCTCGTGAAAACGAGGGTCAGAACCATGCAAACTGCCAAAAGAGATGCCAACTTTTTCATTTTTCATTTCTCCTTTTCATTAGTCAGTTGTGTTGGTTACAGTTGTTACATATAGCACTTACTTAAATGGCACTAAATAAAATTTGTAAAAATAACATAATTATATGTCAAATATATAATATTAATAAATTTGCCATAAATCTCTATAATTCTTTAATACATTTTAGAATGTAACATATAATTCGTAT
>CALXZO010000026.1 GCA_944393265.1 uncultured Clostridia bacterium | reverse complement strand
ACGTGGCTTGTTTGTGGGAACATGTCTACTGGCTGAACGTTTTTTATTTCATATCCATTGTCACACAAAAATTTTAAGTCTCTTGCAAGTGTCGCGACGTTACAGCTTATATAGATTATCTTTTTTGCTTTCATTTCTTTTATCGTTTCTAATAACTTTTTATCACAGCCTTTTCTTGGGGGGTCTAAAAATACAACGTCTGCTTCTTGCCCTTCTTTATATTTTTTTGGCACAATTTCTTCTGCTTTTCCGCACTATGAATTCTATATTGTTTTTCTCATTTAGCTTTGCATTTTCTTTTGCGTCTTTTATTGCGTCTTCTACTATTTCTACCCCTATAACTTTTTTGGCTTTATCCGCCACAAATGTTGATATAGTGCCAATTCCACAGTACAGATCGTATACTATTTCTTGTCCTGTTAAGCCAGCATATTCTTTTGCTATATTGTACAGCACTTCTGTTTGCACTGGGTTTATCTGATAAAAAGATAATGGAGATATTTTAAATTTGTACTCTCCTAATATATCTGTTATATATCCATCTCCATATAATGTCTTGCATTCATCTCCCAATATTACATTGTTTCTTTGCATGTTTATGTTTTGAACTATCGTTTTTATATTTGGGAACTTTGCTACAACATCTTTCACAACTTCTTGAATACCTTTTACTTCTTTTTCATTTGTCACAAGCACTAACATTAGCTCTCCTGTGTTTACTCCAATTCTCGCCATTATATGTCTTAAGCAACCTTTTCCTGTTTTTTCATCATATGTAGAAATATTATATTTCTTTATTATGTCAAAAACACTTTTGGCAAGTGTATCGATTGTTTCATTTTGTAAATAGCACTTTTCATTTTCTATTAACGCATGAGTTCTATTTGCATAAAATCCCATTTTACCTTGACTTATCGGATACTGCACTTTGTTTCTGTAATTGTATGGTGTTCCCATTCCTATCACTTCTTCTATATTTACTTCATATCCTAACTCTTTCTTTAATGTAGCTTTTACTTTATTAGTCTTGTAATCTAATTGTGCTTCATATTCCATATGTTGCAGATTACAGCCGCCACACTTTCCAAAAGACGAACAAGATGGTGTTTCTCTTCTGGTGCTATTTTTTAATATACTTATTAATTTTGCAAAACCGTATTCCTTATTTGCTTTTAATATTTTAATTTTTGCCTTTTCGCCTTTTAGCGCTCCTTTCACAAAAGTTGTGTATCCATCAATCTTTGCTATCCCTTCGCCTTCATATCCCAAGTCTAAAATATCTACTTCAAACTCTTGATTTTTCTGTATCATAAATATTCTCCCTTATAATAATATTGTGATGTATTGGCTAATTTCATACCTCTCGCACATCACAATAATATTTTTGCACATTTGAAAATTTCATGCAAATTTTTCCATTGTTAAAATTCTACAAAATAATTTTTCTTTTCAAAAAATTATCTCGTATCTCACCTATTCCGATAAATTTATTGATGTATATTTTATATATTCCATTTGGCATATTGCATGGTATTTTTTCTCCATTTACTAAGCGTTTTTCGTTATTCCCAATTTCTATTTTCTTGTCGAAAAGTTTTTCTATCGACATTATTTTTTCTTCAGATATCTCATCAATTTCTACTGCATCTTCTATCTTAAATTCACCATTTCTTATTCTTCGTAAACTTGTCATCACACCAAAAGTACCTAGTCTTTTTGCTATATCTTCACACAGTACCCTGATGTATGTACCCTTTGAACATTCAACTGTATATTTTATAATATCATTTTCAATTGATATGTTTTCTATACTAAATATTTCTATGTCTCGTTCTTTTCGTTCAATCTCAATCCCTTTTCGTGCTAGCTCATACAATTTTTGACCATCTACCTTTATAGCTGAATACATTGGTGGGATTTGCTTTTGTTTGCCTATAAATGAATTGATTGTGCTTACAACTTGAATTGGATTTATAACTAGATTGTTTTCTTCATTCACTACACTTCCTGTAATGTCTCCAGTTGTAGTCTTTATTCCAAGCTTCATTTCTACTTCGTATGTTTTATTTTTTGATGTTAGTTCGTCTACTAACTTTGTAGCTTTTTCAATACATATTACAAGCACTCCTGTAGCTAGAGGATCCAAAGTTCCTGTATGTCCAACTTTTTTAGTCTTTAACTTTTTTCTAACTATCGCTACAACATCATGTGATGTCATATCACTAGGCTTGTTTATTATCAATATTCCGTCTTTCATTTTTTCTCCTCGTTTTAAAAACCCTTAGCATATGTTACCTAAGGGTTATCAAATTAAATCTTTTTAAATTGACTTTTTATTTCTGAAATAACAGTATCTTTAGCTTGTTCTAAAGACATATTAAGCTCAAATCCTGCAGCTCTAATGTGTCCACCACCTGCAAACTTTGCAGCTATCCTAGAAACATCCACATACTCATTTGAACGCAAGCTCACTTTAAAATAGCCATCCGCTTCTCTAAGGAAAATAGACACTTCAACGCCCTCTATATTTCTACCATAGTTTACTATGTTCTCATGGTCTCCTTCCTCATTTTCAAATTCCTCGATGTCTTTTTGACTAATATATGTGCATGCAATTTTCCCTTCTTCTAATAGTTCCAATCTTTCAATTGCTCTTCCTAATAATTTTGTTCTTGCTAGTGTAGTCACATCAAAAAGATTTTTATAAATCTTAGCTATGTCAATCCCTGTTTCTAAAAGCATTCCTGCAAATTCAAAAGTTTCAGGTTGAACATTATATCTAAACCCCCCAGTGTCTGTAAGCATTCCAGAATATATACACATAGCCATCTCTTTATTAATTGCAATACCCATAGCTGCAAGAACAACTATTATGTTCTGACATGTCGACGAAGCAACCGCGTTAACATAGTTAATATCTCCAAAATTCTGATTAGTTATGTGGTGGTCAATAACTATAGTATTTGAAGCCTTTTCAAATATTGCTCTCCCTTCTCCAAGCCTTTCTAAATCACTACTGTCAAGAGAAATACACAAATCATATTCTTTATCTTCTGGTATCTCCTTTTTTATTAAATCATACCCAGGCATAAAATCATACATTTTATTTATGATTGGCACAAATACATCTACATCTTTTTCTATTTTTTTTAGGCCGTGCATAAATCCTAATGTACTCCCTATCGCGTCACCATCTGGATTTTCATGTGTCACAATTATGATTGATTTTGCCTTATCAATTTCCTCTTTTATAGCTTCCAAAACTGACATCCTTCTAAACTCCTTCATTATCATTTTCTTCTATCGGCTTTATATCAAGTTCATTAATTATCTTTTGAATCTTATTTCCATATTCAATAGAGTCATCAAGTTCAAACTTTACTTCTGGTGTTGAATGCATTCTTATATTGCTACCTATTTCTTTTCTCATATATCCTGCAGCAGATTTTAGCGCTTCCATTGCTTCATTTTCATCTTTCGTGCCTAGCATACTAATAAAAATCTTGCAATATTTCAAATCTTTAGTTACAGAAACTTTAGTTACACTAATAATTCCAGAAAGTCTAGGATCTTTCAAATCTTGATCTATAATTTTTCCTACTAATTTTCTTATCTCCTCTTCAATTCTTTCTGTTCTTTCCACTTTTATTCATCCTTTCATCTAATACATTACTGTTTTATTTCTTCCAATATAAAAGATTCTAATTTATCTCCTACCTTAATGTCTTCATAGTTTTCTATTTGAACTCCACATTCATAACCAGCAGCAACTTCTTTTGCATCATCTTTCATTCTCTTAAGCGAAGCAAGTTTGCCCGTATGAATAACAACATTATCTCTTATAACGCGAAGACCTGAATTTCTAACAATCTTTCCTTCTAACACATAGCATCCTGCAATCATTCCAACATTCGTAATCTTAAACGTTTGCCTAATCTCAGCAGTACCTTGTGTTACTTCTTTATATTTAGGCTGCAACATGCCTTTCAAAGCGGCTGTTACATCGTCTATTGCATTATATATAATAGAATATATTTTTATTTCAACGCCTTCTCTATCTGCCATAGCTTTTGCCAATTGCTCAGGTCTAACATTAAATCCTATTATTATCGAATTAGTAACTTTTGCAAGAGTTACATCAGATTCTGTAATTCCTCCAACATTGCTATGAATTATTCTTACTCTAGCTTCTTCATTTCTAATCTTCTCTAAAGACTGTTTCAATGCTTGAACAGAACCTTGTAAATCAGCTTTTATTATTATATTTAAATCTTTTAATTTTCCTTCTTCAATTTGATTAAACAAATTGTCTAATGTAAGAGGTGCCGACTTTTTAAGCATTTCTTCTCTTTGCTTACGTTTTCTCTTTTCAATTAAATGCTTTGCGACTTTCTCATTTTCAACTTCATAGAATACTTCACCTGCTTCCGGAAGCTCAGGTAATCCAATTATCTCTACTGGAGTTGACGGTCCTGCCGATACTACTTTTTGTCCTTTATCATCCGTCATTCCTCTTATTTTTCCTATAACGCTTCCGACTACTATTGTATCACCCAAATTCAAAGTTCCTCTTTGTACAAGAAGTGACACTGTAATTCCTGTATTTTTATCTAGTCTCGCCTCAATAATAGTTCCTTTAGCTTGCTTGTTCGGATTCGATTTTAGTTCTTTCATGTCTGCAACAAGAAGAACCATTTCTAGCAAAGAATCTATATTCTTATGTTGTGTAGCAGATATCGGAACACAAATTACATCTCCACCCCATTCTTCAGGAACTAATCCATATTCCATGATTTCTTGTTTCACTCTTTCTACATTAGCGCCTTCTTTGTCGATCTTATTAATAGCAACAATTATTGAAACTCCCGCAGCTTTAGCATGATTAATTGCCTCAACAGTTTGTGGCATTATTCCATCATCTGCGGCTACGACAATGATAGCAACGTCCGTTACTTGTGCACCTCTAGCACGCATAGCTGTAAATGCTTCATGTCCTGGTGTATCTATAAAAGTAATTTCTCTATCGTTAATTTTTACTTTATATGCACCAATATGTTGTGTAATACCACCAGCTTCTTTTTCGATAACATTTGTAGATCTTATAGCATCCAATAAAGAAGTCTTACCATGGTCTACGTGTCCCATAACTACTACTATAGGTGGTCTTGGAACTAAGTTTTCATCTGCATCGTCTGTCTCATCAAATAAAATATCTTCATCCGAAACTACTTCTTTCTTATGTGCTGTAACGCCAAACTCTGATGCTACTAAGAAAGCTGTATCAAAATCTAATTCATTATTCAATGTTGCAAGCACACCATAACCAAGCAATTTTTTTATTACTTCAGCCGCTTGCTTTTTTAGTTTTTCAGCAAGCTCTTTTACAGTAACGATTTCAGGAATATCTATATCTGTAAGTTCAAATATTTTCTGATCAATATGTTCCTTGCTTTCAACAGGTTTCTTCTTATTTTTTCTATTCCCTTTTCTCTTAGACAAATCATAGTAGTCAAACATCTTGCTATCTGTATCATCAAACATATTAGATAGTTTATTTTCCGATTGCAAGTCTTTTAGCTTTCCTAAATTTATATCATCTTTTTCTGCTCTTATATTCTTAGCTTTTCCCTTCTTAGGTGAGTCCTCAAACTTTCTATTTTCCTTTTCCTTATCCTTATAACCAGTACGCACAATCTCTCTCGCCGGTTCTTTTTGAATAACCTCCATGTTTGCCATTATTCCTTTTATTTCTTTTTCTACCTTGCTTTCCTTCTGAACATATGGCTTATTAGCCCACCTATTATCTTTATTATATTGTTGCCTGTTATCGCTATGTTCTCTTTTTTGAAAATTGCCATTATTAGCTCTATTATTCTTGTTATCAAATCTATTATATGAATTATTTCTTGTTTGAGCATTATTTTCATTGCGTCCAAATGCTCTATCATTATTAGGAACTACGTTTCGAGGTGTTTTTTTCTCAATAGTATTAACTTCTTTTTTCACAATTTCTTCTTTATTAGTTTCTACAATTCCAATCATATTTTTACTATTCTCTACCTTTTTATTTTCTTTTACTTTATTCTCATCTTTTGACTCTTGTGTTTTTTCTGCCGTCTTTAATGAATTTTGTATTTTATTTTCATTCGATATTTTAGGGATATTCTCTACAACATTCGCTTTTTGTGGAGTTATAGGAACAATCTTTTTCGGCGGTGTCCTATATTTAATATTCATCGATGTGTCAGTCCTTCTCTGTACTACGCCTAACTCATCTCTATTTCCACTTACTTTCGTCTCCTTCTTTGATTCTGATGTAGTCTCAATTCGAGTAACTTCTCGCCTTATAATAACTGGAGCTATAGGCTTTTTTTCTTTTTTAGTAGTCGCTTTTTCTTCAACCTTCTTCGCTACTTTAGGCGCATCTTTTATTTTATCGTTTTTAAGTTGTTTTTTTATTTTTTCAACATCCTCATCTTGCAGCACAGAAAGATGGCTTTTAACGTCATAATTTAATTCAATTAATTTATCCACCAAATCTTTGCTTGGCATATTCAATTCTTTTGCTAATTCATGTACCTTCATTTTTCCCATACTACTTTATAGCCCCCTTTGTTTCCATAAAAATCTGTTTAAGCTTTTCACTAAGCCCACTATCAAGTATAGCAAACACGGCCTTATCAACCTTTCCAACAGATCTACTCAAATTTTCTTTTTCACCAAGAACCATAAGTTCTACCTTATATTCTTCAGCTATTCTATTAAATTTACTTTTTGTATTTGATGAAGCATCTTCAGCAACAATTAGCAAAGTGACTTTTTTCTTTTTAATACTTTCTATGCATGCATCTGTGCCACAAACTAATTTCCCCGCCTTCATACAAATTCCTAATGTCGAATAAAAGTTACTATTCACCTAATATATCTCTCCCCAAACTCTCATAAACTTCATCAGATATTTCTGACGAAAATTCCTTTTCAAGTCTTTTTAATTTTTTTGCTTTCTCTAAACATTGAATGTTATAACAAATATATGCACCTCGTCCGTTAATCTTACCTGTTTTATCAATAAATATTTTTCCGTCTGCTTGTTTTACTATTCTGCACAAGTCTTTTTTAGGTTTTGATTCGTAGCAACCCAAGCAACGTCTAAGAGGAATTTTTCTCATATTCTAAAACCTCCTTATCCGTTCATCTCTTCCTTTATTTGAGATTCGCTTTTAATATCAATTTTCCAACCCGTAAGTTTTGCCGACAACCTAGCATTTTGCCCGTCCTTACCAATTGCCAGTGATAATTGATTATCAGGAACAACAACCTTAGATGTCATCTCTTTCTCATTGATATCAACCGCCAAAACAGTCGCTGGACTTAATGCAGAAGCTATATACTGTACTGGGTCATCACTCCATTCAACCACATCCACTTTTTCATCTCTAAGCTCATTTAAAATATTTTGTATTCTTATGCCTCTAGGTCCAACACAAGAACCAACAGGATCAATATTTAAATCCTTTGAATATACCGCAATTTTTGTTCTTGAACCAGCTTCTCTTACTATATTTTTAATTTCAATTAAACCCTCATATATTTCTGGAATTTCTAATTCAAATAATCTTCTAACAAACCCTGGATGAGTTCTTGAAATAAGCATTTGTGGAACACCTTTTGCATTTTTTTGAACTTCCAAAACATACGCCTTTATCTTATCATTTACGCTATATTGTTCATTTGGAATTTGCTCAGTAGCGGTCATTATTCCTTCAATTCTGCCAAGGTCAACAATCATTATATTCTTATCTACCTTTTGAATAAGTCCACTAACAATTTCTCCTTGCCTATCAGCATACTCAGAAAAAACAATTTCTCTTTCTGCCTCTCTAATCTTCTGGATAATTACTTGCTTCGCAGTCTGAGCAGAAATTCTTCCAAAATCTTTTGGAGTAATTTCAATCTCAACAATATCGCCTAAATTAACTTTTTTTCTTCCCTTCTTTACTGCAGAAATTGCAACTTCAATTGCAGGATCTTCAACTTCCTCAACAACTTCCTTTAATGAATACACTTTAATAGAAGCTTTTTCTTCGTCTATAACAATTTTTACATTTTCTTGGGAATTAAAATTTTTCTTATATGCGGTAAGCAATGCTGATTCTATTGCATCAAGCAAATATTCTTTGCTTATTCCCTTCTCAATACTTAACTCCTCTAGTGCTTCAAAAAATTCTTTATTCATTTTCCGATTCCTCCCAATTAAATAATATTTTTGCATTTGATATATTTTCAAAACTTATTTTCAGTTCTTTATCTTTATCATCAGTTATTAAAATAAATTCTTCATCAACCTTCTTAAGTACACCAACAATTGATTTGTTCTTATCAAGTGCTTTATATAACTTCACTTCAATGTTTTTGCCTATTGCTGCCTCAAAGTGCTTTTTTTCTCGAAGCTTTCTTTCTAACCCACAAGATGAAACCTCTAATGAATATGCCGTAGCAATCGGATCTACTTTATCTAATTCTTCTCCAACAGACTCGCTAACTTTTTCGCAATCATCTAAACCAATTCCATTCTTACTATCTATATATATTCTTAAGAACCATTCTGCTCCCTCTTTTACATATTCCACATCGTATAATTCATAGCCTAAGTTCTGAATAATCGGAAGAACAATTTTTTCAAGTTCCCTCTCTTGTTTAGTCATTTCAACACTTCCTTCTCATATTTATTTTGCACTTAAAAAGTAATTTTGCCTAAAACTAAAGAGTGAGGCGAACCCTCACTCTTCTGCTATTTTCTATTTTGCTAGGCACATTTTATAATAGAATTCCCTAAAAATCAAGTGTTTTATGCGAATTTTATATAAATTTTGTGTTGTTTATTCAAACATATAGACAAAAACTCAGTCCCATGTCTAAACCACATGTCTGTTAATCTCTATATTCCAACATATCCAACAGCCTCTGCTGCTTTTTGTCCGTTTTCTCCAAGCATAGCACTAACTAACTTTCTAACTGGGCCATCTGCAGGCTCGTCCTTATTTATTACGATGTAATAATTTGTCCTAATAGGATATGTACCGTTCTTTATTGTTTCATTATTAGGCTCTACACCATCAACCCCAAGTAAGTAAATTCTATCTGCAACCTCTTTATCAATTATATCATACATTGTTGTCGCATAATAATAATACGAATATCCTATTGAATTTTCGCCATTATCATAATCAGCAACAAGTCCAATAATTTCAAGCATGGTTTCTATTATGTCTTCCTTTGGTGGTTCCATTAATTTTAACCCTTTCATTACAAGCTTTAGCATACCTGTCTGGCTTCCTGAATTAGGTTCCCTTTGAAATGCTTTTATCGGTGCATCATTTCCTCCAACCTCAGACCAGTTTGTAATTTCGCCAGTATAAATCTTTTGAATCTGCTCTAACGTTAATTCTTTAACAGGGTTTTTTATGTTTGTATAAAATACAAACGCCTCATTCACTACTGGTATTATCTCAAGGTCGATTCCTGCATTTTCAGCCATTTCTAGTTCCTCGTCTGATGGATAAGTAACAAGTATTAAATCTGCATCGCCACTTATTAGATTTAGATATGCATAATGCGTTGTATTATGGTTAACTTCTGCCTCTTCAAGCGGTATTCCTAAAAACTCAGCTTTAAAAGCCTCTGACAATGGAATAGTAGCCGTTGAGCCATCAATTCTTGGATAATTTTCTTCTGTAAAAATTGCTTCTCTTTCGCCTATTACAAACTCTTCTTCCATTTGCTCACCTGAAAGATTTTCTCCGCTTTCAATTCCTAGATTAGGATTTTCTTCATTGTCACTTGTTATTACTTTAAATATTCCAAAACATCCTCCTAAAATTAAAATAATCCCTAGTAATAAAAATAATATTTTTTTTCCGTTCATATAAAGACCCCTCTCATATATTTTTTATTCTCAATTTACATTTTAAGCTATTAAGGATGTCATATCAATATATTTAAACAACCTTAAAAGCAAAATAATTCTAGATTTTCAACATACCAAAATGTCTGTTCATTATTAATTATTCGGCCTTTCTAGCAGAAATTTCATTTTTTATAATATTAATGTTTTGTTTTTCTACCTCATTTAGTTCTTCCAGTGCAACTGTTTTCCCATATAACGGTTTATACCATATATGTCCTATAAAATATTCTCTAAGATTTTTATCTTTAAAGTCATGCCCATGCCTTGCGAAAATTTCATTATATGCAATTTCTAAATCTTCTAATGTTAAGTTATCTAACTGTTTCTGCGTTACAACATTAACATCACTATCATCTATTAAATATAAACCAATTTTTTCATTCGTTTCATATTTCGTATTATACTTATATCCCCCAGAGTAAATATAATCAATGTCAAGCTTTTCTAAGACATCTTTAGAAATCATTTCATCGCTTCCGCCTTCATTATACTCAAAACCCCAAGTATCATTTAACGTCTTCAAAATCTCATTTTTGTTTCTTTCAAAATCATCCTTATTAATTTCAATTTTTGTAGTGGCAGCATAATTGTACTCCTCCGTAACTCCAAGAATATATACTTTATTAGGATTACTGTTAGCATATTTTATCTCAGCCTCTATCTTCTCATTTACCATATCTAGATAGTTCTTATATTCTTCAGAATAATATATCGTACTACATAAAAATAAGTTGTCTGATATTTTTTCTACTTTTCGATTCTCATCTCCCATGTAAAAGCCACATAAGCCCACTTTCACATCAGTGTACTGTCCATCAAAGATAGATTCTTCTGTCAAGAAACGCTTATATAACGCAAGAGAATCTAAGTTTTCTCTTAAGTATATGTAACATACACTCTTATTTTCGACATTTATAATTAACATATTTTCACTAATAAAATATTCAAAGTCTCCCTTATCTATTTTTTGTAATATTTTAATAAGTTCTTCTTCCATACTTCCTCTAACATAGTAATCCATCCATTCATCGTACGTCATAAGTCCTAGTTTTTTAATTTCTTCATCACGTTTTTCGTACGGAATTTCATAATATCTGTCTCCAATACATCCATAAATGTAATCAAAATAAAATGAACTTCCTGCACTGTCTTTTTGTAGGTCTTCATAAATACCCTTTGTTAATATATTTTTTATACTAGCATCGCTCAAAAATAAATCTTCAAATTCAATGTCATTTCCTGTGCTCAAATCAATATTTAAGTACCTATTTTCGTGGTATGTACCTTCTGCATAACTTTCTCCATTATGCCCATTATAAAAAATACCTATCGACAAAATATTAGAAAAATTTCCATTCACACTTGCACTTGTTTCTTTTATTTTATATCCACGCGCTCTTTCAAGCACATCAAAAGCAGCGTTTTTAATTTTGTTATTTATCTTTTCCTCTACAGCCTCGTTTTTTAGTCCATCTATCTGTATGTATTTTACTTCTTCTTCATAAAATTCTTCTCCCCATATAGACTCAAATTTTTCTCCACTTACATAAGTTTCAAACGATGTTTTAATGGCATTTGTATAACACATTTCATCATATTGAGAAGCATACTTTGTATCATCTAAAATGGTTTCCCCAGATTCAATTAAGTCATCGCCACTAGAAATCCACATATCAACATTACTTTCATTATATTTGCTAGCATATATAACTGTCACTATAACTGCCACCACTGCAAATATTACTAAAAAAGCTATAACTCCACCATACGACGACTGCCCTTTTTCTAAATTTTCGTTATCTACATCCAAACCAAATCCCTCCTTCATAAAATTTCTTGTTTTCTTCTTTAATATTCGTACCCCAATTGGAACAATAAACCTTTCTTTATTTAATGGAAAGATTTATAACTTAACCTCAACACAAATTTTCAAAAGCTCATCTAATCTTTCCTTTTGCCCGGTGAGGTATAGAAAACCAACTAATGCTTCAAACCCAGTTGCATATTTATATTCCACAATATCAGCATTTTTAGCTGTTGAATGGGGATTAGAATTTCTCCCTCTCCTTACAATATCTAATTCCTCTTCAGAAAGAATTTCTTCTATCTTTTTTAATATCTCACATTGAGCCTTTGCACTTACAAATTTTATACTTTTCTTATGTAATATGCCGTTCTTACAAAGACCTTGATTAATCATATATTCTCTAATGTGCATTTCATAAACGGCATCACCCATATACGCCCATACAAGAGGTGAAAATTGTAATACATCTTCCTTCTTCATATATTTTTTCCCTTTCTAAACCTATCATAATTTTATAATATCCATCAATTATTTTTCAGGTGCCTTTTCTAAAGTTATAGCTCCAATTTTCCCATTTCTAAACTCATCAATAAGCATATTGGCAACTTTAGTATAATCGATTTCTCCGCCTTTTACTAGACAGCCTCTTTTTCTGCCAATCTCTTCTAAAATTTCAATCGGCATCTCATACTCAAAATCTTCCGAAATTTTATATCTTTCAAAAAGCTTATCCTTATTTTCGATAAGCAACTCTTCTACCAAATTCAAAGACAATTCTTCTATATCTATAATCGTATCCTTAATTGTTCCAATATACGCTAAGTGACGTGCTGTTACTTCATCATCAAACTTCGGCCAAAGAACACCAGGTGTATCTAGCAATTGTATTCTTTCATTTAATCTAACCCATTGATTTTTCTTTGTTACGCCAGGCTTATTGCCCGTTTCAGTAGTAGATTTACCAGCAATTTTATTAATAAATGTAGACTTACCAACATTAGGAATTCCAACAATCATAACCTTAATTGAAGCTCCTACCATACCCTTCTTTTCTTTTTTTTCAAGTTTATCCTTCATTAATTCATAAGCGACGTCAACAACTTTCTTCACGCCAGCACCTTGACTCGAATTAGTCTCAAGGGCAACTTGATTTTCAATATTAAAATAATTAATCCACTTTTGATTTTCAGTTTTATCTGCTAGGTCTGCCTTGTTAAGCACGATAATCCTTGGCTTGTCCGCAATTATTTCATTTAAAATTGGGTTTCTACTAGCCATTGGAATTCTGGCATCAACAAGCTCAATTACCACATCCACAAGCTTAACTGCCTCTGAAATTTCTCTTCTAGCTTTAGCCATATGACCTGGATACCAGTTTATATTTGTTGAATTTTGTCGATTTTCCATCTTTGTCACTTCCTTTTTATTTCGTTTTACTATAATATTCTACTCCAGAATATGTTCCATCTCTATTTAATCTTCTATTTGCAATATAACCATCTTTTTTAAATCCGGCTTTCAACATAACTTTTGATGATTGTGTATTTAATTCATTACAAGAGCATTCTACTAAATAGTAACCACTATTATTTAATAAATGTTCTGATACAACTTTCAACGCTTCTGTAGCATATCCATTTCCCCAATAATCATATCTTATTGTATATCCTACATTACAATAATTATGTTT
>CALXZO010000025.1 GCA_944393265.1 uncultured Clostridia bacterium | reverse complement strand
CAGTTTGCCTAGAAGAATAGGTTCAAACAGTATAGACAAAAACTCCGTCCCCATGTCTATTATTTTTGATGCACTATATGCTTGCTGTTTTTTCTCACTTGGTATATAATACAAACCTGTATGGAGGGAGATAAAGATATGAAAGCAATCGAGCTAAGAAAAAAATATTTAAATTTTTTTGAAAATCATGGGCATAAGGTTATCCCTAGTGCACCAGTAGTGCCAGAGAATGATCCTACTGTTTTGTTTACAACAGCAGGCATGCATCCGCTAGTGCCATATCTTTTAGGTGAACCACATCCTCAAGGGAAGAGATTAACAGATTATCAAAAGTGCATAAGAACTGGAGATATTGATTCTGTAGGTGATTTGAGTCACTTGACTTTCTTTGAAATGATGGGGAACTGGTCTTTAGGAGATTATTTTAAACATGAATCTATTGAGATGAGTTACAATTTCTTAAAAGATGTATTAGGAATTGATATGGATAAAATATCTGTAACAGTTTTTGCTGGAGAAGATCAAATACCTAGAGACGAGGAAGCAGCTGACAGATGGGCTGAAATGGGCATACCAAGAGATAGAATCTATTATTGCTCAAGGGAGCATAACTGGTGGGGTCCTGCTGGAGAGACAGGTCCTTGTGGCCCTGACACAGAAATTTTTTATGATACAGGCAAAGAAAAATGTTCTGAAAAATGTAGTCCAGCATGCAGTTGTGGTAAGTATTTAGAGATTTGGAATAATGTATTTATGCAGTATAATAAAACAAAGGAAGGTACCTATGAACCACTAAAAGCCCCTAATGTTGATACAGGATTAGGGCTTGAGAGGGTCATTAGCTTGTTACAAGGCAAAAATAATGTTTATGAAACAGAATTATTTTTAGAAGTAATGAATACTATAGAGAATCTTTCAAAAAATTTTAGTATACAAAGTGCAAGGATAATTGCCGATCATTTAAGAGCAGCCATGTTTATGATTGTTGACGGAGTAAGACCAAGTAATGTTGAACAAGGATATGTATTAAGAAGACTTTTGAGAAGAATAATAAGACATATGAGAAAGATTGAACTTGATACGGGAGAAATAACAACATTAGTTGATGTGTTTGTTAATATAACAAAAGAGATGTACCCAGAAATATCTGAAAATGCAGATACTATAAGAAATGTAATTGTAGAAGAAAAAAATAAATTTATCAAGACATTAGAACATGGCGAAAAAGAATTTGTAAAAAACGTTGAAAGAGCTAAGCAAGAAGGAAAAAACAAATTAGAAGGACAAGTAGTATTTAGATTATATGATACATTTGGCTTCCCACCAGAGATGACGGCTGAACTCGCAGACGAAAAAGATATGACAATTGACATGGAAAGTTTTGAGGAATTGTTTAAAAAACATCAAGAACTATCTAGAGCTGGTTCAGAAGCAAAATTTAAAGGTGGGCTTGCAGATCACAGCGAGAAAACTACAGCTTATCACACAGCTACTCACTTGCTACATAAAGCTCTTCAAATTGTACTAGGCCCGCATGCAACACAAAAAGGCTCAAATATAACAGCTGACAGGCTTAGATTCGACTTCGCGAATCCACAAAAAGTTACTAAAGAGGAGCTTCAAAAAGTAGAAGATATAGTAAACGAACAAATTGGAAGAGATTTAATTGTTACTTGCGAAGAAATGTCAATAGAAGAAGCTGAAAAATCAGGTGCTACGGGGCTTTTTGCATCAAAGTATGGAGATAAAGTTAAAGTTTATACTATAGGCGACTTTAGTAAAGAAATATGCGGAGGCCCTCATGTTGAAAGAACTGGTGGAATGGGGCACTTTAAGATATTAAAAGAAGAAGGTGTTGCTGCTGGAATTAGGAGAATAAAAGCTATATTAGAATAACTTAAAAGAAGGCGAAAATTTGATAACACATATTTTCGCCTAAATTAATATAATAGGAGTGTTTATTTTCTTCTATACAATAATTACTAAATAAAAAGGAGTTTTTAAATATGGATAATTGTATTTTTTGTAAAATTATAAATAAAGAAATACCATCAAAGATAGTTTTGGAAAATGAGCATGTAATCGCTTTCGAAGATCTAAATCCAGTAGCACCAGTACATATACTAATAGTTCCTAAAAAGCACATTTCTGATGCAATGGATTTAGAGGAAGTGACTGATTATACATATATAAAAGAAGTTTTTAAGGCAATTAGAAAAATAGCGACTGAAAAAGGTATAAGTGAGAGTGGCTTTAGAATAGTAAACAATTGTAAGTCAGATGCAGGGCAGACAGTTGAGCATATACACTTTCATTTAATTGGAGGAAAGCAATTAGGTAAAATGGTAGATTAAATGCTTAAGTGTTGCTTTTAACATGGTAACAGAATTATTAAAATTAGTAATGATAAGAGCAATTTTCAAATTATGTAATCTCCAAATAAATTTAAAATCAATAAAATGTAAAAAAATTGTAAAATAATCACATTTTATTTAAATCGTATTGACGGATTTGATAAGAAATATATAATTGCATTGAAGTGTAGGAAATGGAATAATAAACCATAATCTTACATGTTCGATTAGGTTACTTAGAGCAAATATGAAAGAAAGGGGTAATCTAATTCCATCAAAAATTTCTTTCAAAAATAAAAGGAGGATTTTTAAATGAAGAGAGTATTATCTTTAGTATTGGCGCTATCAATGGTAATGAGTCTTTTCTCATTCTCACTTGCATCAACTCTTACAGATATCGAAGGTACAGAGTATGAAGCAGCCGTAGAAGCGCTAATCGAATTAGGTATAGTTTCTGGTTATCCAGATGGAACATACCTACCAGAAAAAACAGTAACAAGAGCAGAAATGGCTAAATTATTAGTAATAGCATCAGGATTAGAATCAGCAGCAGAAGCATCACAATCAGCAACAAAATTTGCTGATACAGTAGGTCACTGGGCAAGCGGCTATATAAATGTAGCAGCTGAATACGGATATATTAACGGATATCCAGATGGAACATTTATTCCTGATGCCCCAGTAAAATACACAGAAGCTGTAACAATGGCATTAAGAGTATTAGGCTACAAGTCAGTAGTAGAAGCAAAAGGAACATGGCCATCAAACTACATAGCTTATGCAAATGAGCTTCAATTATTTGAAGATATAAGCTATGATAAAGTAACAGATGGTGCAACAAGAGGAAATGTAGCAGTATTAATTTGGAACATGTTAAAAACAGAAATGTGGGATATAACAGGAGAAAGTGAAGGAGACGGCTTACAATATACAGCAGATCTAGCTATGATAAATAAGAAGTTCCCTGACTATTCTTATGGATATGCTACATTTAAAGATGTAGAAATCAATGAAGACGGAGAAGTAATAGTAACATTAGAGAAATTAGAAGATAGTGATGCAGCAAACTTAAAAGAGCCAGAGTATGAATATTTAAAGAATGACTTCTATACATTTGTTCCAGAAACAGAAGTAGAAGTATTAGTAAACGAAGAAGATGAGACATTACTTCTAATGGTACCAACAGGTTCTGATAAATTAGTAGAAGGAACAAAAGAAGTATTAGATGAAGATTATGACGCTTTAGCGGATGAGGCATATGATTATGCATATGGAATAGTAAAGAGAAAAGATATAACAGAATCTACAAGATTAACAGTAGAGAGCGAATATATCTATGAAGTAACAGAAAAAGATGAATACATCAAATTAAATAAAGAAAGATATGAGTTTGATGATTATGACTATGAAATAGTACTAGTAGATGGAGAAAGAGGAACAATAGCTGATGTAGAAGTTGGCGATGTTCTATCAATAGTAAAATTAAGCAATGATGAAGTATTCTACGTAGTAGCAAAGTCTGAAGTAGAAGGAAAACTTTCTAAATATGTAATAGATAAATATGAAGGAAATGACGATGAGTACGGAGTAATAACAGTAGCTGGTGAAGAGTACAAATTAGATCCTAACGCAACATATGTAGAAGATCCAGAAGACGAAGATGAAAAGCAAACAAAATTATTTGCAAAAGTAGACGACGAAGTATATCAAGATATGAAAGGTGAAGAAGTAAAAGTAGTATTAGACTTCTTAGGAAGAGCAGTAAGAATCGAATTTGACGGAAGCATCGACGATGAAGAAGCAGATTTGAAGTTCTTCACAATAGCAGCAAATGTTGAAAAAGAAAGCAGCAGAAAATATGTAGTAACATTAGAGAATGCAGATGGCGAGGAAGATTATTACTTCTCTAAAGATGCATTAGACACAGCTAAAAGAATTTATATTAATGACGAAGACCTAACAGGAGCATTCGTAGCTGTAGAGTTCAATGAAGATGATGAAATTGCAAATCTTATAAATTTGGTAAGAAACGATGCAGGTGTTCCAGATGAAGGCGGAGAGATAAACAATGATGGTTCAATAGGCTTAACAGATGAGGATGAAGAAAGTGGATATTCATTCTTCTATGACACGTTCACATATGATGAAGATAATGAAGAGTTAATAAACAAAACGGATGACAGCGACTACTATGTAGCAGAAGATGTAATAGTAATATCTTTAGTATATGATGAAGATGATGAGGAAGTAACAGTAATCTACGAAGAGGGATTAGAAGCTATTGATGATATTGATGCTACTGATGGAGAAGAGATTGGTATAGTAGTAGATACAACAACAAGATTTGAAAAAGTTGTATACGTAATCAGATTTGATGACAACACAAATAGAGAAGACGATCTAGTAGGAGCAGTAGAAGAAGTAGAGAAGAACGAATTAGATACATACACAGTAACAGTAGATGGCGAAGAGTATGTTTATAGAGCCGAAGACAATGACATTGAAGACATCCTAGACTATGAAAATGGTGTAATCGTATTCTCTACAAAGGAGAAAGATGACGAAGTAAGAATGACAGTTAAGTCAGGCTTAACAATGGATCAGATGTTAGGAGAGCCAGATGATTATGTTGAAGTTGTTGAAGGAAGCAACGTATCATTTACAAAGGGCGGAGACAGAAAGATTAATAATGCATTTAGAGAAGACTACGAAGAATATGTATTCTTGAATGTATCAATAGATCCAGACAATGAAGAAGTAGATAGTGTTGGAGAGCTAATATTAGCAGAAGATATAACAGTTGATGCATTTGCAGAAGGTGACAGATTGTTCATAGGCACAGATATAATATATATTGTTTCAGGAAGGGAAGAACTTGACCTAGAAGACGGCGGTGCAAAAGTTACATTTAAGGATGGAGATAAAACATTAGATACACAATATTTTACAGCAGCTGACATTGAACTTGGTAACGCAACGCCAAAAGCACCTGAGAATGTAACAAGAACAAGTACTCTTAATGAGAACGGAGTTCCTGTAGACTATGTATTTACTGACTGGGACAAAGATATAGTTGATGTAAAAGCAGGTGATGATGTAGTATATACTGCAGAGTTTGAGGAATTAGTGGGAGCAAAACTTATATTTAATAATGATGATGGTAGCCTGTACGAAGAAGTAAAAGTTTCTGGAGTAGATGTTGATGCAGGAGTTACATATGAGAGTAAAAAGCCTGAGAAAGACCCAGAAAAAGCCGATGATGAGACATATACATACACCTTTAGCGGTTGGAATCCAGCATTTGAGCGGAAATGTAAAGGCAGGAGAAGTAAAAACATATACAGCACAATACACCAGCGCGGAAATTGGCGGCTAAAGAGATAATGTAAAAATTACCACCAACTTTTATGTTGGTGGTTTTTTTATTTCATAGGAAAGTAACATTAAATTAACGTATTATGTTGCAAAAAACTTTCCGTATGAGAGAACAATTAAAGTGTAGCTTTGTTGGAAATCTAAAAATATTTGGTTTTTAGATTTCCATTTTTGTTCTTTTAAGAGTGTTTATGAATTTTAAATTTTAATATAAAAATGTTCACAAATTTGTCACAAAATATACGTTAAAATATATTGTTAATTTTTATAATTTCGATATAATGATATTGTATATTTAAAGGAGGATGCATATGAAAAAAGTTATTAGTGTTTTATTAGTTTTAGTTATATGTTTCAGTTTTACGAGTTGTGCGTATGCTACCGAATTAAAAGATATCGTAGATACGAGATATGAAGATTCAGTAGAAATGCTTACAAAGCTTAATATTATTAATGGCTTTGAAGATAATACTTTTAGGCCTAGTGAAAAGGTTACTAGGGCACAACTAGCTAAGATGCTTGTAATATCTATGGGAATGGAGGAGGATGTTGAGGATGCAGAACGTAAGTATATATATTTAACAGATGTTATGGGAACTCATTGGGGATATGGATATATAGTACTTGCAACTGAAAATAAGCTTGTTACAGGCTATCCAAATGGAACTTTTGTGCCAGATGGAGATGTAACTTATGCTGAGGCTACTACAATGATAATTAGAGCACTAGGCTACGAGAATGCAGTTGAAAATACTAAACTTTCGTGGCCAGATAATTATATGGTTTATGCTGATGAGGAGCTAGATTTATTTGATTCAGTTCCTGCTTTTAAAGCTAGTGATGATGCAACTAGGGGAGATATTGCTATTATGCTTTTAAATGCACTAAAAACTGGAATGGCAACGATTGTGGCACAAAATGATAATGGATTTGTTTATGGTGAAGGAACACCTATGATAACGGAGTATTTCGATTATACTTATTTAGAAGATGCAGAAGTAGATGATATAGAGTTTTTAGATAATTATAAAAGAGCAGAAGTAACTTTAAAAGAAGATGGTAAAAAGGCAGTCACTTATACATTTGATACAGAAAACGTGTTAGAGATGTTTGGAAAAACTATTACTTTCCTTTATGATAATGAAGAAGAGGAGTTTATTACTTTTAATGCAGAGACGGAATATAAAATAGTAAAAGGAGAAGTTACGCGAATATCTTCTAAGAAAATATATATTGCAAACAGGTCAATAGGTTATAATATTCCGGACGATGATAATATCTTGTTGTGCGGTATTGATGATCTTGACGAAGCTGCAGAGGTAACGCTTTTAGTAGAAGGTAATTCGGCAAGATATTGTATTGCTACAGGTGCAGAGGATGTAATGGTTGGTGTAGTTACAGATGATTATGAAGAAATTGATGATGATGAATACGGAATAACAGTTAGAGAGTTAGGCCTAAAAAAAGGTGGTGAATCATATTTCGTAGCAGATGAAGATAATTGGCCTGATGAAGATGATATAATTTTGTACTTTATTAATTCTGACGATATGTTAGTAGTCTTGGAAACGGTTGATATGGATGATGCTGAAGAAATTGACAGCATTGATGAAGATGACTATATAGAATTAGTTGGGAATGACTATTATGAATTTGAAGATGAAGACGACTACACTGTAATCATAGTTGATAATAATAGGCTAAGCGAAAGCGATATTTCAGAAATAGATGAGAGAAACGACATGATTTGTGTAATAGAATATAATGGACATTTATACTTTTTTGTATATGAAGGCGGTATGATTGAAGATGTTGACTCAGATATTTTAGATGCTCTTGATGATTTGGAATATGCAATTGAAGATGCATTAGAGCTCGACGAGGAAGATTATTCACAGGAATCATATGCAAACTTAATTTCAGCTATAGATAAAGCAAAAGAAGTTGATTATACATATTCACTTTCTCAAATAGATAAAGCTATTGGAAGAATTGAAGATGCGTATGATGATTTAGAAAAGATTGCAAAAAGTGAGAGAGATACTGTTGCTATGAAGAAAGAATTAAGAGCTTTAGTTACAGGAGATGCTTTAGATGCGGTTGAAGATGAAGATGAGTATACAGCGAGATCTTGGGATGATTTTTATGAAGTCTATGAAGAGGCTGTAGATATGTTATCTTGGACTGATGCAGAGGAAGAAGAACTTAGTGATATGTACGATGCTCTTGAAGAGGCACTTGATGATTTAGTTGCTAGATAATAGATTAAAAATCATGTTTAGATGGATTTTTATACTTTAGCAAGTTAATAGAATAGGAGGATTTTGATGGAAGAAAAGAAGTGGTACTCATTATCAACTGAGGATGTCGAAAAAGAATTGAATACTAATACATCAACTGGACTGAGTGATGAAGAAGTAAAGAAAAGGCAAGAAGAATATGGAAAAAACGAGATTGTTTCAAAAGGAAAGAAACCTATTTGGAAAATGATTATAGAGCAATTCGCAAATTTTATGATTATAGTGCTAATTATAGCTGCAATTATTTCAGGAGTTGTTAGCCATGATTATACTGATTCAATAATAATTATGGTTATTGTAATTTTAAATGCAGTAATAGGCGTTGTTCAAGAGGTTAAGGCACAAAAATCTTTGGAGTCTTTGAAAGAGCTTAGTGCTCCGCATTGTAAGGTATTAAGAAATTCGAAAATCGAGGATATCGAGTCAAAGAATCTTGTGCCAGGAGATATTGTTATACTTGATACTGGAGATTATGTCCCTGCTGATTTAAGATTAATAGAAGCTGTTAACTTAAAGATTCAAGAGGCGGCTTTAACGGGAGAATCGGTTCCAGTTGAAAAGGATATTATGACATTAACTAGTGAACATGTTGGTATAGGAGATAGAGTTAATTCAGCGTTTTCGTCTAGCCTTGTTACTTATGGTAGAGGAAAAGGAATTGTTGTTGAAATAGGAATGAAAACAGAAGTAGGAAAGATTGCAACAATGTTAGATGAAGTTGACGAGAGTGAAACACCACTAAAACGTAGATTAGAGGTGCTTGGAAAAACTTTAGGAATTGTAGCCCTTATAATATGTGCTTTAATATTTGTTGTTGGACATTTTATGTATGGAAAAGAAACAATAGAAATGTTTATGACTGCTGTTAGTTTAGCTGTTGCTGCTATTCCAGAGGGCTTACCTGCAATTTCTACAATTGTTCTTTCGATAGGCGTTCAAAGAATGGTAAAAAGAAATGCAATTATTCGTACGTTACCATCTGTTGAAACATTAGGAAGTGCAACAGTTATTTGTTCAGATAAGACGGGAACATTAACACAAAATAAAATGACTGTTGAAAAAATTTTTTATAATAACTCAACATTTAATTTAAATGATAAAGTTAATAATGTTGATGAACATTATAAACTTTTGCTAGATTGTATGATTCTTTGCAATGACTCTAAGTTAAGTAAAGAGAATAATTCTTATAAGGTCACGGGAGATCCAACGGAGACTGCTTTAGTTGATTTGGGTATTAAAAGCAATATCATAAAAGATTCACTAGATCAAGAATTTAAACGTGTTGCTGAGATACCATTTGACTCTGATAGAAAGCTAATGACTACTGTTCATGAAGCTAGTGGAGGATTAGTTGCGTATACTAAAGGTGGAGTAGATGAACTTCTTGCTAAGTGTACTAAGGTAAGAATTAATGGAAATGACGTACCTCTAACTAAAGAATATACAGATGCTATTTTGAAAGCAAATGAAGAATTTGCTGTGCAGGCATTAAGAGTTCTTGCGATGGGATATAAAAATATTGACAGCGTCCCTGATAAGGAGAATATGAATACTTTAGAGAGTGACCTAACGTATATTGGAATGGTTGGTATGATAGATCCGCCTAGACCGGAAGTCAAAGCTGCTGTTGAGACTTGTAGAACGGCTGGAATTAGGCCTGTTATGATTACAGGCGATCATAAGGTAACGGCTGTTGCAATAGCAAAAGAAATCGGAATTCTTCGTGAAGGTGATGAAGCTATAACTGGAGCAGAGCTTCAACAAATGTCTGATGAAGATTTATCTAAAAATGTTCATAAATATTCTGTATATGCTCGTGTTTCTCCTGAACATAAAGTTAGGATTGTAAAGGCATGGAAGTCACATGATGAAGTTGTAGCAATGACAGGAGATGGTGTAAATGATGCGCCAGCACTTAAAGCTTCTGATATAGGTGCTGCTATGGGAATAGTAGGAACAGATGTCGCAAAAGAGGCAGCAGATGTTGTATTAACTGATGATAACTTTGCAACGATTGTATCGGCGGTTGAAGAAGGAAGAAGAATTTATGATAATATTTTAAAGGCAGTGGCTTATTTGCTTTCAGCAAATATAGGAGAGATAATTACGCTGTTTATAGCAACGTTACTTGGGTGGATGGTAGAACCATTGCTTCCAATTCATATATTGTGGGTAAATCTAGTTACAGACAGTTTGCCAGCGCTTGCTCTTAGTGTTGATCCTGCTGAGAAAAATATTATGAATAGGAAAGCAAAGAAAAACAAGAACATATTCTCAAAAGGAATGATATGGAGAATTGTTTATCAAGGTGTAATGATTGGAATTTTAACCCTAGTAGCTTTTGGTATAGGATGCAATTTCAATTTCGAATCATTGTCAAACCCAGAAGTAGCAACGAGGGCTCAGACAATGGCTTTTGCGGTTCTTGCATTTAGTGAGCTTGTTCATGTATTGAACTTGCGTTCTAATAAAGAGTCTATATTTAAAGTTGGTTTATTTACTAACAAAGTACTAATAGGAGCCATAGCGTTATCAGCAGTACTAATGCTTGTGGTGCTTACAATACCTGGACTACAAAGCATATTTGAAGTTGCTACTCTTTCTATGAACGATATATGGGTTGTAATAGGATTGACATTTGCACCGTTGCTAATTGTAGAAGTATTTAAACTATTAAAAATTAATACGTTAAAAGATGATGAATAATAAGGCAAAAATAAAATTTTTGTTACTTTTCTAAGCAGTAAAAAAAAGAGTTTGCAGACGTTTTATATGTTTGCAAGCTCTTTTTTAAACAAATCGTTGAATGATTAAACGAATTGACTCACTTCCTGACACTAGGCAATTTAACTAACGCATGCTGATGAATTGTCATTTAGTAAGTAATCTTGTTTTGTATTCCCAACCCATCTCCAGGGCAAATTAATGTTTCTATTTTCGGTTTATATTTCTTTGTTGGAGTAGTTACTTTTAATGATTCGATAAAAGCGTTTTTTTTATTTTGATCTACACAAATTTTAGGTTCCGATATTGTTTTTACTTCATTGGGTTTTATAAAAATATTTTTTATAAATGAAACTATTTCTTTTATAATATTCATCGTTCTTGTTCCTCCTCTGCTACAATACGACCAGAACTTTGGGATAAATTTGTTTCTTTTCTTTGTATTACAGCTTCCCAAGGCCTAAGTCCATTATTTTTTTCTAAATCCTTATCATAACATTCGAATCTATCTGTAAATTCTTTTGGAGATAATTTTACAAATTGTCCTTGACTTTTATCAGCAAAGTAAAACCTTTTTTCTAACTCATCTGAATCAATATAAATATATAGAACAGGCTCCCTTTTTTGGTCAGATTTGCTGTAAACTCTATTCACAACACATCTGTTAAATCTTAAATCTTCATGATTTAATAAAACATTACTTATAATATTCATGCTTGAATCTTGACATGTTGCAAATTCAGGGCAAGCTTGCTTAAGCAACATAAATTGTGCACTAATATTTTCTTCTGGATTATTGGCATAAAGCTTATTTTGGGAATTTGATTCGTCTATTAGATTTTTTATAGGAAAAATACCATCTTTAGTTGCTAATCCGACACTTGCAAATAATGTTCTTAGACTTTGTTCATCTAAATTTAAAGTCGCATCCTGCAATTTATCATCATTTATATGACTTGCATGGTCGTTTCCATCAACATCAATATCATTTTGCCTTGCTTGCTCATAGCTTATACAAAAAAGATTAGGCATAGCCCCAAATCTGTGATTTGCCAAGTTCCATGTCGGATCTAGTATAGTGGTACCTTTCACAGTTTCGCCATTTGCAAGTGGAAGTTCAATATCATTAATTTTTAAAAATGAGTGAGAGCGAGAGGCATTACTTACGATTTCGCTTTCTATACCAGCTCTACTAAACATATATTGTTCTAGTTTAGCAATTCCATTACAAACGCCATAGCCAGAAGCGATTATTTTCCATAAAGCTCGGCAATGATCCAAATTAAATACTTCAGTGTTGAAGTCAGGACTATAACTCATTTTTCTACCAATAGCATTGTCTACTATTGCCATCTTTTGCGCCTTTGAATATTCTGGTTTTAAACTGTCAATGACAGAGGCAATCCATTCCTCAGCCTCTTTATACTCTTTTGGAGTTGAAGAAAATGAAACTACATTATCTCCTAAATTATTAAGTACCTTCATGTTGGGACAAATATCACAAAGCTTCATGAATCTGAGTCTCTGGTCCGCTGTAAATCTTTCTGGATTTACACTTATCAAATTATCCAGTTCGCGATAATCTTCTAAATCTCTTTCCAAATCGAAGATGATTGTCAAAGTATCTTCTGATAGTTGCATGTTGAGTGCAGCCAAATATTCTTTTGGGAAATCAGTTGTATCAATATCTTGTTTAACTTCTGGACATAGAGTGGCTAATATTTCTTTTTTTTCGCGTGACGTTAAACTTAGATTTTCAAAATTCAACATGAATTCTTTTTGACGATCGGGATCTAATTGACGTATAATTTTGTATGGAAATATATTTTTTTCTGCGCAAAAATCTTTGTGCTCTGATAAAAACTTGCATAATGATTCGGGCTCTAATGTTACTAATAGAAGAATATTATAAGTGTCATTAATTTTTTTATTTCCTAGTAAGTTTTCTAATTTACAATTATCACTGCAAGTAGTAAGTAAATCAACTTGATAATAATTTTCAATTTGATATAGTTCCATCATTTTGATTTTTTCCTCATCTGTTGACAAGCCTTTTAATAGTTTAACAAGGTGAAACGTTTCTAAATGTAATTTATTTAGAATTAAATCTGTATCTGCCAATGTTTCTGTAAGTGAGTCCTCAGACAAACTTGAAAAAATATTATATAACGAATTATTGGTAAATCTGTGTCTTTTCATAAATTCTTGGTTATGTAATAATTGCTGTTTTCCAGCGTCAGACATATTTTTTATAATTTCTACAAGTGCATATTCATCTATTCCATTTATAATACTATCGTTATTCATCATTTGTAGTAATACTTGATCACTAGAAACGAGTCTAATTATTTTAGACCTTATATAGGGAGATAAATTAACAAAATGTGAATAATCAAATAATTTTAATTTTTCTTCATCGCTCAAAAATTCATTAATAAGTTCAAAAAGCTCACGATTTGTAAATTCATAATTCCTTAATGTTTGAACATTTGCAAATATGTCTAATTTATTATCTGTTTGTCCTAATAGTTCCCTTAAATCTTGAATATTCATTATTCCACCTCTTTTGTAATTTATGTCACTTATAGACTATCATATTAATGAAGACTAATCAATTATTATATATATAAATGAATTAATATATTTCATATTTTTGTTTACTAAATTAAAGCAAGTACGAACTGTATCTATTTTTTATTGTAAAATAAAGACATTGCCAATTAAATCTAATAGCAATGTCCTTATCTCTGCGGTATTTTAAGTTTCATTAACGCGATATTTACCTCTACCTGTAGTAGTTATAAGCCCCTTATTTTTGGCATCGTACACAACATTATAGATAGTTGTAGTAGCCAGATCAGGAAAGTGATGTTTCAAATCCTTAATACTAAAAGAACTCATACTCAACATATAATCTTTTACTTGTTTAAGCATATTGCTTCTTTTAACTGTAGATGCAGTATCCTCGACAATAGTATCCGTATCACAGTTTTCTTGTTCTATAGTGCTTGTTGCGACGTCTCCAGCTGTATCACTGATTTTAGCTTTATCATTTGCCTCGACTTTCTGTGATACATCACTGTTTGCAGGTAATGTACTTTTATTAGAAACAAAAGTCATGCTCCAATCATCAATTTCTTGAATGATTTGAGCAATGAAAGAAAAAGACTCTGGATGTGCGGGTATTTGAATTACAACCCGTTCTTTGTTGCAGTTGACCCTAAAATCAGGTAAATTTTCAGTGGTCGTTAGATTTTGCAAAAGAGTTGCAAAAATCTTGCTAAACCTGTTAATGTCTTTAGATGAAAAAGAGATTCTATACTCATTTTCTACTATAGCCATAGAAAATACCTCCTTATAATCTACCGGATGATTAACAAATTTTCGAATTTTTATGGTAGCTTTTGTTTCAATTCTTGAAATAACGCTTTGAGAAAGACTTAGTTTTTTAGCAACATCTTGTTGTAACATATCTCCGATTCGATAAAGCATTACAAGTCTCATCCTTTTGTCCAGATAGTTGAGAATAATATTCATTAACTGAATAAAATCTTCTGTGTTTACTATCTTTTCAAAAAAATTAGACTCAGGATGTGCAATTGTATCTCCTATGGTAAGTTCATTACCTTCACCATTGTCTATGATAGGCTCGTCAATAGAAATATCATTTGCATATTTATTAGTTTTCCGATAGTACATAAAAATTTCATTACGTATGCACGTTAAAGCATATGTTGAAAAAGTAATCTCTTTTGATGGATCAAAAGTAATGGCAGCTTTTATCAATCCAATTGTACCTATAGAAACAATATCCTCGTACTTTGAAGAATTTTGGGTTATCCCCAATTTATGTACTAGATAATAAACTAATTTCTGATTGTCTAAAACAAGGTGTTCCCTATCGCTACTAAGCTTCATATTTATAGAGCAGCCCCTTTCTGTGCTGATATTGGTAAAATACCTACTTGTAAAATAATATAAGGCTATGTTTACGTGTTTTTTTTTATCACAAATTTACAATAATTGCAAGGTATCTTATGCAAATTAAAAAATACTGAAGGATTGTCAAAATATGTCACACCCACTTTAGACGTGGGATGGAGTTTTTGTCTATACTTTTTAAAGGCAATTTGTCTAGCTAATAGGTTCAAATTGCATAGACAGAAACTCTTTCTCTATGTCTATTTCCTTTTTTAAGATGACTTTTTGCAAACAAAAAAATCAGCCATTTAACTGGCTGATTTATATATCTATAGTTCAGACAAAAATGTCATTGGTGCCAA
>CALXZO010000024.1 GCA_944393265.1 uncultured Clostridia bacterium | reverse complement strand
TTTTAAATAGACACGGGGATAGATACACCCACTCTTGCTTAATCATTATTTGTGATTTTTTCTAGTGCTAATAGTCTTTCCCATCTTTCATCTACTTCTTTTTGTAATTCTTCTATCATCCATTCGTTTCCTGGTTTAAATAAATGTCTAAATCTCTTTTGAAGTTTTAACCATTCTGCTACTGGTTGTTTGTTTGCAGGTTTATAATTTATTTTATATTTCCCATTTTCTATTTCATATAATGGCCAATAACAAGTTTCTACTGCTAGTTTGTTTATTGGCATTAAATTTTCTGTTTCATATCCCCAGCCTCTTGGACACGGTGCAAGTACATTCATGAAGCATGCTCCTTCTGTGTATATTGCTTTTTCTGCTTTTGTTGTTATGTCGCTAAAGTTACCATATGCTGCTGTTTGCGCAATATATGGCAAATGATGTCCTGCCATTACTTCAGTCAAATCTTTTCTTTTTTGTTGTTTTCCTGGCACAGCTGTCCCAGCTGGTGATGTAGTTGTATCGGCGAACCTAGGCGTTGCTGATGAACGTTGAATTCCCGTATTCATGTATGCTCCATTATCATAACATACATAAACCATATCATGTCCTCTTTCCATCGCTCCCGATAATGATTGTATTCCTATATCGTATGTTCCGCCATCTCCACCAAATGCTATAAACTTTGTATGTTCATCTTCCGGTAATTTTCCTTTTCTCTTCATAGCCTTATATGCGGCTTCAACTCCTGCACAAGTTGCTCCTGCATTTTCAAATGCACTATGTATGAATGAATCTTTCCATGCTGTATATGGATATATAAATGTTGATACCTCTAGACATCCTGTCGCTGACGTAATTACTGCATGATCTTCATCTTTTAATCCACGAAGAATTGCATTAACAACAACTGGTGCTCCACATCCTGCACACATTCTATGACCAGAAGCAAGTCTGTTTGGCTTTTGTATCGCCTCTTTTAAGTTATATGCCATCTTAATTACCTCCTTTTAGACCAAGATATCTATATGGATTTTCTACTTTTCCTGTTTTCACAATCTCTTGTAAATCTGCATATACCTTTTCGATATCATCTGTTTTAACATCTCTTCCGCCAATACCATAAACATAGTTAACAGTCTTAACATTTTGTATTCCTTCTGTGTATAGTGCAGATGTAACTTCTGTATATAGTGGGCCTCCTGCTCCATTTGTGCTATCGCATTTATCAAGTATAGCAACTGCTTTTATATTCTTTAGTGCATTTGCAATTTCTGTTACTGGGAAAGGTCTAAATACTCTTGGTTTTATTAATCCAACCTTAATTCCTTTTTCTCTAAGTTCATCTACCACAAACTTGGCTGTTCCTGCTGTTGAGTTTAATACAACAATTGCCATTTCAGCATCTTCCATTTTATATTCCTCAAACAAACCATACTTTCTGCCAGTTAATTTTTCAAACTCAGCAGACACCTCTAATATAACATCTTTTGCAGCTCTCATAGCTTCCGCCTCTTGAAATTTGTGCTCATATAAATAAGCTTGCAAATCTAGAGGTCCAACTGCTATAGGTTCTTCTTTATTTAATAAATAATGTTCCGGATGATACTCACCAACAAAAGCTTTTGCTTTATCATCTTCTAAAAGTTCAATATTTTCAATCGAGTGCGACGTTATAAAACCATCAAAACATACCATAAGTGGTAATCTAACCTTTGCATTTTCAGCAATTCTATTTGCCATTAAAATATTGTCATATGCCTCTTGATTGCTCTCACAGTACAATTGTATCCAACCAGAGTCTCTTGCTCCCATTGAATCAGAATGGTCATTGTGAATATTCAACGGACCTGAAACTGCTCTGTTTACGCAAGACATAACTATTGGTAATCTAAGACTTGACGCTATATATAAAATTTCCCACATTAGTGATAACCCGTTTGCAGATGTGGCTGTCATAACACGCGCTCCAGCGGCAGACGCACCAACACATGCACTCATAGCACTATGTTCACTTTCAACAGGAACAAATTCTGTATCAACCTTTCCATTATTTACAAATGTAGAAAAGTATTGTGGAATTTCCGTTGATGGTGTTATCGGAAAAGCCGCAACAACATCAGGATTTATTTGACGCATAGCATTTGCAACAGCTTCATTACCACTTAATCTTTCTCTAATACCCATTTTCAAACTCCTTTCTATTTTCTTATAGACTAGTCTTATTCCATGCTTATGGCACCGAAAGGACAAGCCTTTGCGCAGACTCCGCAACCTTTACAATAATCAAAATTGAAGTCAGCTCTATTTCCACCTTCAATTACTGGAATTGCACTATCAGGGCAAGTTGGAACGCAAAGTCCACATTGCTTACATTTCTCAGGGTGAAAAACAGGTCTTTTTGATCTCCAATCTCCTGTTTTAAATTCCTCAGAATTTCCTGCATCATATATTGTCCCACCAGGAGTTATCTCCTCCCAAGTAGACTTCGGATTTATTTTATTCTTAGACATTTTTAATTCCTCCTTTTATAGCCCTTTAACTTCATTTAGTGAACGTCTCAATGCTTCCATATTGCCATCAATAACTTCAGGTTTTTTCGCAAATTTATGCTTAAATGAACTTACCATATCCTCAAGGAAATCCTCGTCGCTCATTATTCCACTAACCTTAACAATTGCTGCAAGCATTGGCGTATTTGGGAAATACTTTCCTAAAGTCTCTATTGAAATTGTCTTTGCATCTATTGTACAAATTTTTCCTTCGTATCCTTTTAATAGTCCTTTAACTTCATCTGGTGACTTAGTTGTATTTATAACAATTGCACCTTCCTTCTTTAGCCCCGCCGTAACATCAACAGATTCTAATAACGTATCATCAACAACAACAACATAATCTGGCTCGTATATATTGCTATGTATAGTTATTGGTTCATCACTAATTCTGTTATATGCGGTGATCGGTGCGCCCATTCTTTCTGGACCATATTCAGGGAAGCCTTGAATATATTTTCCTGTATTAAATGCAGCATCTGCAAGTAGCAAAGATGCTGTTTTAGCACCTTGGCCACCACGACCATGCCATCTAATTTCAATTAACTTACTCATGTTTATCCTCCTTCTTTTTTAGTCTACACATAGTATACCTTTCTCCGCCTAATATGTCAAACTAATTGTTAGCGTTGGAAAACACTGTAAATTCTTCTGTTCCACCGTAAAAAACGTGCAGAAACACCACACATAGGAGCAGTTTTTCCTACAGGTCTTACATAAAACTAAAAAACAACTTATGCTTATTGGTATACTTTTTGTTAATAAATCAACTCCATACTCTTTTCAATCAAGACCTACTTTAGAAATACACCGTCCGTCATCACTTTCAAATGATACTGTTAAAATTTAAAGAACATAATTGCTGAAATTCTACGATACTATTTAAGTTATCATATACAAACGCAACTATGTTTTGCTTGTTCATATTGCCCATACTCACATGCATTTATCATTAAGATAAACAATGCTAAATTCAAAACATAATAATTTTATCCTCATCATATTGTCTGCTGGTATCTTGACACATATATTATTTAATGATATTAAATATCTAATGGAGGAAAAAAATGAAGATTGAAATTTTGGGTTCTACAAATCCTGGATATGTTTTACCAATACGTACTGCTAACATCTTTGCAGGACGTGAAGCTGGTATCTGTTACATGAAAGATGATATTTCTACACTTTTTTCTGAATCAGAGGAAAAGAGTATGAAGCGTGCAACTTTAACAAAAGCATCTGGACATCATAGTGTTTTTGGACACGTGTCTTACAACTTCTCACTCGAAGGCATTCCTAAAATCATAGCAATGATTCTTAATAATGAAAAAGATTATAATACATCGGAAAAATCGGCAAGATATACTAAGATGGAAGTATCTGATGAAGAAAAAGTTCTATACGAAAAATGGATTAATCTTTTTAAAGATAAGCTTTCTGAGCTTTATCCAACATTGACGCAGAAGCATTTGCTTAAGCTCTCTATGGAAAATGCGCGCTACTTAATTAGCGTTTTTACTCCATCAACTTCTCTAGGACATACACTTGATTATAGACAATTAAATTACATTCTACATTGGATGAATAATTTCATACGTACTGCGCCAGACAATTCTTTTAATACCTTACTACGTCCGCAGTTGATGGAATTTGTAAATATGTTCAGTGATTTTTATGATGAAGAACTTTTTGACGGTAAAAATAGATCTTTATCTCTTTTTAGTGACATAGAGAGAGTCGAAGAATGGGGAGAAAACTACTGTTGCTCTTACGAGGGAAGCTTTGCCGAACTAGCTCAAGCCCAACGTCACAGAACGTTAAAATATGAAATCAAAGTTCCAGATATCAAAGCTGCAACTTTCTACGTCCCAGCTTTTATAAGAGGAACTAATTTAGAAGAATCTTGGCTGATTGATATTAAGTCACTTGCTCACAAATATCCTCAAGGTATGCTTGTAAAAATTACCGAGCGCGGTACTGCAGAAGATTTTATTTTAAAATGCAAGGAGCGTTTATGTGGAGCTGCGCAATTAGAAATCGCGCTTCAAACAAATAGCACACTGAATAAATATGTTGAAAATACAAGATTAACTAATAAACGTGTTCATGAATTTCTACTTCCATACGCCAATAAAGCTCGCTGTGCTTCTGGATATTCTTGCAAGGCTCCTTGCTCGTGGGGAGCAAAAAATGCATTAACTAGACTTGTTTAATTTTATCGGACGAAGGAAATATTCTCCTCCGCCCTTTTTTTATTTCAAATTTAAAATCAAGTTTGACTCAAAATACGAAAATCAAGAGTCTTTGAGTTTTAATTTTGTCATTAAAATCTTCTAACTTGCTTTTTTAAATTCTTTTTTTGCTTCCCAAACTTTCTCCTTCTACGAGTATCTCAACCTCTTCAACCTCTTTAATCTCTGTTAGCGTATTTACAACAGAATATATTTTTTGCAATTTTGTACTTTCATCATCACTTTCTTGATTAAATTCCCTTGAAAAGTCAACAACTACTTTTCCTCCATTTTGTGTAATATCATTTACTATTGTTCCTTCCGGTATAGTATTTAAAAGCTCT
The DNA here is from genome assembly GCA_944393265.1 of uncultured Clostridia bacterium. Classification (GTDB taxonomy): domain Bacteria; phylum Bacillota; class Clostridia; order TANB77; family UBA1234; genus UBA1234. The sequence continues at coordinate 9,939 of CALXZO010000024.1, read as the reverse complement.
GCGCTTTTTGGTCCTTTTATAAGTTCATTCATAATTGTTTCTAACATACTGTTTTTTATATCACTAACATTCACATATCTATACTCACTCGCAAGTTCTTTATTATCCTTTTTTATAAAATATAATAACACTTTTGTCTCTTCTCCAGAAATTTCAGAAATATCAAGGGTTTTATCAACATTTTCTAAATTATTGTTAGCAACTATTTTAATGCCTACCACAAGTAACACAGCTATAATAATTAATACTATTAAAAGTTTTTCCTTATTCATTTTTCAGCCTCCTACAAATAAATTTGAAAACAATACATTACTATTCAAGACAAGTAATAATTATGCTATAACTATAAACTATAGAAATTTCATTAAAGATGTCTACGAAAATTCTGTATTTATGAAACTCGTTTTTCTTATCCCCAAAATTTATTGCATTTTTAACACTTTCAAAATAATAGTTTTTTATTGACTTTTATCAGATTTAAAAATATAATCTGACCGTACAATGTACTTTATGTAATTTGATTAATATACTATAATATGGCAATTAAGCAAACGTATTTACGTTTCTGTCTTTTAACATATTTGCCACTTTTTTATTATTTAACTTTACTTTTTCAAATAGTATAATAAACTTATACTACAAATGAGAGGGGGCTGTTTCTTTGAAAATAGAAAAATTAACAGAGGATAAACTTAAAATAACACTTACTCTTGATGATTTAGCCGATAGAAATATAGACTTATATTCGTTTATGTATAATTCTCCCGAATCACAAGATTTGTTTTGGGATGCTATGAATAAAGCGGAAGAAGAATGTGGATTCAACGTGGATAACTCAATGATTTATGTTGAAGCATCTACTTCTGGCGGAGGAAATTTTACTTTAATTGTTACCAAAACTAAAGAAAAACCCGTTGTTAAATTTGATTTGCCAGAAAGCACATCGTCAAAAAAAGGAAAGATTGTATTGAAAAGACGTACTTCTGAAATTACTGCAGAAAACAATATATTTGAATTCAGTTCATTTGATGATATTTGTAACTATTGTAAAAATATAAATATGTCCCAAGTTGGCAAGAATACTATTTATAATTTTGATAATAAGTATTACCTAAAAGCATCTTCATTGCCTCCAACAATGACAATTCTTGAGTATGCTACTTTAGTAAAAAGACCAGAATTGTTTGAAGCAAAACTTAATGAATATGGACGTGCAATAATTAGCAATAATGCTTTACAAACCGTATCAAAATTTTTCAATAAAAGAAAAAAAAGAATTAAATAAATTAAATCTGAAAGCAAAAAGACACCAACTACGGTGTCTTTTTATTTCATCGGAAAGTCAGAACAAAAATGAAAATCTAAAAAATCAAAGATTTTTGATTTTTAGATTTTTTTCTGTTATTTTACATCCATTTTTCAACCTCAAATTTTTCATCCATAATCAGCCCTATCATGTATTTTTCGTCTTCATTCGAACTAGTAAATTCAAAAACATCCAATCCTGCTTTAATTAGCCTTTCAAGTTCTTGCCCTTCTGCAAACACCTCTGTGCAAAAACGTACATTCTTTGCCATCCTAAATAAGCCCAGTATATTTCCGTCCCTTCTCCGATTCATATAATTTCTTAGGCTCGTCTTATTGAAAAAAAGTCTTTCTCTTCCACCTGGTAAGACCAATTCCACAAGTTTGCATGTGTCATTTGATGTAAAAAATGTTCCAACCCAAAAATCATTGCAAAAAAAGTCATATTCTATACCGTTACTTCCAGTAGGGATATCTCCAATATACACGTCTTTTCCAATTTCACCTACTTTTTCAGTTGCCTTCAAATTCCGCTTTTGGATACAGTACATGCTTTTTCTCCTCTCTTTTGGCATTAATTGCATTTCTGATATACACCAAAATGCTTTTAAATTTTATAAAGTGACGCGTTTCATTATATCTTATCTTCGACATTATGTCAAACCGTTTTAAACATTAATTTTTCTATTAAACACGGATATAGACACAGGAACCGAGTTTTGTCTGTATAGTTATAAGAGACTTAACATCTTACAAACAGTCCGCCTATGACAACAACTTCAAACTATACCGACAAAAACTCCGTCACCATGTCTGTTCATGTCTATTAATTTTCAATATCAGACTCTTCTGTTGCTTTCTTTTCTTCTTTTTTCAATAAATTTTTTATTTCATAAGTTATATTGCCATCTACTATGTTTATCTCAATATATTTTTCATTAAATACTGTCTCTGATATGTCATTATTATCTATCCACTCATTTCCGATTACTAAATATCTTACGCCTCTCTCCATTGAGTATGTCGTATATTCGCCCTCATGTATAACCCATATATTCTTACCTGTGCTTCTTCTTAAATCGCACAAAACATCTATAAATAACTTTCTTTCTTCTTCGTCACTAAAGTTATCTAATGTTCCGTTCATTATTATGAATATATTTTTAGTTTCTGCATTTTCTATATCTTCTTGCAAATTAAGCCATTGAGTGTAGTCAGATTTTTTCATTCCTCCATTTGAAACATCTATTGTTATAAAAGTCCCATTATCATTTTCGGTTTTGCTGTATATTCCAGTTTCAATGACAGTTGTTTCAATATTTGTAATCATTTCCTTGTCTTCTTGAGAAGTAAAAATTGCTATATCTGCATTTAAATTAATTTTCTCTTCGATACGCTTTTTCATTATGTTTTCAAGTAATGTTCTAGGCTCTGTTATTTCATCGTATATTATTATTTTAAAATCACTTTCTTTATCCCCACTAGTTGCTGCAACATCAAGACCTTTAACATCTTGAGGTAATTTTATATTTGAAACTTCCAAACTTAAATCTTTTGTTATTGACAAATTATCTATATATATTTCTCCATTATTCTTAACTGCTCTATCATCTTGTGCAACATATATATCTACTAGTTTTGCCGGCAGTGCAACACTTTCCAAATTTACAGATACTTTAGTCCATTCATCATTAGGAATATTTTTGCTCGCCATTAATAATTGCGTAACACCTTTTGCATCAATTAATTTTATCTTTATATAATCTTCAGCCTGTTTATCACTATATACGTAGAAGCTAAGGCATGTTGCCTCTTCTGGAATATTTATCTTTTCATTAAATCTCAAATAAGAAGCGCGCGTGGCATCTGTCTTTGTAAAATCATATTCTAGCTTTCCAGAATAACTTCCCTCATATTTCTTATCCTCAGTTAGCATAGCATTTCCACCAACAGCATCGGGATATGAGACAAAATGAAAGTTTTCAGTCTCAAAATTGTTTAAAATTTCTTCATTCGATTCGCCTGTTGTAACCAACGCATATGTTACAGCATTTCCAGCTGAAACAGATATTATATGATTTCCTTCTGTAGATGGAGTATATACACTTCCGTCAAACACTCCATCGCCACTTACTACTTCCCACTGCACCTCGTTATCATTTATCGATGCATAATACCCATTTTTATTTTTGGCAGTTATATCAAAGTCAACACTTTTTCCGAGTGGCACTGCTATTTTCTTAGGAGTTATTATAATCTCATTCGGCGCACTAAGAATGTCTAACGTTATACTTCCTTCAGCTTTACCGCTCTCTGCCGTTATTGTTACACTTCCAGCATCATTTCCAGCAATAATTTTACCGTCTTGAATTTTAACATCTACCCCTTTAATACTCCATTCTATATCATCCGTATTAATTTCAACTGGATTGTAATATTTATCATATCCATAAACTTCTATTTTTCTTTCACACCCAACAAAAATGTTTTCTTCACCTGTTTTTAATACTATCTCTTCAAGAGATGATGTCTTTGATGTATTATATACACCTATAGCATTAGCAACCATACGCAAAATACCACCGCTTGGCGAATTTATAATTTCCTTTTCAATTCTTCCTAATCTTCTTGCAACCATAGTAGTAGAACCGCCACCATCTAAATTTAACGCATTGTATACTCCTTTTTCAATTAAAAAATTAGCTAATTCTTCTTGCGTCATTCCTATACTTGAAGATTGTCTTCCATCGACAGTAATTAAATAAACAATTTTTTCATCTTCTGAAATTCCTATTGCTGTTCGAGGATTTAACCCTGATATATTTGAAGTAAATTTATTTGGTACTTCGCCATTTTCAACAAGAACAGCACCACCAGAAACAGCCATCTTTATTTCTTCTACATCAAAATCATATTCAATTTCTAATTCAACTTTTGTTTTCTCATCAAAATTTTCATTTATATAATTTATCATATCTGTTGAAAACGTTGCTACAACATACCCATCCTCTGGTATTTCTACTGGCTCTTCATTATATCTAATATCCACTATCTTATCATTTTCAACAACCATTTCTAGAAGTATTAAATCAGTCGTCGAGCCACAAGACATTTCTCCCCATTCTCTTGTAAAAATAATCGTGTCATATGTTTTTGAAAAATTCTTATTATATTCATCAATCTCAATCGTGGCATCTCCTCTGGCTTCTTTCAAAATTATCTTATCTGTAATATAATCTATCCATGCATCATTTGAATCGCTCAATATAAAAGAACCAAAAGTATCTTTATCATCATTTTCATAGTATGCCGAAGTCAATAACTTGCCATCATTAATTGACAATCCTATAGTATTTCCCTTTTTATAATTTCCATTAAAGAAATCTCCGTTAATAGCCGCTACAACATTTCCTTTATTCGCCATTTGAAAAACAGTTTGAAAAGTGCTTAATCCATTTTCAGAATTTAATAAGCCTATTTCTGTATTTTCATCTTCTAAATCAACTTCAATCATATTAACAGATATCCAACCATCACTAGTAAAAAGCTTATATTTTTTTAAGATTGCACCTGAGGAGATCCTTTCTGTTTCCGTTTTTTCATAAAGAGTTACACTGGCAAATGTAGATGTAGCAGTAAGTATAATAATAGCCATCAATATACAGCAAAAAATTTTTTTCATTAAAATCCTCCCTCCAAAATCACGTGCTTTTTATTCTTCGTTTTTCTTCCATCCAGGAATATTAGATCTTTGTATTGCTCCAAACACACAAGCTCTTAGACGTGGAATAGTCTTTGTTAGTTCCTTAATTAAATCTTTAATAAATTCGCGTTTAGTTTTTCCGTCAGCTATGCATGTTTTCTTCATTATTGGTATTTCATTTCTTTTTGCAAATCCTTTAATTTCTTTTTCTGTTACGTAAATAAAAGGCCTAATTGTTACTATATTTTTTCTTGACATATACGTTGTTGGAGCAAAAGTATGTATGTTTCCTTCATAAAATAAGCTTAAAAAAAATGTTTCAATTACATCATCCATATGATGCCCCAAAGCTACCTTATTACAGCCATGCGCCTCTGCTACTCCATTTAATGCCCCTCTTCTTAAGTTTGCACAAAGCGAACATGGATTTTTTTCCTTACGTATATCAAAAACAACTTCCTTAATATTAGTTCTTTCTACTACATATTCTATATTTAATTTATTACATAATTCTTCAAGTACACTCGTATCAAACGTATTTGAGCCTGGATCAATAGTTAGTGCTATTATTTCAAAATGTTTAGGATAAAAAATTTGTAAATTTTTAAGTGCAAGTAACAACGTAACACTATCTTTTCCTCCAGAAAGCCCTACAGCTATCTTATCCCCTTCTTCAATCATATTATAATCATCTATTGCTTTTCTCATGCTACTTAAAATTTGCTTCATCTTTTACTTCCTCCATACGTGATTTATGAATTAGAGTATATCATAACAAAAGGCCTAAGACAAGCACGCCTTAAGCCTTTTAGAATATTCTTTTTTTACTTGAATTTTAATTCTTCAATTCTCTCATATTCTCCGGTAGTATAATTTACAACATATGGGGCAGTTAAGTTTTTATACTTTTTAATGGTATCATCCCCCGTCTTTTCTCTTATTGCTTCTATAACTTCATCTTCTCCTCCAGGAATTAAATGAAAACCAGCTCCGTATTCCTTGTCTCCCGAGCCAATTACGACGATTCTTCCCTCCATAAGTTGTATACCCTCATCAGGTTCTTCCACAATCGCATGTGTAAGTAAACTTTTAATTTCATCATTATCTAAAAAAACATCCGTATCATCTCTTGCATCAGTTGAATTATCTATCAAGTCCGTTGATGACCTCATTGATATAGTTGTTAAAATAAGCAAAACAACAACTGTTATTACGACTGTAATCATTGATATACCTCTATCATTTTTATTCATAAGCACACCTCATTTTTTTATTTAGAATACACATAGATGATACCATATTTCTCTTAGAAAAGAAAGAAAATTCAAAAACTTGATAACTATCTTTGCATGTTAATAAAGGCGCGGAAAATGGACAAGAATGTCTCGTAGGCTAACCAATCATATGTTACAAAAATTTCCTAAAATGCAAAATACTTTTCCGTGATAAAATCTTTCTTGAACTTTTCTATGACTTCTTTCAAATCTTTCTTTTTTCTTTTATAAACGAACACTTAATTCACATGTTTATTTAGCATTTCTAAATTTATATGATATACTATTTTTATGAGAACAAAATATCTCATAGAGAAAATAAGAGTTCATAAAAAATATTATATCATTTGCGATTTAAAGTTTCAGTTTTCATTTAACTTGACAAATTAGCCAAGAAATAGGAGGGTAAAAAATGAACCACTTTCTAAGATTACAACCAAAATATTTTGACTATATTGACAAAGGAACAAAAAGAATAGAATTAAGATTATTTGATGAAAAGAGAAGGCTTATTAATATCGGAGATACAATTACTTTTCAAAAAGAGCCAGAACTGAATGTGGAAATGAATGTTAAGGTTATTGGCTTGCTAAGATATAATTCATTTGAAGAGTTGCTTAACGATTTTAGTATTGAAATGGTAGCTGATAAAAAAATGACAAAAGAGGAACTACTACATGTCTTAGAAGAATTTTATACACCAGAAAAACAAAGACAATATGGTGTTGTCGGAATAAGAATAGAGAAGATATAATATTAACTCTATTCTTTACAACAAATAGGCACGGGTACAGAGTTTTTGTCTATACTTCTTAAAATCAATCAGCCTACGCAATAGGTTTAAATCCATATATACAAAAACTCAGTTCCCATGTCTAAATTTTAACCATAATAATTCTCAACATCTGGAACTAACTCAAAATAAATATTTCCTATCTTTTCATTTAATTCTTCTGAGCATCGCATTGTTATTTCTTTTAAATGCGTTATGTCTACTATATTATTTGAAGTTTTAAAATAAACAGATATCCAGGTTTTTCTTCCTGTTTTTATAATATCATAATGTAAAATTTTCATATTTGTATTTAATAAATTATTCTCTATAATTTTTTTAATTTCATCAGTTAAATTTTTATTTGGTGCAAACAATAAAACGCTTGTTATATTTTCTTTCAACACTTTAAATAATTCTGGTAACATTATTGTACTACTAATAATAACAACAACTTGATCAAAATATGGAATAATACTTTTAAAATTTGTTTCTTTTAAAGTTTGTATTAAAAAAAATGCAAATGCCATTCCAAGGCTGTAAATCATATCAAATTTCCAAGCCATTACTTCCACTTTTATTGTTGGAGAGTTTATTTTTTTGTTAATGTTTCTTATTATTAACCATATAATTAAATTTCCTATAAACAGTATAAACTGAAATAATGATACTTCTATAACATCAATTTCTTTTCCGCCATTTATAATTGAAATGATAGCATTTATAATTATACTTATATTAAGCGCTAAAACCATAAATGTTTTAATTAATAAGAAAAATGATTCTAGTTGTGAAAAGCCAAAAGGTTTCTTTTCTGATATAGGTGTGTGATATAATTTAATTAAAAACAATGTTAAAATTACAATTATAATATCTATTGAATCATATAACGCATCAGCTAGCATGGCTTTTGAATCGGTTTTTATAGACATCATTATTTCTATGATAAGTAAAATTATTCCCGCAATCAATGAAAAACTAATGGCTCTCTTTTCTTTCTCCTTTTCTTGCATATATTTCCTCCTTATTGGTTATTTAAATAGTAAATTAATTGTATTATTTATTCTCTTCCCCCAACTTGGATTAAAACAAAAACTATTTAATCATTCATTTTTATTGACACATCTATAGACAAAAGCTCTGTCCCTGTGTCTACCTATTTTTCTAAATTTATAATTTTGGTTGCTACTTTTTCTATAAAAGTTTCATCGTGTTCTACAAAAACAAGTGTAGGTTTATAATTTAATATTGCCTCTTCTATTTGTTCCCTTGTTAATATATCAATATAATTTAAAGGCTCATCCCAAATATAGATGTTAGCTTGTTCAGATATACTTTTTGCAATTAAAACTTTCTTCTTTTGGCCTTCGCTCATATCTTGTATATTGGTATCAAAATCAGTTTGTGATAATCCCATTTTTACTAACATTGCTTTGAAAACACTTTCATTAATTTCATTCTCATATGAAAAATCTTTTAAACTTCCTTTTAAATATTCTGTACTTTGAGAGACATAAGACATTTTTAGATTGTTTGCAATATTTATTTCTCCATTATATTGCAAATTCTGGCCTAAAATAAGTTTTAATATACTTGATTTACCAACACCATTTTTCCCAATTATTGCAATTCTATCTCTATTATTTGCTTCAAAAGAAATTGGTTTAAATATTGATTCATTATTATATTTTATTTGCAAATTATTTGCTAAGATTAACGGTGTTTTGCTACTTGTTAGTGGAATAATTTTTAGTCTATCATTTCTATCTATATCTCTTAACAAATTAGTTTTTTCATCTATTGCTTTTTGAATTCTTTGTTCCATAACCTTAGATCTTTTCATCATTTTAGCTGATTTATGTCCCAAATAACCTCTGTCTATTGTAGTTTCTAAATTGTTTGTTTTATATTTTGACTTTTCAACTTCATCAGCCCATTTTGCAATATTTCGTGATGCAATTTCTAATTTATTTATATCTTTATTTAATTTTTCATTTTGTACCATTTCAAAATTATCTTGTCTTTCTTTATTTTCTTTCCAAGATGAAAAATTCCCTTTTTGTATTTCAATATTAGTATTATTTATAGAAATAATATGGTCTACAGTTTTATCTAAAAAATTTCTATCATGAGAAACTACTATAAATCCTTTTTTCTTTTTTAAGTAGTTAATTAAATTATTCCTTGTTTCTATATCTAAATGATTTGTTGGTTCATCTATAAGTAAAAAATTATTTTCTTTTAAGAATAAGCTTATTAAAAGTATTTTTACTTGTTCTCCTCCACTTAATAGATTAAAATTCCTATAAAGTATTTCTGCATCTGTATTTAGTAAATTTAATTCTTTTACAACTTCCCATTCTTGAATATTTGGAGCTATATCATTTACAATTTCTATTGCCATTTTTTCTTTATCTTCAATCTCAAATGGAAAATAATCAAAATCAACATTTTTTGATATTGTTCCTTTGAATTCATATTTCCCTTGCAATAGATTTAAAAATGTTGTTTTTCCTTTTCCATTTCTCCCTATCAAACCTAATTTCCAATCTGTATCTATATTAAATGATACATTTTCAAATATATTATTATAACTCCCATCATATCCAAATGTTAAATTACTTACACTTATTAATGACATTATTTCTCCAATCTCAAACCAAAAATTACTATTTTTCTAATAAATATAGTACCAAATTTATTACAAAAAATAAAGGAAAATATTGTTTAGCTATATTACTAAACGAATTTTAAAAAGTTAAACAAAAAAAATCTAGCTTTTTAGCTAGGCTCTAAAATAATCAAAAGTTACAAATGTTTATGAAAAAGACAAAAATCGTCGAAACATTAAAGTCTCAACGATTTCCTTGTTGGTCGGGGTGACA
>CALXZO010000023.1 GCA_944393265.1 uncultured Clostridia bacterium | reverse complement strand
TAACTGTATAACTTATATGGTCTCACGTGCATAGCACGTGGTTGTATGGCTCGAACGTCTTCGTTCGAGCTCATAAATAAAATCGGCTGCAAATCTTTTGCAGCCGATCTACTTTAAAATTCCAAGTACAACTTGGAATCTCTCACGTAAAGTTTTACCTCCACGCTTTTGTGGTTCTCTACTGGATCCCGGAACATGTACTTAGGTATTATCAGCCTAAGCTTTGGATCCATTTTTAGCGGACCAGCAACAATCTTGGCCCCAGACGGCACGCCACTCTCAAGAGGTACCACCTGAAATACCTTCTCCCCCGCTTCTATCAAGACAATCTTCTGTGGCCGCATCCCAATAGAAAGACTTGCAAGTCCATTGGGAATTTTTACACGTCTTTGGTTATCAACCGTAGTCACAGTACTCCCTCCTTCAGTTTAATTCCATGATTATTATATAACGCTTTTTGAGTTATGTCAACCACATAGTGCTATCTTTATTGGCATATCTATATTAATGAATTACAATTACACGATATTATTTTTGCCAAAAACTACATGTTCTTTATATAACTAATCTGTAATTAGTATTAATAAAGAAAGGAAGAGTTACGATAAATTTTAATCTAAAGGATTAGATAAAATCGCTGATATGTTGAAGGCACTCAATATCTGAGCCATAATTTAGCTATAACAATACCAAAATAGAGGTTCCTTGTCCTTATTTTTATTTCAATCACACCATACTTACATAATTCAATAATATCACCTATTTTCAAAGCTTTCCTTTTCTCATCATTTAATCTACCTTATCTCAATCGTTTTTTTCTTATTCTTAATTAAATCAAATGGATTGTTTTGTAGTCTCCTTTAACACTTCATATAATTCTTCCGAACTTTTAATATTTGCTTCATACGTTATCGTTGCATACAGATTATAGCAACGCTTACAAAAATTATTCATTTATTTATCGCTATTTATCATGTTACAATTTATATATGACATGAAGCATTTTTTTGGGAGGTGATAAAATGAGAAAAGTAAAATTTATTTTTATAGTAAGTATATTGTCATTATTAATAATTAGTTCACTTACTACTTCTTTTGCAGCCTATACAAGCCCTTACGCTGAACCATCTTATCTTGTCAAATATGGTTCACGTGGTACTGGTGTAAAATGGGTTCAAGACTTACTAAAGCAAAATGGTTACACTATAACAATAGATGGAATTTTCGGTATGCAAACTAAAAATGCCGTCATACACTTTCAAAAATATAATAATCTTGATACCGATGGAATAGTTGGCCCTTTGACAAGAAAGGCCCTAAAAAAATCTGTGTCATATATTACTAATACACAATCGGCTTCGTCATCAATTACAACTAGTTCAATAAATTCATATATGTACACTACTAGTAATGTAAATTTTAGAAGCGGTCCAAAAATCACATACTCATCTTACGGAGTAATTCCAAAAGGCACTAAAATTTACGTTTTGCAGCAAAGAAGCGATAACTGGTCATACATAAAATATAACAATCGCTATGGATACGTATCTAGCACATATATATCTAATACTTCCCCTATTACAAACGTATCTACAGGTCTTCCTACATTTAATAGAAGAAGTACTAATTTATTAAATATAATAAAGAACTGCAAAACTTACTATTCTAGTAACAATTTCAAATATAGTTTAGCCATAGGCGCTAGAACAATTCCAGCAGACGCCAGTAACAAATATAACTCATACTATAGAACAGATTGTAGTACATACGTAAGCTGGGTTCTTTATGAATATGCACTAGCAAACGGCAAAACTTCCATGAAAAATTATTTTAGCACTCAAAAGAATAGTTCTGTTTTTGCAAGTATAGGTGCAAATGGAGGAAATTCATATTTACAAACCGTAAATGGTCTGTCTAATGCAAGAGCAGGAGATATTCTTGTAACACCTGGTCATGTTGAATTCTTATCATCATATAACACAAATAGTAATGGTAGTTTAAGCATTAAAGTATATAACTGTGGCTCTAATTCAAGCATTGCAGCTCCTGGTATAACAACATCTGCCACAAAATATGAATCAGAAATACTTTATATTTTAAGAGTAAAATAACAAATTTAAAAATACACCTTAAATGTTAATTTTTTATTTAACATTTGAGGTGTATTTATTATTCCTTATCTCTTTTTGCTTTTTCTTGTTGTTCATCATCTTTTTCTTTCATAATTAGCTTTTCTTTATACTCTTTAATAATATCTGGCAATGCTCTTCGTGTGTTCAAGTTAAAGAAATATCCTATTTTTTCTTTTCTCTTTATAGCTTCTTCCTTAATATTATTCTTTAGTTCTTCAAGCTTTAGTAATAATATATTGTACTCTTTAGCAATTCTTTTTAATTTAACCATTAAGTCAAACGAATTTGCTATATCTATTATTAGTATTCCATAAAACAAGCCAACGAAAAAAGAGAATGCTAAATTACTAAACAACCAATTCACGGATTCTACTATTTGCGGGTTAATAAAGAAGCAATATATTATTGCTAATATCCCCCACATCATTGAATAAAATGGACAGATTATACCTTGTATATTACCAGGCATATCTGAATAATCCCAGAGTTTTACATGCATACCCTTAATAAAGATTATACCCGCGATATATTCAATTAATGTCATAGCAATAGTTATGAGAATTATCAATATTATTTTTTGCAACACAATATTTTCTATAAAAGATAAGTCAATTTTACACATAAAATATAGCGTGCATAGACCCACCCCATAAATAGGCAAGTATGGACCAGCCAAAAAACCAGGATTAATCCATTTTTTACACTTATAAATAATGACATTTCTAAAAATAAATTCAAGTATCCAACCACAAACACTACCTATATAAAACAAAAATGCAATCGTCAAAAATTTCTCCATCTAATTTCCCCCAATACTAAATATTAGTATTAACTCTAACTATGCTCAGAAATAATTTTAAAAACATATTTGCATTATACCAAAAAATATAAAATATGCCAATAGCGACGAAGAATTTTGACAGATTTTAAAGCATTGTAGTTATTGAAATTCACGAAAGATTTGTCAAAATTTTCTGTTACTACTAGCAAATAAACGAGGTGAAATTGCAATTTCACCTCGTTTATTTTTTCTTTGTTTCATAAGAAAGTAATCAAAAATCAACAAATTATGTTACTAAATACTTTCCGTATGAAACAACAAAAATTCTATATTTAAAGTCGAGCTTTGCTCGACATATGAAAATCAAAAATCTTTGATTTTTTAGATTTTCATTTTTGTTCTTATTCCTCGTCTGATGCTTTTACATCTTCCTTTGAAGTTATCTTTTCTTTTACCTTTGTAGCTTTTCCTACTCTGTCTCTCAAATAATAAAGTTTTGCTCTTCTAACCTTACCATTTCTAACAACTTCAACTTTTTCAACTTTAGGAGAATTTACTAAGAAAGTTCTTTCTACTCCTGTACCATAAGCAACTCTTCTTACAGTAAATGTTTCGTTAGAACCACCACCTTGTCTCTTTATAAGAGTTCCTTCAAATACCTGTATTCTCTCTCTATTTCCTTCTTTAATCTTTACATGTACTTTTACAGTATCTCCTATCTTTAGCTCAAGTTTGTTTTCTCTAAGTTGTTCATTTTCGATAGCTTTTATCTTATCCATCATTTTACTCCTTTCTTTTAAATTAAATCAGGACGCTTTTTTTTAGTAATTTCAATTGCTTGTTCGCGTCTCCATTTTTCAATATTTGCATGATGTCCAGACATTAATATTTCTGGCACCTTTCTACCCATAAAAATTTCTGGTCTTGTGTACTGTGGATACTCTAAATATGTATTACTAAATGATTCATCTTTAAGTGATTCATTACTTAGTACACCACTTATATTCCTGCTGATTGCGTCAATCATAACCATTGCTGGTAATTCTCCGCCAGTTAAAACATAATCTCCAATGGAAATTTCTTCATCAACAATTTCATCAATTACTCTCTGATCAACACCTTCATAATGTCCACAAAGTAATATAATATGATTTTCGTTTGACAAATTCCTTGCTATTTTTTGATTAAATACCTTCCCCTGAGGAGAAAGATAAATAACCTTCGGTTTATATTCTAATTTATCAACAATAGATTTATAAGCATCATATATAGGCTCAGGTTTTAGCACCATTCCAGCACCACCACCATATGGATAATCATCCACATGCTTTTGTTTGTCAGTAGAAAAATCCCTAAAATTTATTAAATTAATTTCAATTAACTTCTTATCAATTGCTTTCCCTAATATGCTCGTCTTTACAGGTTCAAACATTTCAGGGAAAAGAGTCAATACATCAAAGCGCATATTTAACCTCCTTTATTTTTAGGCAATCGCACAAAAAATTAATCTTCATCATCTAATCCTTTAGGCACATTTACATCGATTCTCTTATTTATAACATCAATAGTCTTTATAACAGATGCTATTGCGGGTAAAAGCAAATCTTTCTTTCCTTTTCTTTTAACCACATATACGTCACTTGCACCAGCTGTAAAAACATCTTCAACAACTCCAAGTAACTCATTCTCATAAACTTCACATCCAATCAAATCAGCAATAAAAAACTCATCATCGTTGATTTTTTTGGCGTCATCTCTTGAAATTTTAATATAGTGGTTTTTAATTTTTTCTGCATCTTCTATTGTATCAATGGTCTTAAGTTTCAATAATACAACGTCATTTTGATATCTAACGTTTTCTATTTCGTATTTTTTCAATTCACCATCAAAATCAATAAGTACATGTTTAAAATTTTTAAAATCGTTTTTGCTTTCAGTAAAAGGTCTTACTTTTACTTCTCCCTTTAATCCATGAGTATTTGAAATATGTCCAATTTCGAAGTATTTTACCATATTAAAACCCTCCAAAAAATTAATCTACTATTTCAACATTAACTCTTTTTCCTTCTTTAGTAGCATATGCTTTCATCAATGTTCTAATTGCCCTAGCGATTTTTCCTTGCTTCCCAATAACTTTACCCATGTCTGATGGATCTACTCTTAGTTCTAGTGTAAGATCCTTGTCATCACCATTTTCAGTTATTTCGATTTTGTCTACATTGTCAACCAAACTTCTTACAAGTATTTCTAACATTTCTTTCATTCTTATACCCTCCATAAAATATAGACATTAGTTAGAAACTTTGCTAAATAACTTCTTAACAGTATCAGTTGGTCTAGCTCCGTTTTTTACCCAAGTTTCGTATTTTTCTAAATCAATTTTTATTATTGCAGGATCCTTCATTGGATCATACACCCCAATCTCTTCAATAAATCTTCCATCCCTTGGGAATCTAGAATCTGCTACAACAACTCTATAATAAGGAGCTTTTTTAGCACCATCTCTTCTTAACCTAATCTTTACCATGCATTTTCACCTCCTTCAAAACTCTATATATTAACTATTTAAGATTGAAATCATTAATATCTAAATCATTAATATCTACATTATTTCCTTTTCCAAATTTTTTCATCATTTTAGCCATAGCGCCTTTATTCCTCAGTTTCTTCATTACTATTTTTGTATTCGAATATTGTTTTATAAATTTATTAACCTCCTGAACTGTTGTTCCTGCACCATCTGCAATTCTTCTCCTACGCTTTCCATTTAGGATATCTGGATTTTCCCTTTCTTCAGTCGTCATTGATTGAATAATAGCCTCAGACCTAACAAATTGCTTTTCATCAATTTTGGCCTGTTCTAGTGCTTGTGGATCTATACCTATCATACCTAATATAGATTTTATAGACCCAACTTTTTTTATTTGCTTTAATTGGTCAAGATAATCTTGAAGTGTAAGCTCTTGCTTTCTAAGCTTTTTTTCTAACTTTTCTGCTGCCTCTTGGTCTATCGCTTCCTCAGCCTTTTCAATTAAAGTAATAACATCTCCCATACCAAGTATTCTGGTTGCCATCCTATCAGGATGAAACACCTCAATATCATTTAGCTTTTCACCAGTTCCAGAAACCTTGATAGGCTTTCCTGTAACAGCTTTAACAGAAAGAGCAGCACCTCCACGAGTATCGCCATCTAATTTAGTAATGGCCACGCCATCTATTTCTAACTGTTCATTAAAAGTTTGTGCAACGTTAACCGCATCTTGACCAGTCATAGCATCAACAACAAGTAAAATCTCATTAGGTCTTATAGCTTGCTTTAATCTTTTTAACTCATTCATCAATTCCTCATCAATATGAAGTCTACCTGCCGTATCTACAATTATAATATCATTTAATTTTGAATTAGCTTCCTTAAGTGCCCTTGTAGCAATCCCAACAACATCTTGTGTATCTCTTTCGGAATATACCGGAATATTTAGTTGCTTTCCTAAAACTTCTAACTGATCTATAGCCGCTGGCCTATATACGTCACACGCAACTAATATTGGTTTTTTCCCTTGCTTTCTAAGAAGATTTGCTAACTTAGCTGCCATCGTAGTTTTACCAGAGCCTTGAAGCCCCGCCATCATAATTATAGTTGGCGGATTCGGAGAAATATTAAGTTTAGCCTCCTCTTTTCCAAGCAATTCGATTAATTCTTCATGCACAATTTTTATAATCTGTTGACCTGGTGTAAGACTTTTTAACACATCTTGCCCAAGTGCTTTTTCACTAATCTTAGCTGTAAAATCCTTAACTATCTTATAGTTAACATCTGCCTCTAGTAAAGCAAGTTTTACTTCTCTCGTAATTTCTTTCACGTCATTTTCCGTAACTCTTGCTTTCCCCTTCAATTTATTTATAACCCCTTGAAGTTTTCCACTCAAACTTTCAAAAGCCATATTTCAATCCCCTTTTACAATAATTTTTTAAGAAGATTTATCACTTTTTCATCTTCCACTTGTTTTATAATCTCGTTTATCAATTTAATTTCCTCTGCTTTTTCAGCTAATATTCCAAGCTTTTCCTCTATTTCAATAAGCTTTTTCTCTGCGTCAACAAGAACTTTTCTAACACCTTGACGCGTAATATTTTGCTCTTCTGCAATTTCTCCAAGCGACAAGTTTTGATTATAATACAAATCAATTATATTAAACTGCTTGGTTGTTAATAACTTTCCATATTTTTCAAGTAACATACTGATATATACATTTTTATCCATATACCCTCCTGTAAACCAAAAGTAGTTTACACTCGATTACCAAATTTGTCAAGTCTTTTTTAGTTTACATATTGCTTTTTTTTATAAGTAATGATATTATGAGGGTGGAAAAAGGGGGAGATAGCCTATGAATAACACTTTTAAAGCATTACAGCTATTATCAGACATAAAAAATAGTCATTGGAAAGTTCGGAAAAAGTACTGATTTTATTCACTCTGTTATCTTAAAAAGTGCTGTCTTGCCATCATTTATGTTTGATGACGTTAGTGCAATAGGCGCTGAAAAAAAGTTTTCTCTTGTTGATTTTGCTGTGATGACGTATGATATGAATATAGCAGAAAGAGAATCTTTGATGAAACTTTATAATATTAGCCCTAGTGATATAGCCTCCATTACACATGTAGCTGATGGAATAGCCAATCTTATGCATTACGAACACGTAAGTGATAATCCAACATTTGATGATCAAGATAATTTAAATCCAGCAAAAGAAATTCTTGACGAAATATAACTCTGCTAATTGTAACGAATAGCACTTTTGAACATCTAACAACATGAAAAGAGTATGCCTATCTCAAAATCAGGCATACTCTTATTTTTGTTTTGCAAATAATTTCTTAAATGGTTTTAAAATATCTATCTCTTTAAATAAAACACTTCTAAACTTTGAATATCTAGCAATTTGCATGCTTTGAGGAACAGTAGAAAAACATAAAATATTCGCTTCTTTAGTATTTTTTATAATATCTTGGACACTATACGCCCCATTATGTTTTCTAAGCATTTCATCTTTGTGCGACTTTTCTATATTTCCGTTTTGTCCTGTAACTACATTATAATTATTTATTACAGCACTGTACGTTGACTTTAACGGGTTACTTCTTGTCTCACTGCATTTAAATGCCAAGCCATGCACTGGCACAGTCATAGACGAACTAAACTCATATATTGGCTTAGTAAATACACTATCATCTTTAGGAATAAACATCCCACCTGTTTTGCCAGAATATAAGCTATCAAAAGAAGTCACTATTCTTGTGCTTTTCTCATCCTGAGGAAACATAATTTTTTTTCGTCCAGTAGGATTATAAAATGTATTCGTTTCCAACTGCATATTTAATTCATATATAATTCTATCTCTATCTTCTGGTGTTATCACAAGCACCCCCTTTTATCCTCTGTACCCTTATATTTTATATCTTAATTTTATTTAATACAATAGTATTAAGATTACGATTTTGTTACAAAAGTGTTACAATTAAGTTTCATTATATGCATCTAATAGGCAAGAGATACTAATTCTAATTACAGTATCCCTTACCTAACTATTTCAATATTTTATAATTATTTTTCAATTGTAACCTTAACTTTTTCGTCTTCGAAATCAATCTTTACTGTATCACCATCTTTTATTTTCCCATCTAAAATATCCTCTGCAACCTTATCCTCTAGCATTGACTGTATTGCTCTTCTAAGAGGCCTTGCTCCATATGATGGATCAAATCCTTTATTTGCTATATGTTTTTTCATTCTATCAGTAATCTCAACCTTAATATCTCTTTCGCACAATCTACTCATAGAATTTGCAATCAAGATATCTACAATATCTTCTATTTCCTTTCCAGTTAATTGTTTAAATACAATGATTTCATCAATTCTATTTAAAAACTCTGGTCTAAATGTCTTCTTTAATTCACTCATTACATCGCTTTTAATTTGCTCATAGCTCTTACCCTTGCTTTCATCTCCTCCAAAGCCAATTAACTTTTGTTCTGTTATGTTTCGTGCACCAACATTAGATGTCATTATTATAACGGTATTTTTAAAATTAACTACTCTTCCCTGAGAATCTGTAAGTCTGCCGTCCTCAAGTATTTGAAGCAATATATTAAATACATCCGGATGTGCTTTTTCTATCTCGTCAAACAAAATTACAGAATACGGTTTTCTTCTAACCTTTTCTGTCAGTTGTCCTCCCTCTTCATATCCAACATATCCCGGAGGTGAACCAATTAGCTTTGCAACTGTATGTTTCTCCATATATTCAGACATATCGATTCTTATCATAGCGTTTTCACTGCCAAATAAACACTCAGCAAGAGCTTTGCACGTCTCTGTTTTACCAACACCGGTAGGTCCTAAGAAAATAAATGAGCCAATAGGTCTTTTAGGATCTTTTAATCCTACTCTTCCCCTACGAATAGCCTTACTAACTGCGACAATTGCTTCATCTTGTCCGATTACTCTCTTATGAAGTTCATCTTCTAGTCTCTTCAATTTTTGAGTTTCAGCTTCAGTAAGCTTATTGACTGGGACACCCGTCCATCTCGAAACCACTTCAGCTATCTCATTTTCAGTAACTTGCGTTGTCTCGATTTGGTTCTTCTGCTTCCATTCAGTTTTTGTTTTTTCCAACTTATCTTTTTCTTTTTGCTCCTTATCCCTTAACTTAGCAGCCTTTTCAAAATCCTGGGTATTAATAGCATCTTCTTTTTCTTTCACAATTTCTTGAATTTTTTCTTCAATTTTTTTTACCTCTTTAGGCGCCGTTAAAGAATTAAGCTTAACCTTTGAAGCAGCCTCGTCCATAAGGTCTATCGCTTTATCTGGCAAATATCTGTCATTTATATACCTAGAAGATAATCCCACCGCTGCTTTTATAGCATCATCAGTAATCTTTACTTTATGGTGGGCTTCATATTTATCTCTTATGCCCTTAAGAATCAATATAGCTTCATCTTCTGTTGGTTCACCAACAATCACTGGTTGAAATCTTCTTTCAAGTGCAGCATCCTTTTCGATATACTTTCTATATTCATTCAATGTAGTAGCACCAATAACTTGAATCTCAGCTCTAGCTAAAAGAGGTTTTAAAATATTAGCAGCATCAATTGCTCCTTCGGCCGCACCAGCACCTACTATTGTATGAATTTCATCTATAAATAAGATCACATTTCCTGCTTTCTTTATTTCTTGCAAACACTTCTTTAATCTTTCCTCAAAATCTCCTCTATACTTTGCACCAGCAACCATAGACGAAATATCTAGTGTAACAACCCTCTTATTTTTCAAAGTCTCCGGAACTTCAGATTCTACAATTTTTTCAGCTAAGCCCTCAACGACAGCAGTTTTACCAACACCTGGCTCACCAATTAGACAAGGGTTATTCTTAGTCCTTCTACTTAAAATCTGAATAATTCTTTCAATTTCCGTTTCTCTTCCAATAATAGGATCAAGTTTTCCCTCAACAACTTCATTTGTCAAATCTTTACCAAACTGATTCAATGTAGGAGTTTGATTATATCCTTGCTTTTTATTTCCTGGCGTATTACTAGTAGTATCATCAGATAACATCTTCAATAAGTCAGAAAATAATTTTGACATATCAACACCAAGCTCAGCAATAATACGTGAGGCAACACTATCGCCTTCCTTCATTATTCCAAGCAAAATATGTTCTGTTCCTATATAGTTATTATTAATTCTTTTTGCCTCCATAAAACTTATCTCAAAGACTCTCTTAGTTCTAGGAGTGAACCCCTCTGGTATCTCTTCAAGAGGTTCTTCTCTTCCTATTAGTTGCTCTATCAAATCAATAACTTTCTCTTCCGTTACGCCTTGTTCGTCAAGCACTTTATATGCTAATCCACTACCTTCTCTTATAAGGCCACAAAGTAAATGTTCTGTACCAACATAATTATGCCCAAGTTCAGCAGCAACTTCCTGTGCTAGTGCAATCGCTCTTTCAGCACGATTTGTAAATTTATAAATCACTTCTTACACTCTCCTTTCAACTAAACATTCTATCTTTATTCATTAATAATCTTCTTAATAAGCTCCGCTCTTTTTATATCTCTTTGCATTGGTTCAAGTACTTTCTTGCAACACTTTTGTAACGTTGCCGGCTTAGCAATAATATTAATTCTGTTAATTTTATCAGAATTAATTTCTTTTATTATTCCCATATCAACTCCCAACTTTACCATAGATACAAGCTCTGCGCATTCATTATAAGAAAGCTTCTTGGCATTAGCTAAAATCCCATAATTTCTATATACTCTATCTTCAAAATCAACACCTCTCGTTTTTAAAAATTCACGTGCTTTTCTTTCCTCTTCAATTAGCTTCATCGCTACTGTTTTTACATTATCAATTATTTCCTTATTTGTCGTTCCTAAACTAACTTTATTAGAAACTTGATACATATCGCCAGTTGCTTCCGTTCCTTCACCATAAACGCCACGAATATTAATATTAAGCTTATTCATAACATCTAATATTTTTCTTATTCTTCCAGTCAATCTAAGAGCTGGTAAATGAAGCATAACAGAAGCTCTAAGACCAGTACCTACATTAGTCGGACAAGCCGTTAAATATCCGTAGATATCGCTATATGCATATTCTACTTTGCTTGCAATCTCATTATCAAACTTCTCTGCTTCTTGCAAAGTCTCTTCTAGCTTAAGCCCAGGTTTCATGACTTGAATTCTTATATGATCCTCTTCATTAATCATAACGCAGACATCTTCATCATTATTCAAAAGCATAGCACCATTTTCTTGATTTATGATATCTCTACTAATTATATGTTTCTCGATAAGGCTATTTTTCATCAAGTCATCTAATTCAGATAATTTAATAAATCTAAGTTCTGGCACAATCTTATTATCTTTAAAAATATTAATTATTTCAGATGTGTCTTTATTATTTTCCTTACTTAAAAATTTATGTCCTGCTATATTTCTAGCAAATCTAATTCTAGTACTTACTACTACATCATGTTCAGGACCGCATTCAAAATACCAACTCATATTATTCACCTCTTTCTTTTTCATCCATAGTTTTCTCTAATGCTTTAATCTTATCTCTTAAAATAGCCGCTTGCTCATAATCTTCGCTTTTAATACAACTTTCGAGTTTCTCCTTTAATGCTTTAAGCTCCTCTTTTTTTGTTTTCTTCTTCGATTGCTTAGAGCCTAAAATAGGTCTAGGTCTTTCACTTTCCTCTACATGTCTGTTATTTCCGTGAAGCCTTTTCAACACATTATCTAGCCTTCTGTTAAAAACTCTATAACAATTTTCGCAGCCAAGCATACCATTTCTAGCAAAATCATCATACGTAGTACCGCATGCATCACAAACTAAACCGTCTGAAATTTCTACTGGCTTTATAAGCGCCGGTTCACCAAAGAATGATGAAAATACATCATCAAATCCAAAATCAAAATCTATACCTAATTTCATTTTGTTTGCACATTTATCACATAAAAAAAGTTCTTCTTTCTCGCCATTAATTATTTGCGTATACCTAACATTCGCCTCATTTTTATTACAATTTTGACATTTCATAAAAATCACACCTTTCACAAATTAAATTTATATTAAATTAATTAAAACATTTTTAAAAATTCTGGTTCTTACCGCATCCCTTTCTTCTGACGGCAATTGCAATACTTTATCATTAGTAACTACTTTTAAAAGTTTGGCAGATTGCTTATCAATAACATTATATCCCAGCATATTCTTAATCAAACTTTCTGCATCTTGTTGCGTTAAATTACTCTTTATCGAATTAATTATATGCATGATATATCTATCCTTTGTCACATCAATTCTTTTAATTTTAATATTTCCACCGCCACCTCTTTTACTTTCAACATAATATCCTCTTTCGGGACTAAATCTTGTGCTTATAACATAGTTAATCTGAGACGGCACACAATTAAAATATTCCGCCAATTCATTTCTTCCAAACTCAACAAACTCGTCTGTGTCAGTCATTAAATTTTTTATATACTCTTCAATCAATTCAGACAAACGCATTTCATCACCTCTTTCACAAGTTCTGTTTATTCTTTGCTTTTACTCATCTCCTTACTATTTATACCCATATTGAAATATTTATTCATATTTCAAATTAGACTTTGACTTTCTTTGACCTTTCGATTAATATTATAACATCAAAACTTTCTATGTCAATAGTATTTTTAAATAAAATTTTACAGTTATTTTCATTTAACTTTCCTCTTTTTAGTAGAAAACTGAAATAAGTTTTCATATAATATTATTATAGACATGGAGACGGAGTTTTTATCTATACTAGCTGAGCCTATTGCACTAGGCAAATTGACTTTAAAAAAGTATATACAAAAACTCCGTCCCCATGTCTACCCCACTATATTTTTGCTTAATGTTTTTCATCTCTATATTGATGCTCATCTTGTCTAGTTAAATTTTCTAAATAGTTCGCCCTTCTCTTTTGCTCTTCTGGCGTCATCCAAGCATCAAATGTAGCTATAAATTCTCCATACTCCGTAGAATCTTCCACTATTCCTCTTCCTTTTGTTCCAACTATGCTATTGTCCAGTCCCAAATAATTCTTTTTACTTTTAGACATAAAAATCACCTCACTATTTAATATACTGATATTTATCTAATTTCAATACATTTATTTTATGAAGTGATTTAATTTTTATTCTAGTCTTTAATGTAATAATAGATTCAAAATAATGAAAATCTAAGAATTCAAAATCTTTGACTTTCACATGTTGCTTTTCTAAGCAACTAATTTAGGAAATCATCTTTGTCTAATAGAAAGAAATCGTGTAACTTCCATATTAAATAAAATTTCATCACTTCATAAATTATTTTAAATCTTTTCTATTTACATCTTAACTGTTCAATCTTTGAGAAATCATAATTTTCTAAATACACCTGCAACTTTTCCCAATATCGTACATGTAGGAACTATTATAGGCTGCATAAACTGATTTTGAGGTTGCAATCTAATAAAGTTTTTTTCCTTATAAAATTTCTTCACTGTTGCTTCGTCATCAATTAACGCAACAACTATATCACCATTCTCCGCTGTATTTTGTTTTTTCACTAAAACTAAATCCCCATCTAAAATTCCTACATCAATCATGCTATCTCCTCTAACTCTAAGCATAAATGTTTCAGAATTTCCAGTAAAATCAACCGGCAAAGGAAATGTATCTTCTATATTCTCCACAGCAAGTATAGGTGCCCCCGCAGTAACTTTACCTACTATTGGTACATCAACCATTTCTTTTGATGTGTAGAAAGCCTTTTCTTCAGACTCCACTTGACTATCTGGTATTCTTATCGTTCTTGGCTTTAGCGCAGCTTTCTGAATTAGCCCCTTCTTCTCAAGTCTACTTAAATATCCATGCACAGTTGATGTAGATTTTAAATTTAATGCCTTGCATATTTCTCTAACAGAAGGCGCATATCCTTCTTTTTTTATCTGCTCTTTAACATAGTCCAAAACTTTTTGTTGCTTATCAGTTGCATCTGTACTTCTCATAGAATCCCTCCACCGTATCATTCTCTTTACGAAAGGTTATCATAAATGCTTATTTTTGTCAACAAATTTTGCAAACAAAAGTTCTTGTTTTTTTCGACTAATCTTTTGCCATAAATACTACACAATGTAATTACTAACAATAACCATCATTTTTCAACCATTAAAACATATCCTTCTTTTTTAGAAGTAGCCACGCCGCAACTGTAATCAATGCAGCAATTCCCATTACAATTACGAATCCAAATGGATTATTTGCAAATGGAAGACCTTGCACATTCATTCCCCATAAACTTGCTACTATAGTTGGTATAGATAACACTATTGTTACCGATGCTAGAAACTTCATCACTATGTTTAGATTATTTGATATTACTGATGCATATGCATCCATTGTTCCACTTAAAATGTCTCTATATATTGTTCCCATTTCTATTGCCTGTCTATTTTCTATTATCGCATCTTCTAAGATATCTTCATCTTCTTCATACATTTTTATACACTTAGTACGCATTAATTTTTCCATAACTAGTTCATTTGATTTTAATGATGTTGTAAAGTAAACCAAACTATTTTCTAATTCTAACAATTTTATTAGTTCCTTGTTTCTCATTGATTTTTGAAGCCTGTGTTCTGCTTTATCTGTTTCCCTATTAATATACTTCAAGTACACCAAATAATATGTTGCTATTTTATATAGCAATTGCAAAATAAAACGTGTTTTTTTAAAAGTAAAAAATCCTTTTATTTTACAATCGATAAATTCTTTAATTATTGGTGTTTCTTGCGTACAAACAGTTATAAAATAGTCATCTCTAACTACTATCATTCCAAGCGGAATAGTAGAAAATCCACCTATTCCATCTTCTTCTTTTTCAACAACTGGTAAGTCGATAAGTATAAGAGTTTGTTCATCCTCTACATCTATTCTCGCTCTTTCCTCTTGATCTAGCGGATATCTAATAAAATCTTCAATTACTCCTATACTATTACAAAGCGTGTTTATTTCTTGCAATGTGGGATTTACTAGATTAATCCAACAGCCACGTTCCAGCTTTGTCACTTCCCTAAATAATCCTTGTTCATCTGCTGTTCTATATATCTTCATCATATATAAATCCCTCCCCTTTAGTTTTATAAAGGACGCCTTTCATCGTCCTTTTATTTTATTATTATTCTATTCATCAACTTCCTCTATTACTTTATAAACTTTCCAATTTCTTCTTCCTAGTGTCAATGCGAATTTTTTATCAAAAACTGCATAATCAAACCTATACTTTCCTTTTACTGCACTTCCCGTATCCATTGCAGTAACATATCCTAATCCTTCTATATAAAATTCTGTTCCTAATTTCCAATAATCAGTGTCTACTGCTATAGAAACGCCTGGTATAATTGGCTTACCCGAAGCTGTATAACCTAAATTGTTACTACATTCCTCTGGGCTCGGCGTATACGCTGTTCCTTCAAACTCGCCAATATATTCTAACTTACTATAATCAACAGTCTCTTCCATCTCTTCTGGCAATTCATAATTTTGCGGAGTAATGCCAACTGAAGCTGCATACTTCAATGTATTTTGTAATCTTAAATTTTCCTCAATTATACTTTGATTATTTTTCGCTAACATCTCTGAAGTACTAATCAGTCTTTCTTGTTCTTCTTCAATTTCTTTTTTTTGTTCATCTATAATAACTTGTGC
This sequence comes from uncultured Clostridia bacterium, assembly GCA_944393265.1. Classification (GTDB taxonomy): domain Bacteria; phylum Bacillota; class Clostridia; order TANB77; family UBA1234; genus UBA1234. The sequence continues at coordinate 1,274 of CALXZO010000023.1, read as the reverse complement.
TTTCTCCACTTCACGAACATCTTCCTCTAGGGCTATCGTTTTTTCCGTATAACTAATTACAGTATCTTTAGCATAGGTAAATACAGCAGCAGCACACAAAATAATAGCTAACGAAAAGACACATACGAATTTAAATCTTTTTTTATGCTTCATAGTTTCTTTTTTTCTTGAAAGCATACCTTTAATTTGAATAGCTTTATCAGCGCTCATATTCCTTACCTCCGTACGAACATACTAAATTATAAAAATTTTATTCTATACATATTTCCTGAAAAATATAATTGAATTTGTAATTTCAAAATTAAAATTTCTTCTTTGCCATTTTCTAAACGATAACACATTAAATTGGCTTTTTAAGACAAGTATAATTTTATAATTTTGCTTTTATAATTTTGCTATCATCCAAAATAGCTTTCTTTTTCGTGCATCCGTAGATGCCACTTAGTATTTTACATGCGTATTATATCATAAAGAAAAAAAAGTGTATATAAAAATTTGCAAAAGGTTTATTTTTTTGTTATAATTCATATCGTAAGACTAATGGGGATGCAATGGTTTCGACGAATATCTAGAAGCATGAATAGCGAGTGATGGATTCTCACTTGGCCATCTAAAAAATGTGAGAAAAAAAATAATTAACAACAATAAAGTTGCTTTAGCTGCCTAATTGCGGCTACGTCTATTTGTATGTGCCACTTTCGTACAAAATAGGCGTCATTTAAAAGTGGGAACGAAACTATCAAAACTTTGAGGTAGTGGGTATTTATCAAGTTACTAAAATTAATAGCCCGTTTGTTGGCGCTTAATTTTAGGAAATTTAAAAAGCAAACTGCACTCGGAGAATTTTGTGTGGAAGGATTTTCGGACAGGAGTTCAATTCTCCTCATCTCCACCAATGGCATTTCTGTTCGAACTAATAGAACAGAGTTGATACAAAATCAATCAGAAAAAAAATCTGGTTGATTTTTTTGTTGTCTATAAACAATATTAAAATCATCCAAACGAAAGGATGGTGCAAGTAAATGAAGATAATTAAGCAAGAACTACAATTTGAGGAATGTCTAAAACAGCGAATTGAATTTATATATGAATTTTCTAAAGTTATTCCTACTTTTATTAATGGTAGTATTAGAAAAATTGAAAAAACTAATCTCACATATATTGAACCACATAGAGTAATAATTAAAAATATTACACTCTTAGTTTTTAATTATTCAAATGATGTGTATATCTCAAATTTGACTAAAAAAATTAATCTATCAGAGTTAGAAGAA
>CALXZO010000022.1 GCA_944393265.1 uncultured Clostridia bacterium | reverse complement strand
CTATTTTGTTACAACACTGTTACAAATCTCGTAACAAAAATGTCATAAACTTAAAAAAACATTGCTTCCGTAACTCTAAACGCTTAACGAGAACGGAGAAGATTTACAGGAAACCACTTTTCTGTAAATCTTCTCCGTCCTCGTTAATCAAAAATTAAGAACCAAGATTAGTCTTAATCGCCGACTACATTTCATAATTACGCATCCTAGCTACCTTGCGGCCTACTAGAACACTCCATCACAAAAAGCAATCTTTGCTCGACCGCTAAAAGCATCTTAACAAATATGGCTATCCTCAATATAGGACCACCACACTCATTAGACTAGATTATTTTCTTTTAGTCACCCAAACTTACTTAGAGTGACTAAATTAAAAGAAGTCTATCCTGCGACACCTAAATAGCAATCTTAGCTCAAATATATTACATATTAATTAACCATATATAAATGGTACATAACGATACAGCTAATGTCACACATAATATACTCTTAATCGCCGACTGATATACATCTAGCATAAACTAAACATATAAAAATCTTTGCTCGAACAATGCAAGAATATATAGATTCATACTCCTACACCGCTCTTTGCTCAACTAATATTGATTCTTATATCTATATTATATGCAAAGAATTTTTTAATATTCATTCATTTGAAAAATTTAAACGCTATGATTTTTTCATAGCGTCTTCATTTGTATTTTTATTTAGTGATTTTTATTTCTCCCATATCTATTTTTGCACATTCATATCCATCTTCGTTGTCAATTTTTTCTATTGTTGCCTTCATTATTATATCTGCGATTCTAAGCTGTGTTGGATTTATTTTTGTAGCTGCTATAAATGCACTCCTGTTGCCTTTCGCTCCTGCATGTGCGAAACCTCTAAGCTCACCTAATACTATTACGTTTCCTTCTGCAACTATTTCTGCTCCTGAATTTACATCGCCTAGTATGATAATGCTTCCCTCAAAGTCAACTCGTCTGCCCGACCTTAGCATTCCTTTTATCACTTTTGTTTCTGTTACCGTTGTATCTTTTGTAAAGATATTATTTATCGTCGCAAGTCCCATTTGCTTTGGTCTTTCTATTTTTATTTCTAACTGTGTTTTTTCTTTTATCATATTTTCAATTTCTGTTTCTTCGCCGTCTAGTAAACGTTTTCCTGTTACTACTATCGGTGGCTTTACATTATCAAACAGCGTTTCAGATGCTGCTAATATTTTTTTTAGTTTTTCTTTAATTTCTTCATAACTTACATCTTTATTTAATGTTATTACTAGTTTGCTATCTTTGTTTTCAAACAATACTTCTGTATTCATTTTTTTCATGCTATTCCCTCTTTTCTTTTTTATTACCTTTCTATTAAAACTTCGTCTATCGAACGTAGCTCTAAGTCCTCTGTTATTTCATCGTTGTTGTATCCGAAATATTCTTCCATTACTTCTTTTACAGCAGGTGCTGTGTATGATCCATGTCCACCATGTTCAATTACGCAAACTACTGCAATTTCTGGTTCATGATAAGGAGCAAAACCAACGAACCATGCATGTGGCGAACCCGACGACACTGTGGCTGTTCCTGTTTTTCCAGCGACCTCAATCGGGAATGAGCTAAATGTGCTATAAGCTGTTCCTCCTGTCTCTCCTGTAACTGAACGCATCCCTTCAAATACGGCATCAAGAGTCTCCTGGCTTATATTAAGGTTTTCTGCATTTGATTCTGTTTTTCCTATCTTTTCATCTACAATACTATCTACCAACTCTCCACTTACTTCACTTCCATTAGATGATATCACATTTTTTACAATCGTTAAATCATTTTTTACTCCGCCATTTGCAAGTGTCGCAATGTAATATGCCATCTGTATTGGCGTAAAGCTGTTATATGATTGACCAATTCCTGCAGATAGTGTATCTGCAATCATCCACTGCCTGTTTCCTCCATCTCTTTCGTTTAGCATTTCAATATACTCACGCGATGCAAGTGTTCCTGCGGTTTCACCAATTAGCTCTATTCCCGTTTTTTTACCAAGCCCAAACATGCTAGCATATTTTGATAATGTATCTATTCCCATTCGATAACTTACATCATAAAAATAATAGTTACATGAAACTTTTAGGGCCTTTTCTGTATTTACTAAACCGTGCGTGCCTCTATAGCTATTCCAAACCCAGCATCCTGGCTTATGTCCTTGATTAAAAAATCCCTTCGTTAAAATCTCTTCTTCTACACCAATTGCTCCAGATTCAACAGCTGCAACCGCTGTTACCATCTTAAAGGTCGACCCTGGTGAGTATACTCCTTGTATTGCTCTATTAAACATCGGTCTTTTTTCATTCGAAAAATATTTTTCATATTCGCTATTACTTATTCCATTCGTAAATTCATCTGGATTATAATTTGGATAGCTCGCAAGAGCTAGCACTTCTGACGTTTTCGTATCTATGACTACTAAAGCACCTGCATCCGCATCTTCATATGTCTCTGTAAATCCACCGCTTTGAATTTTATTAATATATTTTTCTAAAACTTCTTCTGCTTTTTTCTGCAAGTCATAATCTATTGTAAGTACCACGCTGTCGCCCATCTTGCTTTCAACAATTTCTTCTTTGCTTGTAACTCGCCCGTCCGAATCCATTTCAAGCTTCATTCTTCCGTCTTCTCCGCGAAGCAACTCTTCAAATGTCGCTTCAATTCCACTTTTTCCAATGTAATCATTTTGAGAATATCCTTGTTCTTTTCCTTTTTCATATTCTGAACTGCTAATTCTGCCGATATATCCAAGTATGTGTGAGCCAATATTCCCAGCTAAATATTTCCTAATTGGATATGTGGTAACAACTATTCCTGATAACTCATTTCCGCGCTCTTCTATCTCTAACATGCTCTCTTTAGAAATATTTTTGGCTAAGGTTACGCTTTTTACACTAGAATATCCCTTTGTCGCAATTTCATAACGAAGCACTATAATTTTTTTGATTTCGTCAATATCTTGATTTTGAATTTCATACTTCTTTTTGTAAAATTCTATAACTTCTGGTACGGTGGCATTTTCGTCGATTTTATTACTTGTTTTCCATGCTTTCATGCTCTCCTCTTTTTTCTTAAATTCCATTGTATCAAAGTCTATGGGAAAGTTATTATAGTACTCATCTCCATTTTTTTCTAAGATGTTTGCAAATTTTAAAAGTACTTCGTTCAATTCTATTTTTGAGATCTTAGTATAATACAAATTGGCTGTATATCCCATTTCGTTTGTTACCAAGAGTTTACCATATCTATCATATATTTCGCCTCTTGGTGCTGACACTGAAATCGTTCGAACAAGCCTATTTTCTGACTGTTCTCTGTAACTTGCTCCATTTACAATTTGCAAATTAAAAAGTTGTACCGTAAATATTATTCCAACTAAGGCCACAATTATCATAAGTATATTAAAACGCATATTTAAGTTTTCTTGCATCGCACTCCTCCTTTAACTTATAACAAATAGTAGCTATTTTTGCTCTTATTAATTATTTCTGCAAGTAGCGTAAGTGGCTTAAATAAAATTCTTGCAAGCAACATATTGTACACTGTTTCTTTTATTAACATCCATATGGCATATAAAAGTTCAAAGTCATAATGATAAATCATAACAAAAATAATGTATGTTAAAAACTCTGTAACAATCGTGAAAAGCGCTGACATAAGCACAAGCGACATCTTGTTTTCTTTAGCAATGCCTTTAGCTAATTCTCCGCTTGCAAGCCCAAGCAAGGTATATAGAATTAGATATATTCCAAAACATTTTCCAAATAAAATATCATATATGATTCCATATACTATTCCAACTAATATTCCTGGAACTCTTCCTGCTAAAATACCAATACTTGTAATAACAACTATAGCTATGTTTGCCGATACTCCATAGAGTGGCACTATATTTAAAAAGTTTATTTGAAATAAAACACTAAGCCATATAAATATAAATAGTATACATCCAACTAAAATCTTTTTACTCATTACACTCCTCGCTTTTATTATTTTTGATTTATTATTATGGCTACTGTTTCAAGCTTATTGAAATCTACGTATGTCTCAACCACAGCCTCATTCTCAAGTGGATTTTGTTTGTTTATTACCTCAATAACCTCTCCAATTTCAATGCCTTTCGGGTATATCCCACCAAGCCCGGATGTTTCGAGTTTGTCTCCCTCAACTAATATCGTTCCTGTAGGGATATTCATGACTTTTAAATCTTGACTCTCTGCAAGAGAAATACTTCCTTTGCATATAACTTCATCTCGAGTACGGGTAACTCTTGCACTTATTGAATTTCCAGCATCAAGTATAGATATTATTTTTGCAGTGTTCGCTGTTACTGATTCAACATATCCAACTAGTCCGTTTTCTTCAATTACGCTCATTCCTGGGACAACACCGTCATCGCTTCCTCTGTTTATAATATATGTTGCTTCCCAATTCGTAGCAGAATCGGAAATAATGTCAGCAATTACTACAGTGTAATCTGGATATTTGTCTACTAAGTTTACGTGACTTTTCAATATTTGATTTTCAGCAGCAATGCTTTCATAGTCAATAACTTTTGTTTCTAATTCTTCAACTCTTTTTTTTAGTTCTTCATTTTCTTTTTTTAACTCATCAATTTCCACAAAAAAATTATCATTTGCTGTAACATATTCTCGCAAGTACGTATACCCTTTTTGTGGGAATGTAATTAAGTCATTTATTAGGCTTTCTATTATTGTAACTTTTCTTGCGCTACCGTTTGTGCTGGCAATGCATGCAAATAATATTATTACAACTATACCTATAAAAGCTGTCTTAAGCCACTTTCCACGCATTCCCTAAATTACCTCCTAATTTAATTATCTTTTCTTTCTCGCATTTATAAGTACACTCTTTAACGAGTCTAAATCTTCTAGGACCTTTCCCGCACCTTTTACTACACAATCAAGTGGGTTTTCGGCAATATTTACAGGGATACCCGTTTCAAGAGCTAACAATCTATCAAAATTTTTTATGAGTGCTCCACCGCCAGATAAAGTTATTCCATTAATCATGATGTCTGAAGCCAGTTCAGGCGGCGTTTTTTCAAGTGTCATTTTAATTGCATCTATAATCTGCATTATAACTTCTTTCATGGCTTCTTCAATTTGAACAGAATTTACTGTTATAGTTTTTGGCAAGCCTGTTTTTAAGTCACGCCCTTTAACATCCATCTCTTCTGTAGTCATTGACGGATATGCTGATCCAATGTTTATTTTTATTTCTTCAGCTGTTGTTTCACCAATAATAACATTAAACTTTCTTTTTATGTACTCTTCAATCGCTTCATTTAGCTCGTCTCCTGCTATTCTTAATGATTTGCTAGTAACGATGCCTCCAAGCGAGATAACACAAATTTCGCTCGTGCCTCCACCTATATCAACGATCATGCTACCGTTTGGGTCTCCTATCTTAAGGCCTGCTCCAATTGCCGCAGCGATTGGCTCTTCCATAAGATACGCTTCTCTTGCTCCAGCATTAAGTGTAGCCTCTTCAACAGCTCTTTCTTCAACTTCAGTTACTCCAGTTGGTACACATACAACAACACGTGGTCTTGCAATAACATATCTCTGACAAGCTTTATCTACAAGATATTTTAACATCATTCTAGTTGCTGTAAAGTCTGCTATTACTCCATCTTTAAGTGGTCTAATCGCATTAAGATTTTCTGGCGTACGCCCAAGCATTTCTTTTGCTTCCGTGCCAACAGCAACAACTTCCCCTGTATACTTATTAATGGCAACAACTGATGGTTCGCGAATTATTATTCCCTTTCCTTTTAAATGAACAAGCGTATTAGCTGTTCCAAGGTCAATACCAATATCTTTTGCAAAAAAGCCCATTTACTTCTAACCTCCCAAAAATTACTTTCTTTATGGAAAACTTGACTGCATTCCAATTTGTCTTTAGCGTTTTTAATTTATTATAACCCCAAGTCTTTTTAGACTTTTAAATTCGTTTCTACCAATAATTATGTGATCAAGCAAATCGATTCCAAAAACTTCACCTGCGTTTTTTATTCTTTTTGTAAATTCGATATCTTGCTTACTTGGTGTAGCATCTCCGCTTGGATGATTATGTACTATAATTATTTTAGTAACATTTAATTTAATTGGATCTTTGAAAATGTCCCTAATCTCTATAATACTCATATTGGCTGTACCAATTGCATTTGTAACAATTTTTACTATTTTGTTTTTAGTGTCCAACAAAATAGTTTTTATATATTCTTGTGTTTCCTCTTGAAGCTCATTTGCTACAACTTCTGCCACATCCTCTGCTGATGTTATGCTTGCACCGCAAGATTCTTTTTGGCATCGATAATCTTCTTGCTAGTTCAATAACTGCTTTAAGTTGAATTGATTTAACACGACCTAATCCTTTTATTTGCTGCAGTTTCTCACAAGTTATATTTTTTAGGAAGTTAATTCCTTCATTTTCTCCATCTAGCAATAATACCTCTTGTGCAACTTGAACTGCTGTTTTTTCTTTTGTACCTGTCTTAATAATGACTGCTAAAAGCTCCGCATTTGAGAGTTTTTCTGCACCAAAGTACTCTAACTTCTCATACGGTTTTTCCATATCAGGCAAATCCTTTAATTTCATAAAACATCCTTTCTATAAAGAATAGCCCCATCAAATTATCTTCATGTAGCACCTCTGTAATAAGAATATCCGCATTTATTCAATATTAATCAAAATTTAATCTTTCTATAGACCAAAATGGCAATTAAGATGCCGATAATGCTTGCTACATTTAAATTAACTAAAACGCCAAACGATAATTCCAAAATATTAATATCAAGCACAAGTGGCTCGGTAAGCCCAAAACTTTGTCCATATCCTAACCATGATAAGAATGAAACACTCTTTGCTAGCTCGCCTAAAAGGCCTCCTAAAATAATACCTGAAAACAAAAAAATTAAAAAAACCCAGAACTTCTTATCAGACATCATCTAACCCCTCTTCATTAGTAATTCTTTATGAACTAATTATATCCGTAAGCACCTACTATTTCAAGTATAATAATTTACAATTAAGGATAAATAAAATTGTAAAAATTTTAAATAATTTTACTTATCCCAACTTGCAGACTACAACTAAAATCTTGCATGCTTTTCTGGTATGCAAAAAAATAAAGTGGGCTTTTCTTTCCCACTTTATAATATTTTTTAATATCTATATTATCCCGAATCTTCTCTTATTTCCTTTTAATGTGTTGACACAGTAGCATATCCAGATATTGTATTCTTCTGTTTCTTTTCTTATTATTTCTATTCTAAAACTTTTTTCGGCTTCTTTTATTATTCTAATCAAGTCGCCTTCTTGTATATTTTTTTCTTGCAATTTTTCTGAATTTATTGCAATACCTTTATCTGTCAGCAAAAGCTTTATATCATTATCCTTAACATTCGAATTGTCTTTGCTATCAATTATTTCAGCCGATACCATTGAAATATTTTCTATTTTATTTTTTTCATTTTCTACACTTGTAAAAGATTCTTTTCCACCCCAAAATTCAATAGTATTTTCTGTTAGCTCTTTTGGTATTTTTACTTCTCCTGCCCCTACTCCTTTTTCTATTATTTTGTTTGACTCTAAGATAAGGGTTGTCATATCCTTGTATTTAGGCTTTCCTCCCGCATGTATTACTGCTCTTTTCTCTTTTGACCCCTCGCTTATATCATTGCTTCCATAAAAGCTCTCAATTGTTGTTCCTTTTTCACTAAGTCGTTTTAAAATTTCTTCTTTTTCTTTTTTCTCTTTTTTACCTTCCTGCTCTGTTTTTAGTTCTACATTTTCTCTAACTACTACATTTGCGTCTATGTCTATATCTACATCTTCTAAATCCTCTGGCTGTATTAATGACACGTTTCGGCTCTCATCATATACCTGTTCTCCTACTACTGTTTCAACGTTTCCGTACATTTCACCAATTCTAGGAATTTTCCTTTCTGTTATTCTAGCAACAATTTCGCCTTTTTCTGCAAGCAGCACGACTTCATCCATATCTACTTTGTGAAATTCATTTTTAGTTTCTTTTAAGATGTTTTTTTTCGCTTCTTCAAAAGCTCCGCTTTCATTTGCACTGTATGCTATTTCTACAAAAGTACATATGTTTTTAAAAAGTCCATCATCTGAAAACTTGGCCCCTGCTAAATATATGTATGATACTCCGCCTTTTTTATCAAAAATATATATACGCGATTCAGCTTTGCTATCATCAGTATTTATATGAATATTTAAATTTGCTCCTATCGAAAGTAGCTTAGCTAACATATCTTTTGATGTGTTTTTTCTATCAATTCCAACGTATAAGTTAACGTTTGTTCCGCTATTTATAGCAATCTTCAAATCATCATATATTGTTTCAAAAGCATTATCTTTCGTCATTCCAGCAATTAGATAAATATCATCAAATTTTTCTTTCATCTTTTGAGTCAATATGTCTCCTAATTTAGCGTCTCTTGGTTGACTTAAAAATTTTATTTCCATAGTTCGCTCCTCTTTTTTTCCATAAATTCTTTTTTATTTTACCACAATTTTACTTTTTTGACAAGCATGTAGCTACTTTGATACCAAAGCGAACAGAACTTTCGTCGCCTTCGAGATTAAAAAGCTTTACTCTTCTTTAACAATACGAACATGCTCTAGTATGTCTTCATATTATATATTAATTCGCAGTTATTTTTTACTAATGGAATAAATTTTACTAATTGCGGAAACAATTTAATTTAAGAAAAAGTTTTTGGGAGTGAGAATTTTGGTTATAAAAAGAGGAGACATGTTTTACGCTGATTTAAGCCCAGTTGTAGGTTCAGAGCAAGGTGGTATTAGACCAGTACTAATAATTCAAAACGACGTTGGGAACAAATATAGTCCTACCGTAATCGCTGCCGCCATAACTTCTCAAACAAATAAAAGTCGTCTTCCTACCCATATAAACATAGATTCAAAAGAATTCGGCTTAATGAAAAATTCTGTTATATTGGCTGAACAAGTACGTACAATTGATAAATCTCGTCTTATGGAGAAAATTGGGCAAGTCGATGAAGACGTTATGGAACAGGTAAACTCCGCACTCGGAATAAGTTTCGGGTTAGTGTAACAAATAATTTTAGTGCTAGGCTTTAAGGCCTAGCACTAAACTGTTTATCGCTTCTTCTATCGTCTCTATTGAATTTATTTTTTTTCGTATTTCTGATGCGCCTGGGAAACCTTTAATATACCATCCTATATGTTTTCGCATCTCTCTAATGGCTGTATATTCACCTTTTAAATCGCATAGCAATTTATAATGTGTTTTTATTACCTCTATAATTTCTTGTCTTGTTGGCTTATTAGGTTCTTTTGATGGATTCCCAATTTCTATTTGCTGAAAAATCCACGGATTTCCTAATGCAGCTCTCCCAATCATTACAGCATCACATCCTGTTTGCATGACCATTTCATTTGCAGTTTTATTGTCTACTATATCCCCGTTTCCTATTACCGGAATACTTACACTATTTTTCACCTTTTTTATAATTTCCCAATCTGCTTTTCCTGAATAAAATTCTTCTCTCGTTCTGCCATGTACTGTTATCGCCGAGACTTTATTTTTCTCAGCAATCTTTGCAATCTCAACAGCATTGATATGCTCTCTATCCCATCCTTTTCGTATTTTAATAGTTACTGGCACCTTCGCCTTTTGGACGACTTTATATGTAATTTGGTCTATCAATTCCGGACTTTGCATTAGCCTGCTACCGTCACCATTCTTTACGACTTTAGGAGCCGGGCATCCCATATTAATATCTATAAGGTCTGCGCTTTCCCCAATTTTTTCTGCTATCTTTGCCATTATATCTGCATCAGATCCAAAAATTTGAACTCCTATTGGCCTTTCCTCTTCATTAATTTTCATAAGCGTATTTGTACTAGAATCATTATAATATAATCCTTTTGCACTGACCATCTCGGTATAAACTAAACCAGCTCCATATCCTTTACATATGCTTCTAAATGCCATGTCAGTAATTCCAGCCATTGGAGCTAAAAACACATTATTTTTTAAAATTATATTTCCGATTTTCATATTGTCTCCTACTTTTATTCAAACATCTTTTTTGCTCTACGAGCATTTACTCCTAGAAGAATTCCAAGTCCTATAAAATTTGTTAGCATTGCGCTTCCACCGTAACTTATAAATGGCAGTGGTATACCTGTTATTGGCATTAATCCAATATTCATTCCAACATTTTCAAGAAAGTGCGCAAGATACATTGCTGTAACTCCAGTAGCAATTATCATTCCGTATGAGTCTTTTGCGCCTTTGGCTATATAAAACCCTTTTACGATGAGTACTACAAAAAGTACAACTACAAGTACTGATATTACAAACCCCATTTCTTCACTAATTACTGCAAAAATAAAATCTGTAGGTTTCATTGGCAAATATCCAAGTTGTGTTTGATTTCCTTGAAGCAATCCCATTCCCCAAAGTTGCCCTGACCCTACAGCAAGCTTAGCTTGTATGATGTTATACCCTGCTCCCTGCGGATCCATTTCCGGATTTAAAAATACATCAATTCTTCCTTTCGCATGTTCTGGCAACACGTATGTGTAGATTAAAGGCATAGCTACGATAACAATTACAGCAGCTGCTATTATATATTTGTAGCTAAGTCCTCCTGCAAATAGCATTATAACAACAATAGCTATAAGTACCATAGCTGTACCATAATCGGGTTGCTGTATAACAAGAAGTATTGGAATTCCTGCTACTAACAATATTGTTAAGAGGCTAAGCGGATGATTTAATTTCCCTTTTGTTTTATAATAATCTATTAGCTTTCCGTATTCCTATTATTACTCCTAGCTTTGCAAACTCGCTTGGTTGAAGGCTTACGCCGCCAAAGTTATACCAGCTTGTCGCTCCATTTATTGGTTCAGTAAAGAGTACTCCTATCAACGACAAAAGAAGTATAATATAAATAGGGAGCCAAAATTTTCCCAAAATATCATAATCAATAAAAGTCATTATTACCATGCATACTACTCCAACAAAAAACCAGATAATTTGTTTAATCGTGTCATCTATATTTCCGTCAATTCCTCCGATTGGCACTATATAGAGCAATAATTCCAATTATAAAAAGTAGTACACAAACAATTATAAGAGTATAATCAATTGATTTTATAATCTTCTTAAACATCTTTCCTCCATGTATTCTTTTAAAAATTATTAAGTTTAACTTTAAGAACAAAGATGAGAATCTACAAATTTAAAATTTTTGATTCTCATATGTCGAGCAAAGTTCGACTATAACTATGAGATTTTGTTGTTTCATACAAAAAGTTTTTAATAACATAATACATTATTTTTTCTTGCTTTCATATGAAATAAAATTAAACAAGGCGCTTTTAATTGCGCCTTCTTCTTAACTATTTCTTTTGCGTGTTGTTTTTTTTGTAGCAGTAGACGTCTTGCTCGAACGTTTTGCCGTCGTCTTCTTTTTTTCTTCCTTTGGCTTACTAGTTTCATCATTTTCCTTGCTTGCATCCTCTTGCTTTATGTTTTCTTTATCTATATTTTCTTCCTCTTCTACCGCGTCTTCTTTAGCTTTTTCTTCGTCATTTTCTTGATTTGTATTTTGCATAGTTTCCGCTTCTGCTACCGCCGTATTTGTTGCAGCTTCAATGCTTGTCAATATATTTTCTGCTGCAATTTCTGCTTCTTCTTCTGATAATGTTTCGTCATTATCAGATTCACTTTTCGGCGCTACAGGTTTTACATTTTTTATTGGTATATTTGCATAAAGTGCCGGCCCCTCTAAGCCAGCCTCGATTCCTCTTGTAAGCTGAACTTCAAGAGCTTCTTCATCTATCTCAATGTATTTTTTTATAACATCTATAATTTCTTTTTTCATCATTTCAAAAAAGTCTGGTGATACGCTTGCTCTATCTTGCATCAATACTAATTTTAGCCTGTCTTTCGCAGCTTGCTTTGAAGTTTGCTCTTTATCTTTTTTTTGCAAATTTTTGATAAAGTTCAATACAGGCTCAAATACTTCCTTCAACTCCATTACTCGTGCCTCCTAATCTCGACGTTTTTATTTTCCACTAAACGCCGCTTTCACTTTATCCCAAAATTTTTCATTTCTTCCAGGTATTGTTACTTCTACTTCTTCTCCTAGTATTCTACGTGCTGTTTCCATATATGCCTTCCCAGATAATGATTTTGAGTTCGTTACAGATGGTTCCCCTTTATTAGTTTGAATTATAACGTTTTCATCATCTGGAATTGCACCTATTAATTTTATAGATAGCAATTCAACAATGTCGTCAGCATCCATCATTTCGCCTTTTTTTACCATCTTTGTTCTAATTCTATTTAAAATAAGCTGTGGTTTTGGAAGTTCACTAGATTCTAACAGTCCTACTATCCTATCTGCATCTCTAACAGCAGATACTTCAGGCGTTGTAACTACAAGTGCTCTATCCGCCCCAGCAATTGCATTTTTAAAACCTTGCTCTATGCCTGCCGGGCAGTCAATTATTACGTAGTCAAACTCAACTTTCAATTCTTCGCATATTTTTTTCATTTGCTCCTCATTTACAGCGTTCTTATCGCGTGTTTGAGCTGCTGGAAGTAAAAATAGACCTTCATATCTTCTGTCTTTTATTAAGGCTTGTTTCAATTTGCAGTTCTCTTCTACAACATCTACAATGTCATAGACGATTCTGTTTTCAAGTCCCATAACAACATCTAAATTTCTAAGACCTATATCTGTGTCAACTAGCGCAACTTTTTTTCCCATCATTGTTAATGCTGTTCCTATGTTTGCTGCACTCGTTGTCTTCCCAACTCCTCCTTTTCCTGACGTTATAACAATTACTTCTCCCATAAAGCTATATCCTCCATTCTTGTTAAGCAGATTTTGCAAAAACGTGCAAATTCCCGCTTCCGTACATGTTAATATTATAGGTATCTCATGCAAAAGTCAAGTCCTATTTGCCAATGTATTAAATTGACACACGCGATAGACATGAGACAGAATTTTTGTCTATGTCAATTTTTTCCGTCCCCTTTGACATTGCTTCTTTTTATGTATATAATGCTTTCGTAGAGGAAAAATATTTTAGGAGGTTTGATTTTTATGGCTGATATAAAATCTAAAGGTCAAAAGCTTAAAGATAAGCTTCTTTTAAATGACAAAAATGGTTGGGAAGGCATGAGTGATGCTGAAAAGAAGAATATTACTAAGTTTTGTGATGGATATATTAAATTTTTGAATACTTGTAAGACTGAAAGAGAGGCGGTTAAAGAGGCTGTTGCTTTGGCTGAAAAAGCTGGCTTTAAACTACTTAGCAAATATAAGTCTTTAAAGCCTGGCGATAAGGTTTATTCTGTTAACAGAGGTAAAAATATTATACTTGCGGTTATTGGCTCAGAAGATATGGAAAATGGTTTAAATGTTGTGGGAGCTCATATTGATTCTCCTCGTCTTGATTTAAAACCAAATCCTTTATATGAAGATTCTGATTTTGCTTATTTTAAGACTCATTATTATGGAGGAATTAAGAAGTACCAATGGGTTACAATTCCTCTTGCTATTCATGGCGTTATTGCTCTTAAAGACGGTTCTAATGTTGAAGTTAGAGTTGGTGATGAAGAAGATGATGTTACTTTTGTTATTACTGACCTGCTTCCTCATATGGCTAAAAAACAGATGGAGAAGAAGCTTTCTGAGGGTATTGAAGGTGAAGATTTGAATCTTCTTATTGGTAGCATTCCTTATAATGATGATAAGGTTTCTGAAAAAGTCAAGTTAAATATTATGAATATCTTAAATGAGAAATATGGTATTGTTGAAAAAGATTTTATTAGCGCTGAACTTGAAATTGTTCCTGCTTTTAATGCAAAGTCTTTAGGTTTTGACAGGAGTATGGTTGCTGGATACGGCCAAGATGATAGAGTTTGTGCTTATACTTCTCTTCAAGCTATTTTAGAAACTAAAGCTCCTAAGAAGACTGCTATTTGCATTTTAGTTGATAAAGAGGAAATCGGAAGTGTTGGAAACACTGGTATGGAAGCAAAAGCTTTTGAAACTTTTGTTGGTGAACTTTTAAGGCTTTCAAAACAAGATTCTGATATTAATGTCTTAAATAGAATTTTCGCCAATTCAAGGATGCTTTCTGCTGATGTTGATGGCGCCTTTGATCCTATCTATGCTTCTGCTTCTGAAAAAAGGAATGCCTCTTTCTTTGGCAAAGGCGTTGGCTTGAATAAGTATACAGGTGCACGTGGCAAGTCTGGTGCTAATGATGCTAATGCTGAGTATGTTGCTGAACTTAGAAAGTTGTTTGATGATAATAATGTTCAATTTCAAATTTCTGAGCTTGGCAAGGTTGATGAAGGCGGCGGCGGCACTATAGCATATATTTTGGCTAATAAGGGTATGAACGTTATTGATTGCGGTACGCCTGTTTTATCAATGCATTCACCTTATGAAGTTTCTAGTAAGTATGATGTTTATATGTCTTATAAGGCTTATAAAGTTTTTATGAAATAATATTTCTAGCGAGGAAAAATTTTGCATAGCTTATTCTTTCCTCGCTTTTTTTAAGGAGTGATTTGATGTTAAGTGATATTTCTAGAGAAGTTCGAAAAGATATTTTGTATCAGATTTTTTCTGCTCAGTCTGGCCATCCTGGTGGCGCTCTTTCTGTTGCTGATATTTTAGTTTCCATATATTTCGAACTTATTAACGAGGGAGACAAAGTGATTTTGTCGAAAGGTCATGCTTCTGCTGCCCTATATGCAGTTCTTGCAGAGAAAGGTCTTTTCCCGAAAGAAGAGCTTGCTTCTTTTAGGAAATTAGGCTCTCGCCTTCAAGGACATCCAGCATTACATAAGGTTCCTGGGATTGATGCACCTAGTGGCTCTCTTGGACAAGGGCTTTCTATCGCTAATGGTATTGCTTTATCTTTTAAATTAGATAAAAAAGATAATGTTGTTTATTGTATTTTGGGTGATGGCGAAATTAATGAGGGGCAAGTTTGGGAAGCTGCGATGTCTTCTGCACATTATCATTTGAATAATGTTATTGCCTTTCTTGATTATAACAAGCTTCAGATTGATGGCTCGAATGATGAAGTCATGACTATTGCTCCAGTGGCAGATAAGTTTTCGTCTTTTGGATGGTTTGTTCAAGCAATTGACGGTCATAACTTTGACGAAATAATTCTAGCTGTTAAAAATGCTAGAGCTCAAGATAAGCCAAGCATGATAATCGCAAATACTATTAAGGGTAAAGGTGTTTCTTTCATGGAAAATAAGGCTAGTTGGCACGGTACGGCACCTAATGAAGAAGAATATAAATTGGCTTTGGATGAGCTTGAAAACGGAGGTGGTTTGTAATGAAAGCAACTCGTGAAAGTTATGGCGAAGAGCTTGCTGTTTTGGGAGAAAAATATCCCGACATCGTTGTTTTAGATGCAGATTTAGCTGGTGCTACGAAAACAAGTTTGTTTAAGAAGAAGTTTCCGGATAGATTTTTTGATATGGGTATTGCTGAGCAAGATTTAATTGGTACCGCTGCTGGTTTAGCCATAGGCGGGAAGATTCCTTTTGCTAGCACTTTTGCCGTTTTTGCAAGTGGTCGTGCATATGATCAAGTTAGAAATACTGTTTGTTATGGCAATTTAAATGTTAAAATTTGTGCTACTCATGCTGGTCTTACAGTTGGCGAAGATGGCGCTACGCATCAAGCACTAGAAGATATTTCTCTTATGCGCTCGCTTCCTAATATGTCTGTTTTCTCGCCATGCGATGATCTTCAAACTAGATGGATTCTTAATGAGATTGTAAATCATGATGGTCCTGCGTACGTTCGACTAGCACGACCTAAATTACCTGATGTTTATGCTGAAGGTACAGAGTTTGTTTGGGGCAAGGGTATTCAACATGGAAATGGTACTGATGCGGCAATTATAACAACAGGGGTATGCGTTGTGGAGGCTCTAAAAGCTCAACGTGATTTAATTGGAATGGGTATTAATGTGCGCGTAATTGACATTCATACGATAAAACCACTTGATAAAGATATTATAATAAAGGCCGCGCAAGAAACAAAAAGGATTATAACTTTGGAAGATCACAGCATTATTGGCGGACTCGGCTCTGCTGTATGCGAGGTTCTATGTGAAAGTTATCCAGCTTTTGTCACCCGTCTTGGAGTAAATGATACTTTTGGAGAATCAGGCAACTGGGCTAATCTTCTTGAAAAGTATCATCTTAATCGGAGACGGAGTAAAAGCAGAAATCTTGAAATTACAGTAATTTATTGTTTTTCTAACACATGAAATTTAAGTTATTATTTTTTCTAACAATTTTTTCTAGAGTTGTTAACAGAACAGAGAAGATTGACAAATTCTTCGTTTAATAACATAGCTTTTTCAACCAGCCTTGTCAATCTTCTCCTTCAAATTTAATATTTTATTAGTATCCGCGCCTTATCTCAAGTAATAAAACACTGAACTGTACATAATACCAAGAGTTATCAGATGGATCTGCTGCTCCCCAGAAATCAAATGTTACATAATCATATCCTGAAACATCAAAACTAAATGTTCCGGAAATATCACTATTTGTTTTTTCAAATAAAACTACACCTGTATTTGTTCTAGCAGTTAATCTTACACCTCTTCCATATCCTCCCTCAATTCCTGCATCACCATTACTAGTAAATGTTAAAGTACTAAAATCTGCGACGTCTACTGTGTGAGAATATGTTCTTTCAAAATAACCAGTATCACTGTCATAGTTTTGCGCAATGGCTAAGCCATAAACATTTGTATCAACAAGTGGCACATCTGGTTTAAGTATAATGTCACTAACTGTTACATTAAACTGCACCCAATACCATGAATTAATAGCACCGTCTCCTCTTGCCTTAAGCTCAAATGTAACACTTGTATGATTTGAAACATCTAGTGTAAACGTATCATTTATTGCATCATTATTTCTAAATAATAAATATTCGCCATTTTCTGCAACCACCGTAAGTTGAGTAGTGCAAACTTCGTAATCGCTACTAGAGCTACTTGTAAATACCAGTGTACCATAATTTGTTACATCAAGAGTATGTCGTTTACTCATTTCGACAACACTATCATCTGGATCAACATGATTTGCGTAACTTATACTATAAGAAGTTTCATCTACATACCATGCTTCCCAAATTGCGTACAATGTTACATCGGCATTTGCCGCATATGTTCCTCCTGCATAATAACTTACGCCGGTACCATTACTCTTTGTATTCCATCCCATAAATGAATAATTTGTCCTTGTAGGTATTGTTGAGCTTAGTTCCAAGTTTACATCATGATTTTTGGTTTGACTTGAAGGAGCTCCACTTCCTCCGTTTGCATTATAAGTTACCGTATAAGTATTAGCCGTCCATTTTGCATATAATGTTGTTGCTGCCGTCTTATCCCAGTTCCTTGCACTTGCTCCACTTGATGTATAATATTGCGTTCCACTTCCGTTGGTTCCTGTATAGTACCCACCGAAAGTATAACCTGTTCTTGTCGGCTTTGTGATACTTGGCATTGCACTTCCATACGTTGCAGTTACACTTGTTGTTCCTCCACTTCCGCTTTGCTGGTTTAATGTTACTGTATAAGTGTTTGCCGTCCATTTTGCATATAATGTTGTTGCTGCCGTCTTATCCCAGTTCCTTGCACTTGCTCCACTTGATGTATAATA
>CALXZO010000021.1 GCA_944393265.1 uncultured Clostridia bacterium | reverse complement strand
CTCCGTTAGTTTCGGTATAATATCCGCCGAATATATAATTGGTTCTGGTTGGTATCGTAATACTTGGCATTGCACTTCCATACGTTGCAATTACACTTTCTGTTCCTCAGCTTCCACTTTGCTGATCTAATGTTACCGTATAGCTGTTTAGCGTCCATTTTGCATATAATGTTGTATCTGACGGTATATCCCAGTTTCTTGCACTTGTTCCGCTTGCTGTATAGTACTGCGTTCCGCCTCCGTTAGTTTCGGTATAATATCCGCCGAATATATAATTGGTTCTGGTTGGTATCGTAATACTTGGCATTGCACTTGCATACATTGCGGTTACACTTTCTGTTCCTCCGCTTCCACTTTGCTGATCTAACGTTACTATATAGGTATTTACCGTCCATAATGCATACAATGTTGTGTCTGCAGTAAATGTTGCTTCTTCTCCCGGTGCTATTGCACTTGTTATATCATTTGCTACCAGTGTCCATGTCTTAAATACACCTTCCCAATAACTATTATAAACCGGCTTCTCTGTTGAAATTATTATTGGTTCTCCCTCTACGTTTGCCATATTTGCTGTATTTACATATATGTTGCTTTCTTGTGCTGCCGGTGCATCTGTTCCTCCGTTTGCATCATAAGTTATTGTTATTATTCGAGTATATGTTCCATGAATTGTCGTATTATTTAGTATTTCCAGCATTCCATCAATTGCATTTGTTATTTTTGCATCTGTTGTTTCTGTATATCCGTTTGCTGTCCATCCTGCATATTCTTCTTGCCCCGGTACAATGATTATTGCTCCAGTAGTTTCACTACCATCCCAATTTCTATATGCTGTTCCATTTCTTATTTTTGTTGTTATTGCTGTTCCATTATATCCTTCAAATGTAACTGTTACCGTTCTCTTGTACGATGCATAATATGTCTTATCACTAAATACTTGGCACGTTCCGCCTCCTACGACAAAGTCTGCTCCTGCTGTTGCCCCTGTTCCTGTGCTCCAGCCTCTAGGCACCCACGTTCCGTTAGAATCTGTTACATCTGCTATCTCAGGCATATCGATTGCCGCGGCTTCTTTCTCACCATTATAATTTAGTATCACAGCTCCATATTTCTCTTCTAGTTCTCCTGTTGAATCATACATATTTATTGTTATATTCTTTGAGTATACTGCATATAGTTGTGAATCTTTGTTAAGCTGGATTCCTTCATTAGGAACATATGTAATCTCGCCGTCATATTTTTCTTTATTTATCATTCCCATAAACGTCCATGCTTCTCCATCGACACTAACTGTATACAACGCTTTTGCTCGTTTTATTTCTTCTGTTTTATCACCATTACATGACCTATGCTCTATTGCGGTGCCCTCAATTACCTCATCATAATAACTCAACTTATATTCATAACTATATGTATAGTAAGCATAATATGTTTTGCTTTGTGTTACCACAACTTCTTCTGTTTCTTGTATTTCTATCTCTGATAAATCATTTAGTATTTCTCCGTTTGTGTTCCACCCTGCACCAATAAGTGCTCCTTTTTTAGGAATCGTTCCTAATATTATCTTTTCTTCTTTTATCGTTCTTTCTGAATTTCTCTTTAATGGCACATTTATTGTTGTCGCCACTGTTGCTGTTATTGAGTTGTCTCCACTAATCTCACTAGCTTCTATTTTCTCTATTTTTGCGATAGTCTCATATATTGCATAATATTCATCTGGCTCTTTAGCTAGTACACTCTCTCCATTAGTTTGTGCTATTGTTCCATCTGTACTACTTATTGTATATCCATCGCTTTTTCTTAGGTAACCTATTGGATTCCACGTTATTCCGTTTTCTGTTATATCAGGTGCAAGTGGTAGTTGTACATAATTATATTTTATTTCTTCGGCCGTATAATTTAGTTCTTTAATTGCCTCTAACTCCTCTTGCTCTATTCCTGCTCTGACATTGCTGTAATACGCTTTTATAGAAACTGTTTGTTCGTATACAGCATAATAATTTTTGTCAGCGTATGTTTCTATTTCTTCATTTATTCCGATTCCTGTTTCCTCCGTCAATGTCCCCGTTTCGCTCCATCTTCCATGTGTCCACGTTTCTCCACTTATTGTTACATCAGGCGAGCTTCCAAGGTTTATGTTTGCATTCTTTATGCTTCCACCTGCAATTAACCTAGCTGTTCCTGTTTTATTTTCTATTTGATTATTATATGCATATGTTGTTACATTAACGTCTCTTTCGTATATAGCATAATATATTACATCGTCTTGTATAATTATATCATCTTCTATTGCTATATTTTCTGTCGTATTGACGTCATTTTGCGAGCTCCAGCAAGTTCCACTCCACGTATATCCATAATAGCTTTCATCATCTATATTACCTAGTTTTATTGTTGCCTCTTTTATTGTTCCATCATGCGCTAAAAGGACAGTGGCAGAGTCAATGTCATCTCTTGTTAACAATTTTTTTGTTATATTTATATTTGTATAATATGATACATAATATGTAATGTCCTTATATGTAGAAATTTCTGTTCCAACCGTCGCCACAATGTCAGCATCAGCTCCAGCTATTGCACTATATCCACGTCCAAGCCATTCTTTTCCGTTTAGCACAATTGGAGTAATGTCTTTAAATCTAAACGTTGCATTAATAATGTCTCCCTCGTAATTTATGTATGCTGGTAAAATTTCTTTTTCTGTTTGATTTACATATAAATTTACTGTTTTCTCTACATTTCTTTCATATGATGCATAAAAATCTGTGTCTTTATATAATGGTGTAGATGAATTGTTTGATACGGTTATTTCCGCATTTCCTTCTTTTTTATTGCTCCATCCACGCGATGTCCATGATTCTCCATTTGATGTAATATCTTCTGCCGTGCCTAAATTAACTTGTGCTGGTTTTACTATTGCTTGGCTGGTCATTGTTGCAATTCCTGTCACTGTATCTTCTGTACCATACATATGTTTATGCGCTATAAGTGTAGCTTGGTATGAAGCATATAGCGTACATTCTTCTTTTATTTCTATTTCTTCGTTTGATACATATTCTATCACTGCATCAGAATCTGAGCTTGTGCTCCAGCCTCTTAAATTCCATGTTGTATTATCATATCTCACATCTGATTCAATATCAGGGAGTGTTACTTTAGCAGTTGTTGAGTTTTCAATATTATATGCATTTGTTGTAATAATGCCTTGTTGTATGTATATATCTTCACGATATGCTTTATACTTTGTTTCTCCACTTTCAATCACTTCTTCTACATATAAATATAACGATGCATTATCATTATTTTCTAATAACTCATATGTATAATGTTTGCATAATGCGGATACACTTTTTTCATACATCATATATAGTTTAATATTTGTGTTTGTATCTACAACTATATTGTCTCCTGAATATTCAACGGTTGCATTGTTCGCTGTTCCGGTTGTCCACCCTAGTTGACTCCAACCTGTATATGTGGCTGTTATTTCTGGGATTTCAAAACTGCAACTTTCGCCCGCATTATATTTTTCCTGTGTAATAACTTCGTTTATAAGTTCATTTCCATCATAATATATTAATGAAATGCTTGCTTCTACAGAAAATATCGCATATAAAATAACATCTTCTGTGCAACTCATTTGGTATGAACCTAATGCTTCTGTTGCATTTGGGTCTATATTCCATCCAATAAAATTCTTATCATCTGCTTCTGCTATTGGGCTTAAATCTACATTTTCATTACAACCAACTTCTATGGTCGTATCTGAAATATTGATACTCTCTCCACCATTTGTTTCATAATCATATGTCAAATCATGAATAACGTTTATTTCTCTGCTAGTACTGCTGATTCTTCCTACATCATCTTTTATATAAAAATTATAGATTCCATTTTCTGTTACACTATATGTAAATTCCTCTTCCTGCTTTGTGTTTTCAATCTCAATCCAATCTGCATTTGTTGGCTCTACATTATTTCCTTTGGTCACAGCATAAAACGAAATTCCCGTTCCAATATCTTGTGCAACAACTTTAAAAATTGCCTCACTTCTCTTATAAATAATTTCGACTGACTTAATTTCTGGTGCATCTAAATCTATATTATTTACAACTGTGCTTGCTGATGTTATTTGACCTCTATCATCTCTTACATATATGTAGTATGTTCCTCCTTGTGTAACTTTAAAGGAAATTTCTTTTTCCTCTGTAGTTGCTTCAAATTCTTCTATCCATGTTTCAGGCGTTACATCATTTTTGGTTGCTGTCCAAGCAACTACTCCTGATTCGCTATCATATATTTTCGCACTAACAATACATTCTGTTGCTGGTGTTCCGACTAACGTTTGCGTGATATTTGAAATTACTGGTGGTTCTTTATCTATATTAGTAATTGCTTTAGTAGCAATCTCTCCTGTTTGAAAATTATCTCCTCCTATTTTTACTGCCACTGCTGCCTCAATTATTGATTTTTCATCAACTACTATCGTTTTTTTGTTTGATAGAACTCTTGTCCACTCCCCACTATTTATTCTATAAACGTTTTCATAATTTAAGACACCATATGTATTTGGATATTCTATTATTACATTAACAGAATCAGACCACCTCTCCGGATGGCTATTTATTACTACTCCGCCTGGTATAGTTGGAATCGCCGTTGTCGTTACTTCTCTTGATATTGTTTCGTTTCCTGCAGGATCTACAGCTTTAGTTACAATTACATATTGTTCTCCAGGAACAACGTTAGTTATTATATTAGATTCTTGCCATGTATAATTTCCAGTTAGTGTTTTATACCCGTATTCAATGCTTATATCGTTATTATCTGTTTGATTCGATGTAACATCGATGGCAAATCCAGATATGATATAACTTGGTGCAGTGTCGCTTGGCGCAATAGTATCTAGATTTATTTCTGCCACTTTGTATTCAGAAAGCTTGTTTTCTTCGTTTTTACACCATACATAAAATCTGTTCTTTCCTTCACTTAATTCAACATCAACCGCATCTCTATATGTTGTCCACATAGACTCATCGTTCACATCAGGCGCTACATTGGCATTTTTCGAGAAATACATGTCGCTTGCATTCGTAGCTTCTACGTTTAGCGTCGCAATTATTTCTTTTGTATATTCTTCATAAGAATTAAAATAAACATTATTTATTACAGGTATGCGTTCTTCTGGATTTGTTATATCTGTAATTGTAAATGCCATTCTTGTTGTTCCACCTTCGCTTTCTGTTGCAATAACTATGTAGCTTTTATTTTCATTAACGGTTATAGTATAAATCGTTCCATCTGTTGTATTGGCTTCTCTCCCTCCAACTAAAACGCTTTCAATCGCTCTACCATATTTAGGTGTTACTTCAATTTTTACATTTCCTCCGCTTGTGTCAATTATTCTTACAGTTGGTCCTTCTAATCTTTCTTTCTCATCATCACCATAAAAAACTTCTCCTGTCGCCTCAAGAACATATCCTTTTGTGTAGTAAATGCTTCCTGCAGCATCGTATACAAAAACATCATCTACATCAAATTGTATTGTGTCACCTGTGACAAATTTATCGTATTCGTGACCATAAACGACATTTGTATATTCAATTTTTTCTAAGTCAACTACATATCCTGTAATAGCATCATCATCAAAACTCTTAAAGTTATCTGGCGCACCTATGACGTTTACTTTTGCAAACCCTTCATTTATTGTTTCTTCATCTGTTCCCTCTTTTGCATTCGTCATACGAACTAAGTTTACGCCTTTTCTTACTTCTGCGAGTTCTTGCATCATCGCCACTTCTGTTGCTTCTTCTATTGTGTTCGTGGAAGTAAATGCAATACTAGCCAAAATAATTAGGATAATGATAATCACAACTAATGTTATCATTGACACTCCATCTTCTCTTTTGTTCATTATGAGCCTCCCCTTTTATCACAGTTAAGTTTTTTATAGTTATATCTATTTTTTAACATGAATTTAAATTCTTGTCCACACACACGCGCGCACTAAAAACGTATATGAAGAAAAATTTGTTTCATCTCCCACAAATACTACTTACGGAAGCTATTATCGCATTTTTACACACAAAAAAAATAAAGTAAATATTAAATTTACTTTACAATGCTGTTACAGTTGTGTTACAGTTCACACTTATATTTATTCTTATTCTTGTTTCCGTAGGGGCTCAATCTATTCTTCTTTTAAGTAATTCATTATTCCATTTAAAATTCCCTCCGCCATTTTGTTTTGGTATTCTTCAGTTTGCAATCTCTTTGTTTCATCTGGATTCGACAAAAAACCACATTCTACAATTACCGCTGGAATCTCTGTTTTATCAACTAGTTTTATTCCACTTATAGATAATGCTGTTCTTTTATTTTCAATTTCGGGAATATTTTCACAAATCGCCGCCTGTATTTTTTCAGCTATCTGCTTGCCCTTGTCAGATCCGCTAGCATAAAACGTTTGCCAACCATAATATTTTGCACTCGTAAATTTATTCATATGAATAGATATTAAAAATTCGGCTCCGCTTTCGTTTGCGATTTTAATTCTGTTTCCTATATCCGATACTTTTATTTCTCTTATACTCGATTGTTTATCACTATCTGCAATGTTATTTTTATCATTTCTAGTCATAAGAACTTCTATTCCCGATTCCTCTAATAGCTTTGCTAATTTTGTTGCAATTTCCAAATTTAAATCTGATTCTTTGATTCCATCACTCGATGTTGCCCCACCATCTGGCTCTCCATGTCCTGCATCAACAACAATTTTTATAGTATCATATTCTCCAATAACCTCTTTTACATTTGCACTATTACTAATTATAATTTCAAGGCCTACTACAAGCAGCAATAGCATAATCACTGCAAATACAGCATTTTTCTTTATTACAACAAACATAAAAAATCACCTCCTTATTATTTATATGTGATTTTTTTCATAATAGACATGGACAAAAACTCCGTATCTCCCACCATTCTATCCGTTGCTTCCTTCTTTTTTTTATGATATTATATTGTCGTACTTGAGATGACGCTTAACATATGTAGATACTTTTAAAATCATAGGAGGAAAATATGAAACCAAAAATTTGTTTAGTCTGTGATGTTCCAAACTGGGCTTTTGATATAATTGCACAAAAAATAAAAAAAGATTTAAATTATAAGTACGATATAAGAATTGATTATTACGATATGAGAAAAGATCCAGATGGGTTTTATGAGTTCTTGGAAAAGCATGATGATTGTGATTTGGTGCATTTTTTCTGGAGAAAGTCATTGATACAATTTGAATCTGACGCTCTAAAAAGTAAAGTTTTGGCTAATGGAATTTCTCTAGAGAATTACATAAGAAAGAAAAGTTTAAAGGTTTCTACTGGTGTTTATGATTTCTTGTTTTTGGATGATGCTGGAATTAATACATATAAGAATATATTTAATGTTTATGCAAGTAATTATTATGTTTCTTCGAAAAAGTTGTACGCAGAATATATGAAAATTGATTCTTTCAAAAAGCCTAAAGCGATAGTTCATGATATCTGTGATGGTACAAGATTTATTCCGATAAATTTAGATAGATTTAAAGATGAAGAAAAATCTCTTACTATCCGGTTGGGTTGGTAATAGCGCCACTATGTTTAATGATGTTGATTTAAAAGGATTTCTTACAATAATAAAACCTGTTGTTCGTGAGTTGATAGATGAAGGATATAATATCAAGGAACATTACGCAGATAGAAATGAAATATGGCGAACAACCGAAGAAATGCCTACATATTACAGTGAGATTGATCTGTGTTTATGCATGTCAATACATGAGGGTACTCCTCTTCCTGTATTAGAATCGATGTATTGTGGCGTTCCTTTAATAACTACAAATGTCGGTATTGTAGAAGAAGCTTTAGGCGAAAAACAAAAAAAGTTTATTATTGGTGATAGAGAGAATGGAAAGAATGACGAGAATATAAGACAAGCATTAAAGGAAAAAATAATTGAACTTTATAACAATAGACATCTTTTAGTTGAGCTTTCCAATGAAAATCTTGAAAGCATAAAAAAATATGATAATGGAAAAATAATAAAGGAGTTTGAATCATATTTTGATATGTGTTTAACTCATTTGTAGTTGTTTTACAAATAAATATAAAAAGTGCATATATATGTTAAATTTTTTTCTAACATATACGATGCACTTTATTTTTTTCTCTTTTTATTCAGCAGTTAATTCTTTTATAGAACTTACCATTGCGTTGATTCTTGCTTCTGCAATACTTTCTGGTCTATAGTTATTATTCCATTTCGTTTCTATTACTAATATGTTTCCTGTAGAAAGTGCAACACAAAATGTTCTACTGTTTTCATATTCTGCTTCTTCATTTATAGTATAAAAGCCTACTAAGCTGTTATTATCTAAATAACAATCACCACTACTTGTTGCTTTGCTGTTAAGGTCTGCTTCTACGCTTGCTCTTTCACTTGCTTCATATAATGATACTTCAAATATAGCTTTTTCCTCATCTTCGCCTGTATCTACTGCTACAAAAACATCTTTTCCATTTTCGTTAGAATATTCAAATTTATCTGAATTGTAATCTAATTCATATCCTAACTCGCTTTTGAAATGAGTAAGACTAATTGCTTCCGATGTTTTCCAAGAAATTTCGAAATCTCCTGTAAATGCTTCTAAATCAACATCTATTGTATACGTGCCTGTTCCTTCTTCGATATAGTAAGTAGTTGTATTTGTTCCATCTAAAGGGCTTTCATATGATTCCATTTGATACATACCTTGTCCGTCACGCAACATAAAATCGATTTCGCCTTGCTCTTTGTTAGCAATAACAGTAACTTCTCCTGACTCTGTTAAATTTACAACAAATGTTTTTTCAATTCTGTCTGTATAATTTTCACAATTCATTGATATCTTGTTTTCGCCTTCTATTAATACATTTGTTTGAGCTACTTGTCCTTGATTATCTAAATTTGGATTATTATCTCCTCTGCTTATAACCACACACACTACAACTACTATACAAACAACTACCACACAAATTCCTAACATTACATTTTTTTTCATTTTTTTCTCTCCTTTTCTATGTTAATGTTCTTTTCGTTCTTCTATCCTCTAAAAAGTTGCTTCCCTCTAGCGTTTTAGCTTTTTTCTTGATTGCAGCTCCATCTTCACCAATTTCAAGAGTTGATGTATATTTCTTGTACTTATTACTAATCATTGCTACTGTTATAGTCATTAGTGGATACTTTTCCATCTTTCCTCTTCTATTTTGTACTTTTATCCATCCATGTTCTATATCCTCTTCAGTATAATATTTTAATATTCCTAAACCAAAGTTTTGAGTAATAAACCTACCTATCTTTCTTGCATTTTCGTAATTTACGATTGCAATAAAATCATCTCCTCCAATATGTCCTAAAAAATCACCTCTTTCCCCGTTTTTTTGTAACGCTTCCTGTATTAGGTCACTTGTATATTTTATTACTTCATCACCATTCATAAAACCATATTTATCATTGTAAGACTTGAAGTTATCTAAATCAATATATAAAACCGCATATGTCCCACGTGAAGCCATCCTTCTTTTTAGCTCGTTTTCAATTTGAATATTTCCTGGTAAACCGGTAAGTGCACTTATACATCTGTTTGCACCAATTAGATTTGAAAGATTTTTTATTGTATAATAAAAGTATTCTTCATTTAGTGGCTTTCTAATATAAATTTCAATTCCTCTTTTTAACATGTCAACTCGATGTTCCTTATCTTCATTTGAAGATACTAAAATAATTGGTGTTATACTGCTCTGCTCCTCCAGCCTTTTTATATATACCAAAATTCCAGCAACATCTACTCCATTCAAATTATCCTCATTGATTATAATCAAATCCGGAACATTCAACATTGCTTGTCTTACTTCTTTTTTTTCAGAAGACGTTTGAATAAATTGATAGGCACTATCTTTTTTAAATAATTTTTTAGCCACAGTAGTTACATCTCCATCATCATCAATTATAACTACATATTTAGTATTGATCATACATTTCGCCTCTCTTAATCTTTATTTTTATTAGCTATATAATCAGCAATTTTTGCAAAATCTTCGATTGATAAGTTTTCTGCTCTTTTATTAAGATCAATTTCCAAATCTCCAAGCATATAGATAACATCACTTTTAGAAGACATAAGATTGCTTAAAGAATTAGATATATTTTTCCTGCGCTGTAAAAACGCGCTCTTTATGGTATTGAAAAAAATCTTTTTGTCTTTTACATTTATTTTATGTGCTCTAGTTTTAAGTTTAATAACACAAGAATCTACTTCCGGAACCGGAATAAAACAATCTTTATGGACGTCAAAAAGATACTCCGCTTCCGCATAATATTTTATACTAACAGTAATTGCTCCATACGATTTGTTTCCAAGATTAGCACAAAATCTCTCTCCAACTTCTTTTTGAACCATCACTGTGATTGTATCAATTGGTAATTCTTCTTCTAATAATTTCATTATTATAGGTGTAGTAATGTAGTATGGAAGATTAGCAACGACTTTTACATTAAAATTTCCTTCTTCTTTTTCAATTAGCTCTTGCAAATTTATTTTTAAAACATCTGCCTTAATGATGTCAATATTTTTATATAATGAAAAGCGTTCATTTAAGACATTAATCATATTATCATCGAGTTCAATTGCAATTACTTTCTTTGCTCTTTCCAAAAGCTTAGCAGTAAGAGATCCAAGCCCGGGGCCAATCTCTATTACTATATCGTTTTCGGAAACATCAGAAACATCAATAATTTTTTCTAGCACCTCATCGCTAATTAAAAAGTTTTGACCTAATTTTTTATTAGCTTTTAATTTATATTTTTCTATAAGAAAAATAGTTTCATCTCTTAAAATCATGCCTCACCTCACATATATTATAATTTTAAAATATATTTGTTGCAATATCTTTTTTGCATCATCTAAATATTTAGACATGGGGACGGAGTTTTTGTCTATACTTCTTAAAATTAACCCGCCTAAGGCAATAGGCTCAACAAGTATAGACAAAAACTCCGCCCCATGTCTAAATGTCTATATTATATATAGATTTACTTTTTTCACTCCCCAATTAAGAGTCTCCGCATGTGTATCCATATACAAATCTATTTTTAAATTGTTGATAGCTCCACCTGTATCATATGCCGTTGCATATCCATAATCCCATGAACCGTTTAATCCTTCGACATATACTTTGCTACCTAGTGGTACTATGTCTGGATCTACTGCTATTGCTTTTACTCCTGTTCCTGGTATTATTTTAAATCCTGACGCAGTAACACCATATCCCGGATCTGTTTTTGCCTTACCACAACATTTTTCACATAAACAATATGCGGTTGCTGTTACTTCTATAACTTGCTTGTACTCTGTTGGTGGATTATCTTCTGCTAAGTCCTTGTACGTAACATACGACTCTGTCTTTTGTTCCTCTTCCTCTTTTTTGAACTCTTCTTGCGTGTCTTCTTTCTCTACATCATCTTCTTTTTCTGTAATTTCTTCCGCGGCAGCATATGAAATTTGTTCGATTAATATAATACCATCCTCTTTATTTTCTTCTTTTTTCTCTGTTATTATTTCATTCACAAAAACTTCTTTATCTGCCATAATTACATCTTTATACACGATTTGCGTATATGATATTCCAACTACTAATGCCAGTATTATCAATGACATTGCCAGAATCATTTTCTTTTGTAATAGCATACTTGATTGTTCTTCCATTAAATACTCCTTCCTTGATATACCGTCGAACATCTCGAATTCTACTACTATTTTATACATTTGTCAAATTTTTATGCATTCGTTTACCTTTATTTTCCAATCGATGTTTTCATTTTTTTCCTCTTTTTCCAATATAATTTTGTTATATTCCTTATTGTTTGTGCAAGAATATTATTGACACAATTTTTTTACTTTGCGGATTTTTTATTTTCCGCTGATAATTTATATGGAGGGAGTTTTATGAAACTTAAGAAAACTTTTTTAGTGTTTACTACACTGTTTATATTAATAGGCAGCAATTTAGCTTTAGCAGTATCAGAGATAAATAGTTCCTTATCTAGCGATGTGTCTGGTGATATGTCTGGCGATGTGTCTGGCGATATTTCTGATAATGAAAGCGGTGATATATCAGGTGATATTTCTGGAGATATTTCTGGTGATACCTCTGGAGACTTTGCAAATATTTTAAACAGCACGGCTGAAAATTCTAAATTTACTACTCTTAAAAATAAAAAATTAGTTGCTTCTATGGAAGCTATAGCTGCATCAGGCGAAACTTTTAATTTTGTTATAATAACACAACCTTCTCATGGAGAGGTTACTCAAAGTGGTGAATATAGTCCAGAATTTTCTTACATTCCTGATACCGATTATGTAGGAACAGATTCCTTTACTTTCAGGCTAGAATCAGGTGAACTTTATTCTAATATTGGTACTGTTTCTATTACAATCAATGTTGATACTTCAACACTAATTCCTTTTGACTATAAGGATATGCAAAATCATTGGGCTAATTTTTCTGCTTCTCATTTAGCAGCAAGAGGCTTCATTATAGGAGAAGAAATAAATGATGAGTTCTTTTATTTTCCGTCTAAAACTATGACTAGAGGCGAGTTTACCCTATTCCTGCTTTCGATAGTTGATCCAAATAAAACTTCATCAGCTGCAGACATAACATTTGCTGATGAAGAAAACATTGAAGATTGGCTTGTTGAAAAAGGAAAGATAGCGTATGAATTAGAGCTTATAAAAGGTATAAGCAATGATGGCTCTTCAATTTATTTTTATCCAAACCGAAATATAACTCGTGCTGAAGCTTTTAAAATGATTAACAATGCATTATTTGTATTAACTGATGCTACTGATTCATCAGACAGTTTAAGCTACGATGATCTTTCGTCGATTCCTTCTTGGAGCACACAATCAATCAAGAACTTAACTGGATACAAAATAATTCAAGGTGATACTAATAACAATATTCGTCCTAATTCGGTTTTAACAAGAGGGGAAGCTGCAGAGCTTTGCTACAAACTATTAAAGCAAGTTGAAGCAAGCGATATTTCAGATACTTCGGGAGACGTAAAATAATACCAATGTGTGCGAAGCTTTTTGACACATTTCCCATTAATCTCATCAGCAATCTAGTTTTTTAGCAGTTTAAAAATTAATTCAAAAGCTCGATGCGCACTAACAAAAAGACGAACCCAAATTGTTAGATTTTTTCTGACAATCTGGGTTCACCTTATTTTATTATTTTCCATCTAGACTTATGTCAAAAGTTTGAACATCATATGTTTCTCCATTGCTTGTTATCTTAATCGTACCATCTTCGTCTGTTCTATAAGTTGTGACATTATAATCTTCTAATATTTCAATAATTTCTGTATGCGGATGTCCATAAGAATTATCTTTCCCAACTGATATAATTGCAGTTTCTGGCTTAGTCTGCATTAAAAAATCTTCTGATGTGCTTGTGCTAGAACCATGATGTCCAACTTTTAAAACATCAACGTCATTCCATAAACGAATTTCTTCATTTTCTATTTCTGCGTCGGCCATAAATAAAAACTTGTTTTTTCCATACGTCACTTCAATTACAATAGATGACAGATTTGCATCTTGGCTTTGTGGATCAACTGACATAACTTCGCATTTTGCATCACCAATGTAAAAAAAGTCTCCAATATTTGGGGTATCTTTTGATATTTTATTTTTGTCTGCCGCCTCTATAACTGACCTATATGTTGCAGAATCGTAATCACTAAACGGCATTAAAAATTTTTCAACCTCAAAGTTATTAATAACATTATCAATTCCGCCGATATGATCTTCATGAGCATGTGTACCTATTAAGTAATCTATTTTATCTATATCAAGACTCTTTAATTGTTTCACTAAAAGCTCCCCATCATTATTATTTCCCGCATCAATCAGCAACACTTCATCATCATCAATTAATAAAGTGGAATCTGCTTGACCAACATCAAAAAAGTATATGGTTAAATCTCCACTTTGCACACTTAAATTGCTGTCTTCTGTATCTTCTTGTGCGGTTTTATTGGAATCATGCTCACCGCTTATTATTTGATTTGCGTTATATATAATTGCATTTATTCCATCACTTTTAATATTTTTCCAGCCATTTTGAGATTCACCAATTCCAACAAGAATTGCAATTACACATACCATAAAAAGAATCTTTAATATATTTTTTCTTGAATTCTTTCTTTTTTTAGCCATGCGATTTCACCTCACAAATAATTTTTTATTATTTGATATACCCTATGAATTGGCAAACCCATTATAGAATAAAAACTACCTTCTATTCTATCTATGTAAACGCCGAATTCATCTTGTATCCCATATGCTCCGGCCTTATCTATTGCTTTGCCTGTTGAAATCCACTTTTTTATTTCTTCGTCCGATAACTCTTGAACATGAATTTTTGAAATATCCGTTTCGGCATAAGTTGTTATCTTGCCATTATCCCTTATAATAATGCATATACCAGTCAATACTTCATGTTCTTTATTACTAATCAATTTAAGCATTCTAGTAGCGTCTTCCACTCCAGTTGGTTTTAAAAGAATTTCATCATCCACTACAACAAAAGTATCGCTACCAAGCACAATACAATCGTCGTCAATTTTTTCAAAAACATTCTTTGCTTTTTGCATGGCAATTTCCTTAACCTGTTCAGGATGTGATTTGTTATTATCAATTATCTCAGTTCCATTACTAACCATTACTTCAAAATTATTAGTAATTAATGACATTAACTCCTTCCTTCTAGGCGACTTTGAAGCTAAAATTATTCTCATTGCATTGCTCCTTTCCAAAACAGTAACTTTCCTATGACATTATAATACGACTTTTTTAAATTATCAAATTATATTTTACTATGTTAGGAAATAAAAAAGGCTTGGTACTCTCATTATTTTACTCAAAAATCGGGATTTCCAATACCTGATTGAATAGAAGTAAAAATAAGACTCGTGAAAGTCTCCACTTGCAAAATAATCAAGCTATAGTTTGAATATATACCAACCATATCTGTTCCAATTATAATCGATATTAAAATGCTATCCGTATTATTTAATTATAACTCCACCTATCTTATGACAAAACAATGATTTTATATTTTGCCAAATCGCCTTTTTTTCCTTTTATAAAAGGATACCACTTTTGTGAGTAATATGCTTTGGTTATATTTTCCCCAAATATAAATAAAATTTGAGTGATTAAATATAAAACATAGTTTCTAGTTAATATTAAAACTAATATTTGCATAATGATCCTAAAAATGTAAAAGCTTAACGTAATTAATTTTAATTTATACTCTTTTTGAGTCGCTATTACAATAGATGTTCTGTAAACAAAGAAATATGATAAAATAGAACTTAGCAAAAATAACTACATTTTAGATTACAAATTGTTACTGGTACATAACATTCTATAAATCTTTTTATTTTTTCCAATTATTTCTCTCCCTCTAAAACATCTAATAATTTTTCAAAATCTTTTTTTTCTATTTTGTAATTACACTCTATATTATCATTTAATAATTCATCAAGTCTTTTATCTAGTTGTTCTATGTCGTCACAATATTTAATGAATTTATATTTTTTTATCCATTCATATACCCCTTTAACTTTATAATTATAATTACTAAAAACAATACACGGTGTATTAGTTATTACAGCAAAGATCATTCCATGCAATCTGTCTGTTATAACTATTTTTGAGCTTGCGAACTCTTTTAACTTTTTATTTATCTCTTTATCCCTATTTTTAGCTTTTATTTTGTAATTAACTACAGTATCTGTTTTCCTTATATTTATTTTTTTATTTGTAATTATGTCTTTTATTCTTTTTTTGTTAACTTCATTAAATATTCCTTCTACGTCATTTCTTAAACACAATAATAAATCTTGGCGTTTTAAATTATTAAAAGCCACAGGTAATAATAATACAATATCAGGAACTAAAAACACATTTGCTTTTTTATATGTTGTTTTTGCAAATTCATAACTTTGTTTTTCTCTCACAAATATATTTAAATTAATAGCATTATTAAATGTATTTTTCGATTTTTCCAATTCTCTTTTTCCAAACGCATCATCTTTAAAATATATTGTTTGGGGAAAGATAATTATTTTATTGTTTTTAAGACATTCAATAACTTTATTAACAGCGTTCATTTCAGGAATCCATTGTGAACCTAAATAACCTCCCCCTGTTATTAAAACAATGCTCTTTTTTGATACGTTTTTCTTTAATATATCTAGATAATATTTTTCTTCTCCTATTAATATTTCAAAAATCTTCTTGTTATTTTCCAATAGTAATTTTTTTTCAGCAGATAATATTGCATGATCTCCTATGTTTCCATGTTTTGGTGCATTAAACATCAAAAATTCATTTTGATTGGTTCTTTTACAGTATTTTTTATAAAAAATATATTTAAAAAAACAATACTTTTTCTTTATAATATCTCTGATTCGTTTTAATATTTTTTTCATTTAATCAATCCTTTATTAATTTATAAAACATATTAATATTATTTTTTATTTAAAAATTTTTTTCTTAGTAATGATATCTTAGGTATTGTGTAACAAAATATTTTTCCTAAGAAATATAAATTACTTTTCATAAATCCTAAAAAAATCTTTGTACTCTTTTTTTCGTTCTTATAATATTCATTTTTCTCCCAACTAGGATATTTCTCATTCATTATTTCAAAGGCTTTTTTTATTCTTGAAACATATATTTTTCTCTGATATTTAAGTAGCTCAGAGGAATATGCTACAAGCAGATGTTTTATATGTATATATTCTATTTCTTTTTTATATTTTTCGAAAGATTTGTTTATTTCAAATGTTTTTTCTAAAGTTTCTAAAGCAATAAATTTATCATCCCTATTAATATTAAATACCTTTGAAGTCATTATAGAATTTTCTCTTATCGTATAGTAATATAAAAATTCATTAACATATCCTATATTTTTTGTGTAATTTATTAACGAAGGAACGAAAGCCAAATCTTCATATATTATTTTTTCTTTAAATAGTAAATTATTTTGTTTTAAAAATGAAATTTTATAAGCTCTAGACCATGCTGTAAGCTGTGAAAGCATAAATTTTTTATCATATTCAATATCTGCGTACTTGCTAACATTATCCATTTCATATGAAATGCCGTTTTCAAGATAATTATAATAATTAAAACATATTAAATCGTATTCTTTTTCTAATGCTTTTTTTGAAACAATTTCAACGCCATTTTCTACCAAAAAATCATCACTATCCACAAAAAGGACATATTTGCCTTTCGCTCTTTCTAGTCCTGCATTTCTGGCACTACTTAGTCCACCATTTTCTTTGTGAATTACTACAATTCTTTCATCTTTTTTAGCGTACTCATCACACATTTTTCCACAATTATCTGGTGAACCGTCATCAACTAATATTATCTCTAAATTTTTATATGTCTGATTTAAAATAGACTCTATACATCTTTTTAAGTATTTTTCTACTTTGTATATCGGTACAACAAGTGAAATCAAAAATTTTTCCATATTTCTTCTTCCCCCTATATGGTTTAACTTTTTTTTAACTTAAATAATATATTAATCGTTTTATCTTTTCCTAAAATAACATATACAATTTTAAATATAGTCATTTTTAGTCCTGTTGCACTTCTTACAATTTTAGAGTCTATACATTTTATAGCATACTTTATGTCTTCTTCTTTTTGTAATTTAAGAATATAATTAAACGTAGCTATATATAAATTCGCAAAATATTTTGAATAAAACTTGTCTGCTCCATAAAAATATTTTGAATAGATAGCAAAAACATCCATTATTTTTTCAATTTTCATATTTTGCATTGCACTGCCTTTTCTATTTACTCTATATTTTATAATTGAAAGGGTAATGTTTTTAATATTATCAATATGTTCTATGTATCTCATATAAAAGTCCGTATCTTCCGCTATTTTTATACCAATTTGAAATTCAAGTTTATTATTTTCTATTATACTTTTTTTATATACACTTTGCCAAACAGCCCATGGAAATGTTCTGAACTTTTTGTAATATTCCTTTAAAAATTCTTTCTTATTGTATATTCCTTCTTTTAGCTCTTTTCTCGATAAATCAACTTTTTCTCCCTCTTCATCTATCTCTTCAAACGCAAATGTATACATATCATCATTAGATTTTATTTCTTCACAAACCCTCTCTATTATCCCATCTGTAAGCACATCATCCGAATCTAAAAACATTATATATTTACCTTTGGCTTCTTTTAACCCACAATTTCTCGCTACAGAAACTCCCGCATTTTCTTTATGAATTACTTTTATAAAATCGTACTTTTTTGCATATTCATCACAGATTTTTCCGCTACTATCTTTTGAGCCATCATCTATCGCTATTACTTCTATGTTTGCTTTTATCTGTTTTACAATACTTTCAAGGCATTCTCTTAAATATTTTTCTACATTATATACAGGTATTATTATTGAAATCTCCATTATATCCCGCCCCCATTACAAATTAATATTTATCTTTTAAATAGCTTTTCTTTTTTTATAATTCAAAACCTTATTTAATAAAATAGCTGTTAATTTTATTCCAAGTATATTTTTAGTTATATATGCAATCTTTACTTTAGAATTGTTTTTATATTTTAATAACCATTTATATTTATATACATCGCCTTTTACTTTCCTCTTTCTTCCTTATCTAACAAAATATAGTTTGCAAGCAAAATTATATATTCATAAGCCAAGAAATGATTTATATATTCTTCGCTATCTTCCGAATTTTCTTTTACGTGTTTTTCTATAATTTCTAACATTGAATTAATATTTCTTGATGTTATTGAATTTGTTATAGAATCTTCTCTGTTTTGTCTATAATAATAATACGGTATATTTAGACAAGAGACTAAATTAACTTTTTTTAATACTCTAATCATCCATTCCTAAGAAATGCAAATCCTGCTAAACATATAGCATATAATCTTTCTTTAACTGATATTCCATTAACTATAATGTCCTTGTATGCTTCATTATTTAGTAAATCAGTAGACATATATATTAGAAAGAAAAATAAAGCAATACAAAAAGCCTTATCATTAAATAAATTTTTTAAAACTTTTTTTTGCTTTTTCAGATTTTGTTATTTTTACAATTAAATTCGTTTCCTTCTCCATTTTTGTACTCCTCTCTATAGGCTCCACGCTGTTTTATTATATAATATTATATAAAAAAAGTAAACACGTGAAAAGACATATAAAAACAGGAGCTGTAGGTTTGTCAAACATATGTCACACTCATTTAGAGCCATCTACATCTAAAACCCATTCTTCAATGCACTAGTACTATCTGCTTATGTTTCTTCTAATTTTTTATTAGGACTTTTTTTACCATAATGGTTTCATCAGAAAATTATTATACATAGCTTCTCAAAGTATTGATTTTCCTTTAAAGCCGTCAAAATTTGCAAATACTCTTTCTTAATTTTTTTCGAACAATGGAACAGTTTCAAAGTCCATTCACCCGTGAAAAAGTGGTAGCGAGAAAAAAAGACGACTAGTGGGCGCGTTTACAAGCCCACCGTCTCTTCGAGCGTGCTTTTTGGCGGAAGAGGAGGAGCAAAGAAG
>CALXZO010000020.1 GCA_944393265.1 uncultured Clostridia bacterium | reverse complement strand
GTAAATATATCCAAGGCTAAGTCTTTCTCCAGCCAAAGATACCGCACTCAAATTCAAACCTAAAATTAAAATTCCAAATAAAACCATTGCTTTTTTCATTTGAATCACCTCAGTTTCATTTCAGTTACATAATTATTTTACCATATTTTGAGGTGTTTTTCAATGCAAAGCGCTTGAAATAGCGCCATTCCCGTATTTCCGTAAGAAAGAAAATTTTTAAAGTATCAATATTATGGAAACCAACTTGAGCCTTGTTACTTCCATTGAAATGCATACTCCCGTAGCACTTTTAGGAAAATTTACATGATTTTTCCATTTTTGATACCACCTATTTTAAAACTGCTAAAAATAGCGTATTTCTTATACTATATTTAGTATAATTTTTTAATGACAATACTTTACTTTTAAAAAATAAGACACATGTAAAGTAATCAATATCTTACTCTACATGTGTCTCTACTTTTAGTATAATACTACTTTTATTCTGCCGTGCGCATTGCTTCAATTGCACGTATCTTCGTTGCTTTTCGTGCTGGATATAATCCAGAAATAATACCTATAAACATCGAGAATATTAATGCAGCAAGTGCTAGCCAAATAGGAATAACAGATATGTCATATCCAGAATATATGCCCAGCGTACTTCCTATCTCTGGCGCATATTTATTTAATAGATATGATATTCCATAGCTAAGTCCTAAACCTAAAACGCCACCAAGTAACCCGATAATGCTTGCTTCAAAAAGAAATAATTTTCTAATATCCGTCACAACACAACCTAATACTTTCATTACTCCTATCTCTTTTGTTCTTTCATAAATAGACATTATCATAGTGTTTGCAATACCTATTGCTGATACCAAAAGAGAAACCGCACCAATTCCTCCAAGAACTAATTGAATTGTATTTGACATTTCTTGTACATTATTTAGTTCATCAGCTCTACTATATGCATTATACCCAAGCTGTTTAATTTGTTCTTGTACATCTTCAACATATTTTACGTCATCGACACTAACCCATATTGAATCATACGATAATTTCTTTTCTTTTTTATATTCTTCATTATAATCCTTGTACCATTCCACTACCTGAGTAATAGGTGCATATACTGAATAGTTCATTTCAGAATTACTTTCTTCTAGCACTCCTGCCACCTTAAGCTTAGAATATTTAGGCGTTTTCTCTCCCCATACATTATCAAATGTAATCTTTATCGAATCATTCATCAAGTCAACAGCATCTCTTCCACCACTGCTATGTGCACTACTACCTTTTGGATTATAAAAGTAACATGAATCCTTGCCAAATAGTAGCGCTGTAGGGTTACTATCTGAAATATATTCTCCTGACTGAACTTCAGGGAAGTCAAAATATTCTAACATGGTAGGATCTATTCCATTTATATAGCAATGTGACTCATACTTTCCAGATTTAAGAAAAGCAGATACTCCAAGAATTGGTGTAACTCCTCGAACATGCTCAATCGCTTTTATATCTTGTACCAACTTATCATTTAACTCTTGTTCTTTAGAAACTCCGTACTCTAATTCTTCATCATACACATACGAATATTTTTGGACTTCAATTTTAGTTAAACTTCCCCATTCTGCCAACTGCTTTTTATATCCCTCCGACATAGCAATTCCAAGAGAAAGCATAATTACAATTGAAAAAGTACCAATCGCGACACCAACTGTTGTTAGAACTGTACGTAATTTCCTTCTCCATAGGTTTTTAAAACCCATGCTTGCAAAGTCAATAATCTTCATACTAATTTTACCTTTCTATTATTTATTTGCTGCTCTTTTTCCCATTATAATTCCAAGTACAACTCCTAAAACAATGCAAACTCCTAAAACAATATATAAAGCTATATGCGATGCTGCAGCACCGTTTTCTCCATTAGCGTCTATCGTATAGCTCTCAACATCCATACCAGTATATCCATCGTTAGTCATAACCTCCATATCCACATTACCTACCACATATTCCATAACAATTCCCTCCTATATTTCATCTTCTAATCTTTTTCTTACTATTTTGGTTGTTATGACCTTAGTCAAGAAAAATGTTACTAGAAAAGCGCCTATTCCTGAAACAACAATTATCCACGTTTCTATAGGTTCTTCTGTTTCAACTACTGGTGTAACCGGTTCAAGACCTGGTTCCACAATGCCCGGATCATCCGGTATTGTCATCTCCATTGCAAATCCTTCAAATTCTTTTCTTTCTTCTATTATTTGCCCCGATGAATCTTCGAAAGCTAACACCAATGTTCCATAATTAGCTCCTGATTTAGTAGGCGTAACTTCTATATCATAATAATCAGATGAGCCAGCAGTCAAATTTCCAATATAATTAATTGACTGAACAGATGTGTAATCACCCTCAACGCTCGCTGTCAAATTAGAAATTGTAGCTTTTCCCATGTTGATATAATCAAATGATAAACTAGTATTAGATCCAAGATATGCTTCTCCAGCATATACAGAATTTATAACAAGCTTTGAATATTCAGTAACAGGAATGTTAATAGTTTCACTAGCTGTGTATTCTTTTCCCGTAAAATCTTCATAATCAAAATCTAATGTTATTGGATATGAGTTAGAGGTTAAATCTTGTTTCGATTTTAGCTCTATGCTTTTTACCATTTCTTCTTCAACGCCAAGCTCTTCTATGTAAAACGTATTACTACCTTTTGTTATAATAAATGCTCCATCAGCAGCTGATAACGTTATCTTCATATTTCTTAATTTTTTATCAGTGCTTGTATTTTTAAAAGTAAATGTAAAATCAAATGGTTTACCTGCCACTATACTACTAGGAGACGTTGAATAAGATGATATTATAATTTTAGGTTTTGTGCCACCATCGTCCTCAGAAGACTCATTGTCACTTTTCACATCTAATATGTAAATTGTTTTTTCTACTGTATATTCATTTCCTGTAGTATCATTATATTTAATTTCTGCAGTAAGTGTATTTAAACCCTTTTTTATATTTTCTGAAGCATACATATCAAAAGCAACATGTTTAGTAACTCCACTTTCCATATTTCCAAGGTATCTATAATCATTTGAATTAACAACCATGAAAGCATCGCCAGTTAATCCAGTTAATTTCAATTCTACATTCTCGGCTGTTATTTCTCCAGCATTAGCTACATCAAAGCTTAACTGAAAATTACTATCTGCAGATATGACCGACTCACCTGTAGATATATTATTAACAAGCATAATAGGTTTTACTTTTTCTTCTACAACTTTAAAATAGATTGTTTCTTCCCTACTATAATTTTCATTTCTTAAGTTAGCATATTCTAACTTAAACTTAAGTCCATATACACCAATCTTAGCATCGTCCTTAACCTTAAAAGAAAATGAGACTTCTGCAGAATTTCTAGCTCTTAATGATTTTTCTCTTTCAAAAACCACTGGTCTTTCATATACAAGTGGAACATTTTCAAAATCAGGTGTAAATCTCATATCATATGCACTATGTTCGCTATCATTTACATATTTAATTGTTAAATTAAAAGTCTCACCTGCTCTAGCTTCTGGAATACTTTCCGGTTGTTCAAATATTACTCTTGGTATCCTTTCCCTATACAAATCATCCGATGCATATGAAACTGCTCCAATAAACATTGACACAACAAGTGCTAATATAATAGTAAAATTAATTTTCCTCATTTTTTATTTCCCCCTCAACATTTTCAATACTCTCAATATGTCCATCATGTATATGTATTATCTTATTCGCATATTTAGCTATATTAATATCGTGTGTTACCATAACAATAGTTTGATTATACTCTTTCGCCATATCTTTTATAATCCTCATAATTTCCATAGAAGTTTTACTATCTAAATTTCCAGTAGGCTCGTCTGCAAATACTACCTCTGGATTAGCCACAAAAGCCCTTGCAATTCCTACCCTTTGTTGCTGTCCACCACTCATTTGTGTTGGTTTATGTTTCATTCTATCTTTTAAACCAACCTTTGTTAACATTTCCTTG
This sequence comes from uncultured Clostridia bacterium, assembly GCA_944393265.1. GTDB lineage: Bacteria > Bacillota > Clostridia > TANB77 > UBA1234 > UBA1234. The sequence continues at coordinate 17,696 of CALXZO010000020.1, read as the reverse complement.
GATTTCTTCAACCTTTGCCTTCGTGGCACTTCTTTGAAAATAAGTGGAAGCTCCACATTTTCAAGAGCTGTACGAGAATTTATTAAATTATATGACTGAAATACAAACCCTAAATACTTCTGCCTAAATTTTGCAAGCTGATGCTCTCCCATTTTTGTTACCAACTTTTTCTTTATATAAATTTCTCCAGACGTAATCTTCTCTATTCCAGCCATAATATTTAAAAGCGTAGATTTTCCAGAGCCAGATGATCCGAAGCAAGCAACAAAAATCACCTTTATTTATAGTAAAACTAACATTATCCACAGCCAGTATCTTTTCGCTTCCTACTCTATATACTTTAACTGCATTCTTAACTTCAATAATTGGCTCCACTTTCTCACCTCATTTGCTTTATATATTTTATAATTTCATATTATGTCAATGCATCTTAACTTATCACACATTATTTAGACTATCATATTATAGACAAAGTTTCATTAAAAAATGATATTTTATTAAAAATTTTTACATAAATGTTATATTTTCGATAGCATTAAAAATTGTCTTTCGCCATACTGCTTAAAATCTATTTATCCAATCTTTTAATTACCTCTTCCTTAGTTAAGCCAAGCTTTTTTAGCTCTCGGATTTCTTCTTCTATCTTTTCTATTTTTTCAGCTATTTTTCTTTCTAATACAACATCAATATTTTTAGCAACAAAATTTCCTTTTGTTGAAATAGTAATAATAGAACCTCTTTTTTCTAATTCGTCATATGCTTTCTTAACCGTATTAGGATTAATCCCGAAGGCTAGTTGCCAATTCTCTAATAGAAGTAATTTGCTCTTCGGGCTTTAAAATTCCAAGCGCAATATATCTTTCAATCCCATTGACTATCTGTTCATATATCGGTGTTCTGCTTTGATAATCTAGATTTATAATCATTCACATATCCCCCTATATAACCCCATTTTTTATTTATCCGCAACAAAATTTCAAACAATTTATTGCGAGTAAGTTTCACCAGACGTGACTTCTTGCATTTCTATATCTGCTATCATTTCTTGCTTGTCTACATTCACCTCTTCATATCCAACAAATCCTCTTTCCTCTATATCCGTTAAAACTTTAGCAACCTTATTTGTAACAAAACAAAAATCTACTCTATCATATTCAAAATATAGTACTGCAAAAGGTTTTGTAAAATCTACTTCTTCCTCGGCAGATTCCATAACTAATTTTTCAATTTCTCCGTCATTCATTGGTCCATACAAATATATGGAATCCCCATACTTTCCCGATGTATTAATATTAAAGAGTTTTACTTTATTAAGATATACATCATAAGAATTTTTCTTAATTATTTCAGCAGTACTGGTATTACACATTTCCAATATAAGTTTTGTAAGTGCCTCATTTTTATTAATTTCATATGTATACACTACGATACTATGATCTTCATATTCTATTAAATTAATATAATATTTTGGAATCACACTATACTCATCCTTAATTTCCATCGGCATAGAATTTACATAACTTGATATATAATAAGATTCATTCGCGTACAACACATTTCTTTCTACGAACTCATCATTTGCTATTAATTGCTTAATCTGTTTTTCCATTTCAGCATTCACTATGTATTTTGAAATAGCAACCCTCTTATCATCTAAAGAATCCGCCTTCGTCAACTCTTTTTCTTTGACATATGCCTCTAATTTTTCATAATTTACATACATTCTATACTTATATTTTTGTCCATTGTTTGTATATATTTCTCCTTCGATTCGCCCACGGTTTAAATCTTCCGACTCCGCTATCATATCAAGTAAAACAGCTGCATCTTCTTCAAAACCTTCTTTAAACGATATTCTACAATCTTGAGCACGAATATCTGTTACAATAACTTTCCTTGCATTACTTAAATAAAGTCGACTCATTTCATCGCTCTTGTAATCAATATATTTTGAATATATTGATTCTTCTACTATAAATCCAGCAATAACAAGTGCCCCTGCAATTATAAACGCTAATATATTTTTCCAAAGCTTAGGTCTTTTATTTGTAACTAAATCATATATTAGCCAATATATAAATGTAATTCCTAAAATTAGTAATGCTTCTTCTATAGAATTCATCTCCATAAGTATTGCAACAAATGGCACTAATGTAAGACCCTTTACTATTAAATGAATTATTGGTTTTTCAAATGATTCCCCCGCATTCTCAAACTTCTTTTTACTAAAACAAAAATATCCCAATATACAGTATATCACGCTAAGCACAAGCATCTTAACTATAGCCTTTGCACTGTACGAATAACTTCCATTTGCGATTATATTCATAAACGGATCAACATATACAGTATCATCAATATATGAAAAATATACTTCTTCTACATTGTCTTGAAAAGTTTGTGGCATCCCAACATTACTTTTTACATATATGCTAGTAAATGGAACTAAAAATAATATTAATAATGTCAATACAATTTGCATTCTAGCATTGCCCGAAAGTGACATTGCAAGATTAGTTACTGTATATACAAATATATATCCAATCGTTTGATACCAGAAAACATCCCATACTAATCCACTAAACAATATCGAATCAAAAAAAGCACTAACTGCAAAACATCCTACAAGGGCCAATAACTGAGTTATAAAAATTAACACAATACCACCAATAGTATTTGTTATAAATATCGTCTTACGGCTGAGAGGCATCGAACCAATAAAGTCGGCGCTGTTTTTCTTATAAACATAACCAAACATACAAATTGAAAATACAACCGGGATAATATACATAAAAAATATATTAATTCCGCCTATTTCATAAACGTCATAATAATAAGTACGGTCATCAGAATAATTTATTAATACTAGTATTGTTAGAATAGGCATTGCAAATGTAAATAATGCTATAGCCATCTTAGACTTTTTAATATTTTCAATAAGATACTTCATATTAAAACATTTGATTAAATTCATATCCTAGCACCTCCATTTGATAAATAAAAATCTCTTCTAACGTAAGTGGTAAAAAGTCAAGTATTAGCGGATTCATATCATTCAATTTTTCTTCGTACTCTCCTCTATTACCTTCTAATATGATTGTAGCAACACTCTCAGTTTTCTTAAAATTCAATACTTTAAAGTCCTTAAAATCTTCTTCTGAGAAATCTCTTTTAAACGAAATTTGAATTTTAAACATATTTGTTTTTAGTGTATTTATTTCACTTTCAAACAAAATACCTCCCTTATATAGCAAGCCAAGGTTATCACATATATCTTCTAGCTCTCTTAAATTATGACTAGATACGATAATAGTACACCCTTTTTCCTCAATCTTACTTGCAAGAGCTTTCTTTATATAATTTCTAACAACAGGATCAATTCCATCAAACGTCTCATCAAAAAACATATATTCCGCGTTAGTCGCAAGTGCACATATAATAGCAGTTTGCCTCTTCATACCCTTTGAAAAGCTCTCTATTCTCTGAAGCTCATTTAGATTTAGTGTTTTTACCATTTCATATGCATAATCAATATCAAAATCTTTATACATATTTTTATAAAATTTAAGCGTATCTTTTATAGTATAATTTTTGAAGAAAAATAAATCATCCGGAACATAAACAAATTTTTGCTTTATCTTCTCATCATCTTCTAACTCTTTACCGTCTACCTCAATGCTTCCCGCATCTTTTTTAAACACTCCTGTAACAATTCTCATAAGTGTAGACTTTCCTGCACCATTTGCACCAATTAAGCCATATATGCTTCCAGTCTTAATTGTGCAATTTAAGTTATCTAAAACTTTCTTAGTACCAAAAGACTTTGTAAGCCCTGTGATTTTTATCATTATACTTTTCCTCCCCATCTCAATATTATTTATGTAAAGCATATTGTATTATCTGTACTAGCTCAATATATCCTGTTTTTTTATAATTGTCAATACACATACTAACTATTTTCTTGACTTTATTTATCAAGAGTATATATAATGCACTTGTTCCAATATTTTTTTGAATAAAGGAGGTAATTTCCTTATGAAGACAAGCCCCTCCGTACGTTGTCTCAAAAAATACTACATCTCTCTTGTTAAACCCAACGAGATAAATATGTCACTTTCTGACATAATCGGAATGGAGAATGAAAAAAATGATATTGAAACTGCAATTACGTTTTTCAATTCATTAAGATTAAATACGCCTACACTTCAAATTAAACCTTATACAAGATATCTTCTAACCGGCAGAATAGGTTCCGGAAAATCTACACTCGTTTTAGCACTTGCTAAGACTACGAATGTTCCGGTCATTGTGTTGTATGCATCAACTTTTGTTGCATTTCCTAAGAAGATAATTCAAATTCTTAATAAGATTTTTAATATTGCAAACTCTTTCAAAAGTGGCTGCATAATACATTTCAAAGATTTTGACTCGATTGACTCTCTTCCTGACGATAAGTGCAATCTATTTCTGAACCATTTCCTTTTGAAAATAAGTAGTATCAAAAACACAGTGATTTTTCTTTCTAGCTCAATTATCAACTATAAATTATCTGCTGAAACACCTTTGAGCAATATATTTAACAAAGTAATATCTGTTCAACCTCCAGCCTTAAAGGCTCGTGAAGAATTGTTCAAATTCTATCTTAAAGATTATTCTTCAATGCTTCAAGATATTTCTTATGAACGCTTAGCACGTGCTACGTTTGGAATGTTTCCAATTGATATTTTGTGGATTATTCAAGAGACTTTTGTAAGTACACAAAATAAAAATCTTAAAAAGGTTTCGATGGATAATTTTAATGAAACTATTTTAAAAGCTGAAGTGGGTCAAAGTAATCTTAAGCTTTCCGAAAAAGAGCGCGAATCCACAGCCTATCATGAATCAGGTCATGTGATTGCGGCATATTATTCAAATCCTAACTACGTACTAAATCGAGTTGAGATTACTCCACGCCAATCGTCGTTAGGTCTTACTAAAGAAGAAATTACTGAAGAAAAGTTTTCTGCTTTTAAGCACGAACTTTATTATCAAATCATCTACCTACTGGGTGGTATGGCTGCCGAAAAAGTAACATATGGAGAAACAACAACTGGCGTTGTAAGTGATTTAGCAATTGTTTCAACTCTTGTTTCTTTGATGTTTAAAAGCCTTGGTATGAATGAAGAATTGGGTCCAATTATATTTGAAGAAAGTATAGGATTTTCCTCAACTGAGTTGGTTAATCAGTTAGAATATCAAATGCAAAAATACATAAAAGAGTCTTATGACACGACCGTTTCTATTATTATACAACATAGAGAACAACTTGAAGCCCTTGCAAAAGCATTGCTTGAAAAAGAAGTCTTACAAGAGAATGAAGTAAAAAATATTCTTGACAGTGTTTCATCTAATCGGCAAGATACTCGAAATTAACTTTCAAGGTTTCTGCAGCTCATCAAATACACATACGATATAAATTTACGTAGTGTTTAAATTTTAAAAACGCCTGAGCCTTAGTAAAACGCTAATAATCAGGCGCTTTTTCATATCATTGAATACTCAAACTCTCTTCAATCACTTCCCATATAACATCTCTATTTAATTTTGTTTCAGAAGAAAAAGCAAAAATCAAATCTTCAGAAATACCTAATTCTTTTCTAATGCTATCAACATATGACTGCACTTTTGTTTTAGCTATTTTATCTGCTTTAGAGGTTACTACAATAAACCTATGCCCTGTATTTTTTATATACTCTATCATCATCTTATCATTTTCGCCTGGTTTATGCCTAATGTCTATTAGCAAAACAATCAAATTAATATTCTTGCTGTTCCTTAAAAAAGTCTCTATTGATTCTCCAACTTTATTTTGTTCAGCCTTTGACATTTTTGAATAGCCATATCCAGGCAAATCTACAAAATAAAATCTTTCATCCATATTATAAAAATTAATTTGCCTCGTCTTTCCAGGTTCACTGCTCGTCCTAGCCAATCCTTTTCTATTTATTAAAGAATTAACAAAAGATGATTTGCCGACATTTGACTTACCTGCAAGTACTATCTGTGGCAACTTATTCTTAGGATATTGTGACTTATTCATAACAGATATTTCAAATTTTGGATTCTTTATTATCATACTTTTCATGGCGCACACATGGCGTGCCACTATCTCCTCTCCTTATTTTATTCTTCATTAAGCTTCATAGATAAAGAAACTTTCTTTTTTTCTAAGTCTATTTTTATTACCTTAACTTTTACGATATCCCCAACAGATACCACTTCCATCGGATTTTTTATGTATCTGTTACTCATTTCAGAAATGTGAACTAGTCCATCATTTTTTACACCTATATCTACAAATGCGCCAAAGTCAATAACATTTCGAACAGTACCAGTTAAGATCATGCCTTCTTTTAAATCTTCCATTTTAAGCACATCACTTCTTAATATAGGCTTAGGCATATCATCTCTCGGATCTCTTCCAGGCTTTTGTAATTCAGAAATAATATCTCTAACTGTTGGCAAACCAATACCTGACTCACTTGCAATCTTAGCTGGCACAACATCTTTTAATTTTAATTTTATTTCTGGTAATTTATCTTTCAAATCTACAAGTTCATAGCCTATATTATTTAAAATCTTCTCCGCAATGTCATAGCTTTCAGGATGCACAGCCGTATTATCTAGTGGATTTTTTGATTCAGGAATTCTTAAGAACCCCGCACATTGAGTAAACGCCGCTGGTCCAAGCTTTGATACTTTCAATAGCTCTTTTCTTGTTTTTATCTTTCCATTTTCTTCTCTATACTTAACAATATTATTTGCGATAGTTTTGCTAATCCCAGAAACATACTTCAAAAGAGAAGGCGTTGCAGTGTTTAAATCAACTCCTACGCTATTTACCGCATCCTCAACTACTCCTGTTAAGCTCTCTTCTAATCTATTTTGATTAACGTCATGTTGATATTGTCCTACACCAATGCTTTTTGGATCAATCTTAACTAACTCGGCAAGCGGATCTTGAAGCCTTCTGGCGATAGATATAGCACCACGAAGAGAAACATTTATATCTGGATATTCCTCCGTTGCAAGCTTAGAAGCCGAATAAACAGAAGCTCCTGCTTCGCTTACTATAGCATAATGTATTTCATGTTGAACTTCCTTTATTAAGTCAGCAACAAAAATCTCAGATTCGCGAGAAGCCGTTCCATTTCCAATAGCAATCATATCAATTTTAAATTTATTAATAAGCTCTAATAATTTTTTCTTAGCACCATCGATATCATTTTGCGGCTCAGTAGGATAAACAGTAGTAGTATCAAGAAGTTTACCCGTATCGTCGATTACAGCAATTTTGCACCCCGTTCTATATGCTGGATCAAACCCCATTACTGTAAGACCCTTTAGTGGTGGCTGAAGTAAAAGTTTTTTAGCGTTTTGTCCAAATACTTTTATAGCTTGCTCTTCTGCAACACCAGTTAAATCATTTCTTACTTCATTTTCAACAGAAGGCTTTATAAGCCTTTTATACGAATCTTCAATTATCTCAACTAATATATCTTTGTACGGGCTATCATCTATTATGATTTGCTCCATCAAATAATTAATAATAGCCTCATCAGTTCCTTCAATTTTTACTTTTAGAAATTCCTCATTCTCCCCTCTGTTTATTGCTAAAATTCTATGGCTAGGAATTTTATTTACTGCTTCATTATAGTCATAATACATATCATAAACAGACTTTTCATCTTTTGCAGCTTTAGAAGAAATAACACCCATATCATAAATAATTTTTCTAATATCTTTTCTGTACTCTGCTACATCTGAAATCATTTCTGCAACAATATCTTTTGCTCCCTGTATAGCTTCTTCAACCGTACTAACGCCCTTTTCTTCATTTATATAGTCTTTTGCAAATTCCCATATATCTAGTTTTTCTTTTTGTTCAAATATTACAAGTGCAAGTGGTTCAAGCCCCTTTTCCTTTGCAATTGTTGCACGCGTTCTTTTCTTTTGTTTGTATGGTCTATACAAATCTTCAACTTCCGTCATAGTTTCAGAATTCGCAATTTTTTCTTGTAGCTCTTCCGTTAGCTTTCCTTGCTCATCAATTAATCTAATAACTTCTTCTTTCCTTTTTTCTAAGTTTCTAAGATATGTTAATCTATCGAACAAATCACGAAGCTGCTCATCAGATAATTCCCCAGTCTGTTCTTTTCTATATCTTGCAATAAATGGAATTGTATTTCCTTCGTCTATTAACTTAATAGTATTTTCAACTTGAAACGGTTTTAACTTAAACTCTTTTACCAACTTTTCTTCAATATTATTCATGTTATTTTTCTCCTTATCTTACTACCTTACAAAATCTTGCCATTCTCACATTCTAAAATTATCGTAACCGGTCCATCGTTTATAAAATTAATTTGCATATGCTCTCCAAACTTACCAGTTGCCACATTTATACCAATCTTTTCCCTACAATAACTCACAAAATACTCATATAACTCATTGGCAAAATTAGGCTCTGCAGCTTTTATAAAACTTGGCCTATTCCCATGATGTGAATCTGCATAAAGGGTAAATTGTGATACTATATGCAAACTTCCAGCCGTATCTACTACTGATAAATTCATTTTATCATTTTCATCTTCGAAAATTCTAAGCTTGCAAATCTTCTCAGCAAGTGCTTCAGCATCCTTTTTCGTATCTGTGTGAGTAACCCCCAATAATACCAGCAAACCATTTTGTATATTAGAATATTTTTTATTGTCTATCTTCAATTCAGAATTAATTACTCTTTGAACAACAGCTTTCATTAATGCATCTCCACCTCTATAATATACTTTTTATATCACTAAATTTTTGTGCTCGATATGTAACAGGCTCTATTTCAATAATCTGTTCCTCTTCCGGTTGCCATGTGTACTCATTTGGCACATATATTGTATTAAGCCCCGCAAGCTTAGCCTCGTTTATGTCGCCCTTCGGGCTATTGCCAATCATAAAACAATCAATAGGATTAAATTTATGTAACTCAATAATTTCTTCATAATCCTTTTTTAATTTATGCTTTACAACATAGTACTTCTTAAAATAGCTACGAATCGGAAGCCTGTTGAATCTATCAGTTTGAACTTCTTTTGAGCCTTTTGTTATTATATACATCTCATATCCTTTTTCATATAAATATTTAATTGTATCTTCAACTCCATCTAAAAGCTCTAATGGTGAATCATATAACCTTTGCGCAGTCTGTGAGATAAAACCTGCCAAATCATATTTAAAAAAGTCATAGCCTACTATTTCACTTCCAACTTGCATTAACGAATATTTGAAATTGTCAGGACCATACCCATGTTCTTCAATATTTTCTATTTGTCTATCATTGAATTTTTTTCTAATTTCCTCTACACTATATTCCTTATTAAATTCTGAAAATTTCTTTGCTACGATTTCCTCAACATCATAAAAATAACCTGAACATTTTACTAATGTATCATCCATATCAAAGAATAAATACCTATTTTTCATTTGCTCCCTCCATAAAGATTAATTAAATTAAATTATATTTATGCTCTTTAAAATTTTTATATTACAACAAAAAGCGGGAAAAATTTTCAATGCCACTTTAAAAGTGTTGGTATCAAAGCATTTTCCCGTTAAAAACGTTATTTATTATTATACTTACTTTCAAAAACCTTTCCTATGACATTTCTTCTTACTTCTATCTCATCAACAATTAAAAGCATTGATAAATTTACCGCGATAGTTGCAAAATCAACATACATATTAAATTTGAAAACATCTTCAGCGAGCATATCTCTAAGCAAAAAATGTATTATCATCATAGCTGTACTAACCATAGTAGCAATCAATACAAACAACGCCTTTTTCTTAAAATAGCCTATAAAATTCATTACAAATAAAAACACTATCATACTAATCAATACAGTCATATTCGTGTAATCTACTATAATCATCTTTTCACTTCCTATTTATAAAGGGCTCCTATTCCTCATCCCAATTATGCCAAACTTCTTGCACATCATCTAAATCCTCTAGTTTTTCTATTATAAGAGACATCTTCCTTTTTCCTTCGTCATCTAAACTTATATAATTTTGCGGAACCATCTTTATTTCGGCCTCTAAATACTCTATATTATTGCTTTCTAAATACTCTCTGACTTTTGAAAAATCTTCTGGTTTTGTAGTTATTTCATAATACTCATCTTCTGCCTCAAAATTATCTGCCCCCGCATCTACTACCTCAAGCATTAAATCATCTTCAGACATTTTCACAGCCGACTTTTCTAATACTATTACACCCTTTTTATCAAACATCCAACTTACTGAACCTGTTGTTCCTAAATTTCCACCGAATTTATCTAGTGTATGTCTAACATCACCAGCAGTTCTATTTCTATTGTCTGTCATCGTTTCAATAATAATTGCCACACCATTTGGTCCATATCCTTCATACACAATATCCTCGTAATTTGTACTAGCGCCATCACCAGCAGCTTTTTTTATACTTCTCTCTATATTGTCATTTGGCATATTGTTTGCCTTACATTTTGCAATAACATCACGAAGTTTTGAATTACCAGCAGGGTCAGGGCCACCTTCTTTAACTGCTACTAAAATCTCTCTACCTAATTTTGTAAATATTTTCCCTCTTTGAGCATCTGATTTTTCTTTTTTATTTTTAATATTATTCCATTTGCTGTGTCCTGACATACTAAGTCCTCCTTTTAATTTAATTCTCTGGTTGATTTTATCACATATTAAGAAGTTTGGGTAGTCCTATTTTTACCTATTAACAAATATTTTAGACATGGGGACAGAGTTCTTGTCTAGATAAAAACTCCGTCCCCATATCTATCATTGTTTAATGGGCATCAAACCATGTTTTTCCAACATTTGCCTCTACCTTTAGCTCTACAGACATATTTGCTACGCCTTGCATATTCCTTATAAGCAACTCTTTTACGACTTCTATCTCTTCTTCTTTTGCTTCAATTACTAGCTCATCATGCACCTGCAATATTAATTTGGAATTTAATTTTCTTTCTTCTAGCTCTCTTTGGACATTTATCATTGCTATCTTAATTATATCTGCAGCAGTGCCTTGAATTGGAGCATTCATCGCGACTCTTTCACCAAATTGACGAACATTATAATTCTTTGAATTAATCTCGGGAACATACCTTTTTCTCTTCCACATCGTCTCAGCATATCCCTTTTCCTTACAGGTCTCAACTGCATTATCTAAATATTTTTTTATTTTAGGATAAGTTTCAAAATATTTTTCAATATAATTTTTTGCTTTTTTGCGACTAGTTTTTATATTTGTCGCAAGTCCAAAATCACTAATTCCGTACACAATTCCAAAATTTACGGCCTTTGCCTCGCTCCTCATTTGTTTCGTTACCTCTTCTAAAGGAACATTAAAAACTTGTGAAGCTGTTATTGCATGAATATCTTTTCCCTCATTAAAAGCCTTTACCATAGTTTCATCTTGAGACATACTTGCAAGAACTCTAAGCTCAATTTGCGAATAGTCTGCATCAACAAAAACATAACCCTCTTTTGCTACGAATATCTTTCTTAATTCCCTTCCAATCTGTGTTCGTATCGGTATATTTTGCAGATTTGGTTCCGTGCAACTTATTCTCCCAGTAGATGTTACCGTTTGATTAAACTTAGCATGAATGCGTTTCGTTTTTTGATTTATTAATGGTATAATCCCATCAATATACGTAGCTTTTAACTTATTCATTGCCCTATATTCTAAGATTTTATCAATAATCGGATGTTCTAGTGAAAGTTTTTCTAACACTGTATTATCAGTCGAATATCCAGTTTTGGTTTTTTTAACTACAGGAAGCTTTAATTTTTCAAATAATATTTCTCCTAATTGCTTAGTAGAATTTATGTTAAATTCCATGCCCACCATTTCCCAAATATCTTTCGTTAATTCTGTTACTTTTTCATTTAATGAAACAGAATATTCCTCCAGCATTTTTCTATCTACTAAAACTCCTTCAAACTCCATCTCTGCAAGTACTTTCATAAGTGGCATTTCTATATTTTCGAACAAATCATATTCTTCCTTATCCTTTAATTTTTTAGAATAACTTTCCTTGCATTCAAAAATATATTTAGCATATTTAGAAATGTTTTGGCTAATGTCTTCATACGAACTATTTTCAAAACCGTCGAAAGAAATTTGTTCTTCTTTCTTCTCCTGAAATGTTATTCCTAGTTCCTCAAATATGATATCATCTAGCAAATATTTTGACTTAGCTGGATTTAGAAGATATGCAGCAATACTTAAATCAAACATCATATTTTTAGGTTCAATAAGTTTTCCCTTTAATTTTAAATAATCTTTTTTTTCTTCAAATCCTATTTTAAGTGCATCGCTTTCAAAGACTCTTTTTAAAACATCATCGTCTTGAAATGATGTAAAGTATACCTTATTATTTGCATATATTGCGAATCCCTTGTTATCCCAGTAATATGAGAGTTCTTTTATACCATCTAAATTTAATTTTGAAAAATCCTCGATAATTAATTCTTCATTATCCTCACGTCCGTCATTTTTTTCTTCGTGCATATTCAAATTTAATTTTTCAATAAAAGTCTTAAGTTGCAATTTTGTAAATAAATTTGCAAGCTTTTGATTATCAAACTCTCTTTTAGATATATCATCTATATTTATTGCAAGCGGGACATCGCAAAAAATCATTCCTAAATCTCTAGATAAATACGCTAACTCCCTATTTTCAATTACTTTTTCTTTTAACTTGCCCTTTAGTCCTTCTACATCTTTTCCTTCATCTAGCAGTGTATAAATTTCATCTATATCGTGATATTTTTTCACAAGCGCGAATGCTGTTTTCTCTCCAACGCCAGGTACTCCAGGAATATTATCAGAAGTATCACCCATAAGCCCTTTTATTTGAATAAATTCTTTTGGCTCTATCCCATACTTTTCATACACTACGCTTGGTGTATAATCTGTACTTTCTGTTTTTCCCATTTTAGTTGTAGGAATTCTTATTGTTACCCTTGATGAAGAAAGCTGAAGAGCATCTCTATCTCCAGTAAGTAATAAAACATCAATATCATTTTTTTCACCATATTTTGCAAGTGTTCCAAGTATATCATCAGCTTCATAGCCTTCTATTTCCAAAACTTTTATATTCATAGCATCTAAAATATCTTTGATAATAGGCATTTGCATTTTTAATTCATCAGGCATGCCCTTTCTCGTTGCCTTATATCCATCATATTTTTTATGTCTGAACGTTGGGGCTTTTAAATCAAATGCTACACAAATATAATCCGGTTTTTCATCATTTAACAACTTAAATAGAATCGATAAAAAGCCAAAAATTGCATTTGTATATACCCCATCCGAAGTCATAAGCATTTTTCCATTCATCACACCATAAAATGCTCTATTCATTATACTATTACCATCAATAGCAACTAGCTTTTTCAAAAAATACACCTCATCATTCTAAATTTAACTATTTTTATATTGCTTTTCAAACTTATCTATCATCCAAGTCCGACTTACTGTCAGTCAAGATAGCACTTCTAAATAATCTTTCTAAATGCTCTGGCTCAGGCAAATCCTTTTCGTCCAATGCTGCTATAACAAACTTATCTCTTACGCTGTACTGTTTTATTCTTCCTGTATCTTTGTCAACCTTTCTAGTTAAGACACCCAATATTTTAGCCATATCTAAATCAACACCATGCTCCTTAGCAAACCTGTAAGCAAAAGCTAATGTAGTTCTTGTATTTCCATCTCTAAAAGGATGTATACGCCATAATTTCGCTGAATACTTAACAAGCTTTGACGTATATTCTTCTATGTCATTTGGATTCCAATTGTCTTCATTCATCTCTTTCAACACTCTATTTACCGCATTTTCTATTTTTTTAGGTTGCTCATACTCTAGACTTATTCCTGGTATAATAACTTCTGTTTTATAAACAGGTACTTTTCTATATTCTCCCGCCCAGTCAAATATATCTTCAAAAATATGTTTATGTAATGCCTTTAATGTATCTGCACCAAACCCGTCTAAAGCAACTTCATCAAGCGATATTAATTTCACAAAACCAATATCGCACTCAGCCTTTTTTAGTTCATTATACTCTGTTATTCCTAATTTGTTTTTTAATGTTCCATTTGGTAAAGTGTAAGGATCTTTCATATTTTTATTTCTCCGTTCTTTTATATTTTTTTATCACAAGATTAGTTACTTCATCTAATTCAAGCTCACCATCTACATACTTTTTTGCTAACTGCAATACTTCGTCAGACGGAAACTCATTATTAGCTGCCGTGATTGCCATCGCTTGACGTACTTTTTTCATACGCTCTTCTTTAGTTGTATCTTTAATTAAATTACTCATATATCACTTCACATAACTACGTTTTTATAGTTATTACTCCTTTCTTCATTTATATTTTAACCTTTAAGTAAAGCTCTCATTACAACTAGATTTTAACTAATAATACTTATTCTTTCAACACGAAATTAAAATTTATGCAAGTTTTTGAATGACTAAAAAAACAAAAGCGTGGCAATTTAGAAAAGAAACATAAATTTCTTTTTGTAAATTTACCACGCAAATATTTTAAAATTATTTACTAACATTTTCATTAATTAGTTTATCTAGTATTTCAACTTCTTGATTCATCGTTTTATCACCAATAGTTTCTATTTCTTTTTCCATATATTCTTTTAATTTACTAAATATATTTTTATACTCATCACTAACACTTAGACTTACAGATCTCCTTTCATGCTCACCAAGCAAAATTTTTACCTCTTCCATTGTATAGTCACAATCAATAATTCCACTTACTGGCAAAACTAAAAATCTTTCTTCTTCGCTTCTTTCATATAAAATCCAATTCTTCATAGTATTAGCATATCTTGTTAGTACAATCGCCTTTCTTATTCCTAAATTGTCATATACTTCGCTATCACTATTTTTGAAATTAACAACATCCGAATTTTCATGCTCCGTTCCATTTCTGTCTTTATATGAAACGTTCAATGTTAGAGTCCCATCTTCTTTATCAGTTAGTTTTTCTAATTTTAAAAGTACAACTCCACCCTTTACTTCACCAGTGCTCGTTGTTTTTGATGGAAATAAAGTATTTACTTCTATTATACTGCCATCAGCTTTATTAACAGTGTCTGAACCATATACGCTAGCTATCTTATAATCATCTGATTCAAAATTTAATTTTAAGTCAAATACTAAAGGAGTTACCATATATTCAAACTGCTCTCCCATTCTTTCTTTAAACTCTTCAACCGTATGTACAGAATAATAATTAGCTCCCTTGACATCGCTGATACTCTCAATAAGCGATGTATTAAAATCAACGCCAACACCTATAAATGTTGTATAAATACCATCATTTGAATTATCTTCCATGTACGATAATAATCCTTCTTTAGACGTTTGTCCGTAATTAGGCATTGCATCAGTGATTATAATAATTCTATTTTCATATTCTTCTTTATTAACATCTTTCAATTCTTTAAATAATTTTGTTGCTTCTTGGTATCCAGCTTCAAAATTTGTGCCACCACCAGAAGCAGTTATTTCTAATATGTGACCTTTTATTGCATCCATATCAGTTTCAGAAACTAAGTTAAGCGGTTTAGCTAAATATGCAGAGCTTCCAAACAAAACCATTCCGAGCCTATCATCATCGTTTAGCTGATCAATCAAAAGATTTACTGATTCACAAGCAGCCTGCATCTTAGATTTATTTACAACCTCTTTGAAGGGATTATCATAATAGTAAGCATCTAAATCTGAGCTCATCGATCCAGAGATATCAAGTACAATAACCACATTTAATTTTTTTCTCGCAAAATCGCTTTCTTTAATATTTGAATTAAGACCAACCGTCATATAATATTCTTTTTTCTCTGAGAAGGGGTCCTTAGAAACAGCAGTCGAATACGATGGCGAAAACAAATCATTCGATTCTTTTTTCACACCGGTATCAAAAGTATAATCATAAAAAAGTCCATTATACGTTATGTCAGTAGAAATAGGAAAATATCCCTCTTCTATGTTTTCTCTGAAATTTTCAATATCCTTTGCTCCTCCAACAGAAAATCCAATTGGTGATGAAGCAGAATCCATAGCACTTTCTTGCGTAAAACTATTTTTGAAAACGTTTCCTAGCCAGTTATCATTTTCTTCTGCAGCCCCTTCGTATTTCCAGTCATCTACCTTATTAGCAAGTTTCATATCATTATTTTCTGTTACTTTCCAAAGAGCAACTCCACAAACTATAATCAACAGTACACCCGTGATTACAAGAAAAATCTTTGTAGTACTTTTCATTTTGATTTCACCCTTTCATCCAATTTACTAGATATATACTTTTTAGACTCTCCTCATTTCAAAAAGTTGCATTTTTTATCTCAAGTATTATACCCGTTCATATTTATATAAAAAGCATTCCTTGTCATGAGAATATATAACCCCTACTGCCTGCAAATATGAATAAATAATAGTACTTCCCACAAATTTCATCTTTCTTTTTCTTAAATCATCCGAAATATTGTCAGACAATTCAGAGGTTGTACAATCAGTCTCATAAATAGTTTTTCCGTTAGTAAACCTTTTTAGATAATTATAAAACGATCCATATTCATTTTGTATCATTTTAAAAATTCTAGAATTATTAACAGCCGCTTTAATCTTCAATTTATTTCTTATAATGCCTTGATTTAATAATAATTCCTGTATCTTTTCTTCATCATAGCAACAAACTTTATCAACATCAAAATTGTCAAATGCCTTTCTAAATTCTTCTCGTTTATTTAAAACACACTCCCATGAAAGACCTGCCTGAAAAGACTCTAATATTAACATCTCGTACAAATATGCATCATCAAAATTAGGTTTACACCATTCTTTATCATGATACTCTACATACAACTCATTTTTTAAATTACACCACTTACATCTTTTTTTGTTTTCCATATTCCCTACCATCTCACAAAACTAAAAGATACATACATTTCATTCATAAAGTTTTCTCTTAATTATTTATTTTTTATAACTTTGCAAGGAGTGCCTACAGCAACTACATTCGAGGGAATATCTTTTGTTACTACACTCCCCGCACCAATAACAACATTGTCACCTATCTTCACACCAGATAATACAACAACATTTCCCCCAAACCAAACATTGTTTCCTACTTCAATAGGCTTGGCATACTCTAAACCAGAATTTCTTATTTCTACGTCAATAGGATGCTCAGCAGTATAAAAAGAACAATTAGGACCAATTAAGACATTATCACCAAACTTTACTTTATTACAATCCAATATTGTTAAATTATGGTTAGCGTAAAAATTTTCGCCGATTTCAATATTGTATCCATAATCACACATAAAAGGCTGTTCTATAACAAAGTTCTTTCCAATCTTTCCAAAAAGCTTTTTTATTATTTCTTCTCTTTTCTGAATTTCCGAAGGTCTACAATTATTATGGTCATAGCAAAGTTCCTTTGCTTGTTCTCTTTCTTTTACCAAAATCTTATCATTCATTGCTAAATATAGCTCTCCCGCTAACATCTTTTCCTTTTCGCTCATGTTACCCCCTTATGAAATTATATTTATTAGGTTCTTCTTGTAATAATATAT
>CALXZO010000019.1 GCA_944393265.1 uncultured Clostridia bacterium | reverse complement strand
TTTTAGTTTCTCTTGAAAAGCTTTCGATGTTCGCTTGGTTTCTCTTATTTCTCATTGTTTACTTTTCAATGTGCTTTATAGCAAAGCTTCACGAAGCAGTAGTTTATCGCCTTCAGAAGCCTCACACAGTATAGCATCTTTCTCACAAATTTGTCAACACATTTTTAAAAATATGTAATGTTATTTTTTGACATTGTAACATACTTTTTTAAAAAATGTTTTTCAAACTTTTTATCCTCCACATAAATGTTATAACATTTATGTGAAATGTTCCGTGTGAGAACAATTAGTATATTAACATCAGCATCGACAATTGTCAACATTTTTTTATAAGTTTTTTCAGTTCGCCACAAGCACTACTATACCATGAACTTGCGGTAATATTAAGTATACTAGTTTTAAAAATTTTATCTAGTTTGTTTTTTCTCTTTTTGTTTTCTTTACATTTATATCTCCAAACAATCTATCTTGTGTCACTGTTATTCTTCTCATTCTTGAAAGTTCTAACAAGCTCAAAAAAGCTGTTACAATCTCTGTTCTAGACTTCTGATTCACATTAAATATTTTGTTAAAAATAAAAGAAGGTTTCGTCCATAATTGCTTTAATATTTCCTTTATTTTACTTTTTATTGTAACCTTCTCACTTACAGCTAGCCTGTTAAGATTGTTTGCATATATATTTTTCTTTTCTATCTGCTTTTTTATAAATTCAGAATATGCCTCTGGAATAAATGATGGCGAAAAAATTTTTTCAGGCTTTCCCTTTGGCAGTTCAATTTTATCTTGTGTTTTATAAAATTTTCTACCATATTCCTCAAGTCTATCTTTCAAAATTTCCGAGTTTTCTTTATATTTTTTATATTCAAGTAGCATTTGTACTATATCGACTTCATATTCTGGATTTTCTTCAACAGTAGGTAATAATGTTTTAGACTTAAGATATATAAGTCTAGCTGCCATCACTATAAATTCGCTCGTAACTTCCAAGTTCATATCTTGCATTTCTTGTAGGTAATCTAAATACTGATCTGTAATATCATTTATTTTTATATCGAAAATATTCATTTTATTTTTTTCAACTAAATGACACAACAAATCTAACGGTCCTTCAAAGTTTTGCATTTTTACTTTATATTGAATTACATCTGTCACCTTCTCACCTACTTTTATGTATTAAGTTATATTCTTTAAAATTCTCATAATTAATTTTCTAAATTTCTCTGCCGACTTATCTGCATTTTCAATTACTTCTTCATGAGTCGGCTTTTCACCTGGCTTATGTACATTTGTTATACATGATATTCCTAATACTTCCATTCCCATTTGGTTGGCTACGATAACTTCTGGCACAGTCGACATGCCAACAGCATCCGCCCCTATTATATCGAGCATCCTTATCTCTGCCGGAGTTTCATATTGAGGCCCTCTCATAAATGCGTATACTCCCTCTTTTAGCTCTATTTTTTCTCCGTATGAATATTCTTTTTCTTTCATAAATGCTACATCTAAGGCCAACTTCCTCAACCTTAGTGAATATGCCTCTGTCATACTAGGAAATCTCTCACCAAATGTTTCTTCATTCTCTCCACGTAGCGGTGAAATACTAGAAATATTTATATGATCTGTTATTAGCATTAAATCACCCGGATCAAATTTTCTATTAATTCCACCTGCAGAATTTGTTACTATAATTCCTCTAACACCAAGTAATGCAAATACTCTAATAGGGAATGTAACCTCCGATAGTTCATATCCTTCATAGTAATGAAACCTGCCTTGCATTATTATAATATCTTTATCATATATTTTTCCAGCTATTAGTTTTCCACTATGTCCTTTAACCGTAGATACTGGAAAATGTGGTATTTCAGAATAAGGTATTTCAACTCTATCAGTTATTACCTCATCTGCTAGCCCTCCTAATCCTGAACCTAATATAATTGCAAGCTTTGGTTCATTTTTTAACTTACTAGAAATATAAGATGCTGCATCAGTTGCATTAATTAAAATATTTTGCATAATCTTACCTACCTCCACTTAGACATATTCTTCTCTAATCATTATCTTCTAAATCTTGTTCCATGTCAATTGCCATTGAAATACTATTATATAAATATCCCTTGCTCTTTAAATATCTTTTAATCCTGTCTTTTTCATTTTGCGCAATTTTTTTCTTAACAATTTTTTTAGCCGATTGTTCTTCAAATTCAATCAATTCATCATATCGCTCGCTTACATATGCATCAATATATTTTTCATCAACACCTTTTTTTAGTAAGTTAATTTTTATTTCATATATTGACGCTTTTTTCAATTTCATAACATTCGCTATATACTTCTCCACATATTTTTCATCATTTATATATTCATTTTCTTTTAAATATTCAACTACCTCTTCTGTATAGTTCTCCGCGTAGTTCAATTTTTGGCACTTTTGCCTAACTTCTGCTTCTGTTCTTTTTTGAAATATAACATATTTCATTAGCTTATCATCTATTATCATTTGTCACCTCTTCAAAAACTAAAGCATTTTCTTTAATTATCATATTACGAACTTCTCAAAAATATCCGTTAATTTGCAACTATTCTAGCGTCTATTCTTCTCCGCTATCAGACAACTCATCGGTTAGGCTTTTATCAAAAGCAAGTTCAAAATTTTCACGAACCTTTTTTTCTATTTCATCACATACTTTAGGATTGTCTTTCAAATATTGTTTTGCATTTTCTCTACCTTGTCCTATCCTTTCTCCGTTATAGCTAAACCAGGCACCCGCTTTTTCAATGATGTCTAGATTAACTGCAACATCTAAAATATTACTCTCTTTAGATATTCCCTTTCCATACATTATATCAAATTCAGCTTCCCTAAAAGGAGGTGCAACTTTATTCTTTACGACCTTTACTTTTGTCCTGTTTCCTATTATCTCATTATTTGCCTTAAGCGTTTCAACTCTTCTAACATCCAATCTTACTGATGCATAAAATTTTAATGCACGTCCTCCAGGAGTAACCTCTGGGTTTCCAAACATAATTCCTACTTTTTCACGCAACTGATTTATAAAAATAGCCACCGTATTTGATTTATTAAGTACACCTGCTAGCTTTCTTAGTGCTTGTGACATAAGCCTTGCTTGCAACGCCACATGTGTATCTCCCATATCGCCATCAATCTCAGCTTTTGGAACTAGTGCAGCAACAGAATCAACAACAATTATATCAATTGCTCCACTCCTTACAAGAGCCTCCGCTATCTCAAGCGCCTGTTCGCCAGTATCAGGTTGTGCAACAATAAGGTTATCTATATCAACACCCAAGTTTTTCGCATATACAGGATCTAAAGCGTGTTCCGCATCAATAAACGCAGCTTCTCCGCCCATCTTTTGAGCCTCAGCAACCATATGTAACGCAACAGTTGTTTTACCAGACGACTCCGGCCCAAAGACTTCCACTATCCTTCCTCTTGGAACTCCTCCAATTCCTAACGCAATATCCAAGCTAAGTGCTCCTGTAGGAATTGCATCGACTGTTGTATGCGCATTTTCTCCTAATTTCATTACTGCACCTTTTCCAAATTGTTTTTCTATTTGCCCTAGTGCTATTTCTAGTGCTTTTCTCTTTTCTTCATTTTCTGCTCTCTTCTTATTTTCTTCTTGTAAATTTGTTTTTTTCTTTTCGTTTTCGCTCACAAAAAAACCTCCTCATAATCTATATTTTGTAAATAATTTATCACTCCATTACTTCACAAACAAATTGTAGAACATTTGTTCTTGTATGTCAAGCCCTTTTTATTTTTTATTTGCAAAAATTAGTCAAATTTTCATATGGATTATAACTAGTGCTTTTGTATTCTCCTTTGACACTCTTATTTGTTAATATAGTATTTTTCTTAAAATAAAGTCCTATGTATGGCATTTCGTTTTTATAACAATTCCTAAAATCAGCCATATTTGCATCATATATCTTTCCGTCAGATGAGCTTAACTTTTCTATTATTGCTTCCATCTCCATACTTGTATATCTTGCATAATTATATTTGCTTCCTATTTTAACTAAATCTTGTATTTGATATTCATTCTTTATGTCAAGTGACGCTAATGCAAGCTCAAAATTTCCATTCATAATTTTTTTGTTAATCTCACTCTGAGGTAGTTCATTAATTGTTATGTGTATAGATATTTCTGCGAGATTATCTTTAATTTTTTTAGCAACTTCTCTTTTGTCTTCGTCTTCAACTGGAACCATTAATGTAAGCTTTATTATATTTCCATCTTTAATCCAATTATTATTTTCTTCTGTCCACCCAGCATTTATCAAAATTTGTTTTGCTTTTTCTACATCATATTCTGCATTCGGCACCCAATATTTTGAATCAGACATTAACGGCATATCTTGAATTACAGCATTTTCATCATATATTTCATTTATAATGTTTTCTCTATTTATAGATTGCAAAATTGCTCTTCGCACAGAATTATCTTTCAAAATCCTGTTTTCTGTATTTGGTATTATTACTTCATACTCAGAACTTTCATACCCATACGAATTAATTCCAATAAAACCAAAAATCTCCTTCCAGTTGTGCATGGTAGTTAAAATCATATCAACTTCAGCCGATTTAAATCCCTTAATTGCTTCACTGTATGTCGGATAATTCAGCAAATATATTTTTCTTAACTTTATGTCTGACTCTTTCCACCAATCATCATTTGCTGTCAGTATTATTTTTTCTTCCTCAGTCGATTCGTATTTGTATGACCCTGTTCCAACAAAACGTTTTGCCTTTTCTTCATCCAATATTGATTCATCCTTAAAATAATATTCAGGCAATATAGGAAACGTAAGCTTAGATATAAAATACGGATCATCTTCGTTCAATGTTATTACAATTGAATAATCGTTAACAATATCTATTGACTTTATTCCAGAAACATTTGCCGAATACACTGAATCAATTTCATTATCTAATAATAATTTTATTGTATACTTAACATCAGCAGCAGTAAAAGGTTCCCCACCGATGCCATCTGACATTTTCTCTGATTCTTATAATCCAAGTAGAGTCACTGCTTTTTGCCCATTCAGTAGCAAGACATGCTTCTAACTGATTTTCTTGATTGAATGTTACCAACGGCTCATATACTACTTTTAGCACATCAGCCAAGTGGCTATTCTTAGTTCTAAGTGGATTAAAAGTATCAACATCCGAAATCGCAATGCTTAATTCATTTATACTTTTTGTCTCTTCTACAACATTAAGCGTTTCGTTATCTGCATTTTCATTTTCAGATGAAAGTACAGAATCAACACCCACTATCAATCCAATTGTAATTCCTAAAACAGCAAAAAAAATCAATACTTTTCTCATACTATTTCTCCTCATAACACATGCTAATTCTATAATAAGAAGAATACAAAATCAAGAAAATTAATAGCAATAATTCTTTATTTTAATCATCTCATTTATTAAGCTTCAAATGAAAATCTAAAGTCGTTAATAAGTTCATTGATACAAAAAAAAGATGGGACCTTTCCCCATCTTTTATATTTTTGGTTATCTCGGTTCAACACATAATTTTATTCCTGTTCTTTCCTCCTCATCTATTTTTACCTCGGTAAAGGCTGGTATGCAAATCAAGTCTACTCCCGAAGGGGCTACAAAACCTCGTGCAATAGCAATTGCCTTTACTGCTTGATTTAATGCTCCTGCTCCAATAGCTTGCATCTCTGCTTTTCCCTTTTCTTTTATCAGCCCTGCTATTGCCCCAGCTACAGAATTTGGGTTTGATTTTGTTGAAATTTTTAAAATATCCATTTTGTTCCTCCTTGTTTTTTTCTTAATTACACTATAAATTATATTATTATTTCCAAAAAAATCCAGTGATTTAATGAAAAAACAAAAAGAATCGTTCCTCAAAACCCTACACTTTTCGGCATTTATATATTGATTTTCTCTATTTTCGTTATTTTCCTACTTTGTTCGTCAAACGTAAATACTACTCCATTTAGTATTGATGGCCCTTGTGCACATGCATATCTTTCTGGCATTTGAGTTAAAAACCTTTTTAAGGCCGTATTAGGCTCCATTCCAATTATTGAATTTTTAGGTCCAGTCATACCAATATCCGTTATATAACCCATTCCAGTTTCATATATCTTCTCATCTGCCGTTTGTACATGTGTATGCGTACCATATACAATATTGGCTTTATCTTTTAAATAATATGCTAACGCAATTTTTTCAGCTGTTGCTTCCGCATGAATTTCTATAATTATTATACTTGCTCCTTTACTTTTCAAGTGCTCTATCTCAGCATCTGCTCTTTCGAAAGGCGAATCAAAACTTCCGCCGACATTAACCCTTCCAATTAAATCAATAACACCTATCTTTTCATTACCACACATCAAAAGCACTGTGCCATTGCCTGGCAACCCACTAGCATAATTAGCAGGACGTATCAATCTTTCTTCACTATCTATAAAAGAAAATATTTCTTTCTTTCCCCATGTATGATTTCCCATTGTAACAACATCTGCACCGCTTTTATAAAAACTATCTAATATTGCTTTAGTTATACCCATTCCATCTGCGGAATTCTCACCATTTACAATCGTAAAAGAAACGTCATACTTTTCCTTAATTTCTTTTAAATGATTTTTAACTGCATCTACTCCAACTTTTCCAACGACATCTCCGATTACCAAAATATTCATTTTTATCTCTCCTCTTTATCTGACATAATGCTATAATACATTCCAACATTATCCTTTGTCTATATATTTTTCTCATTAATTTATTTTTAAAACATAATAAGGGACTGTAAAAAGTCCCTTATTAAATATGATAATATTATTTTGCGTATTCTATTGCTCTTGTTTCTCTTACTACATTTACCTTTATCTGTCCCGGATATTCCATTTCATTTTCGATTCGTTTCGCAATATCATGTGCCATTATTACCATCTGATCATCTGATACGTTATCAGGCTTTACTAAGATTCTAATCTCTCTACCCGCCTGTATTGCAAAAGATTTTTCAACGCCATCAAATGAATCAGCAATTTCTTCCAATTTTTCTAATCTCTTAATATATGTTTCAAGTGTTTCTCTTCTTGCACCCGGTCTAGAAGCCGAAATCGCATCAGCTGCTTGAACTAAAACAGCCTCCATCGTTTTAGGTTCAACATCACCATGATGTGCTTGTACAGCGTTGATAACAGCCTCTCCTTCCTTATATTTTTTAAGAATATCGACACCAATTTCAACATGTGTACCTTCCATTTCATGATCAATTGCTTTACCAATATCATGGAGTAATCCTGCCCTCTTCGCAAGATTAGAATCGAATCCTAACTCCTCTGCCATAATTCCAGCAAGTTGCGAAACCTCTATCGAATGATTAAGAACATTTTGTCCATAGCTTGTCCTATATTTTAGCTTTCCTATCAACTTAATAACATCTGGATGAAGCCCTATAACTCCGGTTTCAAGAGAAGCTCTTTCTCCCTCATCTTTTATTATCGCTTCTAATTCATCCTTAGCCTTTTCAACCATTTCTTCTATTCTAGCAGGATGAATTCTACCATCCACTACAAGATTTTCTAGCGCAATTCTTGCAACTTCTCTCCTTATAGGGTCAAACCCTGATAAGATAACTGCTTCGGGGGTATCATCTATTATTAGATCAATGCCAGTCAATGTTTCAATCATCTTAATGTTTCTACCTTCACGGCCAATTATTCTACCCTTCATATCATCGCTTGGTAATGCTACAACAGATACTGTAGTTTCAGACGTATGATCAGCTGCACACTTTTGTACAGCGTAAGTAATTATTTCTTTCGCTTTCTTTTGCGACTCCTCTTTGACTTTAGCTTCAAAATCTTTTATAAGAACTGCAGAATCATGTGTTAATGAATCTTTAAGTATATCCAATAAATATTTTTTTGCATCTTCCTGAGACATATTAGATATCCTTTCTAATTCAGCTATTTGCTTCTCTTTAAACCTACTTAATTCATCTTGTTCAGTTTGCATACGCTTTTCTTTTTCTTGTAGCTGTTGTTCTTTCCTTTCCATATTCTCAATCTTCTTATCTAAAGACTCTTCTTTTTGAAGTAATCTTCTTTCTTGCTTTTGAATCTCAGCCCTTCTCTCTTTTATTTCTTTGTCTGCTTCAGCTCGTTCCTTTTGAATTTCCTCTTTTGCCAAGATAATTTTTTCTTTTTTCTCAGCTTCAGCTAGCTTTATAGCCTCACTAGCCTTTCTTTCTGCATCTTCAACGATTCTAGCAGCTTCAGCTTCTGCAGCTTTAACCTTTGAAGTTCCATTTTTAACTTTGTTTTTATCAATTATTATAAATATAACTGACACAACAACTGCTGTAAGAACAAAGACAATAAGTGAAGGGACAATTAATTCTTGAAATTCCATTACAATCGTCTACCTCCTTATTAACTTTTCAATGTTCAATATATTATCAAGGATACGTTTATTCAAAATGGGAGTATCCACGCCCCATAAAACATTTTAAATAATATATTTTCATCACCTCTTCATTTTAATATTAATAGCAACTGTTGTCAATTACAAAATTTCCCTATGCCACGCCTAAAAGCAATTAAAGTTAATACATATAATAAAAGCAGGCACTAAAAAAGCAGGCAAAATATTTTTTTGCCTGCATAAAAACTTATCTATATGCTACTCCATCAAAAATAATCTTCTCATTTTCTATTTCTATATTCACTTCTCCCAATCTTTCAATAGTTTTTAAATCACTCGCCACAATTTTATCTGGCGAAAGTGTATATAGCACATCACCTATATAAATTATCCTTTGAATATCATTATAGTCTGGTCTTTCATCATTATGCGAAATCTTCCCTCTCAACGATATTCCATCTTCAACACTTAGATTATATATTAATGCACCAGAGAACTCTAACTTTCCGTACGCAGGAACACCATCATCATACATTTCCCCTTCAGAATATACTCTTGCAGGGAAAGCAAAAATTCCTTTTTCTTCATCAAATAGTAAAACTTTATGATTATTTAAAAACTCTGAATAACTGCCTCTTCCTCCTATTTTGATAGAATACAATTCCTTAGGATTATAAAAATCTGTTATATCAAAAATTGCAAGTTTCAACCCCGTCGCATAAGCTGTCACTTCAGATTCACCCCTCCAATTTATATATGACTTCTCAACAGAATCTTCGCCAAATCCAATTAAATAATTTTCACCAAGAGGATGTAAGTAACTACTATACCCCGGAATCTTCAATTCGCCTAAAACTTTAGGTTCAGTTGGGTTGCTAAGATCTATAACAAACAAAGGATCAACTGTTTTGTACGTTACCACGTAACACTTATCTCCCATAAACCTCGTTGAATATATTCTTTCTCCCTTGGCAAGCCCCTCAATTTTTCCAACAGCATTCATTTTTTCATCTAAAACATACAAGTTATTTTCACTCTCATCTAAAAACGCATTTGTCGTTGTTGTTATTCTAAAGTAACCATCATGCTCATCCATAGAAAATTGGTTAAGCAATCTTCCTTGTACTATCCCTGTAGCAACGTATTTAACATTACCATTATTTATATCGAATTTATGTACATTAGTTGTAACATCTTCTGCATTCCAATTATAATTTATTTTAGCAACAAATAATGAATCCTTAGATACATAAATTTCTGAGCCTGCACCCAAAAATGTATCTATATTTGCTTTTCTTTCCATATTGTCTAAACTAATACTTGAGATTATCATATAACTGCATTCTTTAATATCATCAAAATAATAAATCGAATCAGCTTCAATATCGATATATTCTTTAGTTTCAGCTGTATCACAATACACAGGCAGAATCGGCAAATTTTTATTAATGTACATATTAGATATTAGATATAAATCATCATCTATTTTTCTCGAAGAAATATAATTTCCAGAAATCTCAAAACTTCTTACAAGATTATATGTACTAATATCATAAATATTTATAAGCGATAATTGCTGTTCAGATGCTCCTCCTCGATACAATCCAAAGTCTTCTGCCTCATTGATGTCATAATAATATTTAGCCTTATTAGATATTACGACAATATAATCTTCATCTATATACAGCTCACTTGGACTGCAATAATAATCTTTAGAAGCTTTTTCATTCACTTCAATTATTTTCTTAATACTTATATCTTCCGGATTTCTGACTTCTGCAATTACTAATTTATCATAAACCAAATAATAAATAAAATTACCGTCTGTTTTGACAATATCTGCTTCATCTACGCCAGTTACTTGGACATTAGTTTCAGAATAAGAATCTTTAATCTCGGCTTGTGCCTCACTTCTAATTGTCGTACCATCAGCCACCGCATCTGTAGCAAAATTTATTTCTACTTCATAGTCTTGATAATAATTATCAATAGTTTTTCTTAATTCTTCCTCCGAATTAAATCGCTTTAGTGCATCGCTAGATATTGTATTTTCACTAAAGTCTTCAAAGATTTTCTGGATTATATATTGTCCATTATCTGGACTTCCAAGCAAAGTTCCTACTCCCAAAGCAATAGTTAGTAGTGTTCCAAAAATTTTTTCCATATATATTCCTCCCTTTACCGCAAATATCTCTTATATATATTAATACAGACATTTATTCAGAAATTTTGTTCCACAAACCGAGCAAAAAATATATCAGCAATACAGCTCCGAAACTCATCTTTTACTCAATTTTAGATTTATTTAAAAGCCTAATCTTTCCCGATACTGCTACTTTTTACGCCTATGAATGCAAAAACGAACCTTCTCCATTAAAGCACTTGCCTAATAGTTTAGATTCGTTTTAAAATTTATACTTCTCACTTATATAATCAATTCTACAATAACTTGTCTAATTCTTCTTTTGTAAGCATCTCAACCTTCTTAGGCTCTAAAACATTTTCCGCCTTATGTTCTTCTTTTGGAGGCCCATCTAGTTGTATACCCTTTCTGTAATATAGCACTTGCTCCAACTCTCCATCTGTACCATACCTTTTTACAACACCGTTTAAAATATCTTTTTGATATTCTGCTTCTTCCTGAATCATGCCATTGTCATAATATTTCTTGCGAACCCCCTCTATCTTAGAATTAACATACGGAATCTCTTCCATCAGCATACCAGACTGATAATAAATATATGACATGCCATTTAATTCACCATCAACATATTCACTTCTATTACTAACAACTCCGTTGTAGTAATACTCAATCTCCGTTCCATTGATTTTTCCATTCTTATATGGTGTCTCAGACATTACTTTTCCTTCTTCATAATATCTTATCAAAATTCCTTCTATTATTTTTCCATCTGCTCCATATATAACTTCTTGACCCATTAAACTATCTCCTTTTCATAATTATGTTTATATGTATATTATACACAAAATTTATATATTTAATCAATAGCATCTTATAAAAAAGCCAGTAGAAAATAAATTAGGCAATTATACATTAAGTAAAGCCAAATTTTAATGATATATTGTACTATTTTTTATTTCATATGAAATAAAAAAAACGCGAGAAATTCAACCTCACGCTTTTTCTTTTTTACCATTTTTCTTATTTTTTCAATTCTGTCATGCCATAATTAGCATACGCTTCTTCTATTTTATCATCAATTAGTACTTCTACTTGTTCTTTTGTCATGGCTTCTGCAAGCACTAGCTCACTTACTAATATTTGCTTAGCATTTGATAGCATTTTCTTCTCTCCTGTTGCAAGCCCCTTTGATTTTTGTCTAAAGGTTAAATTTCTAACAACATCTGCTACTTCACAAATATCTCCACTCTTCATCTTTTCCTGATTGTCCCTGTATCTTTTGTTCCAGTTAGTTGACATATCCGTCGGATGTGAATTTAATACTTCTAAAACGCTCTTGGCTGTTTCATTTCCTACAACATCTCTCACACCTATAAGCTCCGCATTTTTAGTTGGGACCATTACTTTGATGTCTCCTACTGGCATTTTCATGACATAATACTTTTGTTTTTCGCCAAGTATTTCTTTTTCTTCAATTGATTCAATCGTCCCAGCTCCGTGCATTGGATATACAATCTTATCACCGACTTTAAACACTTTCATCACTTCCCAACTTTCAACAAATTATATACTAACAGAGATAACTATCCAGTCTTTCTCTCGCGGTACGTACATATTATACCACAAATAATTCCAAAAGTCAAAGAATTTAGTAAACTAGGATATTATAGGCATATATATTAGGGTACATATTACACAAAACATTGAACATTATTTATCGTAATTATGTTTCATCCTTCATTCTATTTTCAGCTAGAACTTCGCATTTTTAGCGCTTTTATTAGAAATCAATTTTATTTATTGCTATTCATATTTTCCAGTTTTCAAGCCTAAACAAGTTGCTTCTCTAACTGCAGGCATTTCAAGATACCTAGTCGATATAAAGCGTTGAATCCACAGTTCATACGCCTTTTCTACCTATAAAACTTCGAATCATATATTACTTGTTCATGCATTCTCTTTATACCCTGTTTTATGTTTTTAGCACGAATTTCTCCGATTCCTTCTACATCGTCTAATTCCTCTATTGTTGCCCTTATTATATGTTGAAAGTCTCCCAAAGCTTTGTTCATATTTTCTATTATATTTATAGGTGTCTTAGGTATTTTAGTTAATTGTCTAAACCCTCTTGATTGAAGTATTACATCATCTAGTGATTTCTCCACATTATATCCAAGCTTCTCGGCCATAATATTTGAATTCATAAGCTCACTTCTACTAAGTGAAGAAATTTCTTCTATTATAGAGTCTGCTGTTTTTGGCTCGACTAAATAGTCTTTGATAAGTAGCATTTCTTCATCTTCAACATCTCTAGAAATTTCTCGTAATTGCAATTCTATAAGTCTTCCTTCATCTCCAAGCTCAATTATATAATCATCTACCTCTGACACCACTCTCATACACGATTCTGCTCTTTGAAGCGCTGTTACGACATTTTGAAGCGTTACCATGTCATCAAACTCGAATTCATTTATGATAGATATTATATCATCAAAAGCACCTTTATACTTTTCAAGCGTTTGCATGGCTTGGTTAGCTCTTGCTAATACCTTAGTACTTTCTTTTATTACGTACCTAGTCTCACCTTTAAACAGAGTTATTATATTTCTTCTCTGTGAAATACTCACAACTAACTCGTTCGTCTGTTTTGCCACTCTCTCCCCACTTCTGTGCCTAGTTCCAGTCTCAACTGTAGGGATAGTTGAATCAGGTACTAGCTGAGTATTTGCAAGTAGTATTCTTTTTGCATCCTTTGACAATACAATTGCGCCGTCCATTTTAGCAAGCTCATAAATTTTAGCCGGCGAATACTCCTCATCAATTTTAAACCCGCCATCTGCGAGCTTAATCACTTCCGGTGAATCGCTAATCACTATTAAAGCTCCTGTACGAGCTTTCAAGATGTTGTCCAAACCTTCACGCAACATCGTGCCTGGAGCAACCATTCTTAGTATTTGAATTAGCTCCACATTTCTGCCAGGCTCTCTTCTCATTATTACTTCCTCCTACTATTTCAAATTACTTACTTTCACAGCCTCACCTATATTTGACACTCCTATTATATTTATATTTCCCTTATATTTCAATTGCTTTCTATTGCTTTCTGGAATAATACAAGTAGAAAAGCCTAATTTTTCTATCTCTTTTACTCTCTTTTCTATCGCATTAACTGCTCGTACTTCTCCAGTCAAGCCAATTTCACCAATTACAACTAAATCTTTAGAAAGAGGAATATTTTTATAACTAGACATTACCGCTAAAGCAATCCCAAGGTCCGCAGCTGGCTCATCTAATTTCATTCCACCAACAACATTAACGTATGCGTCTTGATTTGATAAATGTACACCAAGCTTTTTTTCCAATACCGCCAAAAGCAATGCAAGCCTATTATATTCTACACCTATAGCAGTTCGCCTAGCTAATCCAAATGCTGTAATAGTAAGAAGTGCTTGTATTTCAACAAGCATAGTCCTAGTTCCCTCAAGAGTCGCAACAATTACAGAACCGGACGGATTTCCGTCCCTATCAGATATTAATAGCTCTGACGGATTACTTACCTCAACCATGCCTTGTTCTTGCATTTCAAATAGCCCAACCTCATTTGTAGAGCCAAACCTATTTTTTACTCCTCTTAATATTCTATATGAAAAATATCGTTCTCCTTCAAGATACAAAACTGTATCAACCATATGCTCTAAAACTCTAGGCCCTGCAATTGTTCCATCCTTTGTAACGTGCCCTATTATAACAGTGGTTATTTCTTTTTGCTTACAAAGTTGCATAAGCCTTGCTGTAATTTCTCTTACTTGACTTACGCTTCCTGGAGCAGCTGGAACATCCTTGCTATACATAGTCTGAATGGAATCTACAACTAATAAACGAGGCTTTTTTTCCTCTATTGCCTGTTCTACAAACTCAATATTAGCTTCTCCTAAAAACTCAATATTATCACTATCTATATTCAATCTATCTGCCCTAAGTTTTATTTGTCTTCCTGATTCCTCTCCAGAAACATATAATATGGCGTTGGTTTCATCAAACCTTACCATATTACATATCTGAAGAATAAGTGTAGATTTACCTATACCTGGTTCACCTCCAAGCAATATTAAAGAGCCTGGCACAAGGCCTCCCCCCAACACTCTATCTAACTCAGAATAACCAGTTGTATACCTTTTACTTTTTTCATTAACGCCAATATCTCTCAATTTTACAACTTGAGAAGAAAGCAATTTTCTTTCATTTGAAGATTTATCCTTGAATACTTTTTCTTCATAGTATGTGTTCCAACTATTACATGCAGGACATTTTCCAAGCCACTTAGGTGATTCATTTCCACATTCGCTACAAACAAATATCGTCTGATTTTTAGCCATAAGATTTTCCTTTCATAAAATTAAAAATCCGAGACCTTTAATTTTCTTTCTTAACCAAATTATACTTAACTATAATATATAATGCATGCGACCATGAAAGTTGCCTAACCCATATCGTCTTATCTCCATTTCTGTCAATTTGTTCTGGGAGAAAAGCAAGATCGTCTGCATGGTACGTCACCCAATCGAACAGCTCTTGCGCCCTTTCAAAATTTCCTTTTTTAATATAATAAAGCGCGAGCCATAGCGACGAAATTATCCATGCATTTCCGCCAACATAATTATCCCATTGATATCTCATGTATCCGCCATTAGGCAATTTCAAATTTTCTTCTATATCTTTAACGGTATTTTCTATAATTCTATCATCTACTGTTAACACATCATATGGAGTCGCAAGCACAAGAGTAGATATGTCTGTTTGTTCATTGTCTATACTGCGTTTCAATTTTCCATTAGACACAAACTTCTTAATAAGAGCATCTTCAATATTTACAAGTGCTTTTTCAATTTCATTAATGGTATTATCATATTTTTCGATATTAATAGATTTTAAAATTTCTTTTCCGCATTTTAATCCTTGATAAATGCTAGCTGTTGAATACAAATGCTTGCCCCTTCTTTCTTCCCACAAGTCAAAACAGTCTTTTGATATAAACTCATCATCTAAGAAATTTAAAAGTGCGGTTATAGACTTTAATATCAATGCTTCAAGCTTTTTATATTTTCCATTTTCATGTATACCTATTAATATTGCGGCAGTCTCATCTATTTGCAATCCCCATGACGGTGCAAGTTCACCATTTGAGTAATATCTTTGTTCAAAAAGGCCCGAATCTAGCTGAGCTCTCTTCGCCCATACATTATAAAATCTATCTGTGTACTTTGTTAATCCTAAAATATTTAAAGCACTATTTACAAAAAGCGCATCACGTGGCCAACAGTATCCATATCTTCCACACCTTTCAAAATTTTCATCCACATCAGGGCTTGCAATAACAGCTCCTGTTTCAGGATTGGTTAAAAGCGCGAACATCAAGATACTTCTGTCTAATATCTCCTTTTCTTTTATTTTAGTTACATCTTTAAAAATAATATTATTTGCAAACTTTTTTAAATAATTGTTCCAGTATCTTTTTACCGAATTATATAATAAATTTTCATTTGAGTTTTTACACCATTCAATCGTTTTAAAAATATCTTTTAAATTATTTTCAAACGCTATATAAATCGTAATCTCGTTTACATCGGCGTACAGTATTGCAGAATCATCTGACATTCCAATATAATCAGGAGAATAAAGTTCTCCACTACCTAAGCTATCTTTTGAATTATTAATCTGATACTTTGTAATATTAATGTTTGAAAATGTAGCCATATACATGTCTTGGCAATACTGTATAAGGGAATTGTTTACAACCATGCCTGAAACTTTCTTATTAACATCAGAATTTAATTTTGAGTATAAGAACAAATTTAATTTTTTATTAAACTTAAAAGTGCGCACTAAAACATTTTTGTTACTCAATACATAATCTCTTTGAAGCACTTCATACTCTCCTACATTTAGCTCTGTATATACAATATTTCCCTCATAATATTGTTTTTTTAGTGCTCCTTCATCAAGCCACAAAATGCCCCCTTGCTTGGCAATTCCAATTCTATATCTGTCAATGTTTTGAAAGTAATCAATATTCGGATAATAGAGTCTAATAAGCTCTCCTTTATCAGTTAGACAACCTAATATTTTAGAATTACCAACTATAGCATTATTAAAAAACTTTGACATATAATGAGCTCCTCCCGAGAGAAATACTTTTCCCAATATTTTTCAAAATTTACTTTAAAATACTTATCTTACTTTTTTCCCAACAAACTAAACATTTCTTTCTTATATGCCTCAACACCAGGCTGATTAAAAGGGTTAACATTTAACAAATATCCACTAATACCACAAGCCTTTTCAAAGAAATATAACAACTGGCCTATATAATACTCATTTATCTTTTCTATCTCTATTACAACATTTGGAACATCACCATTTGTATGTGCTATTACGGTTCCCTTCATAGCATTATGATTTATTTCATTTAATGTTTTTCCATCTAAATAACTAAGCTTGTCTATAGAGCCTTCATAGCATGAAAGCATTAGCTCCTTATTTGAATTTTTTACGTCAATAACCGTCTCAAATAAATGTCGCTCTCCCTCTTGAATGTACTGTCCCATAGAATGGAGATCTGTAGTATTATCTACACCTGCTGGGAAAATCCCTTTATTATCTTTTCCCTCACTTTCACCAAATAACTGTTTCCACCATTCAGTTATGTAGTGCAATTTAGGCTCGTAGTTAACTAATAATTCTATTTTTTTTCCACGTTCATACAAAATATTTCTAATTGCCGCGTATTTATAACAAGGGTTGTTTTCTAAATTAGCAAATTCATCTTTGGCATCATAAACACCTCGTAACAATTCATCAATATCCACTCCAGCGGCGGCTATAGGTAATAACCCAACGGGAGTAAAGACAGAATATCTGCCTCCAATATCGTCTGGCACAACAAATGTTTCATATCCTTTTTGATTGGCAATCTCTTTTAACACACCTTTTGCTTTATCAGTTGTAACAAAAATTCTTTTTCTCGATTCTTCTTCTCCATACTTTTTTTCCATGTACTCTCTGAGTATCTTAAAAGAAACAGCCGGTTCTATTGTAGTCCCAGACTTTGAAATAACATTAAGAGATATATTCTTATCATCTACATATTCAAGTAATTCACATATATAATCGCTACTTAAATTATTTCCAGCAAATAAAACCTTCTTTGAATTAAATGTATGCGAAAGCGCTTCAATCACGGCTCTAGCGCCAAGATACGAACCTCCAATACCTATAACTATTAATAAATCCGATTGTTCTTGTATTCTGGTAGCAGCGTCTTTTATTCTACTTAATTCATTATCATCAATCTTTAAATCAACCCACCCTAAAAAGTCAGAACCTTTTCCTGTTTTATTATGCAAGTCATAATGTGCCTTTTCAATTCTACTCCTATATAAGTCAATTTCATCATCATTAACAAAAGCTTTTTCAAAATTAAAATTCATAATATAATTCTCCTTTCAAACTTTTTAAGTAGTAAATGATTCTAGTACATTAGCTAGAAATTCCATTGATACCTGAGCTTCCTCCAATGTATTACCTGTTGCACCTACTTCTATTATAAATGCACCTGGTGAAACATGTTGATTAAATCTAGAATTACTAAGATGCAAATCTCTAAATAATCCCGGATACATTTCATTTGCCCTATTTTGTATCATAAGTGCCAATCTAAGATTTTCCATCCAATTCTCATGATCTGATCCAGCCCCATTAGTTCCAATTACAAACATCAGTTTTGCTGCCGTCTTGCCCTCAATCTCAGCCGTAGGTCTGAACCCTAAGTTGCTAGACAATGCATCTCTATGTATATCTAATATGAAATTATATGAATCTGTTTTTAAATAATTTTGAACCGTAGCAAGAGAAGATCTATATGCTCCGTTATAGCTTGGCGAATCGTGCAAATACTCATCATGTACTACACTAAAGCCTCTACCTACTAAAGAATTGCTTAATTTTTTGCCAACTGATATCATATTATAAGTTTTGTCAGTTGTTCTATAATTCACTATATTGTTATTCCCAGGTACAGTATAACTTTCAGTAGCATGTGTGTGAAAAATAAGAAATCGCGAATTTGCAGCAATCTCTATTTGAGATGGCTTCGATAACTCTTCGAGATTTAAATCAATATTACTATAATTAGTAATTCGCGTATTTCCAACTCGCACTTTTCCATTACTATAAAGCTCAACATCATACTTTTCTGGAATAACATATTTCTTATCACTTACTTCGTATATTTCAATATCCATATTCTCATTTAATAAAAGTCCCTCTGCTTCTTTATTTTCTTCAAGTTGTTCATTTATTTCTGACACATCTTCAGCATCAAGCGCTCCAAAAATGGGAAGCTCTGACTTTAAAATATCTTCTAGAAAGATCTCTTTTGAAAATGTTTCATACGCTAACATATTAAATTCATCTATATCGTTTTTCGAAATTTTTTCACCAATTAAAACAAAAGCTATGCAAAACCAAATTATGCAAAATATTAGTAACCCTAATATAGTAACAACATATATCATTTTATATAATATTTGTTTAATTGAAAAAACTTTTATCTTTATCATATTCAAATCACCCAATATATTTATACTAGGTGTCTACTTATAATATGTCTCTATTGTAAATTAGTAATGTCCTCCGTAAACTTTGCCATTATATCTTTTGCCTTGTCCTTAAGCATTGCGAGCTCAATCTTAGCATCTATTAATTTTTCTTTTTCAGCCTCTATTAAGGTATCTATCTCCTGCCTTTCTTCTATTGCTTTTGATTTTGCATCTTCAATAATTTGCTTTGCCTGCTGTTCTGCTTTGAATAACACATCAGAAATATTCTTCTTTGCCTCATCAATTTCTCTTTTTTCACTTAATAATTGATTGATTCTTTCATTTAATTTTGCATTTTCATTTTTCATTGAAAGTAATTCTTGATTTTGTTTTTTTAATTCGTTCTCATAATCCTTTTTCATATCTGCAATATAATTTTCTACATCTTTCCTGTTTAACCCGAAAAGTCCTTTTGAAATATTATCTTCCATATTTCTCATTCCTTTCTAACTTACCTTTAACAGTGTACCACTGCATTTTATCTTCACTAATTACTAGATTTTTTTACCTCTTCTAACATATACTTTGTTCCTTTATTTTCAAGCACTTGTACTAAGTCAAATCCTGGCCTTCTATTTGCTTCAATTAGTAATGGTCCTTTATCAGAAATAGCAACATCCCAGCCAACAACTTTAACCGCAGGGTTAACCATAGCAGCATCTAACACCATCTTCTTTATATCATCCCAATACGGTATCTTAAATCCATCAAATTTAACACCCGTGGCAGGATGCACTTCAACCTCTTCTAAATCTTTTGAAATAGCATTTCCCACTAAAGTTCCACTGTTCATATCTACTCTAACGCCTACTCCTCCTTGATGAAAATTGTCTACTACTGCGGTTCCATTTCCTATACGCGCCGCTGCATAAAAAAGTTCTGGATTTCCATCTATAATTCTTGTCATTGCTCTAATAGTATTAACACTTTGTGGGCAAAGCCTTCCCCATTCAGCATCTTGAACAATAAATTCCTCAAGGAACATTTTATGCTCTTTTAGATAGTCATAAAATTTGTTTACATCTTCGACTTCATCTATTGTCATTTTCTTAACATTTGTTCCTGCAAGCCCATCAGTAGGCTTAATCATAAATATTTTATTTTTCTTTAAGAAGTCTTTTAGCTTATCAATTCCAAACTCAGGAATATAATATTCTCTTTTAGTATACTCAGAATAATATTTATGAAAATTAGTCTTTATTCTAAGATTCGTAGCCTCTTCTTTTGGAGAATATTTTTTATAAAAGTTTGAACCATACCTTATCGTTACGTACTTAGACCTAGTCTTCAAACTCTTATCATAAAATTTATAATTTAAATAATCAGTTAAGCCTGATCCAATAAGTACAGAGGAAATACCCGCATCAATAAACATTAATGTTGGATTCTTCCCATTCTTCTTGCTCAACTCTTTTAAATTATTGTAAAATCTCTTATAATTACCATTGAGTGCAAAAGTCAAGAACTCCATTTGAAAATCTATCCTTTCTAATTCTATTTTCCTGCTATTTCTTTCGCTTCCATAATCCCGTTATATATGGCAAAAGCAGCAGATTCTTGAAATTCCTCTGTTTTTATTCTTGCCAATTCTTCATCGTTAGACAAAAAACCAATCTCGCATAATACTGCAGGCAGGTTAGTTACAATGCCTTCATAATTTGAATCAATTTCGTCTATCATACCCTCACTATTTTGTTCTAGTATCCATAAATCATCTCTAACAACAATGCCTCTATCTATCATGTCTAATTCATCTATTAAATTACTTTGTATTATAGTAGCCAATTCTTTACTAGTTATTCCATAATCATCTTTTTCGTTTGGTTTGTTATAATATAAAGTCATTGCACCTTTATAATTCTTATTTCCCAACGAATTAATATGAATACTAACAAGCAAGTCAGCGTCCTCGTTATCTAGTATAAAATCATATCTTCCCTCCCTATTTATGAAAACATCATCCGTTCTAGATGCTTTAACAACAATGCCTGGCGTATCTTCCAATAATTCTTTAAGCTCTAACATTATAGCAAGCGTGTATACCTTTTCTAAGCTGTCTCCATTAACTGCTCCAGGATCCGTTCCGCCATGACCCGCATCAATTAGTACAACAAAATCGCCCTCATTATCATTCTTTTCAGGCATAGTCATGGTAACCACTACATTGCTTCCATCCTGTTTCATGCTATATTGTGTACTACCTGTACCAGTAAGTATTATCTTATTTGTCCTTATTTGAATTTTATCTAAAAATTTATCTTCAACTTCTATAGTTTCTCTTTCAGTTTCAAATTTCGATGAATTGTATCCTAATGTTAATTGATTATCCCTTTTTAATTCACTTTTACTAAACACACTCTTATTAACATCATATAATGTTAAAGTGGCATAATCTTCAAAAGCTTCATACCTTACGTTTTCATACTCTGGCTCTTCAAACGAGACTTCTATATACCTCGTTTTTTCCGTTATTTCATATTCTACTTCTTCTTTTAATTCAAATACTATTCTTACTACATCCTTCTTATTCTGAGAAAATCTAATTTCCTTTATATTTTGATTAACTGGTTCAATTTCAGGTAATCCTCCTGTATTAAGATATGCATTATCAATATCAATTACAAGTCTTACAGGATCACTTAACACTAGCGAATCATATTTATATCTACCTGATATACTTATCTTAGTCTTTCCCGAAGCAGAAGAATACGTAATTGAACTTACTTCATTCATACTTGCCTTTTCACTTTCAGTTAACTCTAAAGATTCTCCGCTATCTTCGTCTTTTTCTTCATCTTCCTCGCCATATATCGGCTCATTATCACTAGTCTCGCCACTCGATATATTTTCACCAGACGGTTTTTCTTCTACAGCCCCTTCATCTTCTCCTGAAGGCTTTTCATCATCATCTGAATTTATATATATATTATCACCAATTGATGCTAATAAAATCTCATCGCTTATTTGCTCGTCAGGCAATATTTCAAATGTACTTGATAATGCAAGATATGTAGTACATCTATCGTCACTTTGAACAACAGTATAAGTATCAATTTTTTCAACATCTAGTACAACTCTATTTACATTATTTCCTTGCTCACCAAATCTAACTTGTTGCACTCCTCCATAATTTATAACTTGAGTCGTTTTACTAATTGCAAACTCACTATTTTGCAAATCTATATATATTCTATTTGCACCTTCACTAAGCGATGTGTATTTATAATCATATAAAGGATTATCTGTAGTTATAACCGCACATATAACATCATCAATTACTTTTAACGTAACATTTGTTATTTTCGCAATTTTATTGTCTCTCTTTATTGTAACTTCCTTAGTTTCTCCATTCCAATCTATACTTGCGCCATACAAATTTGAAATTGCTCTAACTGGCAAATATGTAGTGCCATCACATGCAAGTGGATATACTACTGCGCCATTGACATCTTTAAACGTCTGAACTTTCTCTTTATACTCAATTTGTCTTTCTTTAACTAGTAAGACTTCTATTTCCGAATTTGTACCTTTCTTAAACTCGCTTAATGTCTGCACCGTATTCTCGCTTACATCTCCACTACCTAGATATATCTTGTTATTTTCACCGTCCCACTCAACAGGAATATCAAAAAGCGCAGAGATAGCTCGAATTGGCAGATACGTAGTACCAGCATATAAAATAGGTTTAACCTCTACACCGTTAACATCATGAAAGCTCTTTATTTCATCATTGTATATTATACATATTTCCTGACTTAAAATAGCCTTCACTGTGTCATCATTAGCATGTGAGACCGTACCAGTAAACATAATCATCATCAACATAATAGTAAATAAAATACTCTTTTTCATTTAATCACTCTTTCTTTTGTACCATAATTTTTCATGTACATCTTATCATACATTCCCCTATTTCGACAACGTTTTTTGCTCTTTTGTTTCAAATTTTTTTGAAGAAATGAGCAAAGATGAAAATTTTAAAATTAAATGTTTTTTATTTTCATTTGTCAATTAAATTTTGACTTTAAATATGAGACTTTTTGTTTCATGCGAAAAGTTTTTGGTGCCATAATAAGTTAGGTTCTTGCTACTTTCCTATGAAAT
>CALXZO010000018.1 GCA_944393265.1 uncultured Clostridia bacterium | reverse complement strand
TATGTAGTTTTTTGTTAAGTTCATTTTCTAATGTTTCAATACTTCCAACATAATATGAATTAGCAAATTTATTCTCATATTTTCCTCCTAAATAATATGAATTACCATACAACCTTTGAACCTGTTTATCGAAGAATCCAAGAAACTCTAATTTTGAATACAATTCCCACTCACCATACGAGCTTCTATACAAAAAATCGATGTTGGGATTATACTGAAATTTCATAATATTTTGCTTATCATTCACATATCTTTGTTCATTACTATTTAAGAACTCATCAAATGTCATAATTTTCCTCCTATTATACTTAAATTATTTTTTATTATTTCTATAAAAATAGAGGGCATTACGCCCTCTATATATGTAGTATACGATACATTTGTGTTTAGATGACATCCTCCTACCAGTTGTAATCAATACACAAAACACGATTTTTTTATATTTTTTCAAATTTTAAAACTGAATTTTTTATTGATATATCAAGCAAAAATGAACTTTGTGTTTAAATGAACGTGGCACCTGCTGCTGTAGATACATTATACCATCACTTTCAAGATACCGGCAGAGGTCCTAGCTATTATGATGTTATTTTGACTGGTGATTTAGGATATATTGGTAAAGATATATGTTTAGAACTTATGATGTCTCGTGGTTATAATATGAAAGCGAATTATAATGATTGCGGTGTATTAATTTTTGATAAAGAAAAACAAGATACGCACTCCGGTGGTAGCGGATGTGGATGTTGCGCCACAACATTTTGCGGATATGTATTTAATCAATTGCAGGCAAAGAAAATTAAAAAAGTCTTGCTATGTGCAACTGGTGCTTTAATGAGTCCAACAACTGCACAGCAAAATGAGAGTATACTTGGAATTGCACATGCAGCAAGTATTGAAACATCCGTATAAAGATTGAAAATGCAAAGAATTCTTTCATTTAAATAAACAATTCTAAATTATCTGAGCTTTCCTCGCATCTGCTATATGCATGTGCTATTAGTTAACCAATTTACATTCCATTGTAATCTATGGCATATATTTCTTTTCTAAAATCCAAATTTATTATATATCGCAGTATTTACCTTAAATTCATTACGTATTCTATACAGCAAAGTGGGAGTTGCATAATGCACCCCCACTTTTGATAATTCAATTGATTTTCACCTCTGTCATCTTGACATATCCGATAATGTTAGCTCCATCATCGTTGTATATGATACAGTAGAAATCCCCTTGGTATCCAATAACTGAAACAGCTACGTCTTTTTTGAATGTATCAATTTTCTTATAATCGGTTCCCGGTCCAGAATAGACTTTTACGGAATTTGTCAATGTATAGCCTTCAAACCTTGTCATCCCGGTATAGTAGTATTCCATTTCCGATGAAGTATACGTACTAACATTCTTAGGCAAATATGCAGCAGCAGTTCGAGCGTTGATAATCCAGCATTCGCTGGTTTCGCCTAAAATCGTATAGAAAGAACCCGACGGTAGATATCCTATCCTTTTACTTGCATTAGGATAAGGATAAATCGGAGCACCTTCCTTTAGGTATACACATTGATAATCCGTAAGCACATAGTATGAAAGAATGTAGCCTGTTGCATAGCCCTTGGGATTATCCAAACACGCCAAATCCACAACATACCAATTTCCGACAACACCAGTAACCTTCAAATATTGTCCATTATACACATTACAGATTTTCTTAGCCGATTCATCAGGGTTAGCTCTCACACTGGCATTTCTCGAGATTACCGTTCCCTCAGTGTAGTTCAAAGCTCCCCGATTATAGCTAGGCCAGACCAGCTTTTCATCCGCAATAGCCGCAGATGTCCAAAACAGCGACAAAATCATCACAAGAGCCACGATGGTTGCAATGTACCGTTTTTTCATTGAAAACACTCCTTTTTCGCTTATCCGAATTTGATTTATACCGACACGATTATTATACAATCATATTACACATATGTCAAACAGAAATTATGTAAAATAGTTTGCGTTAAATATTTTTATCTCTCTAATATATAAATCCGTCTTTTTCCTACACTAGCTCATCAATCAATATATCATTAATATACAGGCCAACAATAATCATCTTGCCATTCTTCACTTTAACTTTTACGTATGCAGATTCTATGTTTTCATTATATAAATTTTCCGCTGCCAACGATTTGTTTTCATTCATGTAATATCTTGAAGGGGTATCTATTCTTCGCCCACCGT
Source organism: uncultured Clostridia bacterium (assembly GCA_944393265.1). Taxonomy (GTDB): domain Bacteria; phylum Bacillota; class Clostridia; order TANB77; family UBA1234; genus UBA1234. The sequence continues at coordinate 23,773 of CALXZO010000018.1, read as the reverse complement.
TCCACGTTTTATTATTTACTGTTTTATAATAATTTTCTGTATCGTTAGGTTTGTCATTACTTATATTCGAAAAATATGCAAAACCATCTTCGCCCTCTTCAATATTCACATAACATTTTCCTTCCTTAACATCAGAACTGTAATTTTCCATATTTGCTTCTTCAAAACTAATATCCAAATAATTTCCTCTAAACATATCATAAGGATCGAAAGCCTCTATTTTAAATTTAAATTCATTTCCACTTTCAAGTACAAGATTGTTCGTATAAATTGTATAAATTGGGAAAATAAAAAGTATAATTACGCATACAACAAACAATATAATCTTTTTAGTATCTAAATTATTCACCCTGCTTTCCTCCCATCCTCTTTTTTATTAATCTCGAAGCAATTATAAATGCTATTCCTGAAATCATAAATAATACACTCTTTGTTTCAAAGCTTAAGTCAGATAGTAGAAATCTGTAAAATATTAAAAGCAAAACAATACTTGTTCCAGCCATAACTTGTTTATATGAATTATTGTTATTCCCCATAATTATCTTATATACTCCCCACGCTAAAGCTATAAGGTTTAAAACCAAACACATATATTCTGGTTGCAATCTAAGATACTGTATGGCTAACACGAATAAAATTAAAAAATACTCCTTCGGCTCTTTATATATTTTAAATACATAAATTAAAACACCTACTATCAAAGTTATAATTATAGTATCAATTCCAGCTGAACTTTCTAAATACCACTCATTAATTTCAGGGGTTATACATAAAATAAGCAATATCAACTTTCCAAAAATATTAAGCAACGATTTTAAAAAACTTCCTTTTTCAAACAATCCTTTAGTAAGTAAATATATCATTAATAAATATATCATAGCACTATGTGATGAAATTATTGCTTGATCAAAAATCAAGTAACTTATAAGTACTACATTAATCGTCCACATCATTTTATTTTTTTTGTCATCTTTATTTTTTATATAATTAATAACGTTATATACTATTAGTGGAATAGAAAGACATACACCTATTATTAAATTACTATCTATAGAACAAACATAAGCAACTACTCCTAATCCATATAAAAGGATAGATATATATGTTCGTAACGAGAATGCGAGCGGTAAAAACATTAGCATTGAAATTAAAATAAGCTCATACATCTCATCTTGTATATGAAAAACTTGAGAAATAAGTGAATTTGTAGCAAGTATAGAAATAGGTGCAAATATACTAGTATAAATCTTCATAAGCTTATTCTCATTTTTTATGCAAAAGAAAAACATCACAGCCGTTATTAAAATTGGAACAAAAGAAACAAGCATCTTTAATGCCCTAGGTATATCGTCCCAATTAATTGCAAAGAACGTGATAATACTAATTGCAATCAGTAGAATCCCTATAGCTGTAAATATACCGCTAGTAGATAATTTGTCGTTTTTCGTTTCCGTAAAATATTTTTCAGCTTTTTCATATTGCTCCTTTGTGATAATATCAGCATTTAATAATTCCAGTAAATCTGATTTCATACGTTCATTTTTTTTCATTAGTGTCCCTCCTATCAATATCATACGTATAGTATACTGGAGTTTCTTTCTATTGCCAAGGAAAAATTTTTTTGCTAAAATCAAGTTGTCATTATATTTAATAAAATATCATAAAAGGAGAAATTATATGGAACAATTGATATTTCTTTGTATTAAAATTTTCTTTTGTAGGATTATAGACGTTTCATTATCAACAGTCAGAATGGTAGTTATCGTTAAAGGAAAAACTGTTTTAGCGTCGCTTATTGCTTTTATCGAAGGACTTATTTGGTTTTTAGTTGTTAGGGAAGCTTTATTATTTAATGCTACATCAAGCATAGATAATTTGATAATTGCCATCGTTTATTCTGCAGGTTTCGCAGTAGGCACTTTTTGCGGCACTAAAATATCAAACTTATACGTTCAAACCATGGTCTTAATACAAGTTATAACAAGTAAAAAAGATGATAGCATAATCGAAGAACTACGAAGCGCAGGATATGCCATATCTGCAATAAATATCAATGCATCAAACTTTGGACCAGAAAAATATATGTTACTTTCTGAAATTTCTAGTACACATTTAAATGATTTTAAATCATTAGTTAATAAGTTAGATCCAAAAGCTTTTATCGTAGTAAACGAAACAAAATATGTATTCAATGGTTTCTTTCGTGGCAAATCTAAATAACTGTTAAGCGGAGCCTTTTGACCATTTTGAAATAACTAGTTGTCAAAAGACTCCGCTTACATTGTCATATAATATTTATTTTTCTATTATATCCTCTATACTTCCTATATTTTTATTGGCCGCCACTATTACTATGACTCTATCATTTTTTTCTATTGTTGTTCTGCCACTTGGTATTATTATTTCTTCTTCTCTTATTATAAATGCAATTACGACATCTCTCACAACGCCTATATCTTTTATTGTTTTACCTAAAGCATCAAATTCTTCTGTTATTTCAAATTCAATTACTTCTGCCATATTTTTAGAAAATCTATGTAATGATTTTATATTAGTTTCATATTTTCTATTTTCGTCTATTCCTCGTATGAACCTATGTATCCCCGACAAAATTATAAAACGAGGTGATAAAGTATTATTTATCTTTGCATATTTTAACATTTTAGCATAATTCAATGAGACAACTTTAGTTATTATCTTTCTTACTTGATTTGACCAAGCAAATAATGTAACTACAATGTTCGTTTCATCATCATCTGTTAATGATATGCAACAATCGTAATCTTTAATTTCCTCTTCTATAAGCATTTTCGAATCAGTCCCATCTCCATGTATAATTGTAGCTTCAGGAAATTCCTCTGCAAGTTCAATACAGCGATCTTTATCAGAATCAATAATCTTAATCTTTAATTTTCTATTTTTCAAATCGTCTAATAAGTATTTTCCTATCTTACCACACCCAACAAGAAATAAAGTTTTTACAGGTTTGTCTATTAATCCTAACTTTCTCAAAAGGTTATAAATATCTGAATTTTTAGCAATAAAAAATACCTCGTCGCCCTTTTCTAATGTAACATCCCCTCTTGGAATTATTAATTTATTTTTTCTAATTATACTAGCCACTATTACATTAAGCCCAAACTTTTCTTTTACTTTAGATAGCTTCAAATTTTCCAGCAAACTATTTTTCTCAACTATTATTTCCGCCATATCTACTTTTCCGTTTGCAAAAGCCCTTGTCTTTATTGTTGAGGGATAACTTATGAGCCTAGATATTTCCATCGCTGTATCGTATTCTTCATTTATTACTAAATCAATCCCTATCTTCTTCATTAAATATCTTTCATCATCTTTATATTCTTCTCCGTCAACTCTTGCGATAGTATATTTTGTTCCTAATGTTTTTGCCGTTATACAACTCATCAAATTTACTTCATCACTTCCAGACAGAGCAATTAGAACATCTGCACTACTGGCTTTAGCCTTTTGCTCAATTTGTCTACTTGCACCATTTCCAACAATTCCAACGGCATCATACTCATTAGTAAACTCTTCAATTATGCTTTCATTAATATCAATTACTATTACTTCGTGCTCTCCTTCTATAAGCTCTTTAGCTATCTCTTGTCCGAGCTTGCCCAAGCCCCACAACAATTATTCTCATTTGTGTCCCACCTTTTTAATAATATATTAGAAAAATTTACTACTTACTTTTTAACTAAAGCTGTACATTTATCGCGTTTTTCCTCAATATTTTTATATACTTTGCCAACTATTGAGCCTTGTACAATTGTAGTAAATAATATAGTACTTAAGACAACATTTATAATTACCATGTATGGCTCACTTTGAATAACTCCTTTTAATGTTAATGCCAAAGCAAGTGACAATCCACCTTTTAAACCTCCACATGTTAGTATTGTTACAAACTCACGAAGAGTATACTTCCCAGGAATATTTTTTTTACCAATTAGAAGACTTGATACAAGTACACCAACAAATCTTGCTAAAATATTTAATATAATTGCAATCGGAATAAGTGCTAGCACTTGTTCAGTAACTTCAACCGACAATATTGAAAAGCCAACTAATACAAAAAGTACACTATTAAGAAGATTCTCTATTACTCCCCAAAAATCTTTGTATAAGTTTTTTGAATCCACAACTGCTTTCCATCTCTCTATCTTATTTGTCTGATAAGAAAAATACATTCCACAAATTACTGAAGCAATAACTCCTGAAAATTCTAGTTCTTCACATAGGACATATGAAAGCGAAACAGTTAGCAGGCTAATTAATATATGCATAATAGGTTCATTAGTCATCTTAATAAGCTCAAATAATAAAAACGAAACCACAAATCCTATAAAAGCTGCTCCTAGGATTTCTTTTAAAAATATCAACAGTACATTTTCAGATACACTATTCACTATAACTCCTTTAGTAAAAATAAAAATTGCAATAGCAACACCATCATTAAAAAGTGACTCACCTTCTATAACAGATAAAACACTCTTCGACATTCCAAGTTTATTCAATATACCAGTAACAGAAAGTGGGTCTGTCGGTGCAATAACTGCACCAAGAAGCAAGCACAGCCATATATCAAAATCAATATTAAACAAAAGTGCCACAAAACAAAAAACAAATGAGTAAAAAAGCGTCGTTACAACAGTAGTAATAATTGCCAAAGAGAATATAGGAAAAACATTTTTCACAAATTTATTAATATGTACTTTGCTTGCACTAGCAAACAGCATAAAACAAAGTGCACATTCAAGTAAAAATTTATCTACTCCAATGTTCTTTACCATCATTAGTATACTATCATCAATACTAAATATTCCTACCTTTTGAATCAACAAGATTATCAAACTAATACCAAACGAAACTATCACAAGCGCAATATCTCCTTGTATATGCAATTTCTTTTCGTTCAATATTGAGGTTATAACTATAATCCCAACCAAAATCACAAAACTCATCAATATATTTTCCATGTTATTTATATCCTTATATAAAAAATATTTAAATCTAATATTATAATAACACTACTCATTAAAAAGTAACAAGACTTTTAGAAAAATAATCCAAATCTAAATTTTAAAACGCACAATAACAAAAATGAAAATCTAAAAAATCAAAGATTTTTGATTTTCATATGTCGAGCAAAGTTCGACTTTAAATATGGAATTTTTGTTGTTTCATACGGAAAGTATTTGGTAACATAATTTGTTGATTTTTGATTACTTTCCTATGAAATAAAAAAACATCTTAAATGTTAAGTTAAATACTTTTTCTAACAATTAAGATGCTTAAAATTTTATTCATTTCTAAGAGCTTCAATTGGATTTAATGATGCTGCCTTATTTGCTGGGAATATTCCAAAAGTTACACCTATTGTCACCGATATTGTAAATGATGCTATAATCCATTCTACTGAATATACTGGTTCCAACATATCTATCGCACCAATTACATACTTAATAATTAGGACTCCAAGTATTATTCCAATTATTCCTCCAATAACAGTAAGTAGTAGCGCTTCAATTAAAAATTGCACTAATATATCTTTCTTTTTAGCTCCAATTGCTTTTCTTATACCTATTTCCCTAGTTCGCTCAGTCACTGAAACAAACATTATATTCATAATTCCGGATTCCACCAACAACTAGTGAAATCGTTGCAATACTTCCAAGTATTAGCATCATTATTGCCGATATATCATCAAGAATAGAAAGAATCGATTCTTGAGTAAATACTATGTAACTATCTTCATCCTTAAAAACACTATATAAATAATCATCTATCGCTTCAGTAGCCAAATCTATTTCATCAGCAGATGATGCATTAGCCATAAAAATACTTATACCATTTATTTTTAAGACTCTTTGTGCAACATTTACTGGTAATATAATTCTATCGTCCGTTGTGCCTTCCATTCCTCCCATTAGAGTCTCCATAATTCCAACAACAGTAAAGCTAGAACCATTTATTTTAATCTTCTTACCAATGGGATTTTGGGTCGGAAACAATTTATCTACAACTGGTTTTCCAATTACTGCTACTTTATTTGAATTTTCAACATCTGCCACAGAAATATTCCTTCCCTGCTCTATTGCCACATCTTGCATTTCCAGATACGTTTCGTTAGCTCCAATTATAGTTGTAGTTTTATTTTCACCATTTGCCCTAGCGATAGCCGTTCCCGTCACATACGGGCTAATATCATCAATATAAGCAGACCTTTCAGCAAAAGCATCTAAATCACTTATTTTAATATCGTTTCGCGAAGAGCGATCAACAATCATGGCCGTAATTACATTCGTTCCCATTCCTTCAATCATCGATGACACACTGGCCATACAACTTTGTGCAAATCCTACTGCAACTATTACTGCAGCAACGCCTATAATTACTCCTAACATTGTTAAAAATGAACGTAACCCATTATTATATATACTTTTTATTGCCATTTTAAAAGCTAAGCCTATATTCATTTTACCTCCTCTTTTCGTACATCATCAAATAATTTTCCATCTTGAATACGAATTATTCTCGTTGCTTCCTTTGCAATCTCCGGATTATGTGTAATTAAAATAATTGTATTTCCGGCTTTGTGCAATTCTTTGAAAAGTTGCATAACTTCATTTCCTGATTTCGTATCAAGATTTCCTGTTGGTTCATCAGCAAGTATTATAGGCGGATTCGTAATCAAAGCTCTTGCTATAGCAACTCTTTGCTGTTGTCCTCCAGATAGTTCGGTTGGGCTATGATACATTCTTTCCTTTAGTCCAACAACTTCTAATGCCTTACTAGCTCTATCGTGTCTTTCCTTAACAGGCACATTCAAATATATCAATGGTAGCTCTACATTTTCAATTGCAGTAAGCTTATGTAGCAAATTAAATCCTTGAAAAACAAATCCAATTTTATTATTTCTAATAAAAGCAAGCTCATTATCTGTCTTAGTACTTACATCATCACCATCTAATATGTATTTTCCCTGTGTAGGAATATCCAAGCACCCTAAAATATTCATAAGCGTTGATTTTCCAGATCCAGAAGGGCCTATAATTGATACAAATTCGTGCTTCTCAATATGCAATGAAACATCATTCAAAGCAAACACTTTGTTTTCACCAAGTTCATACACTTTATATACATGTTCTAAATCTATCATCAAAAATGTTCCTCCATTTTTAATTTGAATACATCATCGTCATTGGTGAAGTCATACCGCCAAAAGCACTTGCCTCTGGAACAACTACAAGCTCGCCCTCATTTAAGCCACTCTTTACCTCTACGTACGTGGCATTACTTATACCTGTTTCAACTTCAACTTTTTTTACTTCATTCTTTTCATTGTCAGAAATTATTTCAACGTACTTTTGGTCATCTTCAACACTAATCGCATCAATCGGAATATATAAAATATTTTGCGCTTCCTGTGCAGTAATATCAGCGTTAGCGCTCATAGAAATTTTAATATCATCATTTTTTTCAATTTCAATCGTCACATAGTAATCAGTTATTCCTGCAGTAGTAACTCCTTCTAACGGAATAGAAGTTATCTTTCCTTCAAGAGGGTTAGTTTCCGTTTCAGGCAAAGCATCAATTGTAACTTCAACTTTTTTATCATAATTAATTTTTGCAATGTCTAATTCATCAACAGGTATTTTAAATTCAAAAGTATCATTATTTGAAATAGTAGAAATTAGCATACCCGCAGCGACAAGATCACCCTCTTCGACTGACTGAGCAGTAATTACACCATTAATAGAAGCAACAATATTATAATCATCTATTTGGTCATTTATAATTTCTAACTGATTATACTGATTCTTTAAAGATAATTTTGCATTTTGCAAGCTAGTCTCTAAATCTGTATTTTCAAGAATAGCAATAACATCACCATTCTCTACATACATTCCTTCGTGCGCAACTAGTGTTTTTAATGTTCCTGTAGATTTAGCTCTAACGACATTCACATTCGAGCTTGTAATTATAGCCGAACCAACACTCGTAAGAGTTAGATTTCCTTTTTGAATAATTGCCTTAGCATCCATTCCCTCTAAAGAATATCCTGTTGTATCGACTTCAATAGTTATATCCACTACTTGTAAATTGCCATTCATCATCCTCTTTAAATCACTTACTTTCGTAACTCTTCCATCAATGTTCGAAAAGCTGCTTGTAATTGTTAGTTCAGCAACATCTCCTACAGAAATAGCATATTCTTCATTATACATAAATGGCAAAACAACTTCATATATATTACCTTTAACAATGTTGCAAACCGGCAAAGTAGTTGATACGTATGCCCCTTCTGCAACTGATAATCCATTTATGTAACCTGTGCCATTTGCACGAATCGTTAAATCCGCAATTTGTTTTTCTATAGTTTGAATAGAAAGTTTTGTTTGTTCGATACCTATTTCTTGTGACTTACGATTATTTTCATAAGCAGAAGCATCAAATTTCATTATTAAGTCCCCAGAGTTTACTTCGTCACCTTCTTCAAAAAAAACTTCTTTTACTTCGCCCGCTATTTTTGAATACTCTTTTCTTGTTTTACTTGCAGCAATAGTTCCACTACCCGAAATTATATTTTCAATATTCCCTCGTTTCACAGACACCGTACGATATTCTACAGGCGTTGCAGTACTTGCTACAAATACACTTGTAATTATACAAACAACAATTAATAAAACAATTATCTTAACAACTTTCTTCTTTTTCACTATACTACTCCTTCTTTACTTAATTACTCCATACATTATCTACATTCTATTAAAGATATACTCAAAATATTAATTCAAGCTTCTATACTTACTTACAAATGAACTATTAGAATAATCTTTATTTCCCGTAACATCTGCTATTACATCGATAAAATCAGGGATTATATATGATTGACTTTCATCTTTTAACTCAATTTCTAAAATAGCTGTCTCTTTCCAAAAAGGATACACATCTAATTCGTACTTCAAATCATTCATATTAAAAATATACCTAGTTTTATATAGCGTTTTATCTTTTGGCTTTTTTACTAAATGGCTATAATAATCTTTTTTAGTTATTTCTTTTTCATATTCTATTCTTGTCATATCTGACAAACTTTTTTTAGATGTAAAAAAATATTTAGTTTTTCCGTCAATTATGATTTTCCTAATTCTATTACCAAACCCATCTTTTTGAAGACCTAAATACGTTTGCGAGATTCTTGCAACCTTACAATCCGTATTATTTATAATCCAATTTAAATCTGGCATTCTAATCAAAAACTTTTTTTCAATTTCTAATGGCATTTTTGAATTCATATACTTTATCATTCCTTACACAATTAAATTAAAACCAGCCCCATACATATAGATAAGGCTGGTAAACGGTTTCTACTTCTTAGAAGTAGATTTTGTTGTTCTTTTTACGGCTTGTGTTTTTGTGGAAGCTTTCTTAACTTCCTTTGGCTCTTTACTAACAATTTCAACAAATGTATACTCTTTCTTTACACCTGGTATAAAAAAATAATTATTTCCATAATTATTATCCCACTTTCCATCTTCATCTCTGAAGCAAAAGTTCAATTCTGCTTGCGCTGGCAATTTTACTTCAGCCTTACAACAAGTCTTTAATTTTTTCATTTTACACTCAGATACATCAGTCCATTCATTGTAGCCATAATGTAAAAAAACATTTTGTGATTCCGTCAAATACCCAGTGTATCTCAATTCGTATACGCGTTCTTGATTATTTTTTGTTCCCATTCTCATATCTCCTTTGTTAAAACATATATCACCAATATAATATAGTATTATTTGTTTATTTGCAATATTTATTTATAAAATTTTACTAATTTTCTTGATTAAAATAAAAAAATGTGTTAGACTTATTTTACTCTTTATATAGGGGTGTAGTTCATCGGTAGAATAAGAGTCTCCAAAACTCCAGAGGAGGGTTCGATTCCTTCCACCCCTGCCATATTAAAATAAAAGGGACATTTACACGCGTAAGTGTCTCTTTTTTGTTTTTTATCTTTAAAAACTTAAACAAATTCTCTCCACACAATATTTGCAAAGTCTAAACCTTTTTTTGTCAATAAAATTTTATTATCCTCAATATCAATAAGTTCAAGCTCTTTCAATTTTTTTAATTGATTTTTAAACACTTCTAAAATGTCAAGTTTAAATCTTTCATTTGTCTTTTTTATATTAAGTCCATTTATTAGCCTTAATTGCAAAATCATATATTCTCTTAACCTGTCTTCATCATTTTGAACTTCCTCAATTTTTCTAATATCTGTGCCACTTTGAATGCCATCAATATATTTTTCTATAGATAATTCATTCGTATATCTTGTTTTTCCTAAATATGAGCTAGCTCCTGCACCCAATCCAACATATTCTTCTTGATTCCAGTATGCTAAATTATGCTGTGACTCATACCCATTTTTTGAAAAATTAGATATCTCATAATGCCCATATCCCGCATCTTTCAAGGCTTGAATAACATAATAATACATTTTTCTCTCATCGTCATCACTAGGTAAATCTTTAAAAATATTTTCATGCAATATTAGTGAATAGCATGAAATATGCTGTGGCTGTGCTTCTATAAGATAATCTATACTTTCTTTCACGTCGTCTAATGTTTGTTTTGGGAGTCCAAACATTAAGTCTACATTTATATTATCATATCCTTCACTTTTTATGATTTCAAAAGCATTAATAAATTGTTTAAAGTCATGAGCTCTCCCTATTGTCTTTAGTATGTCATCATTCGTTGTTTGCAAACCAATACTTATTCTATTTATTCCAGCAGACATGTACGCTCTAATTTTATCGCTGTTAACCGTACACGGATTTACCTCTATAGTTGTTTCCTTTGCTTTAGGCAATCTTGCAAGCAACTCACAAATATACCTTTCACTAACAAAAGAAGGGGTTCCTCCGCCTATATAAATTGTACTTAATTCTTCGAAATCGAACTCATCAAGCTCTTTATTTAATGCTTTAAAATAATCATCTACTAAAAAATCCTTTTGATCGCTAGAATTAAAGTCGCAATAAAAACATCTCCTCTTGCAAAATGGAATGTGAATATATAAGTGTTCAATCACCCTTTTCTCACCTCTTCTGCAAACAACTTAATTTTCTTAAACCTGTGGCTAACACCTGAACGACTTAACTTAGGATTCAACATATTTCCAATTTTTTCAAGACTAGCCTCTGGATACTTTATTCTCATATCAGCAATCTGCTTCAGACTGTCCGGCAATTTTCCAAACACATTCTTTTCCTTTAAAAACAATATATCCTTTAATTGCTCAGATGCAGCAACTGCAGTTTTGTCCATATTAGCAACTTCAAAATTTATTTTTCTATTTACATTATTTCTATATTCTTTTTCGACCTTTTTTTGTTCAAATAACAAGATTCCTTTACTTGAGCCTACGATTCTTAAAAAATCAGATATAGATTCAGCATCCTTAAGATAAATAACTAAATTTTTCTTTCGTTTTATAAGCTTAGTAGTTATTCCAAATTTACTAAAAATGCTATTGATAAAATTTACATTTTGCATGTTTGATAAAACAATCTCTAAATGATTCCCACTAGAAGGTTCTGTGATAGAGCCACTTCCCAAAAATACACCTCTTAAGAAAGATTTCATACAGCAATCATTTTGACTTATCTTCTCTCCATCATCTATTACCATTTGTAAATTAATATCAATATTCACTAAAGAATTCTTAAAAATATTTTTTAAATCAGCATCATCATAAACAATAAGTTCAAATAATTTATCTTTGTTGGACTCAACATTTTCAATATTAGTATGAGCAATAATTCCATATATTTTTTTTAAGGCATTGTATACACGCCTAATCGCAGATGCGCTCTCTGTTGTCATTTTCAAAATATACTTACCATTTTCTTTTTCAATATTGCAATTAGTAATCAAGTACCCTGCGAGCTCTGCAAGCATGCAACAATAATTATTATGGTTACTAACCTTTGATAATTCCTCTTTTAATTCAGATGAAAAAGACATTGCATCATCCCCTTTCAGCATAAATAACTCTATCATTATTGCTTAAATCTTTAATTTTTCTAATTTTCTTATAATTATATTTTTTAGCTAAAAGAGAAACATCTCTTGCCTGATCATAGCCAATCTCTAGAAGAATTATTCCTTTTTGTGTTAGATGTTTCTTGGCATTTTTTAGTATTTCATCATAAAAGTACAAACCATTTTCTCCACCATTTAGTGCTTTTATTGGCTCCATTCTAACCTCTTTTTGCAAATTTTCAATGTCTGAAGTCTTTATATATGGTGGGTTTGACACAATCATATCATACTTTTTAGTTATATTTTCAAATAAATCAGATTTAATAAAATTTACCTTAACTTTATTTCTTTTTGCATTTCTTTTAGCTACAGCAAGCGCATTTGCGCAAATATCAGAAGCATCAATTACCGATTTTTCCAAATACTTAGCAAGACTAACGGCAATACATCCGCTTCCCGTACACATATCAAGAATATTTTCCTTGCATTGTTTAATAGCTTCCAAAACCACCACTTCAGTATCATCGCGCGGAATAAGTACGTTTTTATTAACTTCAAAATTAAGCTTCATAAACTCTTTATATCCAACTATATATGCAAACGGTTCGCCTTCAATCCTTCTTTCAATGTACCCTAAAAATACTTTATAATCATAGTCGCTACAATAATCAATGGTCACAAGTTCTCCTACATCTACATTCATTGCACGTGCTAACAGCAGGCGAGCTTCTTTCGTATCTATTTTATTTTTTAGTAATTTCTTTCTAGCTTCACTTAAAACATCTTTTGTATTCGCTATTACCATATGTCATCTTCTCCATTTTCCGGTATAACAGCCTTCAAAGAAGCTATTGCAACTTCTATTTGAGAATCATCAGGTTCTCTTGTTGTAAACTTCTGAAGCCATTTCCCTGGGGCGTTCAACCACGTAACAAACTTATTTTTGCTTCTACCTGCAAACTTAATTATCTCATATGAAATACCAGCAACCAAAGGTAAAAATAAAAGCCTTATACCAATATTTATTACAGAATTTTCATAAACACCTATCAAAGAAAAAACTAATATACTAATTATTATTACAAATAATAAAAAACTTGTTCCACATCTAGGATGAAACCTAGAATATTTTTTCACATTTTGAACAGTCAGCTCTTCTCCGTTTTCATAACAAAAAATACTCTTGTGCTCCGCACCATGATACTCAAACACTCTCTGAATATCTTTCATTTTAGAAATAAGTAAAATATATCCCAAGAAAATCAAAATCTTAATTGTGCTCTCAACAAAATTATACAAAATGGCATTTTCTTCCTTTGACTCTACCACAAAGTTAGCAATTACATTTGGTAAAACTATAAAAAGCGCAACACTTATAATAAGCGAAATGAACACAGACAAATATAATGCCCATTCTGGCATGTCATTCTTATCCGTAGCTTTTTCTAAGTTTTTATTTGACTTAGTCTCCACTGTTTTTTTCTTGCTGTCTTTTTTTGGTTTCTTATTATTTTTTTCTTTTTCATCTTCTTCTAAATCAGCGAACTGAGCAGAAAACATAAGCGCTTGTACTCCAATAATCATAGAACTAAAAAAAGAAACAACACCTCTCAATAATGGTATTTTAGAAATGTTACTTTTCTTTTTATTTTCTTTTTCATCTATAATAATTTCACCATCTGGCTTTCTAACAGCAATAGCCGTTTTATGCGGTCCACGCATCATAACCCCCTCAATAACTGCTTGTCCACCTATTGAGGTCATCTTCTTTTCTTTCAATTAAATCACCTCTCGCATAGATATTATATATTAAACACGTAAAAAGCACAATCTTTGCTTATACTTATATTTTAATCACATAAATCAATCAGGCATCCTTTTTAATTAAACAAAAAAAAAGCAGGTCCCCCTGCCTCTTCTAACTTTTTAATTATTCCTTAATGCCATATTTTTTCTTAAATTGTTCTACCCTACCACCTGTTGATTGGAATTTTTGATTTCCTGTATAGAATGGATGGCATTTTGAACATACCTCGACAGACATGTTCTCCTTCGTAGATCCCACTGTAATAACATTTCCACAACCACATTTAATTGTAGCTTCTTTATATTCCGGATGTATTCCTTGTTTCATATCATTTCACCTCTTTCGCCATAAAATATCTATATCAAAACACTTATCCTAACTCATGCCCTCATATGATAGCATATTTTTTACATTTTGGCAATAGTTAATTTATTAGTTTAGCTAGAATTCTAATTTTTATTTAGATTTCCGTTTTTTAACAAAAGTTTGAGGGCTAGACGAGACCCTGCTTATGCCTTTAATGACATAAACAGAGTCTCTACTCACTCTTCTCCCCATCCGGGAGTTTCATCCGGAATACCGTAATCTTGCATCCACAGACGCCTTTCATTTTCAAATTGCTGTTTTTTCTCATCCTGACGTTTCATTTCTTGATACAGCTGAGAATACACATTGCAACTACGCAACGCAGCCTCTTCTCCACCGTACGCTTGAGCGTTAGCCATGGCTTTATCCCGCATCCGCATATACGTCGATTCACTTACAAGACCCTCACTTACCGCTCTGTGAAGTATCTTGTAAATCGTACTTCTTGAAACATTTTCCCTTTTTGCGAAGTAACCCGCCGCACACGTGAATTCAGAGTTTGCATACTCCTCAGCCAACTTTTTGATCTGCTCGTCCGAGAAATTCCGGTGGCTCTTTTTCATTCTAAATTTCTCCTTTGAAATTATCGAGTGGACAATGATAGAAAATTTTCACAAGGCTATTATACTACATAATACAACATAAATAAATCTAATTTTTAAATTTTTCTATAAATTCGGCATTTGTCTTTGTTGTTGTTATTAACCTTATCATATTTTCAGTAACATTTGCTGCATTTCCTTCATTTAGTGATTTCCTTATTTTCCAAACGACCTCTAATTCTTTGTTTGAAAGAAGCAATTCCTCTCTACGCGTACCAGACTTATTAATATCAATAGCTGGAAATATCCTTTTTTCAGATAATTTTCTGTCAAGATGAACCTCCATATTACCAGTACCTTTAAACTCCTCAAAAATTACTTCATCCATTCTACTACCAGTTTCTATTAAGGCTGTTGATAATATTGTAAGACTTCCGCCCTCCTCTATATTTCTTGCAGCTCCAAAGAACCTCTTTGGCTTATGAAGCGCTGCTGGATCAAAACCTCCAGACAATGTCCTTCCAGAAGAAGGAATAACTAAATTATATGCTCTAGCAAGCCTAGTAATACTATCTAGTAATACAACCACATCCTTCTTGTGCTCAACTAGTCTTTTAGCTCTCTCTAGTACGATTTCCGCCACTTTAACATGATGCTCTGGTAACTCATCAAAAGTAGAATATATAACATCCCCTTTTATGGACCTTTTCATATCAGTTACCTCTTCTGGACGTTCATCTATCAATAAGACTATAAGTTCAACATTAGGATGATTCTCCATAATGCTATTTGCAAGCTTTTTCAAAAGAGTAGTTTTTCCAACCTTAGGCGGAGAAACAATCATTCCTCTTTGTCCAAAACCTATCGGAGCCATCAAATCAATTATCCTCGTAGAAAACTCTGTCTGCTTAGTTTCCAAATGTATTCTCTTATTAGGGAAAATCGGTGTTAAATCATCAAAGTTCTTACGTTTCATGGCCACTTCCGGTAAATCCCCATTAACAGTATTAACATATATTAACGCCGGAAACTTTTCTGTTTCTTTCGGCAACCTGCCTATTCCCTTTACCTTGTCTCCCGTATCAAGGCTAAACCTTCTAATTTGTACTGGTGAAACATAAACATCTTTTGGCGTTGATAAATAATTTTCGCCCCTTAAAAATCCAAACCCATCAGGTAAAACCTCAAGGACTCCCTCAACTACAAAATCATCCTTACTATTTAACGTTGCACCTTCTAACTCCAACTTTTTCTCACTTGGAGAAATTTTAACTTCTTGAGAATTTTTATTGTCTATCTTAATGTTTTCATCCTCGTTTGTATCTTTTTTTGTATCATTAAACTCATCTAAAATCGTTTTTATCAAATCCTCTTTATTTAATTTACTAATATTTTTTATTCCTTTAGACTTTGCAAGTTCTCGCAAACTTACAAGAGATAATGAATTTAATTCTTCCCCCATAAACACCTCAACCAGCACCAACAGCGCTGTTTTCTCCTTTCTTAATTTTTTATAAAACTATTTTTGGAATTTTAGTTGAACTAGGGCGATTCGCCTTAGAATCGCCCATACCCTTAGAATAAACACTCTAGATTTTAATGTTTTCTTGAATAACCCCTCTTAGAATCCATATTTTTCTTTAAGTATAGTTGTCTTTCATCGCTATCCTTTAAAAACTTAGCTAACATATCATCTAACTTACTTGTCTCCGTATTTTGATAGTTACTATTCTTCTCTTCTTCAATTATAGCTTTCCTAACAGAAAGAGCTATCTTTCCTTTATCATCAATAGAAATAACTTTAACTTTTACAACATCTCCGATTTTTAGAAAATTATGTATATCTTCAACATAATCCTTTGAAATTTCTGAAATATGAACTAAACCACTTTTTCCATCCGGCAATTTAACAAAAACCCCGTAATTCATGATGTCAGTAACTTTTCCTTCTGTGATGTCGCCAACATTTACTGGCATAAAAAAAATTCCTCCTTTAGATTTCCTCCACGATTTCCAAGAATGATTTTACAACAAAAACTAAAGTTCGTCAATAGAAAAGGAATTACATATGTTGTATTATGAACAATACACATTTCGTCCCCAAAATTAAATATTTACCATTTACAAATTTTACATAATATGATATTATTGTTTTCGTTCTATTGTTTTTAAAGTTTGGATATATTTGTATTGCATATTCATCATTTTTAGATTAAAGTGGGTTTCCACTTTTTAGATAGATGTCTTTTTCATTCCAAAACAACAATTGAAAGGAGTTTCCCCAATGAAAAAAGTACTGTTTCAAAGCCTTGTTATGGATGCCGTAAAAAAGATTACCACTCCATCGCATCAATACTCTCTTGAGCCGATACCCAGTGAAGCCTTGACATTGCCTGCAGTTAAAGGGATACGCAAAATATATAATAACTTGATGGCTACTCACAAAGGCGGATCTTTCCACTATGTAACTGCATTGTGGTATCAGCTGTACTTACAAGGTCTTTCTGACGACATTGCGATAGTCACTACTACCAATTCTAACGGAGGTGAGGACTTCAGTCTAGCATTATTGTACCTAGATAATGCTAATCTATTTGTTTGTGATATCGGTTCGTATATTTATGGCAATTGTGCTCTTGAAGACTGCATTGCCATCCCATACATTGACTTTAGGATGCGTGTTGGACGTCCAAATGTATTTACTTTTTCTGAAATCGACTTCTATCCATATCTTTTTATGTTACATTCTTCTGTTGGCAATGTAACTATAGACGAATTTTTGGTCAATTGCCGCCAAAGATGTATTTTACCGTTTTTCCCTCAATATAGTCTCGAAGCATAAAAATTCTATCTACAAAAAAGAGCCTTTTACACATTGAAAAGTATGTAAGAGACTCTTTTTTGTTTCATAGGGAAGTAACCAAAAACTAACAAGTCATGTTACTAAATACTTTCCGTATGAAACAACAAAAATTTCATATTTCAAGTTGAGCTTTGCTCGACATATGAAAATCAAAAATCCTTAATTTTTAGATTTTCATTTTCGTTCTCATACTTCAATCACAGAAAATACTATAAGATACAATTATCTGTAACGATTAAGTCCATGCTCACATCATATTCTGTTACATCTATAATATCTTCGTAAAGCTGCTCATAAAAGCATACACCTATTTTATATATACATGTAGCATCACTCAAATATCTATCATAATATCCTTTGCCAAATCCGACTCTATTCTTATATTTATCAAAGCATAATCCTGGCACAATCATTACATCAATACTTTGTTTATCAATCCTTTTCAAACTATTCTCCGTTGGCTCTTTAATACCATACTGATTAACTAGCATTAGGTCGTCTAATTTTTCTATTTTGTAAAAACTCATCGTCATATTATCTTCAAGTTTGGGATAAAGCAATTGTTTTTCTTTATTGCTCAAAAATATTTTAGCCATCTTTGTAATGTCAACTTCATTTTGTATAGGACTATACAACGCTATAACATTTGCTTGTTTTATTTTTTCTAATGTCAATAACTTTTCAACTATAAGACGGCTTTTTATATCTTTGTCTAATATATCCTTCCTAATTTTTTTATATATTTGACGAATTTTATTTTTATCCATTCTTTTTCCCCCGCGAAAAATGTAATATTTATTTCATATCAACGGCAACAAAAGCTTATATCTTGCTGCTTTCAAGATTATCCCATTCTTGCATTTTGTTTTCAAGTAACATCTCTAGCTCATTAATTTTTTCTTGCATCTTAGCTAGCTCAACATAGTCACTTGCAACTTTATCTGAAAACATTTCTTCTTTTAACTTAGTAATATCAGTCTCTATCTTTTCAATCTCACTTTCAATCTTTTTTAACTTATTCTCAATTTTTGTATTTTCTTTTCTTATAAAATAATCGTTTACTTTTTCTTTCTTAGGAGCTTTATTTACTTGCTGTACGTCTTCTTCGCTTTCTTTTTTTATCATGTATTCCTCGTATGTGCCACTAAAATATTTAACTTCACCTTTCTTAAATATTAATAACGCGTCTGCAAGTTTATTTACAAAATACCTATCATGCGATACAAATATTAATGAACCTTTATACTCTTTTAATATTCGTTCCAAGCTTTCTTTACCAATCATATCCATATGATTAGTAGGCTCATCTAACAAAAGTAAATTCGGCTCGCGCTTAAAAATCTCACATAATTTGAGTCTAACTTTTTCACCACCAGATAGTACCTGAATTTTTTTAAAAACATCTTCTCCAGAAAACAAAAAAGCCCCTAAAGAATTTCTAATTTCTCTTTCACTTAGCTTAGGAAACTTATTAGTAAACTCTTCAAACACAGTATTATCATTATTTTCAAAAGCTATATCTTGATCAAAATATTCACTCATAACATTATAGCCATATTCAAAATTTCCACCCAATTTAGGCACTTTGCCTATTAAGGTTTTAAGTAAAGTAGATTTTCCTATGCCATTAGCTCCAACTATACCAAGCTTTTGTCCTTTCAATAAATCAAAAGTAACTGTGGTAAGCTTACTTTCATATCCAATTTCTAAATTCTTAACAGATAAAACATTTTTTCCACTTTCTTTTTTTATTTCGAAATTAGTGTGAAAAGTCTTTAAGTCGTACTTATTCGGTTCTTCTATTTTAACCATTCTCTCAACTTGTTTTAATTTAGCTAAAGCCATTTTGGCTTTAGTTGGTTTATACCTAAATTTATCCGCAATCGCTGTTAATCTTTTTATCTCCTTTTGTTGATATTCGTAGTCTTTCAACTGTTTTTCATAATTCATTCTTTTTTGAACTTCAAAAGCCTCATAATTACCTTTATATTCATTTATTGCACCATACTCGATTTCATATATTTTATTAACAATTTTATTTATAAACATCCTATCATGAGAAACAATTACAACAGCTCTATTATAATTTTTTAAATATGACTCTAACCATTCTATCGTTTCTATATCAAGATGGTTAGTAGGCTCGTCTAATAGTAAAATATCTGGCTTGCTTATAAGTAATTTAATAAAAGCAATTCGTGTTTTTTGTCCTCCAGAAAACTCGTAAATTTTTTTATCTTCATCTTCTTTTGAAAATCCAAATTTTCTAAGCATAGTCTGATATTCTTTTTTGTATGTATATCCATCTAATAACTCATATTTTTCTCTACACGAAGCATATTCTTTTATTGTATTTTCATCAGTACCTACAACCAACTTTTCTTCAAGTTTTTTCATTTTATCTTCTATTTCTATAATCGGCTTATATATTTTCAATATTTCCTCAAGTAATGTCAAATCTTCGTTTTCAAACTCAATTTGTTTTAAATATCCAATTTCAGGATTACCTTGTCTATATACACCAAACTTTTCTTCTCCCACGCCTTCTTCCAAAATTGTATCATCCACTATGGCCTTCAGCAAAGTCGTTTTACCTGCTCCATTTCTTCCGACAATAGCAATTTTTTCTTTTTCATTTATCTCAATATTTATTTCCTCTAATATGGTATCAGCGCCGTACGAAACGGCGCCATTTACAATTCTATAATTCATTCTATTTCAACCCTTTAACTCTTTCACGTATTCATATTTTTCTACATTTATTTTATCAGCAAGAAAGATGTTCAAATACTCATTTCTACTTATAAGTTGCTCCTTTTGCAATTTAGTTAATTTCTTAATATGATATTCTAATTTTGCAGCTAAGCTTTTACTTTCCGTGACCCATACACTTTCTAATCTCAGCGCATCATGAACATACGTATACCTAGCACATTTCTTTTTCTTTTCAAAATGCACTTTCATCCTTTCTTCTATATCATTAGTTATCCCCGTATATATTGAATTGTCATTGCATCTTAACATATAAACATAATACATATTTTCCCTACGTCTAATAATTACTATTTAAAGAATTTTCTTGTATAGTGTACAGTTCATCCATTGTATAAACCGCATATACATCAATAACTTCTTGTTTTACTGTATACGTAATTACTTTCCCACTAATCTCAACAGTATCATAAATCTGTTTCATTTCTTCATCTTTACTAATCGTGTCATATATCTGTTTTGCAATATCTTCAGAGTATACTTCCTCAACAATAAGAATATCTTTTAACTTCTCATCTTCATAAACGTATTTCATTGTAAGTAAATCTCCAGACGTTTCAGACGTTATAATAATCTCATTTTCGTTTCTTGTTAAATTATATACAGGCTCATAAGCTTGTATATTTTCTCCAGAATCAACAAATTCTCCACTAAGTGTATCTCCACTTTCATTTGATTTCGTGTTATTATCCCCCATTATCTTAACTAATCCAATACATAATATAACTAATAAAACTATTAATATTATAGTAGTCGTTTTCTTATTCAAAAAACTCACCTCTCCATTATTTTTATATTCTTTCACTAGACGATTATATTTAATTTTCCCTCATTTAGCAATACCTTTAGTTTTATTTTTCCCCTTACATACACCACAATAATTACATACATTATTCTTATATGGCTTTTTACTAGATTTTATTAATTTCAAAAGTAATACTAAAATTAGAAAAATAACACACAAATCTCCAACGCTCACAAAACCATTTTCAATTTGAGTACCAGTTTGATAAATTACTGTTCCAAGTACCCACGCTAATATTGTCTGACCTCCCGTTATTTTTAATGTATTTTTTATTCCTATTTCTTTTTTCATTGCTCCAATTGCTGCTATACACGGCGCACAAAATAAATTAAATACTATAAACGCATATGCTGACGGTACTGTGAAAAAGTCAAACGGTCCGCCACCTTCAAAAACACTCACTGCATTCATATTGTTTGCCGAAAGTCCTTTAATTATAACCATTGAAGATATTACTTGCTCTTTTGCAATTAATCCTTGAATAGCAGAAACGGCTACTTGCCAGCTATCTATTCCAATCATTGGAATAAAAATTGGTGAAATCATTTTTCCTACTTGAGCTAATATGCTTTCTTCTAAACTAACGCCATAATCTAATTTAATTGAAAATGATAATAAAAACCAAACTAAAATTGACGATATTAGTATTATTGTTCCAGCTTTTTTAATAAACGAAATTATTTTTTCTCCTGTATCTATTAAAACATACTTAATATTTGGAACTTTATACTCTGGTAACTCTAATATATATGTACTCGGCACATTTCTTGAATAAAATTTTTTAATAATTAGTGCACAAAGTATTATTATGAATATAGAAAGCACATATAAAGATAAAAATGCAATTGCGGAATTTTCTTTAAAGAAAAAATCTGTAAATAATACTATAATAGGAAGTTTGGCGCTACATGGAATAAGCGGAGTAAGCGCCGCTGTCACTTTCCTTTCATATTGATTTTCAATTATTCTACTTCCCATAATTCCGCGGCACACTACATCCAAATCCCAAAATAAAAGAAATAATACTTTTTCCGTTAAGCCCAATTTTTCTGAAAAATTTATCCAGCAATAATGCAATTCTTGCCATATAGCCCGTAGTTTCCAATATACAAATACATAAAAAAATAATTGAAAGTTGAGGGATAAATTTGAGAACCTCCCCAACACCTTTTAATATACCATCTAATATAAGACTCTTAATCATTATAGAAATATCTAATGCATCTAGTATTTTAGCAATTACATTGTAAAGAAAAATACTTATACTATCAGTATAAGTAGAAGTGTGTTCTCCCACAATTTCTACCGCTACAAAATATATAAAAAAAATTACTAATAAAAATATAGGAATAGATAAATATTTATTTAAAAATATTCTATCTAATTTATCAGATAAACTTTTTGTATTTACTTTTCTTTTTAATATGGAGACTAATATATTATCTATATAATTATATCTTTGCGTTGCTATAATCTCGTCAATATCCATCTTATATCGTTCTTCAATATTCTCTCTAATCTTAGTAAATTCAGGTGTTTGAAGCGTTTTAACTGTTTCATCATCTTGTAATATCTCTAAAGTAATAAAAGTAGGATGCTTAATATTTTTAGATAATTTGCCTGTAATAAATTTAATATTACTTTCAATGTCCTCATCAAAAACTTTAATTTTATGTCTTTTAGTATTATTAAACAAATTAGATTTTATATAATGAATAAGATTTTGTACTCCCGTTTTCTTTACCGCTGAAATTTTAAAAACCTTTATCCCAAGCTTTTTTTCAAGCTCCACTGTATCAATTGCTATCTTCTTTTTTTCTAGCATATCTACCATATTAAGTACAATAATCATATTAATATCTAAAGACAAAAGCTCCGTAGTTAAATATAGACTTCTCTCAAGTGAAGTAGCATCAATAGTATTAATTATTAAATCAGGATTCTCTTTTAAAATATATTCTTTAGATATTTTTTCTTCTATGCTATATGAACTAAGCGAATATATTCCTGGTAAATCAACTAGTTTATGAGTTGTGCCTTTTATAACTCCAACTTTCTTTTCAATTGTTACACCTGGCCAGTTCCCAACTTTAGCATTCATACCCGTTAAGCAATTAAATAACGTTGTTTTACCAGAGTTCTGATTTCCTATCAATGCAATATTCACACTATAACACCTCCACCATTACATGTTCTAAATCCTTCTTTCTAATTGATAGCTGATAATTTCTTAATATGATATTAACAAGATCTCCAAATGGCGAGATTTCTTTAACTTCAACAATAGTTCCTCTTACCATTCCCATATCTAATAAGTGCCTTTTTATTCTTCTATCATTTATATTAACAGCTCGTATTTTACCTTTTTGTCCTATCTTTAGATTAGATAATTTAACTACTCTCTTATTTTGAGGCTCTTCTATCATCCGTACGTGCCCCCTTCTGTTGCATGTATATTGCAAAATAACCTAAATTAGAACAAGAATAAAAATACATTTTATATATAATTTCTTAGTCGCTCTATAAAAAAAGAACAAAAATGAAAA
>CALXZO010000017.1 GCA_944393265.1 uncultured Clostridia bacterium | reverse complement strand
GTTAAGCTCGTAATAGCCGAAGATAGTAAGAGGTTTCCCTCTTGTGAAAATAGGAATTCGCCAGATTTTTTTTGTGTTTTTTTAGATTTTGTATCAATAGAGACGAAGCTTTTTGACACTGTAGAGATTTCATTGAAAAGTTATGTCAAAACAAAAATGTGTTAAAAAGCCTCATTCCTACTGACATAAGAAATTATGCCATATTAAATTTTTGCTTAACTGTATTAATTTCGTTTTGATTGACATTTTCAGTTGTATACCAACCTTTTTCTTTCATAAGGTTATATAATTTGTTTTGAATATCTAATGATTCATTTAAAGCGCTTTTAAAAGCTGAATGTACTTCAGCGGTCGAAGCTTCTATCGCTCCGTGCATGTATAGATCACAAGCGCCTTTAATAAGGAGTAATTCTTTTTCCATTAAATCTTTGTCTTCCATAAATAATCCTTTCTTGTCAAAGTATGACATTTTAAATTTTATAATAAGTTAAGAAACTTATTGTATATTTCAGAATGTTTTTGTTGTAGTTCCGAAATATAATTTGAAAGTGTTGGATCGCTTAGCTTTGAAGATGTCTTTTGACTACATGATTCCATAAATTTTTCATGGCTTAAAGCATCTTCTACGTATAAAATTTCTTTGTTTGTCATAATTATCACCACCTATAGGGATAGTATTGCTATTATTTGAAAAATTATACATTTAACACTTTGTAAGTTTTCTCTTCGAACAGTGACGAATAATCTTTTACTGCATATGATATTAAAAGAGGAGGAGATAGTATGGACACAAAGTCTTATTTTGAACCAGTTATGGCACTTGCAAATATTTCAGGAAGCAAAGAATATCCTACAATTACTGGAAGAATAATATTTAAGAGAAAAGGCGAAGGAGTCTTAGTAACTGCTGAGATATTTAATTTACCTTACGAGGTTGGTAAATGCAAACATAGAATATTTGGTTTTCACATCCATGAAGGAAGTTCTTGTACAGGAAACGATAAAGATCCATTTGCAAATGCTGGTGGGCACTATAATCCGGATGATTGTGTTCATCCAATGCATGCCGGAGATATACCTCCGTTATTCGGAAACAACGGCTATGCATATTTATCCTTTTATACTGATAGATTTAAAATTCAAGAAGTAATTGATAAAGTTGTTATAATACATGATATGCCAGATGATTTTAAAACTCAGCCAAGCGGAGATTCTGGAAAGAGAATAGCTTGTGGGAAAATTGAAGTTGTATAAATAAAAGGATACCACATATCAGAACTATATTCTTTAAATTTCGAAATATGAAAAATCGATACATTTCGCTCTCATCTTATGATATAATGCACGAGATATTATATGTGTATACGAATAAGGAGGAGACTATGAAAAATATTATTGTAGTAACAGGAGCGTCATCTGGAATTGGTAGGGAATTTGTAGTTCAATTATCAAAAACAGAAAATGTTGATGAAATATGGGTCATAGCTAGGAGAACTAATAGATTGGAAGAATTAAAAGAAAAGATAGAAACTAGCATAAAATGTTTATCGTTAGATTTAACAAACGAAGTTGATTTAAAAAAATATATTGAGGAATTAGAAAAAGAAAAACCTAACATAAAAGTGCTTGTAAATGCTGCGGGATATGGCAAAATTGAACATGATGAAAATATAAGCACAGATATTAAATTAAATATGATAGATTTAAATATAAAGGCAGTTGTCACGATAACAGATGCATCTTTGCCATACATGAAAGAAAACTCTAAAATCGTGAACATCGCATCAGACGCAGCTTTCCAGCCATTACCGTACATAAATGTATATGCTGCTACAAAATCTTTTGTGCTTTCTTATTCAAGAGCATTAAATCAAGAACTAAAGTACAGAGGCATAAAAGTTTTAGCAGTATGTCCATTTTGGACAAAAACAGAATTTTTTGATAGAGCAATAATAAATAAAGAAAAAGATGTCATAATAAATTATACAGCAATGTATGAAACGGAAAAAGTTGTAAGAAAAGCAATAAAAGATATGAATAAAAAAAATAAAGACATATCAGTATATGGAGTTGTGAATAAAATGCAATGGATTGGAGCAAAAATATTTCCACACGGGCTTGTAATGAAAATATGGATGAATAGTCAAAAATTTAATGGTACGCCTAATATACGATAGCGTTATATTGATAAGTTAACCAAAAAAGCTTTAAATATGAATAATTGTACGTGGTAATAAGATATAACAGCAGATCTACAAAAAAACATTGAAAAAATAAATTTTATTATTGACAAGAATAATAAAGCATAGTATACTAAAAAACGTGGTGAAGATGTGTTCGAGGTTACACCTGTTCCCATACCGAACACAGAAGTTAAGCTCGTGATAGCCGAAGATAGTAAGGGGTTTCCCTCTTGTGAAAATAGGGTTTTGCCACATTTATATATTCCTCTTTAGCTCAGTTGGTAGAGCGTCCGGCTGTTAACCGGCAGGTCGTAGGTTCGAGTCCTACAAGAGGAGCCAGAAACTAGTTTCGTATGAGACTAGTTTTTTTTACTCTTTATTTAGTAGTTGATATATTTGCTAATAGTTGGAATGGAGCAAGTTTCGTTTTTCATAGAAAAGTAAAAAAA
Organism: uncultured Clostridia bacterium; assembly: GCA_944393265.1. GTDB lineage: Bacteria > Bacillota > Clostridia > TANB77 > UBA1234 > UBA1234. The sequence continues at coordinate 25,483 of CALXZO010000017.1, read as the reverse complement.
TTTAACATATTATGATGCTGAAAACTTTTTACATGAAACAAAAAAATTTCATATTTAAAATTAAGCTTGCTCCGACATATGAAAACCAAAAATTTTTTAATCTTTAGCTTTTTACTTAAATATACTAATTTTTTATAACTAAAGATTCAATTATAAAGTTTTGCAATGATGATTTATTATTACAACAAATATTAAAATTAAAGCTCTTTCTTTGAATAAAAAGTATATTGATATTACAACAATTTTGAGGTATCTTTGTAAGAGTTCTTTACAGATTACATAATATGTGGTAGTATAGCTATTGTAAAATAACCATAAAGGAGGGTGTTCACTATGAATGGAACCACTGTGGCGGTATGTAATGGAAAGTACATTTTGGCCACGATACGCGATTCAGAAACTTTTATATTCTTTAGAAAGGATGGTAAGCGGATAGACGAGGAAGGAACAGCGCTTGTTTCAGAGATTATAGAACTGTATGTTGCCTATAAATATGGAACAGATTGTGAACATTCTGATAGAAAGCTTCGGGGTACAGTGAAGCTCAGCTTTCATGAAGACAAAAAGCTAATTCTCATTTCCATTAAAAACGTTGTGGATGAGAAACTGCGAGGAACAGTAGGGGAATTAATTATAAACTGAAATTATAGGAGGAAATGATAATGCTTAAAAAACGTACTAAAATGCTTACGGATGGCACTTTTGTCTTTGTAGAGTCGGAAGATGAGGAAGGCGTGTTCTATTTTTTCAGAAGAGACGGAGAGATTTTAGACAAAATTGATGTCCCACCTTTGGAATTTTACCATAAGTATTGTTTGTTGAAGCAACAAGAAGAAAATGGTGATACTGAAGCGCCTAATATTCAGAATATGAACTTCAAATATACTCTGCTAAATGACTGCAAAATGATAAAAATGAAGATCGTTGGAGAGGACAAAGTTGACGGATAAATAGTATTGTGATGGATGACTGAAAAATGCAAACGGGGGAAACCAAATGCCAGTAAAGAAAAATTCGTCCAAGTGTGAAAAAAGGGTATGGAAAGATTTTTTGAATCATAGAATAAATATGTGAAAGCTCTGAATCCGTGATTAAAAACACGTTCAGAGCTTTTTACATATTAATAAATATTCTATAGCAGAAAAAATAAATATAAGGTATAATAAAAAAAAGTTATTTATTTTTTAAGGATGTGGAAATATATGAATAGCCAATCGCGCGAAAAGAAGAATACGGTTTTTGTAATACTTATTACTTTAATTGCCTGTATAGCAATGATTTTGGTAGATGGAGTAGCAAAAGCAGAGTATTGGACAAAATCTTTCATAAAGCTTATATTTTTTCTTGTAGTACCACTAATATATGCTTATGGCAATAAGGGAATATTAAGTGAGATAAAACAGAAACTTTCTAAAGATGGTTTTATTCGTGCTGTTAAGATTGGTGCATCTATTTGTATTATAATTATAGGTGCATTTTTTTTGGTAAATCCGCTGATTGATTTTAGCGGAACAGTGGATGGGCTCAAGAGTACAACTGCTAAAACAGTTGCTAATTATTTTACTGTTGCGACGTATATTTTATTAATAAATTCATTTATAGAAGAATTCTTTTTTAGAGGTTTTATATTTCTTAATTTAAAAAAATTTACACCAAAATTTTTTGCAAGTTGTTTTAGTGCATTAATTTTTGCAGTATACCACGTTGGAATGATGGTTACATGGTTCAATATTTGGGTCCTTTTATTAATTATTTTTTTTATTGCCCTTGGAGGAATGATTTTTAATTATTTAGCAGATAAATACACTATATGGGCATCGTGGATTGTACATATGTTTGCTAATTTAGCCATTGGATTTATAGGAATTTATTTGTTATATTTAAAATAAAGTTAAGTAGGAGAAAATATATGAAAAAAGAATTTAATGTAATAGGGATGTCTTGTGCGGCATGTGCTTCACGAATTGAAAAAGATACATCTCAATTAGATGGTATTCAGACAGTAAGTGTTAATCTTCTTACGAATAGCATGAGTGTGGAATTTGATGGGAATAAGGTAACTACAAAGACTATTATTAAGTGTGTTGAAGACGCTGGATATGGGGCAACGGAGAAAAATGCAGAATCTAATAATAAGGAGAAAAATAATAATATAAAAAGTGATGATGAACTTAAGAATATGAAAAAGAGGTTGATTATTTCATTTGTTTTTTTGATTCCGCTTATGTATATTTCAATGGGGCATATGTTATACACGAGCGAAAATGTTTCATGGTTTTATAGCCACTTTATGGGAATACAAAATGCAATCAATTTTGTTTTTACGCAATTTTTATTATTACTTCCAATATTGTATGTTAATCGAAAGTATTTTGCAAATGGGTTCAAAGCCTTATTTAAGAAGAGCCCTAATATGGATAGTTTAATTGCAATTAGTAGTACGGCTTCTACGATATATGGGATTTATGCAATATATAAGATTGGTTATGGGTTAGGTCATGAAAACACAGACATAGTACATTCGTTTATGTATAATGTTTATTTTGAATCAGCCGGAACGATTCTCACATTGATAACTTTAGGGAAATATTTTGAAACCAAAGCTAAAAACAAAACAAGTGATGCAATTTCGAAACTTATTAATTTAGCACCTAAATTTGTTACAGTTATTAGAAATGGAAAAGAGGAAAAAGTAAAAGTTGAAGATATTACAAAAGGAGAATTGTTCGTTATTCATCCTGGAGAATCTGTGGCAGTTGATGGAGTTATTGAAGAGGGAAAATCTTCATTTGATGAGTCTACGATAACTGGTGAAAGTATTCCTGTTGAGAAGAAGGAAGGCGATACTATTATTTCTGCTAGTATAAATAAGTCTGGGTTAATTCGCGCCAAGGCTACTAGAGTTGGAGAAGATACGACTATAGCCCAGATTATAAAGTTTGTTGAAGAAGCATCAGCTAGTAAAGCACCTATAGCTAAACTGGCAGATAAGGTAGCAGGAATTTTTGTGCCAGTAGTTATTGTTATATCCATTTTAACGTTATTGATTTGGCTAATAGTTGGAGCTACGTTTGAAGAGGCTATGTCATTTGCAATTTCCGTTTTGGTAATATCTTGCCCGTGTGCACTTGGACTTGCCACTCCAGTTGCTATAATGGTTGGAACAGGAAAAGGAGCAGAAAATCAGATATTAATAAAATCAGGCGATGCTATTGAGACGATGCATCATATAGATACAGTTGTTTTGGATAAAACGGGAACCATTACAAAAGGAAAACCTGAAGTTGTTGAAATTAAGTTATATGACAATAGAATATCTAAAAATGAATTATTAAGAATTGCTGGGAGTTTAGAAAAAGGTAGTGAGCACGTTCTTGCAGAAGCTATAATAAAAAAATGTGAAGAAGAAAAAATTATGATAGATGATGTTACAGAATTCCAAGCTGTTTTTGGTGAGGGCATCTGTGGAACAATAAATGGTAAAAAATATTTTGGTGGTAATGAAAAGCTAATTGTGGACAACAATATCTTACTAAACGAGGATATAAAAAAGGATATTTTGAAGTTATCTAAACAAGGTATTACGCCACTAATTTTTGCAAATGAGGAAAAAGCAGTTGGTATTATAGGAGTAGCAGATACAATAAAAGATAATAGTATTCTTGCAGTTAAGTATTTAAAAAAGATGGGCATACGTGTTATAATGTTAACCGGGGATAATAAAATTGTTGCAGAAAGTATAAAGGAAAAAGTGGGAATAGACGAAGTTATAGCTGAATTATATCCAGAGGAAAAAGCGAAGAAAATAGCTGAGTTAAAAGATTCTGGCAAAAAAGTATCAATGGTCGGAGATGGAATAAATGATGCGCCAGCGCTTATAAGTGCTGACGTAGGAGTAGCAATTGGTACTGGTACAGATATTGCAATCGAGAGTGCAGACATAATTCTTATGAAAAGCGATTTGTTGGATGTTATTAGTGCTATAAAGCTTAGCAGGGCTGTTATGAGAAATATTAAAGAAAATTTATTTTGGGCATTTGTATATAACATTGTTGGAATACCTGTTGCAGCTGGAATATTGTTTCCTATTTTTGAAATTAAGCTAAATCCGATGATAGCAGCAGTAGCGATGAGTTTAAGTAGTGTATGTGTTGTTACAAATGCGCTTAGACTTAAAAGGCTAGATTTATCAGTGGTTACTACTAACCAAAAAACGAGGAAGGAGGAGTTTAATGTGCTAAACAAGGTCATTAAAATTGAGGGGATGGCTTGCGAGCATTGTACTAGTAGAGTTCAAGATTCATTGCTAAAAATTGATGGAGTACAAGAAGTAGAAATGAGTTTAGAAAGCAAATGTGCAAAAATTAAAGCCGATGAAAGTGTATCAAATGATATTTTAAAAAAGGCGATTGAAGAAGCAGGATATAAAGTAATAGAGATAAATAATTTTTAAGGAGAAAGTTATGAGAACTAGGGTCGCAGCAATAATTAACTATAATAATAAGATAGTTTTAATAAAAAGAGAAAAAGGTTTTGGAACTGAAAAAAGATTATATTACGTGATACCCGGTGGGGGAGTAGAAGAAGACGAAGTATTAGAAGAAGCAGTTAAACGAGAGATAATGGAGGAAATAGGAATAGAGATCCTTCTTAGAAAGGAAAAATTTCATTTGAGAACTAAGGAAAAAAACGAATACTTTTTTCTAGCAGACTACTTTTCTGGAGAAGTTGGAACCGGATATGGTCCGGAATTTACATCTAGAGATTATGAAAAATATGGAAACTATGAAGTAGTTCTCGTAGATAAAGAAAATATTAAAAATCTAAATTTGATGCCTCCAGAGATCAAAGAATATATTATAAAAAATATAGATAAAATATAAATAAATGGCTCTTGTTCTAAATAGTAAAAGCTGGCGGAACAAGAGCTTAATTTATTATTTAAATTATAAGTTGTATTTTTTGTTTAAGTATGTACTTGTTTCTTCAAGCCCATCAAAGTTGTGTTGCCTAAGTATCTCATAAACAACGATGGCTACTGAATTTGAAAGATTTAGTGAACGTATATTTTGACTCATAGGTATTCTAATTGATTTATCTAGATTATTAAGAAGCAAGTTTTCAGGGAGTCCTTTTGTTTCCTTACCAAATAAGACAAAAATGTTATCATAATTAGCAAAGTTGACCTGAGAATAATTTTTTTGACCTTTTGTTGTAAGAAAAAACATATGATTATTTTCAACGGGATATTTTTCTAAAAAGGCGGAGAGAGAGCTGTGTTCTTCAATTTCTAGTTTGTCCCAATAATCAAGGCCTGCTCGTTTAACTTGTCTTTCTGAGATATCGAATCCCAAAGGATGAATAAGATGAAGTTTCGCATTTATTGCAGCACAAGTTCTCGCTATATTTCCAGTATTTTGAGGTATTTCGGGTTCTACTAAAACAATATTTATTTTCATAAAATTACTCCTTTCGATGCTATAAAAATCAAAAAAATTATTTATGGTAAAAAAAGGGAAAAGTCTAATTCGTTACATGGTTCATTATAAGACGACAAGTGGAAAAAAGCAAATAGTTCTTAAACAAAGATAATTAACAAAGCATAGTTTGTTTTTAAAAAGGCTTGTCAAGCACTAAAAAATATGGTATCATACTATTTGTTGAAAACAAGGAGGAATAAACCATGGAAATATTAGAGAATATAATAACAATAATACAAGTTTTTGTTAGTATAATAGTTATAATATTAGTATTGTTACAAGACCATCAAAGTAAAGGCAATATAATTACTGGAACAGCAAATCAATCTGGGTCAATGGGAGCTAGTAAAGATGCTAAACTTGCAAGATTAACTAAAATCTTCGGGTTAGTATGGATTATACTTACAATTGCATCTGGCTCGTTGATTTTAATAGTTAGATAGAGTCTTAAATTGGGCGAATATGTGAATTCGCCCAATTCTTAAGTCAAGCGAAATTTTGAAAAACAGATAAAAATATACTTGTAATGGTAAAAATATAAATTACTGTTGCACCTAATTTATTTTTATTTGAAAATTCCCAATTAGCATATGTGAGTGCGTACATTCCCGAAAGTACACCGAGTATAGATATGATTATATTGAAAGACATATTATTACTTTCCTTTCTTTTAAATTATTCTTTTTGAGGAATCTTATGAAATATGATTTGATATACATTTAATTCTGAGTGTACATTTATTTCAAATTCAGAATTTTTAAAAATACTAGGCCAATCAAGTTCTTCAAATTCTTTGTGTGTTAAAACATTCTTTTTGGCAAATCTGCCTAAAGCAGCGATATCACTATCTAACTCTTTTATCTTATTCAAATAATCAAGAACTGCTAGTTTTATATTCTCTTTAATTTCTTCGTTAAGGGCGTATTTGTTTTCGCTTTCTAAATAGTCGGTAGTGCTACTAACAGAACGCAAACGAGCATTTATATAAACATCTATCTTTATTTTAGGTATATTTTTTTCAATCTTTACATCAAATTTTGGAGATTTAGATTGCTTTATATTTACTGTTAAAGTTTTTTCTGTATCTTGAACGTCAGGCAAAGTAATAGTTAAATCTTGTAGACCTCCAGAAACAAGTAAATGTCCTCTTACTAGAGAAGGAACTATTTCTCCAACCATCTTATTTCCTTTAAAAACAGCCAATCCATCAAAAGAAACATTTGAGGAACCTTTTTCATCGCCATTTTTTGTGGTTTTTAAAAGTATTGTAAAGGCTTCACGCTCTATTGATTGAGTCGCCGTATAAAAGTTAATTAACTCGGTATTAGCGGTTTCACTAGTATAGTTAAATGAACTTAATATTAAATCGTAATATCTTGCAGGGCTCACTTCTAAAATAGGAGTGACTTCCTTAAAAAAATCTTCAGCTTTTCCACGGCAAACAGAAACAGTAGTTTTTGGACGAATCTGAGTATTGTTAGCTAAATTATTTATATGACCACTTAAACCTGAACGAGCTAATTCTTCAGAATATACTATTAGCTTAACATGTGACAAAGTTACTTTCTTACTTGTAATCGAATTTACAAGGGAGTTACCGCATATATAATGATGGAGCGGACACAGTATATGTGGTGTATGTTTCCTTCCCAGACTCGCTATTGTCTTTTTCAATTTTAACAGGAATAGCTATTTGATAAGTTATATTTAAATTTTCTCCCTCGCCTACATCTGCGCCAATCCCTATTACATATGCTAGGTCATCTAGTTCTACTTTGTCGTAGCATGCAGTGAAGAATATGGGAATTGATATAATTAAAATAATTTTAAGAAGTTTCTTCATTTTTCCTCCATCTTTGCTTAATAGTAGCTATTATCAATATAATAAATGGATATAAGAATAACCCTATAGGCACGACGTATTTTAGTAAAATCTTTTTAATTTCTAGTATCGTTATATATGACGAAAGGAGTAAACTAATAGACATTATTAGTATTGCCATAGAAGGTATTAACCTTTTAAAGTAGGTAATATTAAATAATTTTTTCATAATATGAATAGCAAATGTAACAGCTACAGACAGGTATATAAAAGTCGCAAGTAACCATATCAACATAAATATAGAATCTACACGCTGAATAAATCTTCCATAGCTAATAAGTCTACTTAATTCGTACATTGGAAAGTAGTGCTCTGTTATAGATGGATATGGAATTATTCCAAATAGTAAAAATAAAGATAAGAGAATAATAGCTGTAGATAGCAGAAAAGATTTTGCCACGGTTTTCCCTAAATTCTTTATATTTGGAGATACAAAAAAGAACATAATAAAGCTTTCATACCTTCCGAACTTAAATGCTCCATTAAGAAAAATATTTTTTGCGCCAGTACCGAAATATTGGCAAAAAGTTTGTATAGTCTACATTATCATATTGCGATAAAAACAGGAAAATAAAGCTCAATATTAATAGTGGTGTAATTATAGCGTTTGTCCTGAAAATTCCTTTTAGTCCAATTAATGCACCAAATAAGATTGCTATTACAAAAAGTAAACTTATATATGACGCTGGGGCATTATAAAATAAAACAGAATTTATATTTTCAGTAAATTCACTTAGTGTAATAGTAGATGATATTAACAAGTAGATGATTAGCATGATACCAGTTAAATACATTAAAAAGTTACCACCCACATATTTTGCAATATCTAGGATATCCTTATCTTTAAACTTTGCGTACATTTTAAATAATATAAAGAAGAAAATACCGACAATAATAGCAAGATAAATACTCTGTAATAGTGTGGCGCTTGCATAATCATCTGCAATAAATGTTGGAAATGAAAGGATTAGGTGTATTGAAGAAATACAAACGATCATTGCTATACATTCCCAACTAGTAATAATTCCGTCAAAAATCATTCATGCGTTCCTCCTTTTTGTACCCACTTTCTAGATATATGAGCTGCTTTTTTTGAATTTTTTGTTTTTAGAACTATAGGGCGATTTTCCTGTTTCCAAATAGGTGTAATAAAAATATCATCTTTAAAAGCACCTTTTCTAAATGGTGAAAGTGGAGTCAAATACGGAACGCCAAAAGATGAAGTTGTTGTAAGCGAACAAAGATGAATAAATACACCAATAGCTATGCCAAAAAATCCTGCGAGTGCGCCGGAGAAATATATAATAAAATCTCATAATTCTAAAACTATAGTTAAGAGAAAAGTTTGCAATTGCGAAAGCGCTACTACCAGTAAGTGCAACTACTATAACTAATAGTGGGCTAACAATGTTTGCACTAACTATTGCCTGACCTAAGATTAATGTACCAACAATTCCGTAGTGTTGGACCAATAGGAGCTGGTGTTCTTATACTTGCCTCACGTATTATTTCAAAGGCTATTTCCATAATTAAAAGTTCTATTAGCATTGAAAAAGGCACTTTCTCTTTTGTACCAGCTATTGCAAAAAGCATATCTGTGGGTAGCATTTCTTGATGAAAATTACATATTGCAATATAAAGGCCTGGCAAAAAAATTGATAAGAAAATTGAAGGAATTCTTAATATTCGGAGTAGCAGAGAATATGGGTATCGAATATAAGAGTCCTCTGAAGGGTGCGTAAAGTCATATAACATTGCAGGAACAACTAAGACATTGCTACTACCCTGAACAATTATTGCAACTCTCCCCTCAATTAAATGCGATGCGACTTTATCAGGACGTTCAGTGCTTATAATTAGCGGATCTATTAAAAAAGTTTTATCTTCTATTAATTGTTCTAATTGACCGCTATCTAGTAAATAGTCAATATCGATAGAAGAGATTCTTCTTCTAACTTCATCGATTAATGAATCATTTGCAATTGTTGAAATATATGAAATAGCACATTTTGTACTACTTTGCTTTCCGACTTCGATAGTTTCAAATATTAAGTTTTCATCTTTAACGAATTTCCTAATTAATGCGGTGTTGGTCCTAAAGTTTTCAATAAAGGCTTCAGATGGTCCATTAATATTCATTTCATTTTCAGCCTTACTGACATTTCTAGATGGAATTTTTTTGACATCGCATACAATTCCTATATTTAGAGAATCCACAAGTAATAAAGCATCACCATTTATAATCATGGAGATTGCTTGTTTATAATTTTCCACAAAACTTACTTGTGATTCAGCCAATATAGAGCCTAAAATAATTGTTTTAATATCAAGCGTTTCCTTTTTTTTTATGATATTTTTAGACTCTTCTTGTTGAAACGAGTAATTTTGCATTAATTGCTTTAATATATAATTATTAAGAAATTCTGAATTAACTAATCCATCATAAAAGATTAGTAGCGAACTGTATTTGTTATCATTAATGGTAATATCAAAAAATCTAAACTGAATATCGTTTGATTTTGGAAAATGTAACAATTCTTTTAGTAGTGTAACATTCTTGTTAAGGTCTGAGCTGATATTAATGTCTTTACTGTAGGTTGGAGAGGGCTCAGCAGGTTTAATTTTAAAATTATCTCTATTTTGTGAAGGAGTAAATTTAAATATATTTTTCATAATGGTCTCCTAGTTTAATTATTTATGTTAATATGTGTAAAATATAATTTAAAAATATTGTGTGTAAAATAATAAAAAAAATACATACAAAGATTAAAGTAAAAAATATTTTGATACTTTATTATACATTTTTCACGCTTCTTGACATTACTTGCGAAATGATAGATAATCTACATATAAGTAGATTTGAGGAGGTAAAAATTATGAATCCATATGATAATGCACATGAACTAGTTAGAGCGCTAAAAAATTGCAAGGAAGTAAAAGAATATTTAGAATTAAAAGAAGAACTTTATAAAGATGAAAAGAATAAAGAAATGATAAAAGATTTCAGGGACAAGCAAATGGAAATTCAAAATCTTTTAATGCAAGGAAAAGAAGCGGAACAAGAAAAAATAGAGAAGCTACAATCTTTATATGCAATATTAGCATCGAACGTAAAAATAAAAGAATTTTTTGATAAAGAAATTGCATTAGATGTTATGCTTTCAGATATTTATAAAATTATAGGGGAAGCATTGAAAGAGATAATGGAGTAGTCTTAATATTATATAAAGCCAAAATACAGAGGAGGAAAAATGAAAGTTTTAATAAAGAATGGGTATATTGTTTCTATGGCCACAGAAATACATAAAGGAGATATTTTGATTGAAGATGATAGAATATCACGAATAGGTATGATTGAATGTGATGTGGATAAAGTAATTGACGCGACAAATAAAATTGTTATGCCTGGATTAATTAATGCACATACACATGTTGGAATGTCTTTGTTTAGAGGTTATTCAGATGAATCCGAGCTTATGGAATGGTTGTCAAAAAAGATATGGCCGGTTGAGAACAATATGACAAAGAGCGATGTTTACCATGCTTCGTTGCTTTCGGGAATTGAGATGATAAAAAGTGGGACAACTACTTTTAATGACCATTACTTTTATGAAGAGGAAACCGCTAGAGCGGCTGAGCTACTTGGACTCAGAGCAATATTGGCTAGAGCAATTATTTCTAGTGAAGAAGAAGCTATTAAAAGAATTGCGGAGGCTGAGGAATTATATAATAATTGGCATAATAAATGTGATGGCAGAATAAAAGTGTGTGTTGGATTACATGCACCTTACACATGCCCACCGGATACTATGAAAATGGGTGTTAAGCTTGCAGATAGATTGGGAACGCCTATACATATACATTATCTTGAGACGAGAGATGAAGTAAAACAGATGAGAGAAATGTATAATATGACTTCTACAGAATATCTAAAAAAAGCAGGGGTATTTAATTATCATGTTATGCTTGCACATGGAGTACAAGTAGACGCAGATTCATTAGAAACATTAAAAGATATTAGCGGTGGAATAATTCATAATCCAATATCAAACCAAAAGCTAGGCAGTGGAATAGCAGATATAAAAAAGCTTAGAGATAATGGTATAAATGTTGCACTTGGAACAGATGGACAAGGAAGCACAAACACGTTAGATATGTTTGAAGAAATAAAAAGTGCAGCATATTTACAAAAAGTTTTATATAATAGTGCAACGGCTTTATCGGCTGAAGATGTTATTAAAATGGCAACTATCGAAGGAGCTAAAGTTTTGGGAATAGATAGTGAAGTTGGCTCTTTAGAGGAAGGCAAAAAAGCAGATATAATAATTATTGATACAAATAAGCCACATCTATGCCCGCTACATAATATATATTCATTGCTTGCATATTCTGTCAATGGGGCTGATGTTCAGACCTCGATTATAGATGGTAAGGTTGTCATGGAAGATAGGAAGATTACAAGCATAGATGAGGAAGACGTAATGAGAGATTGTAGAAGAATTGTAGAATCTCTCTTCAGAAAATAATAGATTTTTAAGAATTGTGGAGTTGTGAATGAATAAGAAATGGGAATATGTAAAAATTGATGATGCAGAGGTGCAAAAAATAGCAAGTGAAAATAATATCCCGACAATACTCTCTAAAATTTTATATACTAGAGGGTTTAGACATCATGATGAGATTCAAAATTTTTTGAATCCGAGAATAGATTGCTTATATGATCCCTTTTTATTAAATGATATAAATTATGCTATTGATAGGATTATATTAGCAAGAGATAGAAAAGAAAAAGTTACCATATATGGAGATTATGATGTTGATGGTATTACTAGCGTAGCGGTACTTGTGAAATTCCTTTGCAGTATAGGAATCGAAGCTACTACTTATTTACCAAACAGATTGGAAGAAGGATATGGACTTAATAATGAAGCAATAAAACATATTTTTGAAGATGGTACGTCGCTTATAATCACAGTAGACTGTGGAGTCTCTGGATTTGATGAAGTTGAATTTGCGAAAAGTTTAAAAATGGATGTAATTATTACTGATCATCATGAATGTCCAGAAACATTGCCAAATGCTGTTGCAGTTATTGATCCTAAAAGAAGGGACAATATGTATCCATGGCCATATTTGGCAGGCGTTGGCGTGACATTTAAATTAATACAAGCTATATCATTAAGACTTAACTTAGACAGAAAAGCATATTTAAAGTATATAGATATAGTAAGTCTTGGAACGGTTGCAGATATAGTTCCGTTAAGAGATGAAAATAGAATTATAGTATATTTTGGAATTATATTGATGAAGCAAACTAAAAATATTGGGCTTAGAGAATTACTAAAAGTTACTGGATACAGTAAAATTGATTCAAGCGCAATTTCTTTTGGACTAGCTCCAAGAATTAATGCTTGTGGTAGGATGGGCTGTGCAAGATTGGCTTTAGATTTATTACTTACTGATGATGAAAATAAAGCACATGATATTGCTTTAAAGTTAAATGATATGAATAAGGAAAGACAAGAGATTGAAAAGAAAATATTAAATGAAGCAATAGAGAAAATTGAAAATGAAAAGCTATATAAAAATAGTGTAATTGTTGTGAGTAAGGAACATTGGCACCACGGGGTAATAGGTATCGTTTCATCAAAGATAACAGACATGTACTATAAGCCGTCTATACTTATTTCTATAGAAAACGGAAAAGGAAAGGGCTCGGGAAGAAGCATAGAAGGCCTGGATTTACATGATGCCTTAACGCAGTGCTCAGACTTATTGACTAAGTTTGGTGGACATGAAATGGCTGTAGGAATTACTATTGATGAGAATAATATTGAGGCATTTGCTAGCAAACTAAATGAATATGCCGATAGAAAAAATATTGATGCATTTGTACCAACAGTTTTTGTTGATACGGAAATTACGACAGAGAATATATCTATTGATACCGTTAAGCAACTTGAAATGCTAGAGCCACACGGCGAAGCAAATCCACCACCAGTATTTGTATATAAAAATATAAAAGTAGATGGGATACGAACACTCTCAAATGAAAAGCATTTAAAGTTGACACTTAAAGATGGAGGGTATATAACTGATGCAATAGGATTTAATATGGGAGAAAAAAGACATAGTATAAAAATCGGTGACAAAGTTGATGTATTAAATACTATAGAAATAAATTGCTTTAACAATGTGGAAAAAGTTCAATTAAATATAAAAGATGTTAAAAAAAGTTTATGATCGTATGTGCATGTATAAGGAGATGATGATATGGTTACGATTGATGATATAATTTTAAGAGTCAGAAGCTATAATAGAAAAACAGATGTAAAGTTAATAAGGAAAGCATTTGAATACGCTAATGTTCATCATGAGGGGCAACTCAGAAAATCAAATGAGCCATATATAATTCATCCATTAGAGGTTGCGTATATAGTGTCTACGCTCGAATTAGATGATTATGCTATTTGTGCAGCTATGCTTCATGACGTGGTAGAGGATACATCGGCTACCCTAGACGAGATACGAAAAGAGTTTGGTGAAGAAATTGCAATGCTTGTTGATGGCGTAACAAAATTGGGTAAACTGTTTAATTACTTAGATAAAGAGGAAGAGCAAGTAGAAAACTACAGAAAGTTTTTTATGGCTATGGCTAAAGACATTCGTGTGGTTATGATAAAGCTTGCAGATAGGCTTCATAATATGAGAACTTTGAAACATTTAAGTGATGATAGAAAGATTGCAATAGCAAAGGAAACAATACAAATATATGCTCCACTTGCTAATAGACTAGGAATATATTCTATAAAATGGGAGCTAGAAGATTTAAGTTTTTTGTATTTAGAACCAGAAGCATATAAAGAATTAGTAGAAGGTATTAACTCTAAGAGAGCAGAGAGAGAAAAATTTATAAATGACGTAATTGTTGAAATCAGAAAAAAACTAAAGGAAGTGCGTATTGAAGCCGAAGTATATGGAAGACCTAAGCACTTGTATAGCATTCATAGAAAAATGCTTAGAGACAATAAAACGCTTGAACAAATATATGATTTATTTGCTATGAGAATAATAGTTAATTCTGTAAAAGATTGTTATGCAGCATTAGGACTAGTTCATGAGTTGTATAAGCCGATGCCAGGAAGGTTTAAGGATTATATAGCAATGCCAAAACCTAATATGTATCAATCGTTACATACTACTCTTATTGGAAATGGAGGAGTTCCTTTTGAAGTTCAAATAAGGACGTGGGATATGCACCGTGTAGCGGAGTATGGTATTGCGGCGCATTGGGCATATAAGGAAGGAAAGAATATAACAGCTTCTGATGAAAAACTATCATGGCTTCGAGAAGCGATAGAGTGGCAAAAGGAAACAAATGATGATAGGGATTTTATGAGTAAATTAAAGTTTGACTTGTTTGAAGAGGATGTGTTTGTCTTTACTCCTAAAGGAGATATAAAATCAATGCCAGCTGGGAGTACACCTGTAGACTTAGCTTATGCTATACATGAGCAGGTTGGGCATAGGATGGTTGGTGCTAAGATTAATAGCAAGATAGTGCCAATTATGACTAAGCTCCAAAACGGTGATATTGTAGAAATATTAACATCTGATAATGCAAAAGGGCCAAGTAGAGATTGGCTAAAAATTGTAAAAACAACACAAGCTCGTAACAAGATACAAAACTGGTTTAAGAAAGCACAGCGAGAAGAAAATACTATAAAAGGAAAAGAGTTAGTCGAAAAAGAACTAAAGAGAATAGGCATGTCATTTACAGAATTGTTCAGACCAGAGTGGGTAGATATTGCACTAAAAAGATATAAATATAATACTCTAGATGATTGTTATGCAGCTATTGGATTTGGAGCAATTTCTCCAGCAAAGATAATAACTAGGCTTTTAGAGGAATACAAAAAGGAACATAAAGAAGAAGAAATAGAAAAAAAGATAGATGAATTACGTGAATTAAAAAAGATTGCAAAACCAAAAGTATCTAAGACGGGAATAATAGTTAAAGGTATTGATAATTGTCTTGTAAAATTATCAAGGTGTTGCAATCCACTTCCTGGTGATGAGATAATTGGATATATAACAAAAGGAAGAGGAGTTTCCGTACACAGAACAGATTGTGTTAATTGTAAAGAGTTATTAACAGAGGAACAAAGGCTTATTGATGTTGCATGGTACAAGGAAAACAATGCTTCATATGTCGCAGAATTAGAGATATATGCAAATGATAGAGCTGGTTTGGTTGCAGATGTAACGCTTGCTGCGAGTGACTTAAAAGCAAAAATAGTCTCAATTAATGCAAGGACTGTTCAAAATAATAGGGTTGCTCTAATAACAATTGGAGTAGAAGTAGAAGATATAGATATGCTAAACAAGGTGATAAAAGCAGAAAGAAAAGTAGACAGTGTTTACGATGTACATAGGCAGAAATGATAAGTAAAGAGAGATGGTAAAAATGATTATGAAAACGTTTCGAACTAGAATAGGAATAACTCAGATATATACGAACATGTATGTTGTAGCAGACGAACAAACTAAAGAAGGAATGTTAATAGATGCGCGGTGGGGATATTGATAAAATATATAATTACGTTAACAATGTAGGAATAAAGTTAAGATATGTGGTGCTAACGCATTGCCATGGTGATCATATAGCTGGGTTAAAAGCAATAAGAAGAGACTTCCCGAGAGCAAGTATAATTATAAACGAAACTGATAAAGATGGAATGACTGACGCAAGCATAAATATGTGTGACTTTTTAGGATTAGAAGAAAATTTTATAACTGCCGATATTACAGTAAAAGACGGAGATGTAATAAATATTGGAAACATAAAAGCGCAAATAATACATACGCCGGGCCATACGGCAGGGAGTATGTGTATATTAATAAATGATGCTTTATTTTCTGGTGATACTCTATTTAAAGGAACTTATGGGCGAACAGACTTAAAAACAGGCTCTGAAAGAGATATCAAATGGTCGATAAAAGACAAATTGATGAAATTACCTAATAATACGATAGTTTACCCTGGACACGGAGCAACTACAATTATTTCAGATGAGCGTGTTAGGTGGGAGTAGTACAAATATTAAAAATTTTTGTTGCATTCTACCTGAAAATAACATATAATCAAGTGGTACTTTAGAAGTGCTACTTGCCCGAGTGGCGGAATTGGCAGACGCACACGACTCAAAATCGTGCGGGAAACCATGCGGGTTCGAGTCCCGCCTTGGGCACCAAAAAAGGTAGACATGGGGACGGAGTTTTTGTCTATATTGATTGAACCTATTGTACTAGGCGAATTGATTTTAAGAAGTATAGACAAAAACTCCGTCCTTATGTCTATAGTGTTGTCTTGACATTATGTAAAAATGTGGTATAATGATAATGTTAGTATGTTATCTTGTATCTATCGACTCTAGAATTATAGAATGGAGGAGGAGAAAATGCCGACAGCAATGCGGGATATTTTTGGAAGTAAAAGATTTAAGGAACCGAAAATGCGTATCGTCAGGCTCCCTGAGGGAATACATCTGTACAATCCCGTTACAGGTGAGAAAGAGGTGACCACCCGGAAGAGGTGCTGCTTGGAATTATGTGCTGATGGTCAGCAACGCTTGATTCCGGGAAAAGAAATGCAGAAATATGCATTTCTGGATGGAACAGGGGTAGATGAGAAAGCCTTAACCATCGGAAAGATTTACACGGTTAAGGAAGGGAATGTAAAGGAAAGTTGATTCAAAGCATACTAAAAAGTATGTAATGGATAAAAAACTTAGGAGGAGTTCAAGATGAAGGCATCCTACAAAGTTACTTTTGATCTGACGTTCAAAGGGGACGGTAATGAAGGAAGCCCCTATAATGGGCAGAGAATCATCGAGACGGTACCCGATGAAGAAAGGCTGCTGGTTAGGCTCGAGGAAGAACTGCGGCGCTTCTTTGCGGGAATCAATGAATTTCCAGAGGATGTCGTCCGCGTCAAAGTGACGCAGTATGAGAGGATTACCTGAAAGGGTAATCCTTTTTTGTATGCATAACGTATATCTACTAGTTAAATGTTCAATATACGTGTAGATGGCAATAGAATGTAAGAAAGGTACAAAAGGTCGGCTGTAGGGATTGCCTCTAAAAGAAGTGAAAAAATTCAAGAGGCAATGAACAGAAAATAGATATGAAAACTGTAATAATTTCCATCATCTTGCAACGCAAAGAAAAAACAAAATTATTTGGAGACTATTTTAAGGAAATTAGTAGATATATGAGATGAAAGCGTTTTGGTTTTTAAATTTATTTTAATTTTACATAATAGTAATTTTAAAAAATAATAAATTATTGATATTTAAGTAAAAATGGTATAGAATATGCATTGGAAAATAAAATAAGGAGGAAGATAATATGACTGTAAAAGTTGGTATTAATGGTTTTGGCAGAATTGGTAGTTTGGCTTTTTCTGCATCTTTTGATAAAGAAGGAGTTGAGGTTATTGCGATAAATGATCCTTTTATTACTGCTGATTATATGGTATATATGATTAAACATGATACGATTCATGGATCTTTTAAAGGAGAGGTTTATGCAGAGGAAGATGGCATAGTAGTAAATGGTAAAAAGATAAAAGTATTCAATGAAAAAGAGCCTGCACAAATCCCATGGGGAGAGGTTGGCGTAGAATATGTACTTGAATGTTCTGGTGTGTTTACAACTGTCGAGGCAGCTAGTGCACACTTACAAGGTGGAGCTAAAAAGGTTGTAATAAGCGCACCTTCTAAGGATGCTCCAATGTTTGTTATGGGTGTAAATCATAAATCATATACAAGTGATATGAATATAGTTTCAAACGCTTCTTGTACAACAAACTGCTTAGCGCCACTTGCAAAAGTAATAAATGACAAGTTTGGAATTAAAGATGGACTTATGACAACAGTTCATTCAATTACTGCAACTCAAAAGACTGTTGATGGTGCATCTAAGAAAGACTGGAGAGGTGGAAGAGCGGCAAGCTATAATATTATTCCTTCTTCTACAGGAGCTGCAAAAGCTGTAGGAAAAGTTATTCCATCACTTAATGGAAAATTAACAGGAATGTCTTTTAGAGTTCCAACTATTGATGTTTCTGTAGTAGATTTAACAGTAAACCTTGAAAAGCCTGCAACATATGAAGAGATATGTGCAGCTATTAAAGAAGCTTCAGAAGGCGAACTAAAAGGAATTTTGGGATATACTGATGATTTGGTAGTTTCATCTGATTTCATTCATGATTCTAGAACATCTATTTTTGATGAAAAAGCTGGTATCGCATTGACAGATACATTCGTAAAATTAGTAGCTTGGTATGATAATGAATGGGGATATTCAAACAAATTATTAGACTTAGCAGAATATATGAGCACAGTTGAATAATAAATTTAAAAGAGATGTGGGAATCTCCCACATCTCTAACCTACTTTTGATTATTATGAGAGGATGGAAAATATGTTAAATAAAAAGACTATTGAAGATATTGATGTGAGTGGAAAAAGAGTTTTAGTTAGATGTGATTTTAATGTTCCACTAGATGTTGAAGATAAGACTAAGATAACAGATGATAGAAGAATTAGAGAGGCTCTTCCAACAATAAAATATTTAATGGAGCATGGTGCTAGAGTTATCTTATGTTCACATATAGGAAAAACAAAACATAAATTATCGCTTGCACCTGTAGCAAAAAGATTATCTGAATTATTAGATAGAGATATTCTTTTTGCCAAAGATGTAATCGGTAAAGATGCAAAAGAGAAGGCAAACAGCTTACAAGATGGGGATGTTATGCTTATAGAAAATGTTAGATTACATGAGGAAGAAGAAGCCAATGACCCAGCATTTGCAAAAGAGCTTGCGTCTCTTGCAGAGATTTTTGTAAATGACGCTTTTGGTACAGCTCATAGAGCACATGCTTCAACAGCAGGTGTTGCAGATTATTTACCTGCAGTTTGTGGATATTTAATTCAAAAAGAAATTGGAATAATGGGAGATGCTTTAAGCAATCCTAAAAGACCTTTCTTAGCAATATTAGGTGGCTCAAAGGTTTCTACTAAGATAGGAGTTATTGAAAATTTATTAGATAAAGTTGATGGATTAATGATTGGTGGAGGAATGACGTATACTTTTGCAAAAGCACAAGGCGGAAATATTGGAAATTCTATTTGCGAACTTGACAAACTAGATGTAGCAAGAGATGTCCTTGAAAAAGCTAAAGAGAAGAATGTAAAGTTATATTTCCCTATAGATACGGTTTGTGCGGCAGAATCATCTGAAAGTGCTCAAATTAGTGTATGTCCTTCAAATGATATTCCAGACGGTTTAGAGGGATTAGACATTGGCCCTGAATCTGTAAAACTTTTTGTTGATACTATAAAGGAGTATAAGACTATTATATGGAATGGTCCAGTAGGCTTTTTTGAAGTTGATAAATTTGCGAATGGAACAAATAGCATAGCTAAAGCACTTGCAGAAAATGAAGATGCTGTAACGATAATTGGTGGCGGAGATAGTGCTGCTGCTGTAGAAAAAGCTGGGCTTGCTTCGAAAATGACACATGTTTCAACTGGTGGTGGAGCATCACTTGAATTTATTGAAGGTAAAGTCCTTCCGGGAATTGCTTGTTTGCAAGATAAATAGACATCATATTGTAAAGGAGTGGATTGATATGAGAAAAAAAGTTATTGCAGGGAATTGGAAAATGAATAAAACACCAGTAGAAGTTATAACATTTATGCGTTCTTTTGTGGAGCTCATGAAGAATAAGAAAACGGAAAATGAAATCGTACTTTGTGTTCCTTATATTGATGTTATTATAACGCAACAATTCCTTGAAGAAACTAACGTAAAAGTTGGTGTTCAAAACGTTCATTTCGCTGAAAGCGGAGCATACACGGGTGAGATATCACCTAGAATGCTTGATGGTATTGGGGTTGAATATGTGATCATAGGACATTCAGAAAGAAGACAATATTTCAATGAAACTGATGAAAGTGTTAATAAAAAGCTTAAAGCTGCTTTAGCACATAATTTGAAACCAATAGTTTGTGTTGGAGAATCTTTAGATCAAAGAACAGCTGGAGTAACAAAAGAATTTGTTACATCACAAGTAAGAAAAGCATTTGAAGGATTATCTGCAGAAGATGCTGAAAAGACAATTATAGCTTATGAGCCGATTTGGGCTATCGGTACTGGAAAAACTGCATCAAAAGAAGATGCAAATGAAGTTTGCAAGTGGATACGTGGTGAAATAAATACATTATTTGGAAATGTAAGTGAAAACATTATTATACAATACGGCGGAAGTGTAAAGGCTGCTAATGCGGCTGAATTATTTAATATGCCAGATATTGATGGAGGACTTGTTGGCGGAGCAAGTTTAGATCCGGAAGAATTTTTTAAGATTGTCAATTTCGATGCATAGAGTCGCTAAACATATGTGAAAAGTTATATAGAGTGAGTATTAAAAAGGAGATTAGATATGAGTAAAAAGTTAGTAGTGCTTGCCATATTAGATGGTTGGGGAATAAATGAGAAGGAAGATGGAAATGCAGTAAAGTTAGCGAAAACTCCGAACCTAAATTCAATTATGAAACAGTATCCTGGTACGGTTATTCATACGAGTGGACTTAATGTTGGACTTCCTGACGGACAAATGGGAACGTCTGAAGTAGGCCATATGAATATTGGTGCAGGAAGGATCGTATATCAAGATTTGCCTAAGATAACTAAATCTATTCAAGAAGGAGAATTTTTCAAAAAAGAAGCCTTCTTGAGTGCTGTAGAAAATTGCAAAAAAAATGGTAGTGCAATGCACATAATGGGGCTTACTTCTGATGGGGGCGTGCATACACATATTAACCATTTGTATGCGCTTCTTGAATTGTGTAAAAAAGAAAATTTAGATAAAGTATATATTCATTGTTTTACGGACGGAAGGGATACTCCACCTACATCTGGAGAAAATTACATAATGGAAATAGAAGAAAAAATAAAGGAAATTGGAGTAGGTAAAATTGCTTCTGTGTCTGGCAGATATTATGCAATGGATAGGGATACAAACTGGGATAGAGTTAAACTTGCATATGATGCACTAACTAAGGGCGAAGGCTTTACAGCAAGTAATGCTGTAGATGCTATTGAGGATGCATATCAAAGGGAAGAATTTGATGAATTCATAAAACCTACCGTTATAATTGAAAATGAAAAACCTGTTGCCACTGTTAAACCTAATGATTCAATTATATTCTTTAATTTCAGACGAGATAGAGCAAGAGAAATTACTAGAGCATTTGTAGATGATGATTTTATAGGATTTGAAAGAGAAAAAATACCTGTAAAATTTGTTTGTATGACTGAATATGATGACAAAATAAAAAATGTGGAGATAGCATATAAAACAGAAACAATAAAAAATACATTTGGTGAGTATATAAGTAAGCTAGGTTATAAGCAACTTAGAATTGCAGAAACGGAAAAATATGCACATGTAACTTTCTTCTTTAATGGCGGTAACGAGGTCAAGTATGAAAATGAAGAAAGAATACTTGTAGCTTCTCCAAAGGTTGCAACGTATGATTTAAAGCCTGAAATGAGTGCATATGAAGTAACTGATAAATTAGTTGATGCTATAAGAAAATCACTTTATGATGTTGTAATCTTAAATTTTGCAAATTGCGACATGGTTGGGCATACGGGAATTTTAGATGCTGCAATTAAAGCTGTTGAAACAGTTGACGAGTGTATAGGAAGGATTGTTGAAGAAGTAAGACGTGTAGACGGAACAATATTAATTACGGCCGATCACGGAAATGCGGAGCAAATGATAGATTATGAAACAGGTGATCCACATACGGCACATACTACTAACTTAGTTCCACTTGTCGTTGTTGGGCTTGGAGACAAGGTATCATTAAAAGAAGGTCGACTTGCGGACATAGCGCCAACTATGTTAGATATAATGGGAGAAGAAAAACCAGAAGAAATGACTGGCGAGTCACTTATTAAAAAGGCATAATTTAACTAAATACATAGAAGGCAAGATTATTTAGGAGGTGAGAAGCCACTTTTCGCTTAAAATATATTAAATAAAAGAGGGAGGATAAAAATGATTTATTCAAAAGAAGTAGAAGAAATGTGCCCAGTGACAAAGGGTGCAAATCATGGACCAGCACCAATTCCTGAAGAAGGGAAATGGGTTAAAGCTAAAGAAATAAAAGATATCTCTGGATTAACACATGGAATAGGATGGTGTGCACCACAACAGGGAGCATGCAAATTAACACTTAATGTGAAAGACGGAGTTATTCAAGAAGCTCTTGTGGAGACGCTAGGATGCTCTGGAATGACACATTCTGCCGCAATGGCCGCAGAGATATTAACTGGTAAAACAATTCTTGAGGCGTTAAATACAGACCTAGTATGTGATGCCATTAATACAGCTATGAGAGAGCTTTTCTTGCAAATAGTATATGGAAGAACTCAAACTGCATTTTCTGAAGGCGGATTACCAGTTGGAGCAGGACTTGAAGATTTAGGAAAGGGTATGAGAAGTCAAACTGGTACTACTTATTCAACACTTTCAAAAGGACCTAGATATTTAGAGCTTTCTGAGGGGTACATTACGGAAATCGGATTAGATGAAAATGGAGAAATAATAGGATATTCATACGTGCATATGGGTAAGATGATGGACTTTATTAAAAAAGGATTGGACCCAAAAGAAGCAATAGAAAAAGCAAGCGGAAAATATGGCCGTTTTGATGAAGCGGTTAAGAAAATTGATCCACGTGCGGAATAGGAGGAGGAAAATATGAGTTTATTTGAAAGTTATGAAAGAAGAATAAATCAAATTACCCCAGTACTTGAAAAAGAAGGCATAAATAATCTTGAAGAAGCAAAGAAAATTTGTGAAGAAAAGGGATTAGACGTAGCAGGAATCGTTAAAGGAATTCAACCAATTTGCTTTGAAAATGCGTGTTGGGCATATACGATGGGTGCTGCAATGGCTATAAAAAGAGGAGTAAAAGAAGCATCTGAAATAGCAAAAGTGCTAGGAGAAGCGCTTCAAGCTTTTTGTATTCCAGGTTCAGTAGCAGATGATAGAAAAGTTGGATTAGGACATGGAAACTTGGCTTCTATGTTATTAAACGAAGAAACAAAATGTTTTGCATTTTTAGCAGGACATGAATCTTTTGCAGCCGCTGAAGGAGCTATTGGAATAGCAAGGTCAGCTAATAAAGTAAGAAAAGAACCATTAAGAGTTATTTTAAATGGACTTGGCAAAGACGCGGCTCAAATTATTTCAAGAATCAATGGATTCACATATGTACAAACAAAGTTTGATTATTATACAGGAAAGCTAGAAGTTGTTAAAAAAATAGCTTATTCAAACGGCGAAAGATCGAAGGTAAATTGTTATGGAGCTGACGACGTTAGAGAAGGTGTAGCCATAATGCATCATGAAGAGGTTGATATTTCGATAACAGGAAATTCAACAAATCCAACGAGATTCCAACATCCAGTTGCTGGTACGTATAGGAAAGAATGTATAGAAAGAGGCAAAAAATACTTCTCAGTTGCTTCAGGTGGTGGAACAGGAAGAACACTTCACCCAGATAATATGGCTGCGGGTCCTGCATCATATGGTATGACTGATACAATGGGAAGAATGCATTCAGATGCGCAGTTCGCAGGTTCATCTTCAGTACCTGCACATGTTGAAATGATGGGATTAATAGGTATGGGTAATAACCCAATGGTTGGAGCAACAGTATCTGTTGCAGTTGCTGTATCAGAAGCGATGAAACAATAATTTACAAAGAAAAGATTAAACGGCTTTGCTTATATTCGCAAAGTCGTTTTTGGGTTAAATGGCTGTACAAGTTGCTTGCAATAATTTTAATATGTTATAATAAATTTAGATAAAATGAAAAGGGAGATAACTTTGAAAGGAATCTTTTTAATATCTTTTGCAGTATGTGGCATAGCATGTGGTATTTGTCAAATTATAGTAGAGCTTGATATATGGTGGCTTGATATGTTATTAATATTATTTGTTTTTAGTATATTTATTATGAGTGATAAGATAATGAAAAAATCGAAAAATACAGAAAGTGTTAGTGGAGGTTTAAAATTTGAAAGAATTGGTTATAAAAAGTGTGCTGTTATTGGAACAGATGCTTATGTACCTGACTATGTTATAATACCAGAGAAGAGTCCAAATGGTGACAATGTTATAAAAATAGAAAGGTTGGCTTTTTCAAATTGTGATAGACTAGTAAGTATAGAGATTCCAAAGACTATAACGAGTATAGAAGAATTCGCATTTTAGGGATGTGGAGCCTTAACAAGTATAGAAGTATCAAATGATAATCCTGTATACAAATCAGAAGGAAATTGTTTAATAGAGAAAGAAACAAATAGATTAATTTTGGGATGTGAAATGAGTAAGATTCCAAACAATGTAGTGAGCATAGGAGATAATGCATTTTCAGATTGTATTGGTTTAACAAGCATAAATATACCAAGTAGTGTAACGAACATAGGAGATTCTGCATTTGCAAACTGTGATAGTTTAAACAACATAGAAGTATCAAAAAATAATCCAATATATAAATCGGAAGAAAATTGCTTAATAGAGAAAGAAACAAATAAATTAATTTTAGGATGTCAAACAAGTAAAATTCCAAATGGTGTAATTAGCATAGAAAAAAGAGCATTTTATAATTGTAGTGGTTTAACAATGATAGAAATCCCAGGTAGTGTAATGAATATAGAGCAGGAAGCATTTTGGTGTTGTGATGGTTTAACAAGAATAGAAGTATCAGAAGATAATCAGATATATAAATCAGAGGAAAATTGTATCATAGAAAGAAAAACTAATAAATTAATTTTAGGATGTAAAACAAGTAAGATACCAAGTAGCGTAACGAGCATAGGGGCTTATGCATTTTCTTTTTGCCGTAGTTTAACAAACGTAGAAATCCCAAACAGTGTAACGAGTATAGAAGATGGTGCGTTTTTAAGTTGTAGTAGCTTAACAAGCATAGAAATCCCCAACAGTGTAACGAGTATAGGAGAGGGTGCG
>CALXZO010000016.1 GCA_944393265.1 uncultured Clostridia bacterium | reverse complement strand
TGCGCCGGGGTAGAAGTGGGCGCCGCCGTTGGGGCGGGCGTCGGGTTGTGCGCCGGGGTAGAAGTGGGCGCCGCCGTTGGGGCGGGCGTCGGGTTGTGCGCCGGGGTAGAAGTGGGCGCCGCCGTCGGGGCGGGCGTCGGATTCGGTTCTGACGTGTCAGAAGGGCCATCCCCGCCCCCATGGGTGTCGTCCCCTCCCGAGCTTCCGCCCGAGGAGGAAGAGGAGGACGCGCGCACGCGCGCCTTTTCCTTGATGACCAGATAGTACTGGCCATCTTCCCTGAGGACGACAACCAACGGGTGTTGGTTGAACTCGGCCGCTTTCACCGCGACTTCTTTGTCGCGGGCGACTCCGTCCCGCCAAAGGGACACATACCCGTGGGTATCCACGGTGTCCTTTGGCGCTACACCCTTGGCAGCCAGCTCCCTCGCCTCCTCGGGGGCATCGGGGTTCTCCGGGTTCCGGATTATCCCAATAACACCCTTGGAGTTCTGGGGGAGTTCGTATTCATCGAACTCCACGAACTGTGAAAGTTCGATGTACTCTCCCCCCTCTTGAGTCAGCTTCTCCAGTTCAGCTGACTCAATGCCCCATGCAAAGGGTCGGCCGTCGGCAGTATAGTCCACAACCTCTTTATAGAGGTCGCTGGCCTTCTCCCGCCGGTACTCCTCCCACCATTCTGGTGTGGCGGTCGGAGCGGCCGTCGGCACAATCGTAGGCGCCGCCGTTGGGGCGGGCGTCGGGTTGTGCGCCGGGGTAGAAGTGGGCGCCATAGCGGCGGTCGGAGCGGCCGTCGGCACAACCGTGGGCTTGGCCGTCGTTTCCACCGTACTCTGCGCCACAATAGGCGCAGGGATTGCCGTTGGGGTCGGTGGAAACAGTCGATCAATTACCGGGTGTTGGCTAAGCCAACAACTCGTGGCGATCGTGACCACCATTAAACCCACCATAATAGCCTTTTTCATTTTTCGATCCCCCTATTCATTCTCTTAGCTTTGAATTTGAAACTGTGACTTTTTATTTTATATACAAAGTCCTGCGCGAATTACCGCTTTAAAGTCGCAAATATTCGCGACTCACAGGAACGAACAAAGGATTTAATCATCTATATTATACCATGAAAATACTTAAAATTCAATAGTTTAACATAATTCTAAACGTAGGACGGAATTTTGGTTTATACTTCTTGAAACTCCTCCACCTGGGGCAATACCTTAAAACAGTATAGACAAAACTCCATCCTCATGCACACCTAAATTCCATCTTTTCTTTTTTCTATTAAACATGTATAATGTTTATATGAGTATTTTTATACTTTTAGGAGGTTGATTTTATGATTATTTTACATTGTGCTCTTGGAAGCAGTTGGCATGAGGCAACTAAAGAAGGCACATACGGCGCAGATTACCTAGAAAATGGTAATTTTATTCCATGTATGAAAATAACAGATATTAATTCTGATAATTTTTCTTTTTCATCTATGAAAGATTATGTTATTTTATGTATCGACGAAGCAAAGGTAACTTCAGAAATAAAATATGAGAAACTTGATGCAAATGATTTTGAATCGCCTAATATATATGGGCCTCTAAATGTTGATGCAGTAATTGATACAATTCCATACACTTTCGATTCAGAAGATAAATTTATAATGAATTCAAATTTGAGAGGAATTTCACTTATTAATCAAGTCATGGCAGATATGAATTTAGAATATTTATCTCACCGTTTTTTTAATGACCGGAACATCTAGCCTTGTCATTCTTTTAAATAACAAATATATTATAAAACATAATGATGTTAATATATTGCGTAGTGAAGTTTCTTTTTCTGAGCTTGTACACATGGCAACATTACAGCACATGGAATATTACGACAAAAATTTCAGCTATGTAGTATATGACTTTGTTCCCGGCGATGTAATGCATATTGTAGACGACGTTGACGATTTGATTTCTAATATCACAAATATAGTAAGTAGCTATCCGTCGTATGCCGGTCCAGAA
This sequence comes from uncultured Clostridia bacterium, assembly GCA_944393265.1. Lineage (GTDB taxonomy): Bacteria > Bacillota > Clostridia > TANB77 > UBA1234 > UBA1234. The sequence goes on along the minus strand of CALXZO010000016.1, from coordinate 26,858 downwards.
TTCGGATATCTTCATTCACCATCTGCATCTTGGGGAGAGTTTTTAAAATCTCGTGTGCATAATGCTAGTATGACCCTTTCAGACTCATTTAATTATTTATCAGAAGTATATGAAGCACTTGAAGAGCTTGAAAAATATCCTTTTGAAAAGAAATTAATACATGGCGATTTCGGGACGCATAATTTTATAAAACAAAATGGGAAATTTGTTTCGGCGATCGACCCACTGCCTATTGCCGGAGATGCATTATACGACCTTATATTTGCATTACTCAGCAATATCGATATCTTGCCACACTTGTCATTAGAGTATATTAGTGAAATCTCTGACGAGCCGCTTGAAAAGGTTAGAGCAATGCTCACAGTTGTACTATTTTGCAGGTTTTCCACATGCCTTGCATACCATAGAGAGGATATAGATAAGTACGTTGATTTTTGGTACAAGATTGTTTAATTTTAATGGAGGAAATAATGAAAGAAGAATTTATAAAGTTGCTTAGAAGCACCAAAAGAGAAGGGATAGAGGATCTCATAGGCTTTTTAGAAAAAACGGATTTTTACACTGCGCCAGCAAGCACCAGATTTCATAATTCATTTGAAGGCGGGCTGCTTACGCATAGCATAAACGTCTACAAAGCGTTAAAAAAACTTGTAACTGATGAATGGGCTGATGATACTTTAATAATAGTCGGTCTTCTTCATGATATATGTAAGGTAAATACGTATAAAGTAGATTATCGAAATAAAAAAGATGACACAGGCACGTGGGTAAAAGAGCCATATTACACCATAAACGACCTTATGCCATTAGGTCATGGAGAAAAATCTGTAATGATTATATCTGAATTTATAAAGCTATCAAAAGAAGAATTATATGCTATACGCTGGCATATGGGCGGATTTGAACCAAAAGAAAATCATTCATACCTTGCAAGCGCGTATGAAAAATACCCACTTGCTGTATATACTCACATGGCAGATATAATGGCAACATATATTTTAGAAAATAGAACTTAAAAATTTTTTAATATTAAAGGTAAAAAGCTAGGAGCGCTAAATATCATGCGTACCTAGCTTTTGTGCATCTATTAATTATACTGTAAGGACACCATTTGGTGTTTCAACAATCATAAAGATTTTTTCTTCCTTTCCCGTCATCGCGTTCACATACACAATAAAATCATTCTCATCTACTCTGCCTTTAAACTCGTACGTCAAAAGCTCAGTTTTCCAGTCAGTAGGAATAATCGCCATTCCCTCCGAAAAAATTTCGATGTTACTATTCAACTTCTCGCGAGCTTCCTCAATAGAAATACTTGGCATTTCTATATTTCGCTCATGATGAGATGAAAAATAGCTTTGAGCTTCAAGCCCAATAATACTTCCATCATCAAGCGCCACTTTCACTTTTAATAAATCCGGATAACAAACAACATCTCCATCAAGATAAGCAAAATTTATAGTAACCATCGCGTTCTCTGATATATAATATGTCTCCTTCATACTCTTAAACCCATGCTTATCTAAGAACTCTAACGCCTTCGCCTTCGCTTCTTCAAAAATCAATTTTTCTTCTCCAATATCTCGTTTATGCATAAACCATAAAACTTCTCCGCCATTTTCTGTAACATCAATGTAGAAAAAAGATCCATCATCCAGCTCAATATCAAAGCTATGCACTCGAATAGTAGATTCCACTATGCCATTATATTTAATTTCTCTTATCTTGTCTTTGTCAATATACTCATATACTTTCTCCTCTGCCATCTCCCTAGAAAATACTTCATCACTAAGTCCTAAAGGCTCAGTACTAGTCATGTGTTCGGAAAAAGGTCCATCATAAATTAACCCTTCATAATCTTGCATGTTCTCTTCAATCTGTGAAAAACTCTCTTGTGAGACATTAGACACCTCTTGTGCGAGCTCGTTAGGCTTTGAGCTTTCCGTAAGCTCAGACCATGACAAGCTCCCACTATTCATATCATTAGCCAAGCTCCTAAACGTTTCATTCAGCGTCTTACATTTGTCATAAAAATCTCTAATATTATTCAAATCTTCTTCCGAAAGACCTTCATTCTCAATCGCTTTCCTAGATAACGAATATGAATAATCACTAAGCTGATTCAAAAACTTCATTGCATTTTCCAAAGTCACATGTGTTATAGGAATTTGCGATAGCGAACTCTGCGCTAAGTCTGCCTTTCTCCAAATATCAGTAAAATTTTTAGCGGCAAACTCAGATGAACCGGAAATTTGCGCCTTAGCTAGTAGCGTTTCAACATTGTCTAAATAATCAACCAGCTCAAAAAAAGCACGTGAATATGATGACTCAAGTGTTTGCACAACCTCATCATTTTTAAGCTTCCAAAAAACGCAAAGAAGTCCCAAAATAATAATCAATAAAAATGCTAACCTATACCCATTCAACGAATTAACCTTACTACTCAATAAAACTCACTCCCTCCTACGACCATTCTTTCCAATCAATTGAAAAATTATTCACTATCAATGAAGGGCAGAGAATTTTGACAGATTTTCCTCTTACCTTCAGCATAAACAAGATCTTCTAGAATATCAAAAAATCCGTCAAAATTCTCCGTCACCGTTGACATTCTGTGAGTGTATGATAGAATGATTTTGTATTAAATAAGAAAGGAGAGAGACTTTGTATCATTAATTCTTATGAAAATTAATAGTATGATTATTCTTTATGCTTCAGTAGGTGGAGGACATTTTAAAGCTGCTGAAGGTATTAAAAATTATATTGCTGAAAATTATAAAAATTGTAAAGTTGAAATGGTAGATGCCTTAAGATATACTAACAAAGTTATTGATAAAATGGTTATTAAATCATACGTAAATATGGCCAAATATTCTCCTAAAATGTGGGGTGGTATTTACAAATTAGGCGAAGAGACCTACTCTGCTGTCAATATTAGCAATGCTATTCAAAGAATTCTTTCAATGAAACTACTAAAGCTTCTTAACGAAAAAAAGCCTGACACTATTATTTCCACACACCCTTTTATTACAGAAATGGTAGCTTCTTTGAAGAAGCATCAAAAAATCTCAACTGAGCTAAACGTTATTCTTACAGACTATGCATCGCATAAGTTTTGGGAATTAAAGCCGGAATACATTAATCGATATTTCGTTGCCAATGAAGAAATGAAGTATTCACTTGCTAATAATGGAATAGACAAAAATAAAATTTTTGTAACAGGTATTCCAATTGGTCCGGCATTTTTCAAGGAGTATGATAAGTCTGCCATTTATAAAGAATTTAATCTTGACGAAAACAAAAAAACTGTACTTCTTTTTGGTGGTGGAGAGTATGGACTTTCAAATGTAAAATCATTTTTTGCGGGTTTGCTTTCTGTAGACTATAATTTTCAAGTAGTTGCAATAGCTGGCAAAAACCAAAAGATTCAAGAAATGTTTAAAGAAACTGTAAAAGAATTTGATAAAAAGGTTACTGTTTTAGGCTACACTAATAAGGTTCCTGAACTTATGACTATTTCCGATTTCGTAATTTCTAAACCTGGTGGACTTACAACCACAGAAATTTTAGTAAGTAATATTCCATTTATTATTATCAATCCAATACCAGGCCAAGAAGAAGAAAATGCTAGATTTTTACTTAATAGTGGCGCTGCTATCCGCATCTATGATAGCGCAAAAACAAAGCCGATACTTGAGCAATTTTTTCACAATGAATCTCGCATTAAAGGAATGATAGAAATGCAAAAACTAATAGCTAAGCCAAACTCAACCGCAGATATTTCAAAAATCATTATGACTCCAAATAGCAAGAAGAGTGAAAATCTAAAAATATGAGCCTTTGTTATTTTCCACGAAAAATTTTTGATAGCGTAATGCGTTAATTTTTTATTATTTTTCTGTGAAATAAAACCGTTATTTAAAGCAGGCACCTAGAGATGTCTGCTTTTATTTTTATATATTAATATTTTATATTTAATCTTTCACTATGCATTCCATCTTTATCTCAATTTTTCTTTGAAACATTGTATAAAAAATTTCATTTAATATTGCAGTTATTATAGTTATTGCATTACTAAAACTTTTATATTTACACGTAACTTCATATAAATTAGTTTGTTTTAAAATCACCTTTATATTATTATTAAATAATTCATTCATTATCATAAGTTCTATATCATCACTATACAACTCTGCCATCACATCTTCCGGAGTTCTGCCAAACTTTATCGCTATTCTTCCAAGTGGCGACAATAAGTACGCCCTATTTTCAAATTGTTTTATATAATCTTGTGCCGCCTCTTTTATATTCTCTTCTAAATCTAAATACGAGAACATTATTTTACATTTTCCCTCTTCCTCTAACTTTGCTCCCTCATAATAGGAATTTTCATTTATAAGTTTACACACATTCGAAAGATTAAATTTAAATACATACCTTTCCAAATACCTTCCAAATTCAAAAATAAAATTTCCTACTAAAATACCATTATACTCATTGTTATCCTCTAATAATTCCATCTTTGTATACTTCTTAATATAATCTCCGACCGACATAAACGGGTCAACATCATTAGTAAGAAGCTTTATATATGTAGGAATATCGTATATATTTCTGAGATCTATAAATTTTGAATTACACCATTTTACAAACGCAAAAGAGTTGCAAGCATACTTTATAGGTTTCTCTCTTGAAATAAAAGAATTAATCAAATTAGATGCAATCCTATTTATCCTTACAACAAAGGTCTGCTTATTAGCTGTAGTCACATATAATCTCGTAAAATTTTCATTAACGTGAATGCTTACAGCATCATTTTGTTCAAGGCCTTCTAGTCGCTCTAAAAAATCTTGATCATCATTTATATATATAATTTCATTATTCGTATCTATATCAAAAGTCACATGTAAAAAATCCATCAAAAAATTTTCAACCTCATCTGGCTCCTTTATTGCAGCTATTTCCGTTTCTAAAGTCCTAGTTCCCATAAGTTTTCCAGATGAAAATGCAGCCTTTTTTTCCACTTATTCCACCTCCATAGTAAATTGCTTCATAACACAAAACATCGCAATAACAATTTTAGCATTTCCGACTACATTTATGCAATCAGAAATGCTAAATATTATCTTATTATTCCAATATTTAATCAAAGAAACGTCCTAAATTATCCGAAAACTTATCTCTTGCTTCTTGATCTAATTGTTGCATCGTCTTTCCTTCAAAAGTCCTTTCCGAAAGTGCTCTACCTTGATTCATATCGTGAAGGCCTTGTTCTGCTAACCTTTGTTTCATTATATCCTCCGCCATTTTTCTAGTAATCTCAGACTCTTTCTGGTTTGTTTTTCTTCTTTCTCCATGTATCCTGCTATATATTTCTTCAGTTTTATCCTCATCGCCTTTAGCATCCACTAGCTCATGTATTGAGAATTCGTCACTGTACAACATCGCCTCTTCTAAGCTTTGTTCTGCTTTAGCACTTTCTAGCAATTTTCTTGCTCGTGTCTTTTGCTCATCGCTTGCCGTTTCAGAACTTAAAATTTTATTAGCAAGTACATGCTCAACTAATCCAATATCAATTTCCTCATTTACCTCATCATATACTTCTTTAAACATTTCATCATCTTTGACACCATTTAGCTCCTCCAATGCTCTCAAATATTCTTCTTGCGAATACGCACGTGACCCCAAATTTAGTACCATTGCCGCACTTCTTGCCACGCTCTTTTCCTTATCCGTTGCATCAGTAATAATTCCTTCAGTGCCTCTAATTCTTTCTAATAATTCTTGACTATATCTTTCATCCTCTTCATATATAGCATCCTTCTCAACATCAGGATCCTCTTCAAGTTCCGTTGAAATACTATTAATTCTTCCTAGTATTTCATCCATTTCACTTCTTGTACCGGTTCCAGTAAAGCCTCTATTAGTTCCTTTTAAGCTCATATCGGCCCAGAACATATCTAGCATATCATTTCTACGTCTATTTGCCTCCAGCGTATCTCCTGGTATTATATATCCCATGCGTAACTTAACCTCTCTATCAATTGTAACAGTTGTAGCCCCTTCCGCAACACGTGCTGCAACCATCGCACTTAAATTCCTCATTTCATTTAATTGATCATCCGACAACTGCAAGTCACGCAACAAATGTGCATCATCTGGATTTTGAGCAGCATTTTGAACAATTTCATAAGCTTTGGCAAGTTCGTTTTTACTATAGCCACTCGGATTATTCATGGCAGCTACGGCATTTGTTACCTCTCTAGCATGCTCTCTTTCCTCCGTAGTGGTTGCAGCCATAATTTCCTCTGTATGTTCAAGTTCAGCCCCCGGATTCGATTCAGTTGCAAATCTGTCTGCCACATCACCCTTTGCCCTTGCACTCTGCAAATCTGCTTTAGCATTTGACATTTTATTATAAATGCTATTCTTACCTATAAATGGCTTTGTCACTCCGCTAGCAATTTTCTTAGCACCTTGAACCGCCACCATAGTTCCAGCAGCAGTTGCAGCAAGCGACTTCGTTGCACCAGAAGGAGACTCTTGAGAGAATATCTTCTTTATAATCTCCTCACCAGTGAATAAGAACGTAACTCCAACCATTATAAGTATAAAATCGTAATCCGTTTCTCCACTTACTCCAGAACCAATATAAACAGTAGCACAAACAAACACATAAACAATCGCGTGAAAACTTTGAATAAATACATTTAGTATAAATTCCTTATTCCACTTGCTAAACGATTGAGATTTTCCGTCTGCTACACGGTCAATCGCATAAGAAGCCGCTACCAAAGGAAAAATTACTATTAACAATCCTGTTATTAACACACGTTTATAATAATGCATAATCAATATAATCAACTGCCATGTCATTATGATATATGCAAGCGAAAGTGCTAACCTTTTCGTATTATTCGCTTGCGTTGCTATACTTCCCATATATGATTTATCGTTGAGCCATGGATTCACATCTGCTTCAACAATCGAATATTGTTGACTGTCAGAAGTTTCTACACTTGCACTTGGCATCGCCCCACTTAATTCAGAAGATATCGTTTTTTGTCCAATAATAACATCCTTAGAGTCCCTCACTGTAGTAACAAAAGCTTCATTTAACATTATCGTATACTTCATCACATATGGATAAAGAAACAATATCATGATTCCAATTACCCAATACATAAACAGCGTTTTATACTGTGCTAAATTTTGTCCCGTTGACGAAAGCATAATCCTAATCCCCATATACACAAGAATCAGCATATAAATTATAATAGCAATCTTTCTAAATATATTATACCATTCATTTACCGTAGTACGTAATCCTTCAGTGCCTGTTGCCCCCCATATTATTGTTGAGTCCCCACTTAAATTTCTAGCTCTTTTAAAATATGTAAGTTTAGTCTCCGGATAAGTATCAAATACAAGATCATCAATTGTTACTAATCTTCCTAATACCCCAGCAACTATAGAGTTCAACCCGTTAGCTAATCCATTAAACATGTCTGCTATAAGTGTTTCAAGAGAGTTTAGTTCAGCCTCATCTTCATATGCAACCCTTTCACAAGAAAGTATGCACCTCGTCGCATTCTCCAAATTACTTGAAAAGTTATAATCACTAGACCCAGACCCTAACCTAGTAAATCTGACTGTTATTTCTGATTTCATTCCACTAATATCTTTTTCATATGAAACTGCATAATACGTCCACGTCCCTCCGTCATCACTTACGCCAGTTAGCTTAAAGGTATAATGTTTGCCACCTATTTTAATTACTGCAGGTGATGATCCATAATAATTATCTATAATTTCTATACTAGACCCCAGTTCTACATCTATATAAAACTCTAATGCAGTATACCAACGATCTACATACATATCTATTAATCCACTTCCACCCAGATTATCAATCGTTTGATCAGTTATAAATTTATCGCTAATATCTGCTTGTACGCTTCCCGCAGGCAACATGAATACACATATTGCCAATATAACAAACAAAAGTATTTTCTTATTCATATTGCCTACCTCCTTTTTTTAACTTTTCACGTCATTCAATTTTATCTGATACATCTGTAAACGATTCTAGAATATAATTTTCTTTTTTCGCTCTTACTGTTACTCTTATGTAACTTCCAACATGTGAATTATCTATTTCAAATGTCTCGCCTGTTTCATTCTTCATTCTAGTTGCAGCATCAACTGTACCACTAGGTGAAATCCACCACTGATATTCAAACTCGCATCCAGCAGGCAACACCTTACTGGTATCTACTGAAAGAATACTTCCTGGCGAACAATTTCCAACAATCTTTATGCTTCCGGTTATTTTTCCAACAAGCTCAGATTTTTCATTTGCATCTCCAGCACTTGCTACTACCTTACTAGCAGCTTCTTTTGCCGCTGTAACAACCTTTCCAGCAGTATCTGCCGTACCTTTATACGCTTTATCTGCAAGCAATACAGCACCAGCGCCAGAAAGCACATCACTAGTCATTCCTGTAGTAACTACACCAATTCCAACTTCAGCGGGAATTACTGCTATATCCGTAGCACCTTTCAAGAAAGATTTAGTTGCTTCAAGTAACTCTTTACGAGCCTTTGACTTATATTCAGCAGCCTTTTCTTCATATTTTCCTGATACATTTTGACTTTCTGTTTGATGATTATTATCTAATGAAGACTGTATCGTATTTTGTAATTGACTTTCTTCTCTTCTACCCGCACTAAAAATACCATTTCCTGTCGACTCGCCATAACGATGTATCGGCATATCACCAGACACCAAATAATTCCTGTCATAATCTAGTGCAGCTAGCAATACATTATCCTTTCCCATTCTTTTTACATAATTAACAGAATCTTCAATAATCTTCTTTTGATTTTCTGCCTCAATAACGCTTGGATCATTCAATGCTCTTATTCGTAACATTGCCTCCATATCATTATAATTTGTATCCAAATTATTTACAATACTCTCTATTTCTTTATATTCACTAGTATTATTTTTAATCGCGCTTTTAATATTTTCCACATGCCCTAATAGCTCACTAAGCGTATAATTACCACTATTTGCAGAATTAATTACCGCCACAGATTGAGCAACAGAGCTAGCAGTAGAAGATACACTCTGCAACTTACTATTTTGCAAATAACTATTTGCAAGCACTCGCTCTGCCTCTTCAACATGTAGAGGTTCAGCCTCGGTAGCAGAGCCACCCCCAAAGTTTATACCAGTTATAATTCTCTTCTTTTCTCCACTATTCTTTGCTACTGTAGCATCTTTCTCTACTCTTGGAGCTGCATACGCCATAATCTCTGGGCTCAAAGACACGGAAGGCCTTTTTCCAGTTCTAGTTACATAATATCCCGCATTTATTACACCAGTCGAAACACTCGTTCCTACATTCTTAGCAAAATCTAGTATATTAGCTACCACTCTTCCTCCACTTTCGCCAAACGACTCTCTTTCAGCGCGTCTGCCCTCTCTTAGTGACAAAGACACACCCACAGATTCAGCAATCCTACTAATATTTTCTTGCTCATCTCTAACTGCTTTCAAAATTCTTTTATTTTCTGCCTGTTCACTAGCAGTTCTAGCAACACGCATCTTATTCTTTTCATTAGCCATTTCTCTAGCTGTGCTTGGAGCACTGTGTTCTACATTGCTTGCTTCTTGCGCAGCATTATCTTTCCTTAGCTTAATAGTAGTGCCAAACAATTTTTTTCTAATTAAAGAGCTTTGCTCACTAGCAGCCTCTCTCTTTTCATCTCTTGCCTCTTTAGATGCTACCATTCTCTCTCCACGCTCTACAAGTCTTTCCTTAGTAGCCAAATCTCTAATTGAAGCCTTTAAATCTTCGTGCACAGCTTTTCTAGAAGAACTAATATTTTTGTTCAATCTCAGAGTAGTTACCAAAGCACCACTTCTTCTAAGGTTGTCTCTAGCACGCTCCGCCATAGAAGTTGCAAAAGCTTCTTTTTCCGCAGCTTCCCTTAATTTTTCTATGCCACCTTGCTTTCTATCAGCTTTAGCCTCTTTTCGTAATTTAATAATTTCCCCTAAATCTGTTTTTGCATTCCTTACTGAAGTATTTCTAGTTCTAACAGCATCAAAAAATCTTCTTTTTGCGTTATCAGCGCCTTGTACTATATTTTCTGGTACACTCTTAACACCGTTCCACGCAGCACTTACTCCCTCAGATACTTTACCCGGTACTTTCTTTACTCCCTCAGATACTTTACCTGACACGTTCTTTACACCGTTCCAAGTAGCATTCACTCCGATTAATAACACCAAGCTTAGTACTTCTAGCTACTCCCTTTACTCCCTCAGATACTTTACCCGGTACTTTCTTTACTCCCTCAGATACTTTACCTGACACGTTCTTTACACCGTTCCAAGTAGCATTCACTCCGATTAATAACACCAAGCTTAGTACTTCTAGCTACTCCCTTTACTCCCTCAGATACTTTACCTGACACGTTCTTTACTCCCTCAGATACTTTACCTGACACTTTCTCTACTCCCTTAGATACTTTATCTGGCACGTTCTTGATGCCTTTCACCGTATATCTTACACCACTCGCCACCTTGCCTTTTGCTTTTGTTGTAAATGTGTCTACTTTTGTAGTAAAGTTCTCTACTCTTCCTCTAAAGGTCCAGTCACCAGGTCCACGCGCAAGTATTCGTTCTGCTTTTGTAGGCCTTGTTAACGCAACTTTGCCACCAGGACGTGTTCTATAAGCTCTAACCGTATTTTGCCTAACTTTTCTTTCCAGCTCTTCAGCTTCAGCAATTTTACCATATTTTCTTAAATTCATTGCATCAATCGCATAATCAACAGTAACCTTATTTAAAACTTTAGCAGCATTTCGTTGAGTTCTCGTCATCTTAGGAGGCTTACCATTTGCATTCCTTCTACCTGACAAAAGAGAATACGAATTTGCTTGATTATTTGCAATTCTCCTTAAAGCTTCCAATTCTTTTACACTAATTTGCTTACCGTTTTTTTGCTTTGCCACCATATTCTTTGCAAATACCTTTGTTTCTTTTTCCCTTCTTTTTCTTCTCCTTATAGTAGCACGCTTTTCTGCATTCACATTCCTGTTAATTAATTTTTGAGTCTTTCCAACTCCTCTAAAATATATTCCCTGATTAGCATACTTTTCTCTTGCTGCTCGTAAGTCTCTTAAATTACTTGCTCCTTCTAGTCGAGTTAATCTCTCTGTAACTTCCTTATATTTTTTCGATCTCGTACCATATTTTTTAGCAATCTTCCTTTGATTCCTTCTCATTTTTTCTACTCTACGAACTTGAGAAATAGCAGCATTTTCAAGTACACTGATTTCCTTTGCGGCAACTCTCTTTCGTTTAAATCTATTCACATTTTTCTTTATTACTCTTCTTCTATACCTTCTGCCTCCTCTATTCATTTCCATCAACTGAGCAGCATATATTTGATCTTTAGTCTTTGCCTCATCAGATACAAGTCTATTCAATTCCCTATATGCAGGAGTATATCTCCTTGCAGAACTTCTTCTCTTCTTTTTATTAGCATTTGACCTAGGAGGTCTAAGAGGTATCTGACTTAGCTTTTGCAATTTTTCAAGTTCTTCTTGTGTTTTACCAGTACTCATAGCAAGTCTTGCAGCCAAAGACTCTCTAGTTGGGTCCTTTTTCATTGCCTCAAGCAATATTTCAATATTTTCATTAAGATTAATTCCTACCGACAAAGCTCGTGCAGCAGCTGCAACCTTTAACAATTCATCAAGATTTTCTTGACCAGAATAATTAGCTGCCACATAATTTCTAAGCTCATTTAATTCCTCTTCTGATAACTGGTTAAGCTCGTTCAAAGCCTTTTCTCTTTCTTCGTCTGTAGCATTTTGATTATACAACATATCAACATTTTGTTGCGGTGTTCTTTCTTGTTCTGACTCAGGTTCAGCCTGTACAGGTATTAGCGATTCCAATGTACTATCAAAAAGACCACTCTCAAGTGAATTCAATTCTGCATGAGAATTTTGCAATCTCATGGCGTAAAACGACTCTCTTGCATTTCCAACATGTTTCATACCCTTGGCTAAATTACTATCTGCTCCAAATTTTCTACCAACAAAATCTCTAGCACTTTTTGCCATCTCAGTAGCACCTTTAATTTGAAGCATAGTTGCTCCTATGCCCTTAACTGTGTCACCGCCACCACCTTGCATATGGAATATTCCTCTCAATATGTCATCACCTTTAGAAATAAATCCAATTATTATAAGTATAATAAGCCAATTTTCATGTGGATTTCCTAATTGCACTATTAACCCCATTCCAATTACGTACACTATAGCTTGGAAAGACTGTAAAAACACATTCATCGCAAACTCTTTATACCAATTGCCAAAAGCCTGTGACTTCCCATCACCTATTTTATCTATAGCATACGAAATAGCAACAAGAGGGAATATTGCAATCAAAAACGCTATTATCAAAAACCTTTTTATATACATAATAAACAAAACAAATAACTGCTTAACCATTATTGTCCAACACAGTGCATACACTATATATCCATCATTCATTGCTTTAGTGTACATAATCGACATGTAATCGTTTCTTCCTTCTAATTTTTCCGCTGTATCCATAATTTGGTTATTCATATCCATCAAACCATTGCCTGTAGGAACAGTACCTATTCCTGGAGAAGCACCACTGCTTCCACCATTTGCACCAGTAATGGTATATGATGATGGTATATTATCATATATAAACTTTACAAATGCATCATTCAAGACTATAGTATATTTTATTACATAAGGGAAAAAGAATAAAATTGCGATTCCTTCTACCCAATAAAGCAACAATTCTTTATATTTTGCACGCCTATCTGCTGTTGCAGATAACAAAATTTTAATTCCCATATATATTAATATAATGAAATATACAATAATAGCAAGAGATGTAAATAATTTAGAAAAATCATTTATTCCTTCGGCAATTCCACCAGAAATGTACTCGTTCGTAGCACCAGAACTCCCATCACTAAAAAATGTAAGTCTAGTATTGTCATACAAATTAAATAATAAACTTTCTATAGTTATACTCTCCCCTGCACTTATGGCTGTTAATACATATAATCCCACAGAAGACAGCGTGATAAGGCCCGCAACACATCTTTCTAATAGATTAGCAGGTTCTTCGTTTGTCTCACCATTTGCATATATTTCACCTATAGGCAATACGATTAAACATATTGCTAATACAAAAGCTAACACTCTTTTACTCATATTGCCTCACCCCTTTCAACAAATTAATTTCTATCTGTGTCGATTTCAATTATATTTTGATTTGTTCCGTTAAATGCTTCTCTAAAAGCTGCTGCTGCTGCGCCATCTGCAGTATTATTAGTAGTCCTAGTTCCACTTTCAGTATCTACCATTCTTCCTCTATTTGCCTCAGAGGCTGTTGGTGTAGTTCTTCCATTTCCGTACGCAGTATTTTCCGCTCCGAAAGCCGTATTAGGTTGATTCGTTTGCGCTCCATTATTATTTGCAGACTGTCTTGTTCTCGATGAACGACCTTGAGATCTTGCAGCAGCGCTAGATTTTTCTTTCTTCTTAGCTTCAGAAACCTTTCTACCTTTGCCAGCCAAGAAGCCACTAGCTGCAGCACCAGCCGCGAAATCTTGAACATCTCCACCACCAGCAATTCCTGTTGTAATTGCACCTACCCTGGCATTAAAATTTCTAAGTGCTTGCGCTGCGTACCTAGCACGCCTCAATCGCAATCTCCTTTTTTTAGCGGCGTCACGCTTTTCTGCGCGCCTCTTGTCTTCTTCTCTATCTTTTTTCCTATTTTTAGTGATGATGTCATTAGCTTCAGTACTATTCGCACTATTTCTTATAGCTTTAATATCCCTTCTATTTCTCCTATTTTCTCTTCTTTCATCTTGTCTTTTTTGCCTTTTTGAAACCTTGTCTTCCTTTTTTTCTGCCTTATTCTTTATATCTTTATACTTGCCACGTGCACCAGCAATAGCAGTTGCGGCTACAAGTGCTGCCGCGCCTCTCTGAGCACTTTTTCTTAATTCATTCACTGTAGAAGACTTCATTCCTAGCAATGATTTTATTATTGCTTCCATTGGGAATACCGCAAATATCGCAGCCACAAAAATTAACCAATTATCAGGATTTTCTTCATATAAGCTAACTCCAGTTTCAATCAAAATCAAATAAACTAATGCATGAACGCTTTGAATAAACACATTTACTAAAAACTCCATTACCCATGTTTTCAAGCCCTGTGGTTGCTCTATTCCATTAAATTTTTCAAAAGCATAAAAAGCAATTATTAACGGGAATACTATTATTAACATTGCCACCGTCAAAAGACGTTTATAATACAATGCAACTAATAAAACCAACTGATAAATTAATACAAACCACACAACAGCATAAATTAATCTAAATGTAGTAGCTGCCTTATTTCTCATCATCGTCATTAAATCGATATTTTTCGTTTTAATATTAATCATGTTTTGCAACATAGCAACACGTTCCTCATACAGCTCCACATTTGCTTTAGCAATAGTATATTGAACCAAATCATCAGCTGAGTCTAATTTAGTTGTTATTTCTCTTCCTATTACACCGAAGAATCCTATTAACTCTATAAAGCTCAAAATTTGTAGCCTGCGTATAGTTAGCTGGATTTTGTTCTACAATAGTATCCATTTTCCTAGTCGCAGCTATAACCCCTCTACCAAGAAAAACACCCCCTGTATTTGGGTCTCCTAAATAATATTTCATATTAATAAGGCTTTGCATAAGATTGCTAAGATTCGACAAAAAACCTTGCCTTATATTCTCCAATCGCTCCAATTCCCTCTTTGCTGCTTCAAGATTATTCGTTTGCTCAGTTAAGGCCGCATTTAATTGCTCTAACAATTTCTGTGTAGTCGAGTCCTCTCCAATTTGGAAGTCACCACTTTCATTTTTCAAAAAATCATAATTATACAATGAATATATTGAGTATTTACTTTCGCCCCTTAATATGCGTACCATTGATTCATTAGAAAGTATTACATATTTCATAAAATATGGACCAAAAAACAACAGAATAACTGCTAAAACCCAGCCAACTAACATATTATTTATTTTTTGCTGATTTCCAGTTCCAGATAAAAGCATTGCCTTAATGCCCATCGCCACTAATATTACCATTAATATAATTTCTGCAAACACCGTAAAATTTCTAAACCAATTATTTATAACTGTTTCAAATGCCCCTCTGTAAGGACTACTCGAACTTGGGCTAAAGAAATCTATCTTAACTGGTTTATATTCATCAAACACAATTGCATCTATAGCAACATTATTTCCAAAAACTCCCCTTATTATTAGAGTAAACAAATCACCCATTGAAACAGCTACCTTAGTTATTAATTGTTCAATTGCGCTCGCTGGCTCTTTATTTAAAATCTCCGATGAATAGCCATAAAAGACATATACAGGAGAACTTGCTGTGATTACTCGCGTTTCGTTATTAGTTGTGTCTAAAAATGTATTAGGTCCATTAATAGTTAATGTTATAGGGCTTTCTCCCACCCCTTTTGTTGTAGTTGCATAAATACTTTCTCCATTTTGATTTCCCAAATTATACGCTATTGAAGATGGTAGTCCAGAAGGACAAAAGATATATGTGGAATCATCTAATACCTTTGTACCTGTGCCAGTATCTTTAAGTGCATTTCCAAGTGTTGTTTCAACATAGATCTTATCACCACCAAAAATACCCCCCCAACTGTATAAAACTTCTTTTGAAAGAATCCCATACCTAGGTAATGAGCCTTCGCCACTGTTAAAAGTTCCCCTTTGAGCACCTGCTTGCACATATGATATACTTGCATCACTCGCCACGGGAACAGCTTCAAATGTTGCTGAGTTCCTTTTTTCCTCCACATTAAAAAATATTTTTTTATCTTCTGGTTCAAATGTGACATTGTACATCACTGTGTTTCCACCGGAAAAAGTGAAATATACCGGCAAGCCTGTATTTTTATAATCTATTGTTATTTCATCATAGTTAGTCTCTAATCGTAGTGGATTTAATTCATCCTCTCCTCCATTAAATCCCCCTGACTCATAAGTTTTAATGTTAACATCTGCTGCAAAAGTCACATCTATAGTTGATGATACGCAAAGAAATGCAACTGCAAATAAAACAAAATACTTAATTATTTTTTTCATATCATCAACCCCTTTCTCTTATATATTACACCATTTTTAAGTCTTAGTATTTTCGTCTATATAATTCCAATATTCAAGTTCACCTTTCGATGCGCCTCTTCTTGCTGTTGCTTTATACATTCTAGCTATTGCTTCTCTATAAATTTGTTGTATTGTCTCGCCATGTTTACCAACGACCTCATTAGGGTCAATACCCTGTGCTCTAAGCGCTGCTTCATCTATTCCATACTCTGCATCCATCTGTCCTTCGCTTATTTTCTTTGCATTCTTAGAGCCATGTCTCATCTGCTCAGCCTTATTCACCATTCCAGATATTGGACTTACTACTCCTTCTCCTATTGCTTTTCCTGCCATTGCACCTTGCATTGCATTTCCAAGCTCACCCGAATCAGTATCTCCTTTAGCCATTCCAAAAGTCGCTCCAAGCATTGCACCTGTGGTTTTTCCCGCAAAGCTTACACCTCTGCTAGCAATTCCCTTTTTAACTCTTCTAGCCATAGCTGACATAACAACTTTATCTCTTGCCTCTTCTTGAGTAACAGGTTCTTCTTGAGCCTCAGACGTTCCAGAACCTCCGCTACCGCCAGTTCCTCCAGATGAACTACCTCCTGTAGCTCCGCTAGATTCAGATGTAGCATTAGCCCTTCTCGTTTCTCTCTTCGCTTGTCTTTCACTAGCACTTGATACATCTTTATTATCTCTCTTACTTCCGCTATTGTCTCCTCCTCCACCTTTTCCAAACATTTTAGCGGCACCATATAATGCCACTCCAGTCTTTGCTAAATCGCCTATCGTATTAGCAGAAGATTTTACATTAAATATATTTCTTAGAATCTTTTCACCTTGGAACAAGAACAAAATACATAATATTAAAAATATAACTTCTTGCCCACCACTGTCAATATACATTTCTACCGATGTACCTACAAGTAAAGCATAAACTGTAGCATGGAAAATTTGAACTATAACATTTACTGTATACTCTTTAAACCAAATTCCAAAAGATTGTGCACGTTTATCCCCAACCTTATCAAGAACGTACGTCATTGCAACAAGTGGGAATATAGTAATCAAAAAAGCTATCATAAAAGCCCTTTTATAATAAAGAATAAGTAAAACTAAAGTTTGTCCAACCATAATTCCATATGCTAACATCAAAATCAATCTATCATGCTTATGCGCGTATATTCTAACTAAAAGCATAACATCCCTTACATTACCAGGAATCGCTACAATCTGATCACCATCTTTTCTAAAAACTCCCGGCTCCCCCATAAGTATCATAAAAGAATCATGCCCAAAGGTATCGTTAGGATTTGAATGTCCGCTATCAATAATCTCGCTAACAGCTACTATACATTCCTCTTCCGAGCCACTAGGTAGTAAGACTCTAGGTTGCTCGTTACTTAGCACATAAGCAGTAGTTCTTAACCCGTATTCATTAAAAACTTGTTTTCTTGCAGCAATAATTTCATCATCCGAAGCAAGAGGCACTTGATTACCTCTACCCTTAGTATATGTGCTAATAATTTCTACAAAAGCTTCATTTAACATAACCTCATACTTCATAACATACGGAAAGAAAATTAACATACAAATTCCAACGCACCATGAAAGCATAAAGGATTTATATTTTGCCTTTTTTTCCGCAGTGCTATTTAGCATAACTAGTATTCCTACAACTACAAGAACAGCCATATATACTAACAAGGCTATTTTATAAAATATTGGATACCATGCATTTACTACATCTGACATAGCCGCTTTAACTGTTCCGGTGTCTCCGTTCTTCCCAATAATTTATACTTAATTTATCTATCTGGTTAAAAACTATTCTGTCAACAGATATAGGTTCTCCAACGGCATCAGAAAGCATATATAAAATTCCATCTAATATTGCTAATAATAAATCATTCATAAGTCGTTCAGCCGTTCTAATTATTTCATTTTTAGTATCAACTATTAGTCCCCATAAAGTACCTAATATCCCCGGATTACTCACATTTGTTCGTTGCTCAGAAATATCCATGGTTATAGTGTGTTCCCCCGTGTCTCCCCATTTAAGCTCTATTTCTGTCAAACCAGACGGAACTAAAAGAGTATCTATATTAAGAAAAAGTTCTCCCGTAGTGCTACTATAATACATATCATCTGGAATTACAGCTATTACTCTATTAGAATTATCATATATAGTAATCTGTTGATTAGTACTTTCTTGAATATGTCCCGAATCCGGATCATATGTAAACTCCATACCAGCAAAATTAATCTTTCCCTCGCTATCTCTTATATTAGACCATGCAATCGCTGCTGCCCTTTCTTCTATTGGAACTCCATTGCCTTTGTCAGTCACTCTCGTTTCAACATTAATCTTATTTGCAGCCGTCAAAGCCTCCTCTAAGGTGTTGTACGTGTTGGCTATCACAACTTCCGGCAAAAAGAGCAAAAAGCAAACAAAAACCGCTATGACTAGTACTATAATCTTTTTAGTTTTTTTCATTTGCCTTCCCTCCTTTACCTAAAAGATATATTTCTTATGGTTTTAACTTATTAGTAATCTTTCCTATACCGCCACCAACTCTTCCGAACATACCTTTCGTATTCTTTGCCATCTCACTTGCATCTTTAACCGTCTCAGTATGTGACGCATTCATTATTTCCTTTAATATTTTTTCACCCTCAAATACGCACGATACCGCACAAATTAACAATAACCAATTTATATTAGCAGGTTGACCACTATTTTCCATCGCTGCCCTTACTTGGTTAACTACTACACCTGTAATTATTCCATATAAAATTGCGTGTATCGTTTGCAAAAACACATTTGTAAAAAACTCCTTACACCATGCAGATATTCCACTTTGCTTTCCTCCCTTAACTGTACTAACAACATATTCCAACAATGTAATTGGGAATATTGCAATCAAAAAAGCAATCATAAGATACCTTTTTAAGTATATAACTATAAAAATCACTAATTGTCCTAAAAAGATAAACCATAATACAACATACATCATTCGTCCAGAAACACCTGCAAGAGCCCTCATAATTCTCATTACATCCATTCTTTCCGAATACTTTTCGATACTATTTATATACATTCCTGAAGCTTGATTACTTCCAGGAGAAATAATAGAAGACGTCTTTTTTATATATTCTGGGCTTCTTCTTTCAACTTCTTCTTTCAGCAAATCCGGTGTACCACTAACACTAGCCCCCTCACCTACAGTACCACTTTGAAAATATGCATTTCTAATCATTCCAATAATCGT
The DNA here is from genome assembly GCA_944393265.1 of uncultured Clostridia bacterium. Taxonomy (GTDB): domain Bacteria; phylum Bacillota; class Clostridia; order TANB77; family UBA1234; genus UBA1234. Next base: position 7,338 of record CALXZO010000016.1, on the reverse strand, counting down.
ATCGTTCAAAACAAAAGCATATTTCATAATGTACGGGAAAAAGAAAAGCATAGCCACTCCCATAATCCACTTAAAAATACCTTCCTTTGCACGAGCCTTTTCATTAGCACTTCCAAGCATAATCATTATTCCTAAAACTACAAGTGCTATCATAAATATCATTAAAACAATCTTTCCGCAATAAATCATACCAAGCATTTACCGTATCTCTAATATATTGTGTCGTCTGCGTAGTAGACGAATTTTCCATATTTACAAAAAAGTTTGCATTAAGGAAGCTTACTTCATTAAATATTATTTTATCAATTGTAACATCTTCTCCTAGTACAATAGTAAGATAATTCATAAAGAAGTCTCCAACAGCAAGACACAACTCCGCCAACGTCATCTCAAAAGCTCCAGCAATACCCGTATTCGTTCTAAAAGTATCATTAATTTCTTGCATCTGCTCCTGCGTCACTGCAGCATAAGACATGGAAAAAGAAAAGAGCATTATAAACATAGTAATAATGACGAAGATGCGCATAAAATTTTTCTTTTTTGTCATTTATAAAACCCCTTTCTTTTTACATTCGCTATTTTTTTAACATCTGTTTATTGTTGGAAGGCGGAACATTCCGCCCTCCAATTTATTATTTTAATTCATCATTCCTTCTTTTTCCTGTTGCTCAACAAGCTTATTAACATTAGTTTCAATAAATGAGAATTCTCTTTGCGTTGGTCTAATTTCCAATATTGCTGTTTCATTTCCAACTTTTAGCAATCCTTCTCCTCTAGTCGCTGTCAACAAATAAGAAGCTTCACCCTCTGATAATTTAAATACTTCTCTAATATAATCAATTTCTGATTTATCCTGTGCCAAAAATAACTTTGTATCTGATGATGTAAGAACCGCTTGAACCTCTTTATTTTCATAAAAATCTTGGAACTTTTGCGAAATAACCGCAAGAGAAACATTTCTCTTTCTAGCACGTCTAGCCATAGTATTTAAGAAGTCAACAGCCTCAGGGTATGGAAGTAACATCCAAGCCTCATCAACAAGCACTCTTTTCTTCTTTGCTTTAGACTTATCTTCACTGTTTTTCTTAACATACTTCTCCCAAATCCATGAAAGCAAAATCTGTTGAGCCAAAGGTCTTGCAAAACGCTCCTCCAACTGCGATATATCAAGGTTAATAAACGGTGCTCCTTCAAGAAGCTCAAATGTAGACTGCCCATCAAAATATGCCATCTGCCCATCATACTCACGAACATACTGTCTCATAACCTTCATCAAATAGCTGAAATGGAACTGATAATCGATATTCGCGTTTTCTTCAGCCTTCCTCAAAAGCCTTCTATACCATGAACCTATCGTAGGCAAAACCTTTTTCTTCCTTGTAAGTCTCGTTCCAAGTTCAACCGTATCATCCGCGTACAAACTATTTGGATTACTATTAATTCCAAAAGCTTGATACTCTTCACCAACAGTCTCAGCAATTATCTGCTTCGTTATTTCATTAACCTCTTCAGATCTCGTACTACCTCTTGCCATAGTAACTAGTACATTAGTAACGTCCTCAACCTTATTTTCTATGTTAAGTACAGTTCTCTCTTTTCCTGTTATTTCATCCTTTACTATTTCAGGTTCAACATCAAAAATATTTATAATAGTCTGCGAGCTTGGGCTTATTATTACATTTATTCCACCTAAGCTTTCAGCCACTACTCCATACTCACCTTCAGCATCAAGGGCTAAGCTTTCTATTCCCATCAAAACCGAAGAACGAGAAGTTATCGTTTTTATTGTAACACCTTTACCAGCACCAGACTTACCAAATATAATCATGTTATAATTTGTAAGCGACGGATGGAAATTATCATACAATATTGGCAACCCTGTTTGTTTATCAAAACCAAGCGGTATACCAGTTGAATGTCCAATCTCCGAAGATATAAACGGAAAAACAGTTCCCATAGAATTTCTATCAAAAGTGTTTTTCTTAAGAATATAATTTCTATTGTACGGCAAGTTAGACTTGAAAGCCTCCTCTTGCACCGCCCAAGCAGTTTTAATATTTATAAGCCCCTTAGACATCTCCATTGTCAAAAGCTCTGAAAGTTTATCCAGTTCCGCAAGGTCATACGCAAAAATCGTGCAAACAACAGAAGCTTCAAACAGCTTATTAAAACCCGCCGCAATCTCATCTCTTATACGCTCTGCTTCAATTCTTTTATCATCAACAAGTCGCTCCCTGTTTATATCTCCACGCTTTTGAGCAACAATTCTCTCAGATTCAAGAGAAATAATTATTTTATTCAAGCTATTTTGTGAAGTCGCCTCACTAATTGGATTAATAAAAACAGACGTATTTATATCCCCAAAATTATACATTCCTCTTAAGAAATATGGAAATGTTGCCATTCTAGGAAGCCCCGCAACATAGTGACTTCTAGCATATCTCGTCGTGCCAGATAGTATCGCTACATGATTCAAATTTGAAGTATCTACCCCTGCTGGCGCAATCAAATCCTTTACAGTTTTCTTATTACCTATAAGCACATTGCTTCTCTCTTCTTGCACCTTAAGCAACTCATCATTTTCCTCACCTGTCGCAGGAGTACCATTTTTCTTTTTCTTACCAAGCATTTCAACCCCTCCTCATCTAATTAACCCTATAAGACATCAACCATAATCTAAAAATTTCAATCAATTATAGAGTTTATTCTTCTTCCTCAGTAACTTCTCCCTTCAATTCGACGTTTGAAGATTGTAACAATCTCTCAGCCTCATCCACATCAATTACAGGGACTTTCATTTGAGAATTCAAATCCGTAAGAGCCACATCTACAACCGCTGGATCAAATTGATCACTATTATCAAGTATCAATTGCATTGCTTGCGCCTTAGTAGAATCACTCATTTCTTCTTCATAAGTTAAATCATTATTTCCTTTTACTCTCTCAACAGCTCTCTTAAGTGCCTGCTCCGCCTCTACAACAGCCTTCTCTTGTATTTCTTTTTCACAAGCAATTCTCTTCTTTTCTAAAATATCTTGTGAAGTCGAATACAATCTATAAAATCCGCTTTCTATTTCTTTCTTTATGTTATATACATCCGCATCATCTTTGTTATATGCAATATAAAGAATTTCGGCAAGTTCATCAGACCCCATTACTACACTTTCAACGCCACAGCCACTAAGCGCAGCAGCAATACTTCTACATCTCGTATACAACTCTGAATAAGCAACATTATGTGCATCTTCCTTCGAAAAATTAGTAGTAGGACCAAGATCAGACGTATGATATGAAACAGCAATATAATATCTTCTCTGAAGTATATTCTTATTTAAACTCATTTTTTCAATATAATTTATAATATCTGCTCCATATTCAAGAAGAACTCTTTTCTTCTTAACCTCTAAATCTAATGCATCCCTTTCTTTTCTCGTAAGGTTTTGTGAACGCTTTGCATTATGTACTGCTCCTTCAGTCTTTAAATAATCATCTTTAAGCATTTCCAATCTACTCTTATATGCCTTTATACTTTCCTCTAGATTTAAAGAACTAGCCTGAACATACAATTGAATAGGATATTTCAAAGTATTCAAGAAATTACTAAAAGACTCTTCAACTGCAAGCATTTCATTTTCTGACATCAAATCATAATTTATTCCTTGACACTTCAAAACCATAACAAACCTATTTCCATTATCCTGAATAATCATATCGTCCTCAATTTTATCAAATTCCATGAATTTCATTATGTCTTCTTTATTAAAATTTAAACGACTTTCACTCTTTTTCTTTTCCTTAGCGCTATTTTCTTCCAAGCGAGTACTATTTCCCTTAGCCGAAACCGCCACCAACACTATTACTGCGCCTACAGCAATAGCCAACACTATTAATAATAGCATTATAACAAAATCAAGCTCTCCGCCTAGCATACGTTCCATCCTCCTTTATTATCATTAGTTTCAATTGTTCTCATTTTTATGTCGATTTGTTGCCGTAGACGTCGGTCATTTTTTCTTACAATTTAAAATATTGCTTCATAAAATACAAAACTATTTTTTCAATCTAATTTAGCAAAATACGAATCATGCTCTATATATTAAACTAAAATAGTATTGTAGCTAATAAACAATATATATTTTGCATCCCTGTCCTAATTCTTTTTGTTCTTGTTTTCCTGGTAGTCCGTCTTTTCATAAACGTACACCTTTCTCTTCTTTTTAAACGCAAAATACTTAGCAATCACTGCATATATGTAATCTCCGCCAGTCTTTCTAAACAAAGGAATTGTATTTGATTCCGGTATTCTAACCTGACCAATTACAAAGCCAATAGTCGCACAAATAAAAAGGACTATCCAGCCAACTATCGCTGCTCCAAGCGCTGCCGACACTTGATAAAACATAAATCCAGCAAAAAGACCTATAAGCGTTCCTATAAAACCTTTGGGAGTAAAAACCAACAAGATACGTGCGTCTCCATCGATTTCCCTAGGAATTAAATGCGTTCCCAAAAGCAACACCCCCATTCTTTCGTAATATAACATCACTAATTAAATTATATCATACATACATTGAAAAAAATCGCTTTTTTTTGAAATTTATCGTTTTTTAATAAAAATTTAATATTTCTGTAATATTCTCGTAAATTTAAAAAAAACATACCTACCAAAACACCATTTTTTCTGATGTTAATAAGTATGTTCTCTACCTTTATATAACAAAATGTACATCAACTCCACTTAAAAACTGGTCGCTGTATTAATTATTTCGCTAGCAATACCTTCCGCGCCACTTGCACTTGTCGCAACTCCAGAAACTATCCCAGCAATAGATGATGCACATATTATTAGCACAGCTCCTATTAAATATGCAACAACGCCTTGCTTCAAATTGGCCCTATCGTTTGCCGGAGACATTACATATTTCGCTCCAATCCAAATTATCATTCCAAAAGCCACTGCATATCCAGCCCACATTATCACATTCAAAATCGAACTCACTTTTTCACTTATTACCCCTGGAGCACCATCAGTTGCAAGTACAACACCCTGCAATAATATTAACATGGTCAACAAAATTGAAAAAAACCTTTTCATAAGAGTCACGCTCCTTTCATAAAAAGTTACTCCCCGAGTTGCTAATCTCTCACAACCTGTGTAAAAGTAGTAACAAGAGATTAACAAATTATTGTCAGTCAATTATTGCTCAGCTGCGCTAGCGCTAGGTGGAAGTATTCACAAACCAACTCCAAAGTCTGTAATCCATCCGCATATAGTAGCTGCTGCAGCTACTACTATAGCTCCTATTACATACTTTATTGAGCCAGATTTTAAATCTGCCTTTTCATTCGCAGACGCCATCATGTACTTAATACCTATATATATTAACATACCAACAGCAATCGCGTAACCTACCCATTGTATAAAGCCTAGTATTTTTCCCACAGCAGTTGTAGCCCCAGAAGGTACACTTGGATCCGCTATAGTAGGCACGGCAAAGCAAACGCACGAACACAGTATCGAAACTGTTATAATAAAACTTGCTATTTTTTTCATCATAATCACCTCTAAAATCAAAATATTGTAAAAAATTAATCGCTATAAGCCATCACCAAAGCTTACAATCCAACCGCATATAGTAGCTGCAGCAGCCACTATTATAGCTCCTATTACATACTTTACCGAGCCAGCCTTTAAGTCTGCTTTCTCGTTTGCAGATGCCATCATATACTTAATACCTATATATATTAACATACCAACAGCAATCGCATAACCTACCCATTGTACAAAACCTAGTATTTTTCCTACTGCGTTTTCTGCACCACTTATAGGAACTGCATCAACCTCGCCAAATGGATTGTCAATTGCCAAAGCCATGCTTGACATCGAAGCCATCATTGCTAAAGCAAGCACAATACTTATAAATCTCTTCATTTTACACCGCCTTTCTTATCCCACTAAATCATTCAAGTTTCTAACCAATCTATCTTTCCTCTTTGCATCTACGCTCAAAATTCATCAGAGCGTGTATTTTCAATTCACCAATAACCACTCCTCAATATTGTCATCACCCCCCGACAAATGCACGTATATAAAATACTAATATTCAAAAATTAATTAATAATCTAGCACATTACCTGTAATCTTAAGGGTATTTATAACAAAAGAACCAATCGTAGCTGCTCCAAAACAAACTATTGTTCCAATAATCCACGGTAGCATGGCAGACTTAGCATTGCTCTTTTCAGCCGCAGAGGACATAGTATACAAAATACCAATATGTATACATTTTGCAATACATACTCCTGCACCTATAATTAAAAGCACTTGCGTTATCTCTGTTAGGTTTTGAGTTACTTCTTCATCAAGGACTATTCCCCCATCTCCAGCGTAAACAAATGTGCCAATATTCAGAAATAACATAGCACATCCAAGAACATTTGCAACAATCTTTTTTAGCATATTCATGTCTTCAACCCCCTTCGTATTGTGCATAAGAACCCCTATACATACAATTATAGTACACAACACATGTTTTTTCAACACCAAACCTAAAATTTTGCATTTAATTCAACAGAGGTTTCTAATTAAATAAGCCACCAACAAATTGAGCAATCCACGAAAAAATAGCAGTTGAAGCAGATATAACTACTACACCAATAACAACCCTCACGGAAGAAGTTTTCAATTCAGCTCTCTCATTTGCTGGAGCCATAAGATACTTAATGCCTATATATATTACGCCTCCAACCGCAATTCCAAGAGCAAAATACATTATATACCCTAGAATTTTTTTAACCAGATTATCAATATTTCCATCTTCAATTATCGGCTCAACTGTACCTGTTATAATCCCAGAAGTCGCAAAAACAGAACCACAGCTCATAATTAAAATTACCATCGCTATCATACAGCACAAAAAACACCATCTTTTCACACCAACCACCTCCAGTATAAGCGCAACCTCTTTATTTAATGGTAGACCAAAAAAAAAGAAATGTCAATGGGACCAGGTCTTTTTAACAAATTTTTTGAATATCTTCAAACGCCCTATTATCATATAACTCTTTATTCAAGATATCGCTTCCTTTGTCTACGTCACAGAATATATGTTTTTGGGCGTCAATTACAATTTGCACCAATATCATTAAAGAACAAAAATGAAAATCTAAAAAATCAAAGATTTTTGATTTTCATATGTCGAGCAAAGCTCGACTTTAAATATGGAATTTTTGTTGTTTCATATGGGAAGTATTTAGTAACATAATTCGTTAGTTTTTGATTACTTTCCTATGAAATAAAAAAACTCCCATATGGGAGTATAAATCAATTGGAGCGGG
>CALXZO010000015.1 GCA_944393265.1 uncultured Clostridia bacterium | reverse complement strand
TTTGGCGGAAGAGGAGGAGCAAAGAAGTGATACAAAAAAGTCCTGCAGAAGCAGGACTTTAGTATCACGTATTTGACACAATTACTAATAATCAACTTCATCAAATCTTTTTCTTCTCTTTCTATTTTCTACCTCAACTCCTTATTCACCCGCGAAAAAGTGGTAGCGAGAAAAAGAGACGACTAGTGGGCGCGTTTACAAGCCCACCGTCTCTTCGAGCGTGCTTTTTGGCGGAAGAGGAGGAGCAAAGAAGTGATACAAAAAAGTCCTGCAGAAGCAGGACTTTAGTATCACGTATTTGACGACGACGATGATTCTCGTCTTAGAACTCGTTCGCAAGCTCTCTCGTTCATCTCGCTAAAAATGCTTCACCGAAGCATTTTCTTTACGCTCGATGCCCTCCCGGGTTCGAATCGTTTATGCTTCGGTGCTTCTTTTTGTTTTACTCTTTTTCTGTTTTCGCCTTCTTTGGCGGAGACAGAGGGATTCGCCATCCGATTCTCGTCTTAGAACTCGTTCGCAAGCTCTCTCGTTCATCTCGCTAAAAATGCTTCACCGAAGCATTTTCTTTACGCTCGATGCCCTCCCGGGTTCGAATCGTTTATGCTTCGGTGCTTCTTTTTGTTTTACTCTTTTTCTGTTTTCGCCTTCTTTGGCGGAGACAGAGGGATTCGAACCCTCGCGGCCCTTGCGAACCCTAACAGTTTAGCAAACTGTCCCCTTCGACCAGCTTGGGTATGTCTCCATATTCTTTTGGCGGAGAGGGTGGGATTCGAACCCACGGTACGCTCACACGTACGCCAATTTTCAAGACTGGTGCCTTAAACCAACTCGACCACCTCTCCATACCTGTATTAAACTTTCGACAATGACTATATTAACATTTAAACGGACCATTGTCAATATACAAATTTATACATTTCTTCTTTTAAAGTCAATTATCATAAAACACATATATTAGCTTTGCCCGCTCTTTTTTTTGTAAAACTATCTTTTCTGTCTATCTATTTTGATAATTTAACTTCATTTGATGTTATTATTACATCTTCTATTACCATATCAGCTGTTAACTTGAAATTAGTAAAATCTTTAAATTCATTAAAGTTTGCATGGCAGACTGATAAAACATCATCTCTTTTTACTAATACCATTTCTTCATCTCTGTATTGTTTTTCGGTGAACAATATTACTTCTTTTTTTTCGGAATCAAAATATCCAAAATTAGTCCTATATACCCCTATATTCCATGTATATGAAAAAAGTAATTTGCTTTCGCCAGTCTTGTTATTCTTGATTAACGCTAAACTAGTTACTCCATAGCCATTTTTATGTTCTCCTAATTTATAAATATTATTATCATGCAATAAGTATGTTTCCGCTGTATCAGCAAATTTATATATTTCATATTCTGAGTTTTTTTCTACATAACTTGGTGTAATGTTATAACATTCATCCATGTCTTCCGATTCAAAATCAATTTTATCTTTTGTTGCAATTTCAATAAATTCTTTAACTCCTTTTTCTCCACTTTGTATTAAAACAGTTTTTGAGCTTGCTATAATTTCAATTGCTTCTCGCATCTCTCTTTCTTCTTCTCTTCTTTTTCTTTCTCTCTCTTCTATACGCATTTTATTAATCCATAAAACACCTACTATTACTAGGCACGCAACTACTATTATAATTAATATCTTAATTGCCTTTTTTTTCATTTTTTTCTTCACCCACATTTATATAATATTTGTAGCTTCCCTGTTTTGCGCGATTTATTGCTTCTATTTCTTCTTTTACTAATGGATATTTTGATTCTCCATGCTCCACAGGTTTCGCATATGTATTTGTAGTATTTTCTCTTGAATATATTCCGTTTATAACAACCCCATTGTCTTCAAAATCAAGTAATGCAAGAGCAAAGCATAAATCACTTCCTGTATTTTGAAATGCAGTATACCTTACTAATCCTACCTTTTGTATACACTGTTGTAAATTTTTTTCTATCTCTTTACAATTTCTTTTTATCTCCTTATTTTCATCCATCACATATTGAATATTTTTAAAGAAATTTTTAAGAGATTCTTCTATGTTTTCTGAATTACTTAAATTTTTCATAAAAGCATTGTACTTTTTTTCTAGTAGGAATGTTTTAATCAGGTTATATATAAGCAATAATATATTAATAGTGAGTATTGTAAGTACTATAATTCCAAATTCTTCTGATTGAGTAAAATTCATTAACACCTCCATCTCATCCTTTATAACCTAATTTTTTCTTCTTTCTAAAATTAGATTTTCTCCTTTCCTCTCATATTTAATTGTCTAGAATTTCTAACAATCAATTTTTTCTAATATTCTTTCCAATTCTTCTTCCGAAAAATATTCAATAATAATCTTTCCTTTTGATTTCGTTGTAGGATTAAATGTAACTTTTGTGCCTAAAGATTTTTTAAGCCTATTTTCAATGTCTTTTGTAATAATATCGAATTTACTTGGCTTTGCTTTTTTGTTCGTCTTTGCTTTTTCTTTCTTTTCATTTTTTACTAAACTTTCCGCATCTCGCACGCTTAACTCTAAATTCACTATATCTAACGCCATCTTATATTGCTTCTGCGGACTAGGGATAGTAACCAGACTTCTTGCATGTCCCTCAGTTAGTTTTCCTTCGCTAACTAGTTTTATAACCCTTTCATCCAGGTTTAATATTCTTACTGTATTTGCAATAGCGCTTCTACTTTTCCCAAGAGTCTTAGATAGTTGCTCTTGTGTCAAATTGTGTTCTTCCATCAATTCCTTTAATGCTTTCGCCATTTCAACAGGATTTAAATTTTCTCTTTGTATATTTTCTATTAATGCAACTTCTCGAATCTTTTTTTCATCATAATCTCTTACGATTGCCGGAATTGTTTTTAATCCAGCAAGTTTAGATGCTCTCCATCTTCTTTCTCCTGCAATTATTTGATAATAGTTATCTTTTTTAGCAACTATAATTGGTTGTAGCACTCCGTGCTCTTTTATCGAATCAGCAAGCTCTAGCATTTTTTCATCATCGAATATCTTTCTTGGTTGATTTATATTAGGTTCAATATTATTAATTTTCATTTCTATTATTTTTTCTTCATTCGATTGCGTATCCCCTAATTTTTCTATATCTACATTTGACGGGAATAACGCCTCTAAACCTTTCCCTAACCCACTCTTTCCTATTGCCATTTTAAACCTCCTTTTTTACTTGTTATGTTTTAATTTTGTTTTGTCTTATAATTTCCTTAACTAATGCTTCATACGCTTTCGCTCCATCAGAACGTTTATCATATAAAGATATTGGTAATCCATAACTTGGAGCCTCGCTAAGCCTTATGTTTCTTGGTATTATGGTTTTATAAACCTTTGTTTTAAAATATTTTTTTACCTCATCAATTACTTGCTTAGATAATTTAGTTCTTGCATCGTACATCGTTAAAACGACACCTTCGATGTCTAATTTCTTATTTAGCTGTTTTTGTACTATATCTATTGTACTCATTAATTGTCCCAATCCTTCTAGTGCATAATATTCACATTGAATAGGAACTAAAACCGAGTCTGCTGCCGTGAAAGCATTTATTGTCACCAATCCTAAAGATGGTGGGCAATCGATTATAATATAATCATATTCTCCTATACAAGTAGCTAACGCCTCTTTTAATTTTGTCTCTCTTGAGATTTGTGAAACTAGCTCTACCTCTGCACCAGCGAGACTTATATTCGATGCACATAAATCAAGATTTTTTACAGCACACTTTTGAATAACGTTATTTATATTTTCCTTATTAATAATTAAGTCATATGTTGATTTTTCAACGTCTTTAGTTCCGCCAACACCACTAGTAGCATTTCCTTGCGGATCAGAATCTATAAGTAAAACTTTTTTCCCTGCTAATGCAAGACAAGCGCTTATATTTACAGCTGTTGTGGTTTTTCCTACTCCACCTTTTTGATTTGCTATTGCTATGATTTTTCCCATTTTTATCCTCCGTTTGTTTCATGTGAAACATATTTTTCTTTACCATATTTGTATTATATCTGTTAAGCTTTTTTTTGTATATATAATTTTGAAATTTTTATTAAAAATCACATTACATGAGGTGACTTTAATTTTGCTATTCATACTAATTTGCTTTCCCCTCTCCTAATGTGATTTATCACTTTTGATATATATTATATAATTGGTGATTTTGCAGGAATCCCCGCTTTCCTAGGATATTTCTTTGATGTTATTTTTATTTTTTCGTAAATAATAATGGTTCTCTTAGAATCAATTATATTTAATTTAAACTGTTCCTCATTTATTTTTTTCATACCTAACTCTTCTACTGCTTTCATAGACGCTTTAATTTCATCATCAGCATCAGCTTTCATACAAATAAATTTTCCTCCAATTTTTACAAATGGTGCACAATATTCAGATAAAGTTGAAATGTTTGCAACTGCTCTAGCTGTAACTATATCAAACTTTTCTCTGTAGTTAGCTTCATGAGCTATTTCCTCTGCTCTACCATGAATTGCTATAATATTATTTAACTCACATCTATCAATAATTTCTTTTAAAAATTTTACTCTTTTATTTAAAGAATCCAACAAAACGACGTCAACATCACTTCTAACTATTTTTAATGGCACACCTGGGAATCCTGCCCCTGTACCAATATCAATCAATTTTGCGCCTCTTGGAATATACTTTTCTATTGTTAGTGAATCTATAAAATGCTTTATAACTATGTCTTTATCATTAGTTATTGCAGTTAAATTTATTTTTTCATTCCATTCTTTTAATAAATTTTTGTATAACAAAAATTTTTCAAGCATCTCCTTTGTTAATTCTATATTTAGTTTTTTCGACTCTTCATACAGTAAAGTTTCCATAACATTCTCCTTTTAATTGCGTTTTGATTATTTCGCTAGAAACGCCTACTATTTTAAAAAATTTTTCTGAGCTATACCTCTAATAGGTTTAATTATGAAATCGTCTAATTTTGAATTCTAATGGCTCGTTTTCTGAGTATAGCTTCATTCTAAAAACTTATCATTGTTTACCTTTTTCCATTGTGCTCAAATATATAAGTAATACATTTATATCAGCAGGCGACACACCAGAAATTCGCGACGCTTGTCCTATTGACTCTGGTCTTAATTTGTCTAATTTTTGGCACGCTTCTATTCTAATTCCCTTTATGCTTTTATAATCAATATTTGCCGGAATCTTCTTTTGTTCCATTTTCTTAAATTCGTTTATCTGTTCCATTTGCAAATTTATATATCCCTCATATTTTATCTCTATATTAACTTCTTCTGCTTCTTCTTTTGTTAAATTTCCTCTCTCAGAATCGATTGAAGCTAGCATATCATAATTTAATTCTGTTCTTTTAATTAACTCTGCAAGCTTTACACCTGTTGAAATTTCAGATGTTCCAGCATTTCTTAATATTTCATTAACCTCTTTTGAAGGCTTAATATTTGTACGCTTGACTCTATTAATTTCCTTATTAATGTTTTCATATTTTTTTAAGAATTTTGCATATCTTTCATTTGATATTAAGCCTATTTTATAACCTAATGGAGTCAATCTATAATCACTATTATCCTGTCTTAAAAGTAGCCTATACTCAGCTCTAGAAGTCATCATTCTATATGGCTCATTAGTGCCTTTTGTCACTAAATCATCTATCAAAACGCCAATGTACGCATCTGATCTATCTAGTATTAGAGGCTCTTTTCCTTTTATCATATGCACCGCATTTATACCTGCTATCAAGCCTTGTGCAGCCGCTTCTTCATAACCAGATGAACCATTTACTTGTCCCGCAAAAAACATTCCTTTTATTTGTTTAGATTCAAGCGTTAACTTTAAAGTTGTAGAATCAATACAATCATATTCTATAGCATAAGCCGGTCTTGTAAATTCAACATTTTCCATTCCTGCAATCGTTCTATACATAGCGATTTGAACATCTTCTGGCAGACTGCTTGACATTCCTTGAACATACATTTCTTCTGTATCTTCTCCCATCGGTTCTATAAAAATTTGATGCCTTTCTTTATCAGCAAACCTAACTACTTTATCTTCTATTGATGGACAGTATCTTGGCCCAGTTCCTTCTATTACTCCAGAAAAAAGCGGTGAACGATGTAAATTATCTCTTATAATTTTATGAGTATTTTCATTCGTATATGTTAAATAGCACGGCTTTTGATCAATTTTTAGTTCTTTATTTTCAAAAGAAAATGGAACAATATCTTCATCTCCATTTTGTATTTCCATCTTAGAAAAATCAAGGCTTCTTCTATTAACTCTTGCTGGAGTTCCAGTCTTAAATCTTCTTGTTGTAATACCTATCTTATTTAAGCTTTCAGTAAGATATCTTGCAGGGAAAATACCGTCAGGACCACTTTCATAATTTACTTCACCTATATGTATTTTTCCACGTAAATATGTTCCACTACAAAGAATAACAGCTTTAGCTTCAAAAACAGCACCAGTGTGCGTTTTTATTCCTTTAATTTCATTATTTTCAACTATATATTCCGTAACTTCAGCCTGCTTAACATCTAAATTTTCTTGAGATTCCAGTGTATGTTTCATTTCAATATGGTATTTTTTTCTATCTGCTTGTGCTCTTAATGAAAAAACCGCTGGTCCTTTTGATGTATTAAGCATCTTTGACTGAATAAAAGTTTTATCAATATTCTTCCCCATTTCTCCACCTAATGCATCAATTTCTCTTACAAGATGTCCCTTCGAAGTTCCTCCAATACTTGGATTACAAGGCATATTTGCTATGCTATCTGCATTAATAGTAAATATACAAGTCTTAACACCTAAACGAGCAGCTGCAAGGGCTGCTTCACACCCCGCGTGGCCGGCACCTATAACAATTACATCATATCTTCCAGCATTATATTCCATATAAAATCCCTTCTTAATTTTTATTAAAGTTTCACGTGAAACTATATCTTTATTTTCCAACACAAAATTTTTTAAATATTTTTTCTAAAATATCATCTGAAATACTCTCTCCCAGTATTTCTCCCAAAGAATCTATTGCTTCCTTTATATCAATAGAAATTATATCCATAGGCATACTACTATTAACAGTAGATACCGCATTTAATAATCCACATTTTGCCTTTGCAATCAAATCTTTATGTCTTATATTCATAATAATAAATTGATTTTCATCTTCTAATTTTTCGATATTAAATACCTTTTCTATGCACTCCTCTAATTTATCTATCCCTTCTCCTGTCTTGGTTGAGATCATCACCATATTATTGTCTTGTAAATTAGTTTTCACGCAATCTAAATCAATTTTATTTACAATTACTATATGAGGTTTAGAAACAATCATGTTATATAATTTCCTATCTTCATCATTAATACCTGCACTTCCATCAACTAAAAACAAAACTAATTCAGCTTCATCCAAAGCTCTTTTGCTTTTTTCTACTCCTATATTTTCAACAATATCTGTTGTTTCTCTTATTCCAGCTGTATCAACTAATTTTAAAGTAATCCCATTACTTAAAGTAACCATCTCTTCAATTGTATCACGTGTAGTGCCTGGTATATCAGTTACAATTGCTCTTTCCTCTTTTAATAATACATTTAATAATGAAGACTTGCCGACGTTTGGCTTTCCTATAATAGCAGTAGAAATCCCATTTTTTAAAATTTTTCCAGCATCAAAAGATTTCTCAAGCTTATCCAACCTATTTATTTCAGTATTTAAAATAGATAAAACCTTTTGTTCTTTTACCTCTTCAATATCTTCATATTCGGGATAATCAATATTTGCTTCGATATCAGCAAGCAAGCTTATTATATTATCTTTAATATTTCTTATCTCATTACCAAGCTTTCCTTCAAGCTGAGCAGCTGAAGCCTTTTCCTCTTTCGCACTTTTGCTACTAATTATATCCATAACAGATTCCGCTTGAGTTAAATCCATCTTTCCATTCAAGAAAGCTCTCTTAGTAAATTCTCCTGCCTCCGCAAGTCTAGCACCGTTATTTAAAACAAGTTCTAAGATTTGCTTCAATACCACGCTTCCACCATGAGAATTAATTTCGCAAACATCTTCTCCTGTGTATGATTTTGGAGCTTTAAAATATGATACTAAAACTTGATCAATTGTCTCATTATTAATATTTCTTATATAACCAAGCTTGAAAGAATTAGGTATAAGCTCTTTATTTTTATTTGTAACAAAAATTTTATTAATAATCTTCTTAGCATCATTACCACTTATTCTTATTATTCCTATTCCACCATTTCCTGTAGGAGTAGATATTGCAGCTATTGTATCCATTTTAAAACCTCCTTTTGTGATAACCACAAGATATTATACTATTTTTTCTTTAATAATTCAACGAATTTACATAATTTATTAAAAACAAAAGGACAGCGTTTTTGTCTACACTGTTTGAACCTATTCTCCTAAGCGAATTGTTCTTAAAAAGTATAGACAAAAACTCTGCCCCCATTTCTATTGTTCTTTATTATTTTAATGATATTACTACTTTTCTATAAGGCTCTTCTCCTGTGCTTACTGTTTTTACTTTTGGATGATTTTGCAATGCCTTGTGAATTGCTTTTCTTTCAAATGGATTCATTGGCTCTAGTGTTATGCTTTTTTTCTTTGCTACTACTAAGTTTGCTCTCTTTAATGCTAATTCTTCAAGAGCTCTTATTCTCTTTTTTCTATATCCTTCTATATCTATTATTATTCTAACGTAATTTTTACAATTTTTATTTCCAATAGTTGATGCTAACATTTGTAAAGCTTCTAAAGTCTCTCCTCTATATCCTATCATAATTCCTGCATTTTCACCTGTTATATCAAACTTTAAAGCATTATCACTAATATAAGAATTTATATTAAATGTTAGCCCCATTTTTTCTGAAAACTCACTTAAAAATTTTAGCACTTTTTCTTTTGCTATATTAGCATCTTCCTCTGTAATTTCTAGTATTTCCTTTTCAACATATTCATTTACATTTTTCGTTTTTGCATTTGAAACATTTTTTTCAATTTCAGTAACTTTGACTTTAACCTGCCTAGATTCTAATATGCTAAAAATTCTCTTTTTAGGTTCCTCTATTAATTCAATTAAAACCTCATCTTTATTTAATCCTATTTTTCCTAGTGCATCATTAACAGCTTCTTCGTAATTTTTTCCCATTCCTTCTGCGACCCTAGCCATTATAAAACCTCCTTTATATTTTTCTAGAAAATCAAATTTCTAGTTATTTAACACAATTTATTTTTTCTTTTTCTTCTTGCCCTTTTTCTTGCTAGAATTTTTATTATAATTATTTGATGTTTTGTTCTGTTGCAAGTTTTTATCACTGCGTGCGTCTAAATCTATATCTTTTTTATCATTATTTTCATTTTTATTTTCTACTTCTTTTTCTTCTTCATCTTCTACTTTTTCATAATCTACTTCAATAATATCACTTTTTTTATTTTCAACAATTTTTTTGCCCGCCTCTAAAGTTTTTACCTCTTTATTACTATCAAATACTAATCTAATCAATAATATTTGAAGAGCACCAAGCAAATTGCTAGTTGCCCAATATAATCCAACTCCCTGAGGAACAGAATATGCTACATATCCCATCATAAGAGGCATCATTATATTCATCAAAGTCATATTAGGCATTGGAATTTCAGAGTCCTCTAATTTAGGTTGTTTTATACCTTTTCTCTTATTAATAATAGTGTTTATGGCTAATGATAAATATGTACAAACTGTTGATAATATCGGTATTATTAGCAAATATTTATTTTCTCTGTTTTGCATCGCTACATCACATAAATTAACTCCTAAGAACTCCATATCCATTAGTCCTTTTTCATTAATTATGTCTATTTCATAATATCTTTCTGAGATATAACTTTTACTTTTTGCTTCCTCTACTAGTTTATTTATTTCAGCATCCCCGCTATTGGTATTTGATTGAATTTCAAGAATTGCAGCCTGCATTCTTTGATTATTTATTTCATCTTTATATGCCAAAATTGTGTCTTGATCCATCTTCATGATATGCGTAAGTGGACTTACCATCATATAAAACATCCCAAGCAAAATTGGGATCTGTATTAAACTTAATAAACAGCCTGAACATCCCATACTAGATGAGTATGACATGTTTTTTTCTTTTAAAAGTTTTTGATACTCCTCTGCAAATTTTTGTTGATTATTACCATATTTCCTTTGTAATTCTTGCATTAGAGGCTGTATTTCCTGAGCCTTTTCAAGTGACTTTTGTTGCTTTATTGAAAAAGGCAAAATAATCAATTTTACCAAAAAAGTAAATAAAATTATTGCTAATCCATAGTTTTGAACAATACTGTATATAAAGTTCATTAAATATCCTAATATAGAAGCTATTCCCTCTAACATTACTCTCCTCCTATTTACACCAAGCATCATAATAATTTAATTCATAATTAAATTTGCTTTTTCTAAAGATTTTTTCAATTCATTAAAAATCGTATGAAACTCAATGTCATCAATAATTATATTCTTCTTTACTATTATCACTATGTTATATCCCTTTTGCATATTTTTTTCATTTAATCTATAAGCTTCTCGTATTAACCTTTTTATCCTATTTCTTTTTACGCTCTTTGCTACTTTTTTGCTTATTGCTATCCCTAACTTATTCTCACAGTGATTATTTTTAGCTACATATACTGACAAGTTCTCTGAGCTGTACCATTTGCCATGTTTTAATACTTTTTGAAATTCATAGTTTTTCTTTAGCGTTAACATCTTTTCACCTCATATTAGTCAATATATATCTTTTGGCACATAAGTAAAAAGCCCCTATCTTTGGGGCATTTTTATACTTCACGCATAGAAAACTAAGCAGAAAGTTTTTTTCTGCCTTTTAACATTCTACTTTTTAAAACTTTCCTTCCTCCACGCGTACTCATCCTAGCTCTAAAGCCATGTTCTCTCTTCTCTTGTCTGTTTTTTGGTTGAAATGTTCTCTTCACTGTCTTGCACCTCCAATTATACAAATCTTTTATATTATATTTCATATAATAATCTAAAAATTACAGCATGACTATTTTACACTACCTTTGCCATTTTTGTCAATATATTTTAATGCAAATAGACATGAGGACGGAGTTTTTATGCATTATAGAGATAAATAATTCAACAGTTAACATTTAACGCTAAAAAAAACACGACTGAATTAATCAGCGTGGCTGTCGTTTCTGGTTACATTGTCAGTTTCAGGCTTTTGCCATTAGATGAAGTAACATTTCCAGGTCAACGGAATTTTTGGCTGGGAACTCAATCCAGATACTTCCCGTTTTTACCCGAACTTTTTCTAATTCTTCATCATTGGGACTCCATGTAGTTTCCACAAGTATCTTATTGGGTAGCTCGTAGATGTCAATCTGGCCATAAGACTGAAGCACGTTGTAATCGTTTAAGGGTTTGATGTGTACTGTTTTTCCATTTGCACCTTCTCCGGAAGCATCTGGAGCAGGCAACTTTGCATAATTTTCGAGTAACACGTCGATGTCACGCATATCGTCAATAGACTTGTACAGATCGCGGACTTCGACTCCATTGTGATAGACACATATTGCGTACCTTTCCAACTCACAAGGAATAGTGTAGTCAATGACTTGTACTTCATATCCATTTGGAAAAAGATACTTACGTACTATGCCGTTCTGTTCATCGTCACACGAAATAGGAATCATGTAGTCATTGATAGTCATTGCGTTCCCCTCCTAAACAAATTATTGTTATACATATTGGCAACAAAGCACTAACCGTGTGTTAACATAATTTAAAAGAGAAGTCAAGAATTTTATAATATTTGGTAAATAAACAAAAATATAAAATTTTTTCTACTCGTTCTTTTATGTATTTTTCTGGTCTAAATTTCTTTAGTAATTCATAAACGGCTGATGCAATAACATCTTTTGCAGTTAAAAATCTACCATCATATTCAATAAAGACTAGAGCAACCGTTTGTTCATTTACATACTTACTCATAGATTTCATGGAATTTTCAATATTCCTTCTATCCTTTTTGATTTTCATATATACTGTTTGAACCTGTCACACTAAACCAATCGATTTTAAGAAGTATGTCACAAATTTTAAATATAAACAAGGACAGTCTTAACAAAAAAATTAATGATAGACTATTATATAAATTACCATATATTTTTAATTTTATTATGTGCCTTGTAACTATATAGACAAAAACTGCGTCACTGTATCTAAAATTTATATTTATGTAAAGTATACATAGTTTTTGAAAATGTCTACGGAAGTACACATTTTAGTTTTTTTCTTTTATTTCTTGCAATTATCCACATAAAAAGATATAATGTGAGTAACTTTTAGAAGTATTGATATATCAATACTTTTAAAAAGAATTTACATAATTGTTTTTATGAATTGTATACATAATTCTTTTTACATTTTACAAATGCATGTTCGTATTAAAAACGTGTATAAAATAGGTATTATATTTTAAATGCCTTTATATCAAGGTTTCAGTGCTTTAACATTTTTCGTTACTATTTTATTTGAGGAAATAAGCACTTTTGAGCTTTTGATAAAACTTATCCACAATTTTATTAACATTTGTTAGTAAAATGTTAATAACTTTGTAAATTTTGTTAGGAGGACATTATGCAAGATATGGAAGCCGTACTAGCTAGGGTTAAAGAACTTTTGAAGGAAGAGTTTTCCGAGCTAAGATTTAACACATGGGTTAGACCTATTGAAATTGTTTCCTTAGATGATAAGTCTGCTACTTTAAAAGTTCAAACTTCTTATCAAAAAGGATACATTGAAAAAGAGCTTTCTTTAATAGAAGAAGCTTTTAAAATAACTACTGGAAGGGATATAACTTTAACAATATTATGTGAAGAAGATCACGATAAAAGTACATTTAATGGTATGCATAATCAGTTGACAGCTAATAATGGAATGCTAAACCCTAAATATACTTTTGATTCTTTTGTAATAGGGAAGAGTAATGAGCTTGCACATGCTGCAGCTCTTGCTACTGCAGAAAATCCAGGCCATGCATATAATCCTTTATTTTTGTATGGTGGAGTAGGGCTTGGTAAAACTCACCTTATGCAGGCTGTTGGTAATTATGTATTATCACAAAATAGGAATGCAAGAGTGCTTTACATAACTGGAGAAAAATTTACAAATGAATTAGTTTTTTCTATCCAGTCAAATAAAAATGAAGAGTTCAGAACTAAATATAGAAACATAGATTTATTATTAGTAGATGACATTCAGTTTATAAGCGGAAAAGAGCGAAGCCAAGAAGAATTTTTCCACACTTTCAATGAGCTTTATGAAAATAATAAACAGCTAGTTATATCTAGTGATAGGCCTCCTAAAGATTTGAATCCTCTTGAAGAAAGGCTTAAATCTCGTTTTGAGTGGGGCCTTATTGCAGATATTAGTAAACCAGATTATGAAACAAGATACGCTATTCTTAGAAAGAAAACGGAATTAGATCATATTATTATAGATGAAGAAATTCTTTCAGCGATTGCTATAAAGGTAGAATCAAATATTAGAGAGTTGGAAGGAACTCTTAATAAAATTGTTGCAATGGCTTCACTTACTAATACACCTATAACATTACAACTTGCTGAAAGAGCATTAAATGATTTGCAACACTCAAAAGAAAAGATTATTACTATAGAATATATTCAAAACGTAGTGGCTAAATATTATAATTTAGATCCAAACGACTTTAAAATACAGCGTCGTTCTGGAGATATAGCTTTTCCTAGACAAATTGCCATGTACTTGTCTAAACAACTAACTGGACAACCATTAGTGGAAATAGGAAAAGAGTTTGGTGGAAGAGATCATACAACTGTTATATATGCAATAAATAAAATTGAATCTATTATTAAGACCGACCCAAATACAAAAATGATCGTAGATAACATAAGAAAAATGATACTTAATTAACAGTTGTAAACTTACGGAAGAAAGTTATTCACAAAATCTTAATAAATGTTAATAACTCGTTTTTGTTTATTTTTAAGCAGTTAATAATTTTTGTATAACTAATGAAAAAACATTGAACTTGTTGTCGCTTAAGACTTTTATAAGATATCCACATACCAGTGTGAAAAACTTGCAAAAAATTGTTGAAAAAACATTTTTCACAAAATTTTGTTAGTTAATGTGAATTATTCTTGTTGAATTTTAACATTTTATTAACATCACTTAAACCTTACGGGAGTATACTTTTAACTAGTTTTCCACATTACTAACATCGCTTACTACTACTACTACTAATTTTATTTATTTTAATTAAAAAAAACGAATTTATTTTTTGGTCTGTTTTTTTGTAAAGAAAAAGAAAGTTGAGGTTTTTATTATGAAGTTTATTTGTCAAAAAGAAAATTTAATGCTTGGATTAAATGCTGTAAGTCGTAGTTCCGTAGGAAGAACGACAGATCCTATACTAGAAGGTATTCTTATTAATGTAAAGAAAAATCATATTATATTGACAACTAATGATTTAGATATAGGTATAGAATATTTATTAGAAAATATTGATGTTGTGGAGGAAGGAAAAGTTGTTGTTGATTGTAGAATGTTTGTAGACATAATTAAAAAATTACCTAATGATCAAATTTCTTTACATGTTAATGATAAAGATTTATTAGTTATAGAATGCGAAGGTTCTGTTTATAAACTTTCTACAATGAATGCAGATGATTTTCCATCATTACCTAAAATAGATGTGGAAAAGAGTATAACTCTTTCTCAAGGAGCTTTAAAAGATATGATAAAAAGGACAATATTTGCTGTAAGTACAGATGAAAATCGTCCGATATTTACTGGATGCTTTTTAGAAGTTGTAAATGAAACGCTTAATGTTGTTGCTGTTGACGGATACAGATTAGCTCTTAGAAAAGCTTCGATGGGAAAATTTAGTGAAAAATTTACAGCAATAGTTCCTGGAAAATATTTAAATGAAATAGTTAAGAATTTGCAAGACATTGATGAAGTCGTTACAGTTGGTATATCTAAAAATCAAGCGCTATTTGAAATTAATAATTGCAAAATAGTATCAAGGTTATTAGAAGGGGAATTCTTTAATTATAATAATGCAATACCAAATGAATGGGAAACTAGAATAAAAGTTAATAAAGGAGCATTACAGAGTGCGATAGAGAGGGCTTCAATTTTTTCAAGCTCTGCTGCAGAAAAAGAAGAAAAGTATCCTATTAAAATTTTTATAAGTCTTGGAAGTATCATCATTTCATGTACTTCTCAAGTCGGTGATGCGAAAGAAGAAGTGCTTGTAGAAACTGAAGGAAAAGAATTAGAGATAGGATTTGATCCCAAGTTTTTGCTAGATGCACTTAAAGTTGTAGAGGATGATGAAGTATATTTGTATTTTAAGAGTGAAATTTCACCTTGCGTAATTCGTCCTTTAGCTGATGAAAAGTACGTATATATGGTATTGCCACGTAGATTAAGAGGAGAATAGTAGAGAACAGCTTTTTGTAATCTAAGGAGTAATATATGATTATCAAAAAAATAAAATTACAAAATTTTAGAAATTATAAAGAACAAGAGATAAAGTTATTTAAAGATGTTAATATTTTTTATGGGAATAATGCCCAAGGAAAAACTAACATTTTGGAGGCTTTGTATCTTTGTGCTTTCGGGAGATCCTTCCGAACATATAAAGATGCAGAGCTTATTAATTTTGAAAGTTCTAGTGGAAAAGTATTTGTTGAATTTGATAAAAATAATAGGGAACAAAATATAGATATTACTTTAAATAAAAAAGAAAAAAAAATTGTAAAAGTTAATGGAATAAAAATTAATAAAAATAGCGAGCTTCTAGGAAATGTCAATATGGTACTATTTTCACCAGATGATACGGTTATATTAAAAGAAGCACCGTCTTCGAGAAGAAAATTTTTAGATATTTTGATAAGTCAACTTAGGCCAAATTATGCACATTTACTCAGCGAATATAATAAGGTCCTTGAACAGAGAAATTCTATGTTGAAGTCTAAAAATATTGATACTATTGATATTTGGAATGAACAACTTGCAAATTATGCTGAAAGGATTTACTCATATAGAAAGTGCTATATAGACAAGTTGAAAGTAAAAATAGAAGTTATTGTTCCAAATTTAACTAACGGAAAAGAAACATTGGAAATGAGGTACAAGACTCAATTTAAGGATAAACCTTCTTATATGAAGCTATTAGAGCAGAGTATAAAAATAGATTTAATAAAGGGATATACTGGAACGGGAATACATAGAGATGATTTTGAGCTCTTGGTAAATGGGAAGGAACTTAATTTATACGGTTCACAAGGGCAACATAGGACGGCTATTTTAGGTCTTAAGTTTGCTGAAATGGAAATCATAAAAGAAGAAGAAAATGAGAAGCCTATTTTGTTACTTGATGATATAACATCTGAACTGGACTTAGAAAGAATTAATTTAATTTTGAGTAAAGTTGATGGGTATCAAGTTATAGTGACGTGTACGGATGCTAATATTATAAGAAATTTAGAAGGTTTGACAAATGAAGTTAAATTGTATAAAATAGTAGGCGGTAATGTTGAATGATAGTGATATGAAAGGATTCTATGAATATGTACGTTCATATAGGAAGTAATGTAATAATGCGTGCTGAAGATATGGTTGGTGTTTTTGATATGGAAACACTAAAATCAACACGCGGAAATTTAAGAATTATAAATTTATATAAAGAAAGAGGCAAAGATGGCGACCAGACTGCGATAATAAGAAAAGATGGAGAAGTTATTTTTTCTAAAGTCAAAGTTAATACTATTAGCAAAAGATTAAAGAGTAAAAAGTTTATAAATAATATAATTGATGAATAACTAATCTAAGATAAAATTTAAATTGAAAGGATATAATGTAATGAGTAAAGAGGAGAAAGTAACTAATACATATAATGAGGATAGCATTCAAGTACTTGAAGGATTAGAAGCTGTAAGAAAAAGACCTGGTATGTATATAGGTACGGTTTCTGTTAGAGGATTGCATCATTTGATTTATGAAATTGTAGATAATTCTGTTGATGAGGCCTTAGCAGGATATTGTACAGAGATAAATATTACAATAAATAAGGATAACTCCGTTACTGTTGTTGATAATGGTAGAGGAATTCCAATAGGTATTCATCACAAGATGGGAATTCCTACAGTTGAAGTTGTTTATACTATATTGCATGCTGGTGGTAAGTTTGGCGGCGGTGGATACAAAATGTCTGGAGGACTTCATGGTGTTGGTGCATCTGTAGTTAATGCGCTTTCAACTTGGCTTGAGGTTGAGGTTTATAACGGAGAAGGTATATATAAGCAAAGATACGAGAGGGGAAAAACTGTAACTAAGCTTGAAAGAATTGGAGATACTGATAAAAAGGGTACAAAAGTTACATTTTTACCTGATGATACAATTTTTGAAACACTTGATTATGAGCTTGATACGTTAGTGCAGAGAATTCGTGAAATGGCCTTTTTAAATAAGGGATTAAAGCTTACTATTGAGGATTTAAGAGTTGAAGAGCCTGTGAAGCAAGAGTTTCATTATGAAGGTGGATTGACTTCTTTTGTTGAATATTTAAATAAGAATAAAGATATAATTAATAAAAAGCCTATTTATATAGAGGGTGGAGATGTTGTTCCAGTTGAGATTGCTATTCAATATTCGACAGCTTACTCTGAAAATGTATATTCATTTGTAAATAATATTAATACTCATGAAGGTGGTACTCATTTAGAAGGATTCAAGAGATCACTTACAAAATGTTTTAATGATTATGCTAGAAAGTACAATATATTAAAGGAAAAGGACGCGAATCTACAAGGTGAGGATATTAGAGAAGGTATGACGGCTGTTATTAGTGTTAGGGTAGAGGAGCCTCAGTTTGAAGGGCAGACTAAGACTAAGTTAGGAAACAGTAATGTTGCAGGTATTGTGGCAAGTATTATGAATGATAAACTTTCTGACTATTTAGAAGAAAACCCTTCTGTAGCAAAAGCTATATTGGAAAAATGTCTTAGTGCAGCAAGGGCGAGGGAGGCTGCTAGAAAAGCTAGAGATTTGGCAAGAAGAAAAACTGCACTTGAGAGTAATTCTCTTCCTGGAAAACTTGCAGATTGCTCTGAAAGAGATGCTGAAAAATGTGAGTTGTATCTTGTAGAGGGTGATTCTGCTGGTGGTAGTGCAAAGCAAGGTAGAGATAGAAGATTTCAAGCGATACTTGCTATGTTTGGTAAGATGCTAAATGTTGAAAAAACAAGAATAGATAAGATTTATAATAATGAGAAGTTGCTCCCTGTAATTACTGCAATTGGTGCTGGTATTGGAAGTGATTTTGATATTTCTAAAATAAGATATGGAAAGATAATAATGATGGCTGATGCTGATGTTGATGGTGCGCATATTAGAACGTTATTGTTGACATTTTTCTTTAGGTATATGAGGCCTTTACTGGAAGAAGGGAGAATTTTTGCGGCTCAACCGCCATTATATAAAATTAATAAAAAAGGAATTAAGGAAGACATCTACTGTTATAGTGATGAAGAGCTTGCAAGTAAGCTTGAGGAAATTGGAAAAGATAATACAGTAATACAAAGATATAAAGGTCTTGGAGAGATGAATCCAGAGCAACTTTGGGAGACTACGATGAATCCAGAGACTAGAATTTTAGTAAAGATTGGTCTTGCAGATGCAGCAAAAGCAGATGAGATTTTTACTATATTGATGGGTGATGAGGTTACACCAAGAAGAGAATTTATTGAGCAAAATGCTCATTTAGTTACGAATTTAGATATCTAATATACGTTTAAATCTAGATATTATAAGGAGGAGTTTTAATGGAAATACCAAAGAATATTTTTAGAGGGTATGATATTAGGGGTATCTATCCGACAGAATTGAATTATGAGAATGCAAAATTGATTGGCCAAGCTTTTGCATCTCTTATGAAAAAAGAAGGGCAAACGAAAATAATTGTTGGACATGATAATCGTAAGTCATATGAAGAATTAGATAAAGGTCTAACCGAAGGAATAATTTCGACTGGTCTTGATGTGGTAGACATAGGTTTCTGTATGACTCCTATGACGTATTTTGCTAGAATTCTTTTAGATATAAAACCATCTGTTATGATAACTGCTAGCCATAATCCAAAGGAGTATAATGGTTTTAAAATTTGTGGAATGGGTACTGATTCTATTTATGGAGAAGAAATACAAGATTTACGAAGATTTATTGAAAAAGGTGAATTTGAGACTTCAGAAGTACCTGGTAAAGTTAATGAGATAAGTATAAGAGATGAATATATAAAATATATAGTAGATAAAGTAAAATTAGGAGATAGAAAGCTTAGAGTAGCACTTGATTGTGGGAATGGTGTTGGTTCTTTATTTGCGAAGGAGATATTTGATAAGCTTGGTGTTGAGACTTTTACTATGTGTTGTGAGTCTGATGGTGATTTTCCAATTCATCATCCGGATCCTTCTCAAGAGAAGAATATGCTTGAATTTGAAAAATTTGTTGTAGAGAATAAGTGCGATATTGGTCTTGGTTTTGATGGTGATGCAGATAGAGTAATTTGTTTTGATGAAAATGGAAGAATAATTTTTGGTGACGAATATATGGCAATTATTTGGAGGGACATTATTCATAAATATCCAGGGGCGAAGGCTATTATGGATGTTAAGAGTACTCAGGCATTATATGAGGAAATTGAAAAATTAGGCGGTGTTCCTGAATTTTGCAAGGTAGGAAATTCGTTAATTAAGGCACAAATTAGAAAGGAAAACTTAGTGTTTGCTGGAGAATATGTTGGACATATATATTTTAACGATGAACATTATGGTTATGATGATGCTATGTACGCTGGTGCTAGAATGCTTAGAATTTTGTCTAATACTGATAAGAAAATGTCTGAACTTTCTGATGGTTTTGCCAGATATGCAAGTACTCCGGAAATATTAGTAAAGGTTACAGATGAAACAAAAAATATAATTGTTGAAAATGTTAAGAAAAAATTTATTGAAGAAGGAAGAAAGGTTATTGATGTAGATGGTGCCAGGGTAGTTTTCGAAGATGGTTGGGGGCTTATTAGAGCATCTAATACCGGACCAAATCTAACTATAAAGGCGGAGTCAAAAACAATTGAAAAATCTAATGAGATAATTGATATTATAAAGAAGCATATTGATGATGCAATGTAAATAGTTATAAGTTATTAAGCTGTTGATAAAATGTTTAGTTTTATCGGCAGCTTTTTGTAATAATATAGTATATATATATTTATGCTAAAAATACTGGTCCAATGATAGTTTTGTAATCTAAATTTAATATTAATGTAATATTTATTTAAATATAATCTTCCGTAAGTTTTATAAGATTTTATGTGAAGTAATATAAGTGTTGCCAAATACAAATTGTGGACTTTTAAGATAAAATTAAGTAATATTAATATAGGAATATTTATTTTTCTTACTTATTTAAGAATGTTTGAAGTGTAGTAAAAAATAAAAGGGGAAGATATGGATGAATAATTTAAAGATATCTGAGTTTAAAAAAGAAAAAGGAATTTCAATGATTACACTTGTTGTCACAATTATAGTAATAATTATATTGGCAGCTATAGTATATTCTGCGAGTACGCGATCGTTAGATGATGCATCTAGATCAAATTTTGCACAGGAGTTAAAAGACGTTGAAATTCGCGTTTCGTCCACACGTTTAATGAATCAAACAGAAGGAACAGGTGAGGAAATAAAAAATAAGGGATTTTATAAATCATATGTACAAAATCCTCCTGAGACATTTGTTAGTTTTAGCGAAGATTCGGTATATGGATATGTTGTTAACATGGAGCTTATTACATTTGAAAATAATCCAAGAGGATTAGAGTACCCAAAATATTCTGGTGATGTTGAAAATAATTTAGTTGTATTTGGGAGAGATGATGTATATATATATGATGCTGAAGGAAAGGTTTTTTATGCTAAAGGATATGAAGTAGACGGAGGAAAGTATTACACTGTAGCAGATTTAGAAGCAAATGGTCCAGAGATAGTATCAGTAAACAAAACATTAAGTATGGATGAAAAGAGTGTTTTAATTGAAATAGTTGTAAAGAAAATATCTAGTGGTGATTTAATAGTAATAGTGGGAGATACTGCAGCTAATAAGGTAGGTGGAGATGGAGATACAGAGACTTTTGAGTGTACAGTTTATGAAAATAAGACATATATTATAAGAGCATCAGAGACTGGTGCGGGCACGAGTAGTACAACAGTAGATGTAACGGAAATTAATGCTGAAACATATACGATTTCATATGATGCTAATGGTGGAGAAAATCCTCCCGCAGATTCTATAAAAACTGAGGGCGTAATAATGAGATTAAGTGAAGAAGTGCCAACTAGAGATAATTATATTTTTATTGGGTGGGATACTAATCCGACAGCAACAATACCTACATATAGATCTAATAGTGAGTTTTTCTTGGATGAGGATACGGTGTTATATGCTATATGGAGTAAAGAAGATAATAGAACATATAGCTTATCATATAGCGCAAATGGTGGAGACGGAGCACCAAGCATGGTTACAAATGTTTCAGGAGAGGTTATAATAAGTAATGTTACTCCAAGAAGAGAAGGTTTTGCTTTTGATGGTTGGAGTTTATCTGCAAATGCAACAACGGGTGAGTATCATGCGGGTGAAACAATAAATGTAACATCTAATATCATTTTATATGCAATATGGCAAAAAGGAATGAATACATTAAGTTTAAGTATAGAACCTGTGGGATATGGTACAG
Organism: uncultured Clostridia bacterium; assembly: GCA_944393265.1. GTDB lineage: Bacteria > Bacillota > Clostridia > TANB77 > UBA1234 > UBA1234. The sequence continues at coordinate 10,814 of CALXZO010000015.1, read as the reverse complement.
TAAATGGGGCAGGGACTAAAAACCCAGGTTCTGTTGTTGTAATATCAGCTATAGCAAATGAAGGATATCGTTTTAAAAATTGGGAAGTAACAGCAGGTAATGTAAGCTTAGGTAATATAAATAGTGCAACAACGAGCTTGGAAATGCCAAACACAGATGTTACTATAGTAGCAATGTTTGAAGCAAAAAAATTTAATGTAAAATATGATGCGAATAGTGGTGTTGGAGCACCTACAGAGGTAAGTGTAAATTATGGAGATACTATTAATATAACAAGTATTATTCCAACTAGAGAAGGTTATGATTTTTTAGGGTGGTCTTTAGATGAAAATGCAATAGCAGCAGATTTTGTTGATGGCGATACGTTTAATATTACAGGAGATGTGATATTTTATGCAGTTTGGACGAGCCATATAAATGTATATCATATAAAATATGATTTAAATGGCGGAGATGGTAACTTTGTAGAACAAACTAAAGTACAAGGGGGAACGACTATACTTCATTCTCATGAGCCAACGAGAACAGATTTGATTTTTGACGGTTGGTCATTTAGTAGTACTTCTAAGAATGTAGTTTATAGACCTGGTGATATTTATAATAGAGATGCGGATGTTATATTATATGCAGTTTGGAGAGATGAAGTAGCACCAACAGTTATGGTTACTCCAATGCAATCTGGAGATAGTTTAATGCTAATAGCAAGCGGGCATGATGAAGGTATAATCGCTGAATATGCGTGGACAAAAACAAATGCAGTTCCTACAATATGGGAATCTTTGCAGGAAAATGTAAATGTAAGTGTAATTAATGAAGTATTAGAAAATGGAACATATTATATATGGTTTAGAGATTTAGCAGGTAATTATGCAAATGCTAATATACGCACATATGAAATTATATATGATGCGAATGGTGGAAGTGGGGGAATTTCAAAACAATATAAAGCGGATGTATTGCCAATGACTATAACATCTCAAACACCAGATAGAGAAGAATATATTTTTCTTGGTTGGTCTTTGCTAACTGAACCAGCGGAAAATGAATCAAGTGTAAATTATATTCCAGGTTCATATTATGTAAATAATTCTGATACAAAATTAACAGCAGTATGGGGAAGAACGGCATTTGAATTAAGTAAAAACTTAGTGAGGACAGCCGTTGATGAAGAAAGTACAGATATAACTGTTATAAAAAGCCCATACACTGGAGATATAACAGTATCAAGTGCAGATGAAGAAATTGCAACCGCCGAAATAAATGGAAATGTAATAACGATAACGCCTGGAACGAAGATTGGAGTTGTTGATGTAACTGTAACGGAGTCAAGAAAAGGTAATACTAAAACTATAGAAGTAATTTTAAATAAAGGAATAAGAGAGCTTACATTAACAGAAACTTCAAAAAACTTTATATATGGAGATAATGTTGGAACAATAGGATTCTCATATGCGGGAAATGCGTCAACAGAAACGGTGAAAAGCCTAAATGAAAATGTTGCAACTGTTGTTATAAGAGGAAAGAATATAGATATAACGCCTAAAAATGTTGGAGAGACAATTATATCATTCGAGATTGCAGAAGATGATATGTATTTTATAAAAAAGACAGAAATAAAAGTTACTGTCAATAAAAAAGAAATTATTGTTACACCAGATGACGGACAAGGAAAAGTTTATGATGGAACAAATTCTACTCCAATATTAACATATACATACGATGGTGTTATGAATGGTGAAACTCCTGGATTTACCGGACAGTTGACGAGAGAGGCAGTAGCAGCAGTTGGGGATTATGAAATAAAAATAGGAACGTTAGCATTAGTTAATAATGGATCATTTAAAAAAGACAATTACTATTTGACTCTTAGTACTAATAAAAAATATTTTAAAATAACTCCGAAGCCTACAACTATGCCAACTGCAATAACAGGACAAATATATGATGGAACAGTAAAGTATGGTATACCTGAAGGAGAGTACTATATAAGAGAAGGAAATTATTCAAAAGTAAATGCGGGAACGTATACTGCGATAGCTACACTAAAAGATCCACACAATTATATGTGGACGGATGGAACAAATGCTTCACTTAATATAGTTTGGAAAATTGAAACAAGATCTATTGCTACTACAAATTCAGTTGTAATTCAAGGAATTTCACCTGTGGTGTATACAGGATATGCAATTACACCGCAAGTAATTGTAAGAGATAATGTATTAAATAAAGTATTAACGAAAGATTCTGATTACACTGTTTCGTACTCAAATAACGTAAATGTAGGTACTGCAACAGTAACAATTACAGGTAGAAATAATTATGCCGGCACAAATAGCACCACATTTAGGATAGATAAAGCAAATATGCAAGTAGAGGTAAGTGGTTATAGTGGAGTATATGACAATGCCGCGCATGGTATAACGGTTACATCGAAATGGCCAACAACAGGGTCAACAATATATTATAGCACGTCTCAGCTTACAAGTAGCAATTATACAATGGGAACAACAACACCGATAAAATATACAAATATTGTATCAACTACAACATATTTTTATATAACAAATCCAAATTTCCATGATTATTATGGAAGTGCTACAGTTATAATATCTCCTAAATCAATTTTAAACAATATAGTTTTAAGTAATGTTAGTGATATATCATATACAGGAAGTAATATCGTACAATATCCAGTATTACAAGATCAGGATTTATCAAGGAGATTAGTTGAGAATACGGATTACACAGTAGCACATAGCAACAATTTAAATGTTGGAACTGCTACGATAACAATGACTGGAAGAGGAAATTATACTGGAACAAGAACAACAACATTTAATATAAAACCAGATGTTATTTCAATTAGAAAAAGTACGGAGAGCTACGTAACATCACTAACTGTAACTATAACTAAGTCAATTCCTGTTACTACTTTGCAATATAGTTATAATAATTCGAGTTGGACAAATTATACTGGAGCATTGACTATTACAAGCGATTGTACTATATATGCAAGAAGTGTACATAATGGAAAAGTAATAGGAACGGCACAAATTACGATATCAAATATATGTGAACATAGTTATACAAGTGCAACATGTACTTCTGGTTCATATTGTAGATATTGTGGAAAATATGGTTCAGGTGCATTGGGACATGATTATGAAATTAGCCAAGAAAGCAGTGCAACTTGTACAAGGGCAGCAACATATAGAAAAACTTGTACAAGATGTGGAAACTCTTATACATATACATCCGGAAGCTCAACAGGACATAACATGTCACGTTGGTACTATCATAGTAGAACCCAACATAAAAGAACATGTACTAATTGCGGAGGAAATGCAGAATATGGATCTCATACAACAGGCAGCTGGACTTGTAGAGTTTGTAACGGCATATCTATGAATTAAATAAAGATTAATATGATGGAGAAGATTGACAGGAATGGCTAAAAGAGCTTTATTATCAAATAAAAAACTGTCAATCTTTTCTATTCGTTATTAATCTTTCGAGAATTATCGAACAAATTTTAAAAAAGTGTTGCTTTTTTTGGTAACACATGTTAGAATATTTTCTTGTAATCGGGGTGTGGCTCAGTTGGTAGAGCGCGTGGTTTGGGACCATGAGGTCGCACGTTCGATCCGTGTCACCCCGACCAATATTTAGTAGATTTAAGAGAAATCTTGGAAACTACAAAGTAACGAAAACACATGAATCAAAGTAATTTGAGTCATGTGTATTTTTTTATAGTTTCGTAAAATTCTATAAAAATCCTCAAAATTGTTCGGAAATCAATGTTCGGGAAAATTTAAAATCCCTCAAAAAATGTTTGGAAAAGTTCGGAAATTTAATTTTTATCCTTTTGATTCTTCAAATCCTTTTAAATAAGCTTTTTCTCTAGAAAGGAAATATATGTTAAAAACTAATTTTTATAAAATACATGAAGTTCTGGAGCATAAATTCTTCCCAGTTCCCCAAGAATTATTTCTAAATGATAAATATAGCAAGAAATTAAACTCTGATAGTAAGATTTTATATGGTTTTCTATTAAATCGCCTTAGCCTATCTGCAAAAAGTGGATGGGTGGATAAGCCCGATGGTAATGTTTATCAAATATTTACTCGTAAAGAAGTGCAAAAGTTATTAAATATTTCTGATAAACCTGCAACAAAAGCTTTCAAACAACTATCTAGCTGCAATCTGATATATGAAAAAAGGCAAGGTAAAGGGCAACCTAACAAAATCTATGTTGCAAAAATAGAACACGATGATTCACTTCCAACATTGATTCGTAAAATTAACGATTCTAGAAACGGAGATTCTACGATTAATGACTCGGAGAATGTACGAGGAACTAATACTGATAATATTAATACTAATAAAGTAAATAAGCCTCAGAACTGTTTTAATAATGGAAGCGCATATTCAAAAGAATTTTTAGAAAGCTTTTATATATAATCTAAAAAATTAAAGGAGGATTTAAAATGGAATTTAAATATACCAAAATTGGAGATTATTACATACCAGATATACAAGCACCAGCTAATAATACAAGCTATAAAATTGGAAGATTTGGTAGGCTTAGAGAGAATTATTTAAAAGAAAATAAGCCTAGCATATATAATCATTTATTAATGACTGGCAAGCTTCAACAAGATATTATTCAGGCAGACAAAAATGCAAAAGAGCAATTAGAACTTTTAATAAACCAACTAAAAGAAAAAGAAAATTTAAATGAAAATTTGAAAAATACAGACCCATTAACTTGGGTTGGAAAGATGAATTCAATAAAAAAACAGGCTGAAGAAATTGTGCTAAATGACATCATTTTTAATTAAAATACTAACAAAAAGAGGTCGATTTTATGAATGAAAATGGGTTATATGATTTAGAACTTTGTGACTTCAGCGAGCTAATAAGTGATGCAAAAGTTGCTCTAAAAAATAAAAATATAGAATACAAAAAGCTACTTGAAGAAGTCGATAATATAATGGAATCTTATCCAAATTTGCAACAGATTTTAGAAGATGACAAAGAAATAAATTTAACAAAAACAGACTGCCGAATGCTACAAAAATTGTTCAATTTGCAATTAGATATTAGCCAATTTGAAGAACAAGAAATCTTCTTTTTAGGTGGAAAAGAAGCCTACTTTTATTTCAAAAATATTGGAATCTTAAAAGAATAAATTACAAAAAATTTACTAAAAATCTTGTGAATTTAATTAAAAAACGAGCTGAATTTTTGAAGAAAATTTTTAATCTTCAAGCATCAGCTCGTTATATTTTTTATCTCATCGTTTTAGCAAGCAATGAAAAAAGTATTACTTCGTAATTTCTTTTTTCGTCGTAGCAAGCACTGAATTTGTAATACTACAAATTCAGAAAATTATGGAATTCTCCCAAACCCTCGATTTTTTAGTTGAATTTTTTGTCCTAGCAAGCAACGCATTTGTGCCACACCAAAATGCAAAATCTCTTTTAAAAATTATAATTATTTTTTATATTATCAAGTACTTCCTTTGCAATATTTTTTATCTTTGTATATTCATTCATTACATAAAAACGATATTCTTTTCCACTATCAATTTTAATATTATCACCTGCTATTTCTAACTGCCCACATTCATTAATAAATACTTTTTCAACGTCTCCTTTATTCGTTATAAAAATATTCTTATCAAAATCTTTTGTTTCAATAAACATAGCTAATTTAATATCTTCTTTACTATAACGATTATAGTGATGTATATTATGTTCTATAACGAACTGGGCATCATATTTATCTATTCTTCCTTGAAAATTTTTATATATTCTGTGATGCATATACCCTAAGGAAATTTCAACTATTTCTTTTCTCTGTTCTTTAAGTACAAATTCTTTATTAAATAAATTTTCTTCATCAATATAAAATATACTGTAGTAAATGAAAATTAATAAAATGCTTAATATATAAATTATAGGTATTGTTGTTATATATATATCAGTTTTTACTTCATTTATTGCATTAGTATCAAAGAAATAGTATGATAACAAACAATAAATAGCTGTAAAAATCAACATTGTCAAAAACATTTTTTTCATACCAGCTTTGGTAAGACTTACTTTTTTAACTTTTTTCATATCTGTTTTATTCATACTAACTTTTATGATTTTATTTCTTAAATATCTATGATAAATTTGAAGAACTATAATAAGAATAACTGATAGTATGGCTATGGAGATAAGTATGTTTTCCCATAATTCTATCCCACCAAATGTATTTGGCAACCTCTTATCAAACATTACCATATATAATACTACAGAAATTATTAAAATTATGCTAGGGATCTTTTGTATCGTCTTATTTCTTTTTATTTTTAAATTAATTAAATCTATTTTCTTTAGTCTTTCTATTTCCTCTTTTCGAGAATCATTGTTCATTATTTATCACCTATTTCCATTATTTATCTTTCTAAAGCTATAAATTTAGTTATGTCTTGTATAATAGTTAAAAGATTTTCCTTCTAAATATAATTTTTTTGCAAAAAATCTGTACTTTTTCACAAATTTCGTGTATAATTTATTATACAAATTGAATAATATAGAGTATAGATATTATTCTATCGGGTCTGAAATAGTTTACTATATTAGGACCTGACCCGAGCTGATGCTAAGCGTCAGCAAAAGCCATTCGTTCGAATGGCTTTTTTTATTATCCGTCTGTTTCTTCATCTATCCATTTTAAATATTCCTTATTACAACTGGTTAAGTCAAAAATTGCAAATTCAAAACATTCATAAGAATGAATATGTTTTATCGTATCAAAAACATTATTTACTAGTTCTTTCTTAGTTTTCATAAATACTAAATACTCTTTTGCCTCTTCTCGTTCATTTTTCCAGTTCCACTTACTAGAGCTCTCAATTACTTGGCAACTTGAAACCAGTTTAAAATTCAATAATTCATTTACGGCTTGCTCTAATTCCTTTTTATTATCAAATGCTGTTTCTATCATACAATAATCACTCATATCAAACACCTCTCTATATCTCTTTCTTAGACATAGTAAAATGCTATCTATATAATAACAATGACACGAAGTATCGTAAAATTGCTCACATCGTAATTTTATGATACTCCATAATTATAAAGTTGTCAAGAAAGAGGTGATTTTATGGAAGGTACAAAAGAATTAAAAATCAAATTATATCGGAACTGATGAGGTCTGTGCTCTCTTAAGGATAGGCAAAAAGAAATGTTTGCAGCTCTTTCATTCTGATGAATTTCCTAGTATTAAAATAGGCAGAAAATACTGGGTAAAAGAAGATTGCCTAAATGAATATTTAAGTCAAAAAAGAATACTGACAAATAAAAAAGAAGACTTAATCTAGCACATTAAATCTTCCAAACTTACAGGGAAATACCTGTTTAAATTGTTCAAATGTATTATATAAAAAATTAGTATAAAAAACAAGGTATTTCCTTTAATTTTATTTAAAAAGTGCTTATTTAAAGCCAAGTAAAAATAAAACGAAAGGAGATGATTATCATTAAGAAAGGTTACAGTGCAGGAACATACATAAACAAAAAAGAAAAGAAGACTTCTAATTTACCTATTTGCCCTACTTGTAAAAAGTGTAAGAATAAAGCTTTATGTGAAAACCGTAAAAACAAGAAAACTATGAGCAACTGTAATAAATGCAAAAAATGTACAGACAAAGAAAATTGCGATAAGTTCTACATTAGCATTGAACATCGTGCACTTCTCACAATAGGTAAAGATATTGAAACTGGTAAAAATATTAGAAAGCCTTTTCTTGGAAACTCTGTTGATGATGCACTAGACAAAATGTTTCAATATAAACTTGAAATGAAAAAGTCTGGTGTAAGCACGGAATTAAGAAAAACTGAAAAAACTATTGCTATTATAGCTCAAGAAATTGAAGATTCAAAATTTAGAATGGGAAAAACTAAAGCAAATGCGTACAACACTAATATGGCTACTTTAGAAAGAATTAAGAAACACAAATTTGCTAATATTCCAATTAAGAAAGTTACAAAGGAACAAATCGAAAACTTCTTAGAAAAAGAAAGAGTTAAATCAAACTCTGTAATAAAAAAAGATTATAGAATGCTTAAATATGTTTATGAATATGCAAGTCATCAGCTATATATCGCAAATAACTTCTTTGAAGGAATTAATCGCATTGAAAAGCCAAAAAGCATAAAGGAAGATAAAGATATTGTCGCTCTTACTTTAACAGAACAAAAGAAACTAGAAGATTATTTAGAAATGCACCCTTGCAAATATAAAAACATAATCCTTCTATGTTTATACACTGGTATTCGTATAGGAGAGCTTCTAGCTTTGAATTATAAAGAAGATATTGATCTAGATAATAAAATAATATTCATAAACAAAACCTTAACTAAAGATAAAAAGAAAAATATAATAATTGGACCAACTAAAACAAAAAATGGAAAAAGAACCATTCAAATAAATGAGCTAATAGAACCTATTCTAAATGATTCTTTAAGTAAAGTAATAAAAAACAGTAACAACGTACTTTTCTGTCAAGAAAATGGACAACTATATGCAGATAATACTGTTAATTCAGCTTTCAAAAGAATTTGTAAAAATGCAGGTATAACAAAAGCTGTAAATACGCATATGTTAAGACATACATTCGCTACTCGTTGTATAGAAGCTGGTGTTGGAACTGCTGTATTACAAAAACTAATGGGTCACGCAGATATAGCAACTACCATAAATACTTATGGAGATATCTACCCATATTATCAAAAAGAAGAAACTAAAAAGTTCGTTGAACTAATAAAAAATAATAAATAAAATGAGAAAAAGTTCGGAAAAAATGTTCAGGAAAAAGAAAATAAATAAGGAAAAGGTTGAAATCAAAGGAAACTTTGGAAACATGTGAAATTGTCACCCCGACCATTTTTTACCCTTTTTCAAGGGTACGGATAAGAATTTGAGAAAATTCTAAAAACATGAATACCGCTATAATCAAGGAATTAAGTTGATTATGGTGGTATTTTTTAATTTCTATAAATATCTAAAAATTCCGCAAAATATCAATTTTGTTTCACGAATTGATTTCACGAATTTCGAAGTAGAATTTCACGAAATTTCACGAATCATCAAATCTAAGTATTTATGCTTCTTTAAGCTAATTGAAAGGAACAATAAATATGGCATTTCTAGCCTATAAAGCAAATGAATGCTTTAACCATCAATATATCAAAATCCCAAAAGACCTATTCATTAACCCACTTTATAAACATTTAAATTCAGATAGCAAGATAATATATGGCTTTTTGCTAGATAGACTTAGCTTATCTATTAAAAATAATTGGATAGATGAAAAAACTGGCAATGTTTATCTAATTTTCGCAAGAAAGAAAATTCAAGAATTGCTACATTTATCAGATAAGACCGTTACAAAAGCGTTTAAAGAACTAAAAGCTTGCGAGCTAATCTATGAGAAAAGACAGCAATCTTCAAAGCCAAACATTATTTACATAGGTAAAATAAACCCTTATTTTGGTAATTCTGCTCAGAGTCGTAAAAATTACGATTCTGAACACGGAAATTCTACGACTCCAGAGTCGGAAAATTTACGACCTAATAAGACTAATAATAATAAAACTAATATAGATAATAATTTTAACTTTAAAAATTTCGATAATAGATTTAGAGACACCACAGCTCAATATGAAAACTTAGATAGATTCCTTGCAAATGCAAATGATTTTATAAAAAATGAAGGAGGACTTTAAAATGGATTTAGAATATGTAAAAAAAGGCGATTACTACTTACCTAATATTGAATTACAAAACAATAATAAAAGAGTAAATTGGGGAAAATATGCAATGTTAAGAGAAAACTATTTAAGAAATTCAAAACCTGGATTTTTTAATCACTTGGTAATGAAAGAAGAATTAATTGATCACTTAATCGAAATAAACAATCAAGCTTGTAGCTATTTAGAAACACTTATAAAACAACTTGCTGAAGAAGAAAATGTTACAGAAAATTTAAAAGCTACTAACCAACTTGAATGGGTGCAAAAGATGAACAATATTAAAAATCGAGCTGAAGAAATTGTGCTCAACGAACTAATTTATAATTAAAATTTCAAAAGAAATGAGGTATAAACAAATGAATGAATTTGAATTGTTTAATATAGAAAATATAGATTTTAGTGAGATGATTGATAAGGCAAAAGTTGCCTTGCGAAACAAGAATCTCGAGTATAAAAAATTGCAAAATGAAGTGGCAAAAATAATGGATAGTCATCCAAATTTGCAATTAATTTGCGAAGATGACGAAGACATAACTTTAAATAAAAATGATAGCAAGATGCTTCAAAAACTTTTCAATTTAAACCTCGAAATTAAAAATTTTGAAGAGCAAGCAATCTTCTTTTTAGGAGGTCGAGAAGCCTACTTTTATTTTAAAAACATTGGAATTTTAAAAGAGTAAATCACAAAAATTTTTAGTGAAAATTTTGTGAACTGAGATAAAAAACGAGCTGAATTTTTGAAGAAATTTTTAACCTCAAAAAATCAGCTCTTTTTAATTTTGCGATTTTTACTACATAGCAAGCACTGAATTTGTAATACTTCAAATTCAGAATATGGGGCAAAATCCCCAATCCCCTAAAATTTCACTTATATTTTTCATTCTACATTTTCTCTTTTATAGCATGTTTTATCATTGCCAAAAGGTACGCCATTTTCTGAATCATATAAATAATAATATTCTTTGTCATCATCTATTTTTATAATAATTTCTTTTACGTCATTAT
>CALXZO010000014.1 GCA_944393265.1 uncultured Clostridia bacterium | reverse complement strand
TATGATAACAAAAAAAATTACCTACATATAATTTTGCAGGTAATTAAAACACAATTTACATCATTAGCTAGAGAGTAGGTTTATGCATTAAACATAATTTTTCTGCACCACTCTTATTTCCTATTTTCCCTTTTTTAATGTTTTAAGCTAAATTTTTATTTGCTAATTTTCGCATCTCCATTGCATGATTTAATGCTGCTTCAGATAAGTCATTTCCTGCTAGAATTCTTGCGATTTCTTTTATTGTCTCTTCCTCCGAAAGTCTTGTTATCTTCGTAATTGTTCTTTCATTTTTAGTAAATTTTTCAATAAAATAATTTGCATTTCCAGCAGCAGCAATTACCGGCAAATGCGTTACACATATAACTTGATGCGTCTTTCCTATTATTTGCATTTTCTCTGCAACAGCATTAGCAGCCTGACCGCTAATACCTGTATCAATTTCATCAAAAATCATTGTAGGAACATTATCATATCCGCAAAGAATTGTTTTCATTGCAAGCATAACGCGTGAAAGTTCTCCTCCAGATGCGATTTTTGCAAGTGGTTTAAGACCTTCTCCAACATTCGTGCAAATCATTATTCTTATAATGTCTTTTCCATTTTCAAGAAACGTCTCCGATGCTTTAAATTCAAACTTTATAAAAGCTTTTTTCATTTCAAGATCACTAAGTTGCTCATTAATCTTTTCTTCTATTACTTTAGAAGTTTCAATTCTAATTTTTCTCATATCATCTGAAAGTCTCAATAAATTTTTTTCCTTTTCGCTCAATTCTTTTTTAAGTTTTTCAACAATCTCTTCGGAATTTTCAAGTATTTCAAGCTCGCTTGTTATTTTTTTCAGGTACTCCAAAATTTCAGGAATACTATTTCCATATTTTCTCTTTAACATAAAAATAACGTCTAATCTCTCTTCAATCTCAGATTGTTCTCTTTCATCAAAATCAACTTCATCTATATATCCCGTAATATAACTTGAAGCATCCTTAAGCGTGTAATAAGCATCATTTACGCTTTCTAAAAGCTTTTTATAGTTCTCGTCAATTTCAGAAATTTGAGAAAGCTCATATGTAACTTCTCCTAAGCCATTCATTACATTATCATCAAGAATAATATGCGATTTAGCAAGGCTCTTTACAATTTTTTCAGAATTCATTATAAGATTTCTTCTCGCTATAAGAAGGTCCTCTTCATCACATTTTAGTTTAGACGCTTCGATTTCGTTTTTTTGATATTGCAACAAATCAATGCGACGTGCTCTTTCTGTCTCATCACCATAGCTTAACTTAATTTTATTTTTTATCTCGTTATACTCATTCAATTCTTTGACATACACTTCTTTTAAAGCACCGAATATCAGCAAATTCATCTAACAAATTTATATGACTCTTATCATTTAATAAAGATTGATTATCATGTTGTCCATGAATATCAATCATTTTTTCGCCGATATCTTTTAGTTCAGCCAGCGTAACCATTCTACCATCTATTTTGCAAAGACTTCTTCCATTTTTATAAAATTCTCTTGTAAGTATCGTTGTCTCATCCTCAGCAAAAAAGGCACCTTCAACAAGTGCCATACTTTCGCCATATTTGATTATATCCTTTGACATTCTCGCACCAGTTATTGCATTAATGGAATCAATTATAAGACTCTTTCCAGCTCCGGTTTCACCAGTTAATATGTTAAGCCCGTCCTCAAAATTAATAGTAATCTCATCTATTATTCCAATATTTTTAATATGCAACTGCCCTAACAAACTTACACCTCTTTCTTAATTTCCACTATAACTTTGTCTTCATATTCTGTAATAACTAACACATCTAAATATTCCCCTAACAAGACTTCCAAATTATTAAGAGTAGCAGAAACAACAATTTTTTCTCCAGATTCTTCCAGCACCTTAGATTTATTTTCTTCTAAAATATTTTTTATATCAATAATCGAAACTGTTTCTAAATTAACTAATTCACTATCTTCATATGCTCCTTTAGGAGAAGAAAGTGAATCCGATTGATTAGTAGGCGTTTCATCATATTTAAAAATAGAGGCAGTATCCTCAGCTTTTTCTACTTCATCCTCCGCCAGCATAGTATTTTCAACATCCTCGTTCTCGATTGCGTCTCGAGTAGTAGCAATATTAAAATCTAACATATCACCTTCCAAAGACATATCACTACTTTTAGCATCAAAATTCATTGCAGAATTATCAGATAAAGTAACAACTAAAGCCAAAACCACCACGGCTGCAGCAGATACGCAAGAGATAACATACTTGTTAAGATGCTTGTTCTTTTCCTCTTGCTTAATGTTAGTAATTTTTCTCATAACATTTGTCCTAAAATCAGTTGGCACAGAAACATCATTATTCAATTTTTTCAATTCATCTAACATCTTTTTCATATGTTATCACCACCTTTCACTTATCTAGTTTGACTCAATATACTCTAAAAAAGTTCCCTCTTTTTCAATCAAATCCTTGAGTTTCAGCCTGGCTCTGTTGATTTGAGATTTCACAGTTCCAAGCTTAATACCAGTTATACGAGAAATTTCTTCATATGGTAATCCTTGTATGTCCCTTAATATCAGCATAATTCGCTGCTTTTCCGGAAGCTCTCGTATACATTTTTGCATGCACTCTTTTAGCTCTTTTTCTTCGTACAACTTAGCTTGATCTTTCTCATTGCTTGATAATTGAATTTCTAATTCAGAATCATTAACTTCTACCTTTTCATCCAAATAAACAACCTTTTTTCGTTTCTTTAATTCGTCTAAACAAAGATTTACAGTTATCTTATATATCCACGTATAAAGTGAAGAATCACCTTTAAACTTTCTTAAATTTTTAAAGACTTTAATAAAAACTTCTTGAGCAATATCTTCTACTTCATTTTTATTTCTCATCATATAGTAAATAACGCCAAAAACCTTTGTTTCATACCTTGCGATAATTTCCTCAAAAAGCTCCATTTCTCCAGCATTAATCCTTTTTACTAGCTCCTCATCCTTCACTTTATCACCTCCTACATATCTTTACTATCATACATCTATTTTACGGCAATTTAAGAAAAAGTCAACTTCCTTCTTGTCTCATTTTAAACACTGAGACGGGGTTTTTGTCTATACTATTGAAGCCTATTGCCCTAGACAGATTGGGTTTAAGAAGTATAGATAAAAACTCCAGCCATGTCTATATTTTTAAGCTTGATTATCAATAGCGAGAATGATATAATGCTTGCAAGGATATGGTGATTTTATGAGTAATATTAATGATTCTAATTTAGAAAAAGCGGAAACGCTTGCTGAAAACAAACTTATTATTTTATATTTAATGCATAATGCCAATTGTGCACTTTCTAATTTGCAAATACTTAAACTTCTTTATGATTTTGAAAGTTTCAATTATTATTATTTCCAACACCTACTTTCAGATTTAGTTGAAAAAAAATATATAACAACTTATAAACAAAATGATGAGTGGATGTATGAAATTAGTCCACTAGGTAGTGAGGTTTTGGATTTAACTGGTAATATGCTACCTGGAATCATAAAGCACAAAGTAGATATAATAACTCGTGATCTTTTAAGTGATGTCAAAAACGAATTATTAGTAACTGCTGAATACATTCCTGAAGATAATGATACTTACATGACTAAATGTAAGCTTTCTGAATCATATAAGACAATCTTTGAATTAAATATTTTATGCAAATCTCAATCTGAAGCCAAGAAAATAGCAGAAAACTGGAAGTCAAATGCTAATCAATACTATCATGATATTGTAAAGTCTCTTTCAAATTAATCTCACTCAGGGGGCGGCCTCTTAAAGATTGCTGAAACATAATTCAAACTTCTAATCACCTCAAAGAGAGCCGTTCCATTGATAAAAGTCTGAGTAACAGATGCTCAGACTTTTTCCTATTCTAATTACTTTATTTTTCTATTGCTCTTCTATATATTTCATATGCCACTATGCTAGCCGCCACTCCTGCATTTAGGCTTTCAGTGCCTCCGCTCATTGGAATTTTTATTCTTTTACAAGCTATTCTTTTTATTTCATCGCTTATGCCATTTGCCTCATTTCCTATAACTACAACAACTTTGGAAGTGAATTTGCATTCAAATAAAGAAATTGCCCCATCTAAGTCTGTTACTATAATTTCATATCCATCCTCTTTTAGCCTTCTTAATTCGCTATCAAGTAACAAGTCATCAAAAATATTTACTCTAAATATTGCTCCCATCGTGCTTCGAATTACTTTTAAATTGTATTTATCTACACAACCTTTTGACAATATCAATGTATTTATTCCAGCACAATCAAGCGTCCTAATTATAGTCCCTAAATTGCCTGGGTCTTGAATATCTTCTAAAGCAAAAATAATATTTCCATACCCTATTTTAGACATATCTTTTTTCTCAACTATAGCAAGTATTCCTTGAGGTGTTTTAGTATCAGACAAATATTCAAACACATTCTGTGAAACATGTTCTACGTCTATGTTTGTAGTATCAATTTTTTCATTAAAAAGCTCATCACAAATTATTATTTTTCTTATACTCATACCAAATTCAATTGCTTCTTGCACCATTTTTTTACCTTCAACTATAAACTCATTGTGCTCATCACGCGATTTTTTCAAATGTAAGCTTTTCGTATATTTAACTAACTCATTTGATTTACTACTTATCATTTACATCCCTCAACTAAATATATTTAATGAAAATTATAGATTATTTATTACTGATACCATACTCTCATTAATGCTGATTGATTAATTTCAAAGTCAACACCTTCTGTTACTATTACATCGGAATATGCTGATAATAATGCTTCTCTAAATTCCTTATCAGCCTGTCCCACAAAACCGTCCTCGACACTTTCTACTTTAGCAAACTGCAATGTATTTCCTTCTTCATCTTCAATAATCTCCGTAAATTCTCCAGAACCCGTAGCAAGAATCGCATTATACAAATCTTCATTTCCTATCTTCCCAGATAATATTGGGGTAATTGAATATTCAAGTTCACCATTTACTATAGTATAAGAATTACCAGTAAATGTTATTCTGCTTGATGCATACTCCTTTGCCAAGGCTTCAAAATCTCCACTATTTTTTGCTTTTTCTAAAGTACTTTCCGCTATCGTTAAAACAGTCTCTCTGCTCCTATCTTCTTCACCAGATTCAATAACATCTCCACTTACTTCTTCGCCAGATTCAGGTTCTTCATAGTTAAACATCATAATTCTATAAGAATACGTTTTCTTATCTCCTGAATACTGCTCTATATATTCATTATAATATTTTTCTGGTAGCTCGTAATAAGTCGAAAAATTATTAAGAATATGATTTTCTTTATATGAATCTTCACCATATCTTAAATAATCACCTGATGAAATGCCATATGCTTTAAAGTGTTCTTCTTTCCCTTGATAAACACTTAGAAGATTCTCTCTTTCTTCGTCTGGAACTAGTATTCCATTACTATTTGCTATATTTGCATATATTTTAGACATCGTAAAGTCTTGTATCATACTATCCATTTCTTCTGCACTAAGTTCCGCTGCTATATCACCATTTTCTTCATTCTTTATGGCAACAAATTTTTCAAACTCAGCAATATTATACTCAGTATCTTCTATCTTTAATATTACATTCCTATCTAATATTTCATCATCAGAAGACATCACAAATACACTAATAGTAAGCACTACTATAATAACAGCCACTATTGCAATAAATATATTTTCCTTCTTCATCTTCACAAATCATCCTTTCAACACATTCAATATTTTTATAACATCATTTAATATATCACTATCTTTTTTACTTTGCAACTTAAATGT
This sequence comes from uncultured Clostridia bacterium, assembly GCA_944393265.1. GTDB lineage: Bacteria > Bacillota > Clostridia > TANB77 > UBA1234 > UBA1234. The sequence continues at coordinate 27,544 of CALXZO010000014.1, read as the reverse complement.
TATATAAGGTACCGCTCCTGCAGAGAAAAGTACACGGCTCTTATATAAATCTATTAAAATTTGCACAGCTCCATCGAAGATTTTTTCAGTATTATTAAACTGGATTACAAGCTTTTCTCCTTTTTGCACGATGCTTACAACTTCCAGTGCGCGTGCTAATATTTTTATTTTTGCTATTTCTAGCAGGTTTTCTAACTCTTTTGGAATATCTCCGTACCTATCAATTAGCTCATCAATTACCTCTGATATCTGCTCTTCTTTATCTATGTTGGCAATGTCTTGATAAACTTCAATTTTTTGATTAACATTAGAAATATATGATGATGGAATATATGCCGTTACCATTATATCTATTTGTGTATCTATTTCTGGCAAAATAGTCTCTCCTTTTAGCTCTTTTACAGCCTCGTCCAACAGCTTGCAATACATTTCATATCCTACTGCTTCCATATGACCATGTTGCTCTGGACCTAATATATTACCTGCACCACGAATTTCCAAATCTCTAAGCGCAATCTTAAACCCAGATCCAAACTCTGTAAACTCTTTAATCGCTTTTAATCTTTTTTCTGATGCTTCAGCAAGAACTTTATTTTTTCTATATGTTATATATGCGTACGCCATTCTATTGCTTCTTCCAACACGTCCTCTTATCTGATAAAGCTGTGCCAATCCGTAATCTATCTGCATCTTCTATAATTATCGTATTAGCATTTGGAATGTCTATACCAGTTTCAAGTATTGTTGTACATACAAGCACATCAATATTTTTGTCTACGAAATCCTTCATAATATTTTCTAGTTCTGAACCCGTCATCTTTCCATGCGCAATAGCCACTCTTGCTTCTGGCACTAATTGTGAAATTTCACTTGATTTTTTCTCAATTGATTCTACTCTGTTGAAAAGATAAAACACCTGTCCGTCGCGTTCAATTTCTTTTATTATAGCTTCTCTTATAACATCTGTATCATACTCTAATACGTACGTTTGAACTGGTCTTCTATTTTGAGGCGGTTCATAAATTACACTCATATCACGAATTCCCACTATTGACATATGCATGGTTCTAGGAATAGGAGTAGCCGTCATCGTTAATACATCAATGTTAGCCTTAAGCTGTTTAATTTTTTCTTTATCAGCAACACCAAAACGATGCTCCTCATCTATTATTAGTAACCCTAAATCTTTAAATTCAATATCCTTTTGGAGTATTCTATGGGTACCAACTATAATATCAAGCTCTCCATTTTTTAATTTCTTTAAAATTCCTTTTTTTTCACTAGTGCTTCTAAACCTATTAAGCACATCAATTTTTACTGGATAATCCTTTAATCTATCCTTAAAAGAATCATACTGTTGTTGTGCAAGTACAGTTGTTGGAACTAAATATGCAACTTGTTTTCCGTCCATAACAGCCTTAAACGTTGCCCTTAATGCAACTTCTGTTTTCCCATATCCCACATCGCCACAAAGCAATCTATCCATTGGTCTTGCACTTTCCATATCTTTTTTTACTTCATCAATACATCTCAACTGGTCTTCCGTTTCCTGATAAGGGAACGCATCTTCAAATTCTCTTTGCCACACGGTATCCTTAGAAAAACTGTATCCTACCTGATGCTTTCGTTTTGCATATAAGGCTATCAGACCTTTTGCAATATCTTTAAGAGACGCTTTTACCTTTGCCTTAGTATTTGCGAACTCCTTGCTTCCTAACTTATTTAATCGAGGTTGGCTTTCACCTGCTCCCATGTACTTTCTAATATTATCAAGCTGAGTGGTTGGAATATACATTCCATCTCCATCCTTGTATCTAAGCTCTATATAATCTTTTTTAACTTTATCAACTGTAAGTGTCTTAATTCCAACATATTGCCCAATTCCATGAATAGAGTGAACTATATAGTCGCCCGGCGTCAAATCTGCAAAAACAACTTTCTTGCCTTGCTTAAATACTGATGGCTTATATGTTCTTTTATTTTCCTTAACACTTGCAAACTCCCCGGTTGCCACGATAAGGTTTAATTCAATATACTCAAATCCTTCAGATAAACTTCCTGTAGTTACAATAACTTTGCCTTCATCAAGCGATACATCATTAAGAGTTTCATAAAAAGTTGCCGGAATATTATGTTCCAGTAACATTGTCGCCATGCCTCTAGCCTTTGATAAGAACCCACCCAATATTACTATTGTTTTCCCTGCATCAAAAGCTTCTTGTAATTCCTGTATAAATATATCCATTGAACCATGAAAAAAGTTCACCTCCCTACAGCTAAAGCTGTATCCGTTTCTTTTTGCATGCATATTTGTATCAATTCTTTCCAAATTGATAAGGTTTTTACTATCAAGTACCACACTTATGTCATCATATGAAGACATCTGATTTGTGTAACTTGGAATAATTTTATTTTTTTCTAAAAAAGATTTTACAAACTCATCGTTATCATAGCTAATTGCTTGACACTTAGAACTAATCCTTGATGACTCGTCTAAAAACACGAGCGTATCTGCACTAATATAATCTAAAAAAGTCGATGTATCATCGTAAAAAAATTCAAAATATTTATCTATTTTTGATAAATAATTTCCGTTCTTTATAGTCTCTACATCGCTTATTGCATTAGGATATTTTTCTAATATTTTATTACCTATATCTTCTAACTTTTCAACATCTATTAAAAATTCTTCTGCAGGGAAAATACTTATATCTCTTATAGCCTCTATAGTTCTTTGAGATTCAACATCAAATACTCTTATGGAATCTATTTCGTCCCCCCAAAATTCAATACGTACAGGATTTTCAGTTGCTAGTGGAAACACATCAATAATTCCACCTCTAACGCAAAACTGACCTCTTCCTTCTACCATATCAGTTCTATCATACCCTAATATAGTTAGTTTACTAATTAATGTTTCTAATAATATCGAGCCTCCGACTTCCAACTGTAATACATTTTTAAATAAGCTATTTTTATTAATTGTCTTTTGCATTAAAGCCTCAACAGTTGTTAATATAACGCACGACTCACTATTATAAAGTTTAGTATATAATTTAAGTCTATCCATTGTTACATCTTTATTCATCGTATCTATATCGTAATATATAACGTCTCTTTTAGGAAAAATATAAATGTCTTCATCTGAGAAAAAGTTCATATTCTCTTTTATTTTTTTTAATTCAATTTCATTATAAGTTATAACTAAAACTGGTTTCTCTGTATAAAATCTTGTTGCATAAATAAAATGTGCTTTTTGACTATCAGATAATCCAGAAAGTGTAATTGGAAAATTAGCCTTATTCACATCATTTATATAATCATTAAATTTTTTCATCTTAGGTAATGCTTTTATTAATGCTGTCATATCAGTCTCCTTCTTATAAAACATTCTAGGATATTTTATCACAAAAGCGCATCTATATCAACGTTTGACGCAAAAATATTATCCCTTTCACGTGCTAAAATTGAACTATATTTATCTTTTTCTATTGTTTTACAACTAGCAATGACATATAATAATTCTATGAAATAATGATTAAGTCTAAAAAGTGGAGGAAAAAATTATGAAGAGATTTACTACATATATAGTTGTTTTTATTATATTGTTTTACTTACTACCATTTCTTATATCAGTAACACCTATAGTCTCTGGTATTCAACATATAGCAGCTTTGATAATAACAATGCTATCCCTTACGTTGACTTCATTATCTTTTGGAAGAAAACATGGTTTTTCACTATTGTTACCAATCATAGCTATTGTTATTTTTTTGCCGTATGCTTTTTTATCATATAAAACGCCAAGAATAATTTTCTATTCATTTATCTACTTCTTTTCTATAATAATAGGAAATAGCTTAGGCTTACTTTTTAGAAAGAAAAAATAATATTAAATTATATAATTTTGCTTGATTTTTACTAACCCGCGTTATATAATCTTTTCAATATTTGCGATGATAGAGACTAGTAACAAAGTAATTTTTCAAGAGAGCTAATGGTTGGTGTAAATTAGCATAATTGCTTTGCGAATCTACTCTTGAGCTTTTTGGCGAAAGTCAAACCTGCTTGCATAGGTTACAATGCAATTAAGAAGTAACTAAGGTGGTACCACGAATCTCCCTCGTCCTTTGGACTAAGGAGATATTTTTTTTGTAGGAGGTTATATTATGTTAGACATTAAGTTTCTTAGAGAAAATCCAGATGTAGTAAAAGAAAACATCAAGAAAAAATTTCAAGATCAAAAATTACCTTTAGTCGATGAAGTTATTGACTTAGACAGCAAGTTAAGAGAGGCTAGACTTAAAGGCGATACTTTAAGAGCTGAAAGAAATTCCAAGAGTTCTGAAATTGGCATTCTCATGAAAAATAAAGAAGTCGATAAAGCAAATGAGATTAAAGCTCGTGTTGTTGACATTAATAAAGAGCTTGAAATAATAGAAAAAGATGAGTTTTCTTTAACTGAAGAAATTAGAAAAAGAATGCTAATAATTCCCAATATAATAGATGCTAGCGTTCCAATAGGAAAAGATGATACTGAAAATGTAGAAATAGAAAAATTCGGCGAACCTGTTGTTCCTAGCTTTGAAGTGCCTTATCATGCTGACATTATGGACAGATTTAACGGACTAGATAAAGACAGCGCAGGTAGAACTTCGGGAAACGGATTTTACTTTTTATGTGGAGATATTGCAAGAATCCATTCTGCAATGATTTCATATGCTAGAGACTTTATGATAGAAAAAGGATTCACATACTGCATTCCTCCTTTTATGATAAGAAGCGATGTTGTCAATGGTGTTATGAGTTTTGCTGAAATGGAAGCAATGATGTATAAAATCGAAGGAGAAGACTTGTTTTTAATAGGTACTTCTGAGCATTCTATGATTGGCAGATACAAAGGCCAACTTGTCAAAGAAGAAGAACTTCCTGTTAGACTTACTGGATATTCTCCTTGCTTTAGAAAAGAAGTGGGCGCACACGGAATTGAAGAGAGAGGAATTTACAGAGTTCATCAGTTTGAAAAACAAGAAATGATTGTACTTTGCAAACCAGAGGAATCTATGGAGTGGTATAATAAAATGTGGAGTTATACTGTTGAATTATTTAGAAACTTGGATATACCTGTTAGAACGCTTGAATGTTGTAGTGGTGATTTAGCAGATTTAAAAGTTAAGTCGTGTGATATCGAAGCTTGGAGTCCTAGACAGCAAAAATATTTTGAAGTTGGAAGTTGCTCAACATTAGGTGACGCTCAAGCAAGAAGATTAGGAATACGTGCAAAAGGGAAAGACGGAAATTATTTAGTGCACACACTTAATAACACCGTGTTTGCAACACCTCGTGGACTTATAGCGTTCCTTGAAAATAATGTAACTGAAGATGGAAGCGTTAAAATTCCAAAAGCACTACAACCATATATGGGTGGAGTTGAAAAAATAACGCCAAAAAAATAATTTTGTATATTCATTGTGAAATTTTTTAACACGATTAACGTATTGTAGCATAAAAAGAACTTTGAAATCTCGTTTTAGATTCAAAGTTCTTTTTCATAAAATTATGAATTCATAATTTGCTCAAACTCTTCTGCTTCGATTTTTTCTTTTTCTAGAAGTACATTTGCAACTGCATGAAGTTTATCTACGTGTTCCTGCAAAATTTTCTTTGCTGTATTATATCCAGTATCTATTATTTTCTTAACTTCAACATCAATAACTGCAGCTATCTCATCACTATAATTTTTAGTATTATTTATGTCTCTTCCTAGGAACACCTCTTCCTGGTCAGTTCCAAATGTGATGGTTCCAAGCTTTTCACTCATTCCATATCTCATTACCATACTTCTTGCAATCTTGCTTGCTCTTTCTATATCATTTGATGCACCAGTGCTTATGTCGTCTAAGATTAATTGCTCAGCAACTCTTCCTCCAAGAAGTGAAACAATCTTATCCTCCATTTCAGACTTTGACATAAATGACTTATCTTCTGTATTTTTATACATTGTGTAGCCTCCAGCCATACCTCTTGGGACAATTGAAATTTGATGTACCGGCTCAGTATGCTCCAAAAATCTTGATACTACAGCGTGCCCCCCTTCATGGTAAGCAACAAGCTTCTTATCCTTTTCTGATATAACTTTACTCTTCTTTTCTGGTCCCATTAAAACCTTAACCATAGCATTTTCTAAGTCTTGCATTGTTATAACTTTTTGATCATTTCTAGCAGCAAGTAAGGCAGCTTCATTCATTAAGTTTTCAAGATCAGCTCCTGTAAAACCTGCTGTGTTTTTTGCAAGTACTCCTAAATCAATATCACCAGCTAATTTTTTCTTCTTAGCATATAGCGCAAGAATTTCTTCCCTTGCTTTTACATCTGGTGCGGGAACAACAATTTGTCTATCAAATCTACCAGGTCTTTGAAGTGCTGGGTCTAATATATCCGGTCTGTTTGTAGCAGCTAACACAATTATTCCAGAGTTTGTTCCAAACCCATCCATTTCAACTAAAAGCTGGTTTAAAGTTTGTTCTCTTTCATCATGTCCTCCGCCAAGTCCTGCTCCTCTTTGACGCCCAACAGCATCAATCTCATCTATAAATATAATGCAAGGTCCACCTTTTGACTTAGCTTCATTAAATAATTCTCGAACTCTTGATGCACCAACACCAACATACATCTCAACAAAATCAGAGCCACTTATAGAATAAAATGGAACTCCTGCTTCGCCTGCAACAGCCTTTGCAAGCAAGGTCTTACCTGTACCAGGTTGCCCAACAAGCAATACTCCTTTTGGTATTCTAGCTCCCATATCTGTAAACTTTTTTGGATATTTTAAAAACTCTACAATCTCTTGTAGTTCTTCTCTCTCTTCTGGTAGTCCAGCAACGTCCTTGAACGTTATTTTATCTTTTTCTTCCGGATTAAATAACTTTGCCCTACTTTTTGTAAATGACATTGCGCCCTTACCGCCGCTTACAGTCTGCATCATAAACACCCAAAACAATATTAGCATTATTATAAGACCTATTGGAGTAATATAATCTAATAATGTAAGAGTAATCGATGGTGACTCCTCTGTTAGCTCAAACGTTGCACCATCTTCCAGCGCATCTTGTGCATATAACACAAAAGCATTTCTATCTGGTATATTTACTGGTCTTTCTATATCATCTGAAATTAACTGAACCATTGCAGACGAGCCTTCGCTTGTAAGTTCAATTTTTTCTACATCTCCCGACTGTATTCTCATCAATAACTCATCATACGATAAGGACTCTCTCTCTCCTTGTTCAGCAATTAGCGCTGATGCAAAAAAGATAAATATCATAATTATAATTAACGGCGCAATTCCACTAAATGATTTCTTCATTTGCTCCTCCTTCTTAATTTTCAATTTACTAAATCCAACTAACATGTTATCACAGCATTATTCAAGTGTAAAGAATAAAAATTTTATACATTTATTACAAAATATTTCTCCTTGAATAGTATTAAAATTACAACCCAATATACTGAACTTTACCTTTGTCTACCATGATTTTTATATTTTTATTTGGAGTCAAATATTTTCCTCCAATATTATTTTCACACAATTTTAAAATATCCTCTACATGAATTCTTTCAATATCTTTCACAGTTCCAATCGCCTTAAAAATAAATCTTTTTATTAGGCGTCTTTTTATTACACTATCTAGTTTATTAAATTTTGATAAATTACATACCACATTTTTAAAAGATTCACTAATTATACAATCGTTATATGCTTTGTCTACGACTTTTTCTATGAAAGCCTCTTCATCAATAATAATACTTGACATTCTATTTATATTATTGACTACATTTGAATTAATGTTTTTTTCAATGTACGGCAATAATTCAAGTCTAACCTTGTTCCTCGTATATATGGCCTCATTGTTAGTTTCATCATAACAAGGATTTAAATTATTTTCATTACAATATTCTTCAATTTCATTTCTAGTCACCTCAATAAGGGGACGTACAATGTCACCTCTTTTAACTTCAATTCCTTTTAATCCTGTCATCCCAGAACCACGAATTAGGTTCATAATTACTGTTTCTGCGTTATCATTTGCATTATGAGCCGTAGCAATCTTAGTACACCCTTCACGCTCCTTTATTTCATAGAAAAAGTCATATCTTATCTTTCTACCTGTCTCTTCCAAAGTCATCCCTAAATCAAGCTCTTTTAATCTTACTCTTTTTACAAAAAAATCAATTTGCCTTTCAGCACAAAAGGCACGCACGAACTCCTCATCATCATTAGCTGCTTCTCTTATTTGATGGTTAATATGTGCTACACAAAGATTATACCCAAGTTCATACAATATATTCAAAAGAGTGATAGAATCTGGTCCACCAGAAACACCTACTAGTACCTTATCTTCGTAAGACAACAACTCATATTTTTTTATTGTATTTTTAATTTTATTAATCATAAGTCTCCTTTTATTACTAATTAATGGAATTTATCTAAATTTACAAACTTAGTATATTGACTAAGCCACAAAACTTCAGCAGTTCCAGTCGAGCCCGCCCTATTTTTAGCAATAATTACTTCCGCAACATTTTTCTTTTCAGACTCTTTATTATAATAATCATCCCTATATAAAAACATAACTATGTCTGCATCTTGCTCTATTGAACCAGATTCTCTAAGATCACTAAGCATAGGTCTATGGTCAATTCTTTGCTCAGGTGCACGACTTAATTGTGAAAGAGCAATTATTGGAACACCTATTTCTCTCGCTAGTACTTTTAAAGATCTACTTATTCCAGATATATCTTCTTGTCTGCTAGAGCTAGCCTTGCCCGCATCCATAAGCTGCAAATAGTCTATTACTACTAATCCTATATCATACTCCATCTTAAGTTTTCTACATTTTGCTCTAAGTTCTATAGGCGAAAAACCTGATGCATCATCCAAAATTATTTTTGCCTCTGACAAAACACCTGACGCATTTGTTAAATTAATCCAATCCTCGTCTTGCAGCTTTCCACTTCTTATACTTGAGCTATCCACCATTGCTTCACTAGCTAAAATTCTACTAACTAATTCTTCTTTCGACATCTCCAAGCTAAAATATACTACTGCTTTATTATTCTTTACTGCCGCATTTGTCAAGATATTTAATGCAAGTGCAGATTTTCCCACTGCTGGCCTCGCTGCCAACACAATAAGCTGCCCCGGCATAAAGCCGAGCGTCATATTGTCTATGTCCGCAAAACCGCTAGGTAAGCCAACAACTCCACTTTCTCTAGTCGATAATTCTTCAAGATTATCAAAAGTATCTATAAGCACATCTTTAATCAAAGAATATGCCGTATTCTTTTTTTGCACAATATTAAAAATCTCTTTTTCCGCACGCTCAACAATACTTACCGCATCATCTGTTGCATCATATCCCTCTTTGCTAATTTGATTAGCTGCCTTTATTAGCTTTCTCAAAATTGATTTTTCTAGCACAATATTGGCATAGCTTTCCACATTAGAAAGCAAATACATAGGATTCGTAAGTGATGCTAAATATTCAAACCCATTTATTATATCGTACTTTCCTCTTATCCTCAATTGCTCTTTGAGAGTAAGCAAATCTATTGGCTTATTTGCAGAATATAAATCTATTATCGCAGCATAAATTTCTTCATGCTCATTTCTATAAAAGTCCTCCGGTTTCAAAATTTCAATTACCGTCAACACAGCATCTTTATCAACTAGCATTGAACCCAATACCGCCTGTTCAGCTTGCACATCATTAGGAGGAATTCTACCAAGTATTTCATCATTCATAACCCAAACAACCTTTCAAACATTAAAAGCAAATTCATAACATCTCACTATATAACTAGTTCTATTCACCCACAATATTAACTTTTAATGTCCCACTTATTCCTTCAAACAATTTTATCTCTACGTGATATACTCCAAGTGTTTTTATGGCATCATCTAAACAAATTTTCTTTTTATCAATCTCAACAAAATACTTTTTAGCCAGTTCACTTGCTATATCTTTTGCTGTAACGCTTCCAAAAGTTTTTCCGTTCTCACCTGCTTTAATCCTAAATACAAGTTCAAACTTTTTCATTTTTTCAGAAAGTTCCTTCGCAGTAGCTTCACTTAAATCTCTTCTATATTTATTAGCATCTTCCTTAGTCTTTAGTTCATTTAAATTCGTAGCGTCAGCAACAACTGCAAGCTTTTTAGGAATCAAAAAATTCCTAGCATATCCATCTGATACCTCAACTACTTTTCCTTTTTTTCCTAATGTTTTTACGTCTTGCACTAAGATTACCTTCATACTGCATTTGCTCCTTTCTATTTTTTATCTTAATTATTATGCCTTTTCCCTTATAGCTTCTTCAATAGAATCAATCAGCATTTTTTTTGCATCTTCAACTTCTACATTTTCAATTTGTGCTCCAGCAATCATCATATGACCACCGCCGCCCAGCTTTTCTAAAACAACCTGTACATTAAGTGCTCCTGTAGATCTTCCGCTTATATAAACCTTATTATCTACTTTTGATAACACAAAAGAAGTTTCAATTCCATTCAAATTTAAAAGTTCATCTGCGGCCTGAGCAGTAATTTGTAACTGATTTTCTATTCCACTTGGGCAAATAGCAATAGCAATAGTATCACGTATTATTTCGCAATTACGTATCACATCAGCAATTGCAACATACGTTTCAACATCATTCTGAAAAGACTTATTTATTGCTGCAACGTCTATTCCTGTCCTTTTTAAATATGCTGCTGCTTCAAAAGTTCTAACACCGGTTTTTTGAGTAAAGTTCTTAGTATCTGTTAAAATACCAGCATATAAGCATTCTGCTTCTAATTTTGATATCCCAATTTTTCCATCTGAATATTGTAAAATTTCTGTAACAAGCTCACTAGCAGAAGAAGCATAAACTTCATGAAACATTAAAACAGGATTTTCGATTGCTTCCGTACTTCTCCTATGATGATCTATCACTACGATTTTGTTTGCTTTATTCAAAACATCAACTGAATCCACATAATCAGCTTTATGTGTATCAACAACTACAATTAAAGAATTGTCATCAACCAATTCCATAGCCTCAGATGATGTAACTAATACATCATTATACGTCGAATCACCATTTATTTTTTTATATAACCCCTCTACGGTTATACCAGACTCATTAAAAATAATATATGCATTCTTGCCATAAATAGTTGCTAATCTATACACTCCCATTGCTGCGCCTAAACAGTCCGCATCCGTATTTTTGTGTCCCATTATTATAACATTACTTGCGTTCTCAATTAATTCTCTCAAAGCTTGAGAAATAACTCTAGGTTTAACCTTCGTCATTTTCTCGACTTCTTTCGTATTTCCGCCAAAAAATTCATATTTCCCGTCTTTTCTTATAACAACTTGATCTCCACCCCTACCCAAGGCAACATCAACAGTTGCAAGTGCACTTTGATATTTTTCGTTTTTATTTGCTTCCTCTGTAACAATACCAATGCTCAATGTTACCGGAATCTTGTTACTTAGCGTAATCTCTTTTATATCATTTAAAATTTCAAACTTGCTATCAGTAAATGCTTTAATAAACTTTTTGTCAAAAATCATTAGATACTTATTTCTATCTAATTTGGTCATTATACCACCGGTAAATGCAAACCACTCTCTTAGTTTTCTTTCAACAGATGCCATAAGCTGAGGTTTATCAGTTTCTACCATTCCTTGTACCAACTCATCGTAATTATCAATCATAATAATTCCAATACAATCCTTAGCATCATCAAACATCTTAAACAAACGATAATAATCTGTTCTATCAATAAAATACAACATAAGAACCGATTCCTTATCATGACCACGTTTTTTCAAATTAACTAAATTTCCTAAAAGCCTGTAATGCTTATCATGAATACTTACTTCCTTATCAATCCCAATGAATTTTTTATCATATTCCTCATCAAGTTCCTTAATAAGGTTTTCAACATATCCTTGCTTATTAATACCTTTAAGTAATATATCAATAGCCGAGTTATACCAAAGAATATCTCCTTGATTAGTGACAATCATTGCTGGAATAGGAAAATTTAAAATAGTCTCATCTGTTTTTAACTTAAATATTAGACTATCAAGATTCTTTACAACCTTTTCCTTCATCAACAAATTTTTTTTATATGTTAAAATAAGAACACAGGCATATATTATAATTGCATATGGGATACATCTTATATCCACAACACATAAGAAAATCAAAATCAATAATATTATAAAAAGATATATTCTATACTTCGGCACAAAAACATCTCTAAAACTAAGTTTTTTCATAGTTTTCCTCCTCTTATATTGTCCAGTTTATTTTATACTTTTTATAAAATAATGTCAATCTACCGAAAGTCACAATTGGATGAAGGATGAGCACATTCAATATTATATTTACAATATGTAAACGCAATATTTAAGTACACGTTTCAAAAATCATGTTTTCAAACTAGTTTTAATCGCCTTCAAGGCCTTCTCACGTTCTAACATTATAATATGCCCACACGTCAAACATCTTAATTTAAAATCTACGCCAACTCGCATTATTTCCCATGTCTTTCCTCCACAAGGGTGTACTTTCTTTGTCTCTACGATATCCCCAACCTTATATTCATTCATAATTATTCCTCCATAAAATTAAATTGCTAATCCTTAAAATAGGTATACAATGGCATTTGAGCTTTCTTATAATATTACTTACTTTTTCCTTTTTACAATAAAATCGCTACTTAGTAGCGATTTTATATAAAAACAGACTTTTTTAAGAAGCCGAATCTATTGATTTTAGTTTTTTAGTTTTAGTAGATGACTTTTTAGCTGCCGATTTAATATTATTTGTTTTAAGTTCCGTAAAAACAAATTTAGGCTCGCTTATTTGATCAACGCTTTCCTTGGTAATGATACACTTAGTAATTTCATCGTTTGTAGGTATCTCATACATTATGTCACGCATCGTTTCCTCTAATATCGCTCTAAGCCCTCTCGCACCGGTCTTTCTCTCTATCGCTTTATCAACAATAGCCTCTAAAGCATCTTCTTCAAATTCAAGCTCTACACCATCTAATTCAAATAATTTTTTATATTGCTTAACAAGTGCATTTTTAGGTTTTGTTAATATATCAATATATGCTTCTCTCGAAAGTGGCTGTACAGTAGTTATTACAGGAAGTCTACCAACAAATTCAGGAATAAGTCCGAATTTTACTAAATCCTGTGGCAACAACTTTTCAAGCATGTCTTTTGAATTTAATTCCTTTTGCTTTTCTATCTCAGCACCAAACCCGATATTTTTCTTTCCAACACGCGCATTTATGATCTTTTCAAGACCTTCGAAAGCCCCCGCACAAATAAACAAAATGTTAGTAGTATCTATTTGCAAGAATTCTTGATGTGGATGCTTGCGTCCTCCTTGAGGTGGAACAGAAGCAACTGTTCCCTCAATAATTTTTAGCAAAGCTTGTTGAACTCCTTCTCCACTAACATCTCTAGTTATTGATACATTCTCTGACTTTCTCGAAATTTTATCTATTTCATCAATATATATAATTCCTTTTTGGGCTTTTTCAATATCATAATCTGCTGCTTGTATAAGCTTTAAAAGTATATTTTCAACATCCTCGCCAACATATCCCGCTTCCGTTAAAGCAGTAGCATCTGAAATTGCAAATGGAACATTCAAAATTTTTGCAAGTGTTTGTGCTAAATATGTTTTTCCACACCCAGTCGGCCCAAGCATTAATATATTGCTTTTTTGAATTTCAACATCGTTGTCTTCAGATTTTTCTTCATTGTTAATTCTTTTGTAATGGTTATACACGGCCACTGAAAGTGATTTTTTAGCGGCCTCCTGCCCAATTACATACTCATCTAATTTTTCCTTAATTTCTTTCGGCGTAAGCATTACAAAATCTTCATTATATTCACTTTCATATTCATCAATATCTTCTTCGATTATGTTAGAACAAAGCCCTATGCATTCATTACAAATATATACTCCCGGGCCTGCAATAATCCTTCTTACTGCTTCTTGCGGCTTCCCGCAAAAAGAACATCTTATACTCTTGTTATCCTCTAACTTTGCCAATTATATCCTCCTCCTATTCATACTTTATCTTTTGTACATAATTATACGAAAAGACGTTTTTAAAGCAGTGACTATTCTCAAGTACACACTTTCAAAAAACGTCCCCTACATCAGGAACGCCTTAAACGTTCCTATAGTATTATTTTCTAATCATTATTTCATCAATTAACCCATATTGCTTTGCTTCTTCAGCCGTCATAAAGTTATCTCTATCAGTGTCTTTCTCTATCACTTCTAGTGGTTTACCAGTATTCTCACTTAATATTTTATTTAGTTTATCTCTCGTCTTAAGCAAAAATTCAGCATGAATCTTTACATCTGATGCTTGCCCTTTAGCACCACCTAATGGTTGATGTATCATAATCTCAGCATTTGGTAATGCATACCTTTTTCCTTTAGCACCAGCAGCAAGCAAAAATGCTCCCATGCTAGCAGCTAATCCAACACATATCGTTGACACATCTGCCTTAATATATTTCATAGTATCATAAATCGCCATTCCTGCAGTAACAGAACCTCCAGGGCTGTTTATATATATATGAATGTCCTTATCCGGATCTTCAGATTCCAAAAACAAAAGCTGCGCTACAACCAAACTTGCTGTCGCATCAGTGATTTCATCACCAATAAATATAATTCTGTCTTTTAACAACCTAGAAAAAATATCATACGATCTCTCGCCTTTACTAGTCTGTTCAATAACATAAGGCACTAACTCATTTTTAATCATATAAATTAATCATCCTTTCTTTTTCTTTAGATTCAAAACTTTATTTCGCATTATTTACTATAAAATCAACTGCTAAATCATATTTCAATTGTTCTTTTACAAATTCTTTTAGTTCCTCAGAAGGATTTTTTATAAGCTCTTCCGTTCTTTCACTTGAGGTTCCATAACTTTCTCCTATACTTCTTAACTTATCGGCAATCTGCTCATCTGTAATTTCAATTTTTTCAGTTTCAAAAATCGCCTCAAGAACAAGCCTTGTTTTTACGTTATTCTTAGCTTTCTCTTTATATTCAGACCTGAAATCTTCTATACTTGTTCCCATCAATTGCAAATAATCATTTAATTTCATTCCTTGATACATGAGTCTAGATTCCATGTCTTTAACATATCCGTCTATTTCATTTTCAATCATAACATCTGGAATATCAATTTCAGTTGCTTCACAAACAGCCTTTATGGCTTCTTCTTCCATCTCAAATTTTGCTTTTTTAGCTTCCTCTTCCTCTAGTTTCTTCTTTGTATCGGCTTTAAGTTCTTTTAATGTATCAAATTCACTAACATCTTTTGCAAATTCATCATCTATTTTAGGCAATTCTTTTATTTTTATTTCATTTATTTTTACCTTAAACATAGCTGGTTTACCAGCCAAATCTTTAGAAAAGTAATTTTCAGGGAATATTACATCTACTTCTGTTTCTTCTCCCATCTTTAAGCCAATTAGCTGTTCTTCAAATCCAGGAATAAATGAACCACTTCCTATTTCAAGCGGATAGTTTTCTCCTTTACCTCCATCAAATGCCTTATCATCAACAAAACCCTCAAAATCAATTACAGCTGTATATCCTTTTTCGATTACAGAATTCTCATCTCCTGATACAATTCTAGCATTTTTCTCAGCCATCTCATTTAATCTATTTTCAACATCTTTAGCCGTAACCTTATGTTCATGCTTTTCAATTTCGATACCTTTGTATTTTCCAAGTTTAACTTCTGGTTTTACTGTTACTGTAGCTGTAAAAATTAAATCTTTTCCTTTTCCAATTTGAGTAATATCAATCTCTGGCGAAGCCACCGGATTGATTTTGCTTTCTGCAACAGCTTCCTCATAAACATCTGGAGCTACAATATTAAATGCATCTTCATATAAAATTGTATCTCCATAATGTCTTTCAACTATATTTCTAGGAGCTTTACCTTTTCTAAATCCAGGTACTGAAAAATGTTTTGCGTTTCTAAAAAAAGCTTTCTGAAGCGCTTCTTCAAACTTTTCTGCTTCTATTGTTATCTCTAGTTTTACTAAGTTATTTCCCATTTTTTCTACTTTTACACTCATTTTAATTAATCCTTCCTTTTCAATTTATGTTATCTAGAACAAAATATTTCACATCTCGCATGTGACATTATATCATAGGCATATGTATTTTCCAAGAAAAATCGTAATATTTATTTCGACATTATGTTATGTATACTAGTCTGCTATTTTTATAAGCTTAAAATTTGTATAGTCACATGCCGATAGCCACGTATCGATGCCAGAGACATTCACAATATGCTCTTCATAATTAGTATGTATATGTCCATATATCCAAATCTTTATATCATAATCTCTTACAGCTTCTATTATTTTATCATCTGGCGGATAGTGTGTTGTAAATATAATCGGTTTACCAAACTCTTTCGCCATATTCAATGAAATATTCGCTCTCATTATTTCTCTATTAAAAATTTTTTCATTATCTTGGGTATCTTCCTCATACCCCCAGTACCTAGTTCCTGCAAGGGCATACGTTCCTAGGTCAAAAGCATTATTATTCAAAAAATTAATATTTTCAAAATTATTATCTTTTATGAAATCATTCATTTTCTTCAATGTTTCCCACCAATAATCGTGATTTCCCTTTAGTAAAAATTTGTTACCAGGTAATGAATTTAAAAAATCAAAATCTTGTTTAGCTTCCTCTAAATACGTAGCCCACGAAAAATCGCCCGATAATATTACAACATCATCGGGTAAAACAACTCTTTCCCAATTTGTTTTTATCTTTTCAGCGTGGTTTTTCCATTTGTTTCCAAATACTTCCATTGCTTTATTTTCTATTCCAAAAGATAAATGCAAATCAGATATTGCATATATTGCCACTGAATCACTCTCCTATTTTCAAGTTTGGAACGGCATTTAAATCAAGCGATGCACTCTCGCCATTTAAATAATTATAATATCCTGCAGCAGCAATCATTGCCGCATTGTCTGTACATAAAGACATTTCTGGATAATATACATTTAAGTTATGTTCCTCCCCAATTTCTTTCATACGTTTTCTAAGATACAAGTTTGCCGAAACCCCGCCCGGCAAGCGCAACTTTATCTACATCTAACATTTTAACTGCTTTTAAAACGTTTTGAATTAATACATCTGTAACAGCCTCTTCAAAACTTGCACACAAATCATTAACATTAACAGCTTTCTTATGTACAAGGTTTATTACCGCCGTTTTTATACCACTAAAACTAAAATCCAAATTATCGAAAAAAGTTCTTGGTAAATGATATATTGGATCTCCGTTTTTTGCTTTCTCATCAATAATTGGGCCTCCTGGGTACCCAAGTTCAAGTGTACGTGCTACTTTGTCAAAAGCCTCACCAACAGCATCGTCACGAGTCTTTCCAATAACCTCAAAATCAGTATAAGACTTGACATGTACCAAGTGTGTGTGACCACCGGATACAACAAGGCAAAGATATGGCGGTTCTAATTCTTTATGCGTTATATAATTAGCCGCAATATGTCCCTCTATATGGTGAACTGCAATTAACGGTTTATTTAACGCGTATGCCAGTGACTTAGCCATAGAAACACCAACTAATAATGCTCCAACAAGCCCCGGACCATATGTACATGCAATTATATCAATATTCTCAAACTTCATATTAGCCCTTTCAAGCGCCTCACGTACAACAAAAGTAATATTTTCCGTATGACTACGTGATGCTATCTCAGGCACTACGCCGCCATATTTTTTATGAATTTCAATTTGAGTAGATATAACATTAGACAAAACTTCTCTGCCATTTTTCACAATAGCAACAGAAGTTTCGTCACAACTAGTTTCAATTCCTAAACACAAAATATCCTTAGCCATAAAGCACACTCATTCCTTTAAATAAACAAATTCCATATTCTCGAAGCTATCCAAAGCATTCCTGTTCCAATCCAATCAATTATCGGAGTAATGATAAGCCTAGGTAGCTCTGTCATATACAAAATTATAAGAATAATTACAGAATACCTTTCCAAGTTCCATAAAAAAGCTTGAGCCTTTCCTTTCAAGAAATATGATAAAATCTTAGAGCCATCTAATGGAGGAAATGGTAATAAATTGAATACTCCCAAAGATAAATTAATTTGTGCGGTAAATAGAATCATAGTAAGCAAAATTCTTGCCCATGACATTTCTAGCGGAAGGCCATAATAAGCAAATCCATATATAACCAAAAATATGAATGCTAAAATAAAATTGCTTACTGGACCCGCTAGCGCTACCAGCATGTTGTCTTTAGCAGGGTTTCTAAAATAAGAAGAATTAATTTGAACCGGCTTTCCCCACCCAAATCCTGCAAAAAGAAGGCAAATTGTACCGACCGGATCCATGTGTGCAAGTGGGTTTAACGTAAGTCTCCCTTGATTTTCCGGTGTAGGGTCACCTAGCTTATCTGCCATCTTCGCATGTGAAAATTCATGAACCGTTAACGCCAAAATCAATCCTGGTAAAATCAAAAGGATATCAAATAACTCTCCATTTTGAAAAGATTGAATTAAAAACCAAATGCCTAATATACAAACTATAATTAATAATATTTTTCTACTGTCCTGATAATTATTAAACATAACTCCTCCTTTAAGACAACTTTTTAAAATAAACCAGTATTATAATATCACAGCCTAGTACTGAATTCAAGCTTACAATTTAGGGTGAAAAAACACTCATTTTCCTTAGTATATAAGTAACAATAAATTGAGGACCACCTTATCCACACTACTTGTACTGTGAGCGGTCCTCATGAAATTTAATATCAAATTGATTTTTTATAAATTAAAGGGGCTTCATTGTCGGGAAAAGAAGCACATCCCTTATAGAATAACTATTTGTAAGCAACATTATTAGCCTATCTACTCCTATCCCTAATCCACCTGTCGGAGGCATACCATATTCAATTGCTTGAATAAAATCGTTGTCTATTTCGTTTGCCTCTTCATTACCTGCTTCTCTTTCAGCCATTTGAGCCATAAATCTTTCTTTTTGGTCAATAGGATCATTAAGTTCAGAATAAGCATTACCATATTCTCTACCGCCAATGAACGCCTCAAACCTTTCAACTAATCTAGGATCAGAAGGTTTCTTTTTAGTAAGCGGAGAAACTTCTACAGGATAATCCATGATAAATGTAGGCTGAATTAGGGTTTCTTCTACTTTTTCCTCGAACACTAAATTTATAACATGCCCTCTATCTGGTTCACCTTCTAGCTGGATTCCAAGACTTTTTGCAAGTGCTCTAGCTTCTTCATCTGTATTTGCTTTATTAAAATCAGCACCAGTAACTTCTTTTATAGCATCAATCATCGTTATTCTTTTCCAACCAGGAGCCAAATCAATTTCTGTTCCTTGATAATCAATTTTCGTAGTCCCGCAAATATCTTTTGCAAGTGTGGAAACAAGCCCTTCCATAATATCCATCATATCGTGATAATCCTCATAAGCAGCATAAAGTTCAATGCTTGTAAATTCAGGATTATGCTTTATGTCCATCCCTTCATTTCTAAACATTCTGCCCATCTCATATACTTTATCAAAACCACCAACAATTAATCTTTTTAGATATAATTCATTAGCAATTCTCAAATACATATCCATATCTAATGTATTATGATGAGTAACAAATGGCCTTGCCGCAGCACCACCAGCAATAGTATTTAGTATAGGTGTATCTACTTCAAGATATCCACGGTCATCTAAATACTTACGAATTCCTTTTATTATTTTACTTCTCGTAACAAAAACATCTTTGACTTCGTTATTTACTATCAGATCAACATATCTTTGTCTATATCTAAGATCCATATCTTTTAAGCCATGAAATTTTTCTGGAAGCGGTCTTAAAGACTTAGACAAAAGTGTAATTTCTTTGACTTTAACAGAAACTTCTCCCATATGCGTTTTAAAAACAGTCCCCAAAATACCTATAATGTCTCCAATATCATACTTCTTAAATTCTTCATATGACTCTTCTCCAACCTCATCTAACTTAACATATATTTGGATTCTTCCATACATGTCCTGTAAATCACAAAATGTTGCTTTTCCATGACCTCTCTTTCCCATAAGTCTTCCAGCCATTTTTACTTCCATTGGCTCCGTTTCTTCTCCCTCTACCGGGTCAACGAATTTTTCTTTTATATCTTTACTATTGTCTTTGTTATCAAATTTAACAATTTGAAATGGGTCTTTTCCTTTCTTTTGTAGCTCTTCAAGTTTCGCTATCCTTACTTTCATCAATTCATTTAAATCTTCTTGTTCAATACTTTGATTCATGTTATTTTCTTCGTTCATAAATCTTTCCCCTTTCATTACATAGTAAAGCTATCAACATCAAAATGTTTCTACACTCGTTTTTGAATTATATCATAAAAATATTATAGGCACAATGCTTTATTTTTAGACACGGTAGACATGGACTGAGTTTTTGTCTGCATAGTTGTAGAATACAAAATAGCGTTAAAAACATATGGAAATTTATGTTAGTCTATCATTAATTATTTCGTCAGACTTTTCTTTATTTATGTTTAAATTTGTAACATATTTCTTAAAAGCAATCTGTCTCTTGGCAGTAACTTCAAATAGTACAAACAAAAACTCCGTTTCAATGTCTAAAAAAGTGACCTTTTAAAAAGTCACTTTTTAGAAATAATGCAATATATACGCATTAGTATTAACAAAATATCTTCTATGAATCTACTTTGTTATTTTTAAAACCTTAAGTTGTATCATTCCTCCTGGAGTATCTACATCAACAACTTCATTTTTCTTTTTTCCTAGTAAAGCTCTACCTATTGGTGATTCATTAGAAATCTTATTTTCTGTAATATCTACCTCTGTTGAGCCAACTATTGTATATTCTACTTTTTCATCATATTCCAAATCTAAAACTTGAACTATATTGCCAACTTGAACTGTTTTTGTATCTATCTCATCTTCATCAATTAGTTTTGCATTCTTTAATTTGTTTTCTAAATCAATTATTCTCATCTCAACTTGCGCTTGTTCATTTTTGGCTTCATCATATTCTGAATTTTCTGATAAATCTCCAAAACCTAAAGCAACCTTTATTCTCTCGGCAACTTCCTTTCTTTTCTCTGTTTTTAAATATTCAAGCTCCTCTTCAAGCTTTTTTAATCCTTCATATGTTACTAGTGTTTCTTTTTGTGGCATACAATCATCCCTTCCTCATCGTAAGTGTTAATTCATTCGTAGTCTACCCTACAATGAATATATATTAAACATTTGCTTTTTATTTGTCAAGTGAAATTTTTCCCTATTTTTTCAAATTCTTCAACCGTAATTTTCCCTCTTTTTCCGATATACCCGTTAATTATATATTTTTCTAAATTAAATATTCTTCCGTTATCTTTTAAATTTCGGAGTGGCCTATATATTTGAGCTTCACATAATGCAATTCCTCTACAATTAATTGTACTTTTTTCTTTTCCAATTATATCAATATCATTCACTATTATTCCTGAAAATCCATTTTTGATTTTAGATATTTTTTCATTTAATGAAATAATAATACTATTTTTGTTAAAGTTAATATTTTCAAAAGCTTCTTCCTTAAAATCTAAATTTACTACAATGTTAATCCTTTTAAATTCGTTCTTTTTTTCACTATCAAAAAGTTTTACAACATATCCAAACTGCATAAAAAGTCTGTTCGCAGCCTTCTCATATTTAGAATAATTCCTAGACACTACATTTAGTTGCTTAACTTCAGAAGCAATTAACTCAATAAGTTCAATATTTTCAAGACTATATTCATTCATTAACAAAACTACATTCATCTTTTCCTTTGGAAAAGATGTATATCTACAAATTTCATCTATAATTTTAAAAGTTACAACCTTACTTATATTTCTCCCTGTTATAATATATTTTTTGTTTTCTTCTAGCGTTTTGCAAAACTCTGCATTATTTTCTAATTTCTCTCCCAGCACCACATTTTGGACATTATAATTTGATATTTTTTTTATTACTTTTTTCGCAATCTTTCTAGTATTTTTTTCTTTAAATTTAGGGATAATAACTTTAACTTCACCTAAAATCTCTTCAGCCGAAATCCTGTTAAAACCTTTTGTAGGTGCACAATCGATAAGTGCGTAAAGCATATTATCACCTCCATGCAAAACTAGTACTCCTAACAATCTCTAAGAATCATATACTTTTCATCTAGCCTCTTCAATAACTTCCCAAACCTCACTAGTCTCCTGCCCTCTACGCCACGCAGCAACGCCAGCAAGATTATATTTATCTACAAGCTTCAACTTTTCACGCAAAGAATTTTCATCCTCAACCCATATTTTTATTGTATCATTGCCATCTTTATATTCAACATAATACTGACCTTCATCTTCTAGCCACTCCACATTTTGTGAATTATTGTTCATATATTTTTTTGCCCCCTCCATATAAATACTACTTTTATTTTTTATAGTTCCATTTCTTTCTCTCCAAAATCTAGAATAAAACGGTACTCCTAAAAATAACTTCTCGCTTTCTATGCCATCACGTTCAATCATCTTTTTTAAATTAAGTTCTACCCAATCTAAGCCCGCAACAGGTCCTGGAATTTCACGTCCAGAATCATCCAACGTATATTGATCATATGTCATTACCATAATATAATCTGCCGCATCAGAAATTGCTTTACTATCAAAACATAGCGACCACGTCGGACTTCCATCAGGAACATTTACACAAACTGATGTGATTATTCCGCGATTTCTTAAAGTAACAGCCAACTCTCTAATTAGTTCCGCATACTCTTCTTTGTCTGTTTCATACATATTCTCAAAATCCATATTTATTCCAGAAAAATTATATTGGCTCACAATTTCTACTAAATTATCTATAAAGTTTTGACGATTATGCATATCATTTAGCAATTTTGACGTTGAATCAAGTCTTGTATCACTGCCATTTTTTTCTATTAAATCATTTTTTATTGTAGGCCAAATTTCATATCCAACACCTCTAGCCCACGAAATGTATGACTCATTGATTGTACTTTTAATGTCACCATTTACATTTTTTACATATAACCATGTTGGTGCAACTATATCTAATCCATCTATTTTTTGTTCAGCACTTCGATTAGGCGTATAATTTTCGGCATACTCCCATACTAGTGAAATCATTTGATTATCATTATTTTCATCCAACACCAAAGTAGGCTTTGATAATACTTCTTTTACCTTAATATTCGACTTTTTCACATATCCCAAACTACCATCACTTGATCTTACCCATAAATAATCATCATCTGATTTTTGTTCAAATTCGTCAAACACCTCTAGTACTTCACCTTTTTCTACAATATCGGTAGTTATGCAAAATTCTTTTTTATAACCTTTTATATGAATTTTATTATCAGCCATAATAGAATAATATTTAGCATCATCATCTGTTATGATAACCTTTTTATTATAAACTATAGACTTTCCATATATTTGAACAATGTCTTGTATTGGAACATATATATCATCATGAATTACTTGTGCAGGCACTTCAACTGTTACTGTTTTGCCATTAATTAAAATATCACAATTATCAATAGGCATTTTTACTAATGATACATTATTTGAAAAAATTAATGTGTTATAACGTTCATCAAAATATGCATATTTGTCAATATACTTATGAATCGTATCTAACGACATAAGTACTCTCCCACCAATTACAATGGCCTCATCAGGCAATTGTTTAGTAATTTCAGCATCATTCATCACGACTCTTATTTCATCTTCTGCATATTTAATTTTGGGAATGTAATATGGGGTTAACTCACATATAGCATATGCTATTAAGAAAAAAATCATTACTGTTATAATCTTTAATATCACTCTATTTTTCATTTATTCAAAATCCTTTCTCCTTATGTTTCACATACTAATTATAATATATAAAAGAACAAATAAAATCAAGAAAATACAAATATAAACATTAATATTTATATTTAATTTTCTCAACTTAATTTGACACTCTTAAATTAACAACTTTGTATTACAAATGAATATTAAAAATACTATATATTTTCTTTAATTTCTCACACTTTTGTAGCGTTTTATTTCTCATTATATTCTTTTAGATACAAAAAAACCGCACAACTCGCTATACAAACGAATTATACGGTTCTTTGCTCATGGAGCAGGTGATGGGAATCGAACCCACACATCAACCTTGGGAAGGTTACATTCTACCACTAAATCACACCTGCGTAAAAGCAATTAAATAATATATTATAACTATACATAAATTAATTTTCTGATTATCAAAATATATAAACTTAATTGCTACTTTTTCTATTCTTGGAGCTTCTAACGGGAGTCGAACCCGTGACCTCGTCCTTACCAAGGACGCACTCTGCCAGCTGAGCTATAGAAGCATATGATAAAATGCAAAAACAATTAACTTATTTTTAAATTGAAAAAATCTATTATTAGTTAAACTTATCAATCAGCTACAAATAAAGAATTGTACAATCTTTTTATTATGTCATGCAATAAGAAAATTACTACATCTTATCTTCAACAATATATTTATCAACTTTCTTTTTTATTCTTTGAACAGCATTGTCTACTGCCTTTACATGTGAACCTAAAGAATTTGCAATTTCAGCATAAGAGCATCCCTTTAAATATTCATTTAGAACCCTTTGCTCAAAATCACTAAGAACTTCATTCATTCTAGTTTCTATCTTTTCATATGTCTCCTGCATAGTTATAGTATCAAGCGGATCTGGTGCCGTCTCTACATCAAGCACTTCCATTACAGTTTTATCACTCTCATCGTCAAAAGCATTTTTGCTAAGAGATAAATAAGAATTAAGCGGAATGTGCTTTTGCCTAGTCGCCGCTTTTATTGCCGTCATTATCTGTCTTCTAACACATAAATCCGCAAATGCTTTAAATGAAACATCTTTTGTCTCGTCATAGTTTTGAATAGCCTTAAAAAGTCCTATCATTCCTTCTTGCACTATATCTTCTTTTTCTGCACCAACAATAAAAAATGGCTTTGCTTTTGCATAAACAAAGGCTTTGTACCTTTCTATTATTTCATTAATTACTGCCGTATTTCCGCTTCGTATTCTTTTAATATCATTTTTATCTATTTTATCATTTTCATTTGCTTCAACAGATATTTCGCCCAATACTTTCTTATTCACTGATAAAATCCTCCTAAAAGCATTACAGCTTGTATTATACAAGGTTTTATGCTATTAAGTCAATATTCAAGAAAAAAATATTTAAATAAAGAGGCGCTTTTCAAAAATGCACCTTCACATCTTTAATAAACGCCTCTTAATTTATTTCAAGTCCTTATAATGAGTATAACTATACTAGTATACCCACCATCGATATATTGCCTATAACGTTTTGGCACTTTGTTTAGTTTTTTTCTAAACAAAATATTCTTTGAAATCACAATACTCTTTATTCTTAGTTCATTATTTTAAACCATTGTCACTGTCTAGTCGAATAAATTTATTTAATAATTCTCCTTTTAAAATTTAAACGCTCACAGCAATCCGTGAATAAAACCATATTGCCTTTCAAAGTTGCTACCAAAATGAATGATTTCATTCCTTTGTGTATTACTCACTCTGGAATAATTATCATTTGCATATATATCAATTTCCTGCAAAGCATACCTTGCTTTTACACATCTCGAATTTATATTTTAAAACCCGCTCAATACTAATGTAAAGGTTTCCCTTTACTCTATTGTATTATATCATTTGCAATTTTATTTTTCAATTATATTTTTTGTAAAATTTTCGAATATTTATTCATTATTTTTTTCGCTAAAATATTCCATTTTTTTTACTTGTATAATATAATATTTTCAAAGATTATGAGGTGATTTTATGAATAGCAAACTTACCATTATAATAGTTTCATTTTCTATTTTGCTTGGCTTGTTTTTAGGGGTTAATGAGAAAATATACATGACTGATAAGTTAAAAGTTTCTGGCGATAATCTTTCCTTAAATTCACAATCGGGCTCAACTTCTGAACTTGGTAATACTTCTTCCGGCGATGAATATCATGATGTTTCCGGCGAGCAAGATATTGAAGAAACAACATTATCTGGTGATAAAGATATAGATGTCGACTCAACTGTAGAATATGTTCCTCATACGGTCGCTGCAGTATATTCTACCGGATGGGTTATGGGAACGCCGTCACTACGTCAATCAATGATTAAATCAATAAAAGAAAATAATTTTAATGCTGTAGTCCTAGATATAAAAGACGAAGCCGGTCAACTTTCTTACAATTCAAAAGTCCAAACTGCTATTGATATAAAGGCTTCTAGAGGTATGATTAGAAATATTGAGGATGTTATAAAAGAATTAAAAGAAAATGATATCTATGTAATTGGACGTATAGTAACTTTTAAAGATCCTATATATGCTTCAAAGGTTGCAGATATATCATACAAAAAAAGTGATGGTACTGTATGGAAAGATTATAGAGGAAACGCATGGCCGAATCCTTATAATGAAGCCTCTTGGGAATATCCAATAGCGTTGGCTAAAGAAGCTGCTGAACTTGGCTTCCAAGAAATACAATTTGATTACATACGTTTTCCTTCATCTGAGGGGAAAATTAGTTTAATTGATTATGGTGTAGATATTAAGTCAAATACCAAATCGCAAGCGATTAATTCTTTTTTACAAAAAGCCATGCAAGAGCTTGAGCCATATAACGTTGCTGTTTCTGCCGATGTATTTTCAATTACAACTAAACGTGATGGTGACTTTGAAAATATTGGTCAAGATTTTGCTAAAATAGCAAGTATTGTAGATGT
This sequence comes from uncultured Clostridia bacterium, assembly GCA_944393265.1. Taxonomy (GTDB): domain Bacteria; phylum Bacillota; class Clostridia; order TANB77; family UBA1234; genus UBA1234. The sequence continues at coordinate 540 of CALXZO010000014.1, read as the reverse complement.
AATTTGCCCAATGATATATCCTTCACATTACAATTTCAATGAATATGGTTTGTCTAGACCTGATAAAAATCCGTATTCTATAATCAAGTATGCATTAGAAGATGCATTTGAAAGGTATGAATCATATACTAGCGGAGACTTAACCGTCAAAATGGCTACAATAAGACCATATTACCAAGACTTTACCGCATCATGGCTAGGTTCAGGTAATTATTTATCTTATGGCGTAAACGAAGTAAAAGCACAAATTCAAGCAGGTTATGATTTAGGCATTCAAGACTTTTGTTTATGGGATCCTAATAATAAATACTGTTATTCCGCATTAGCTGAAGTTGTAATAACAGAAAATTCAACTGTACATAATACAGTTGCTGTAACTAGTCAAAATAATATATATTAAAAACCAAAGAAGCTACCAATTGAGTAATTGGTAGCTTCTTTCTTTTTATTTCATAGGAAAGTAATCAAAAAATAACGAAGTATGTTACCAAACACTTTCCGTATGAAACAACAAAAATTTCATATTTAAAGTCGAGCTTT
>CALXZO010000013.1 GCA_944393265.1 uncultured Clostridia bacterium | reverse complement strand
CCCCGCAACCAAAGAAATGATAAATCCTTACAGGCACAAAGCTTGTGAGGATTTATTTTTATGCTTATTACTCCACTTGAAGTGGTTTTGACAGTCATTTGACAGTCATTGGGACGGAAAGAATGGAAAATACGGAAAATGTCAAATCAATTAGTTAAACAAAAAACAAAAGTTTGCAAATTTGCTCCCCTCTTGAATCCATCGTATATTTATGTTAAAATCAAATCCAAGAAAGGTTGATGTATTATGATAAAAGAAAAACTAGTAAATAAATATGAAGATTTATTTGAAAAACAAATCATATACAGAGGAAAAGAATATCATAAAAATGGTATGGTAAGAAAAGTCTTTAAATCAGAAAATACATACATCGCTAAAGTTGCAGGAACTTACAGAAACGAATACACCATACATATTGAAATCAGCAAAAAAGGAATTGATATGCATTGCGATTGCCCTTATCAAGATAACTGCAAACATGAATATGCAACTTTGATGGCAATTGACAATAAAGAATATAAGACAATAAAGTTGTTACCTATTGAAGAACTTGAAGAAATAAAAATGAGTGAGCTATTAAAATCAATTCCTGAAGATAAGTTAAAGAAATATATAGAAGATTGTTTCGATATAGATGATGAAATATATAAAAATGACTTGGTGGAAGAATTTGAAGTGTATCTACCTGAAAAGCCAAGAAAATATTTTTACAATACTTTATTTAATGAATTTCAATTAGAAACTTTTAGTTACAATTTAGGTAAATTTATAAAATTGGCAGAAAAATCATTGGAATATAAGAAATATCAATATGCATTCTTGATAGTGGCTTCAGTAATAGAAGCATATAAGGATAGCAAGTATGAGGACAAACAAAAGGTTGTGTTTATCAATTACAATACTTTTGCTACAATCATAAGAATTGCTAATAGAAAAGGAAATAAAACACTACAAGCTGGAATACAAAAATGGATAGCTAGCCTAAAAGATAAAAATTATTATGATGATATTTACTTAGAAGATATGATAGAAATGACCAAATAAAGATGTGAGCCTTATGATTACGATTGTCATAAGGCTTTTTTATTAAATATTATATTTAAACTACCAGGGGTAGAAATTTTATGGTATATTATATAAGTAGGAAATACAAAAGATATTTGGAGGTAAAAAATGAAAATATTATCATTATTTTGTGGATGTGGTGGATTAGATAATGGTTTTATTAATTCAGGATATAAAATAATATGGGCTAATGATTTTGATAAATATGCCGTTGAAACATATAAAGCTAATTTTGGGAATCATGTAATTTTAGGGGATATTAACGAAATACCATTAGAAACGTTACCAGAATTTGACATTTTGATTGGTGGCTTTCCTTGTCAACCTTTCAGTATGATGGGAAAAGAAATGGGATTTGAAGATACAAGAGGAACATTATTTTTTAGAATAGCTGAAATAGTAAAATATAAAATTGAACAAAAGCAAAAACCTAAAGTATTGGTTTTAGAAAACGTACGTTCTTTGAGAACTCATGACAATGGAAAAACGTTTAAAACGATAAAAAATGTTTTAGAAAATGAACTTGGATATAAAGTGTTTGATACGGTTTTGAATACAGCTGATTATGGTATACCGCAAACTAGAAATCGTACGTACATAGTATGCTTTGCAAATGAAAATGCTGAATTTGAATTTCCAAATAAGATGCCATTAGAATCTACACTTCAAGATTTATTGGAAAATAAAGTAGATAAAAAATATTTCTTATCAGATACTATATTGCCAACAATTCTTTCTAATGGAACAGGTGGTTATAAAGCTAAATCAGAAATAGACTTGCCAGTTGCAAGACCGTTATGTGCTACTATGGCTAAAATGCACAGAGCTTGTCAAGATAATTATGTTACGCAAGAGGGGAGAGTTCGTAGATTAACACCAAGAGAATGTGCTAGACTACAAGGATTTAGTGATGAATTTATTATACCAGTATCTGATTCACAAGCATATAAGCAATTTGGAAACGCTGTTACAGTTTCAGTTTCAGAAGCTGTAGCAAATTCAGTAAAAGACACATTAAAAAGATTAGGGGAATGGAATGATGATTAATTATCAAAATGATAAAAAAGAAATCATAGCTTTTATAGAGAGTAGTAATGAAAAAAAGATAGGAACACAATCATTTGATGCCTGCTTGACATGTTTTACACAAAAAACAGATGAAAAGTTTTTAGATGATAGAGCAGAGGCTTTAAAAACAGAAATAGAAATAGATGAAAACTTGAAAAATGCATTTAGTATATTAGCTGAAAAGTGTGTGGGAAAATATTCAAGCGTTTGTGAACAATGTGAAGTAAGAAAATATTGCAATACATATATATTAAATGCACGTAAAAATGTTAGTGGAAAATATAAAATGGTTGACCTTTTTTGTGGTGCTGGTGGATTATCTTTAGGATTTGTACAGGAAGGTTTTTATGCGTCACTTGCAAATGATATAGAGGAGTGTTGTGTAGATACATATGCACATAATCATCCTGAAACACCTCGTGATCGTATAATATTGGGCGATATAAGAAATGTAGTTGCTGACCTTGAAAATATTATGGATGGACAAGATGTTGATATAGTTGTGGGAGGTCCACCTTGTCAAGGTTTTAGTATGGCAAATAGACAAAGATTAATTGATGACCCAAGAAATTATCTTTACAAGAATTACATAGAAGTTGTAAAAAAATTAAAACCGAAGTTTTTTGTTATGGAAAATGTAAAAGGTATGTTAGGTGTAGCAAATCAAGTAAAGGAAGATTTTGAAAAAATAGGATATACAGTTGAATGTAAGGTGTTTAATGCAAAAGATTTTGGAGTCCCTCAAAATAGAGAACGATTAATATATATAGGAAATAGAATAGGTGTTGATAATTTGAAAATATTAAAAGAAATAGAAGAATTGTCAAACAATTGTAAAAAATATGTATTAGAAGATGCTTTGTATGCATTAAGACCATTACAAGCATCAACAGAAAAAAATTCTACAGAATTAGATTCAGAATTATCAGGAAAGAAAATCGAAAGTAGATTGGTAAATAGCACAAATGATTATATAAAACAAATAAATGAAAATAGAGATATACTTACAGTATGCAATCATAAAGCTCGTTATAATAATGATAGAGATATAGAGATTTATGGAAGATTATATCAAGGAGATAAATCTGATGACCCTAAAATAGCAGATATAATGCCATATAAGAGCAGGAATGATATTTTTAAAGATAAATATTTTAAATTAGAAAATAATAAAATATGCAAAACAATAACAGCACATATGAAGTTTGATTGTAATATGTATATACATCCAACTCAAGCAAGAGGACTTACTCCGAGAGAAGCTGCTAGAGTTCAATCATATCCTGATGATTACTATTTTAGAGGAGCATATACTAAAACTTATATGCAAATAGGTAATTCTGTTCCGCCGTTATTAGGTAGAGCAATTGCAACAGTTATTAAGAAATATATGGAGGTGAATTAATATGACGTTTTCAGAAGCAATTAGCTTAATATCAAATGCTTTAGAAAAAACGAATATACAAATCGATGAAAATAAGTATGATGGATTAATCATAAAGAAACTTGAATCGTCTAATACATTAGATGATGGAAGAAGTACAAATCAAACACATATTGCTATTACTGGAGAGCAAATGGATATATTCCCTTATTTGTATTCAGATGGGTATTTTAATGATAATGATGCTGATTTGAAAAAATATTTTGTATTACAAATTCCTATGAGAATATATAAAAGCAATATTAAATATTTGACTGAAGATGAATCATATTCAGAAATTATTTTTGAAAATGAAAGCAAAGAATTGAAAACATCAATTATTAGATGTAAAAGAAGAGCTCAAGCAGACCAAATACAAATATCTTTAATCAATCATGATGAACCAGGTTTCGTTAGTTTTCGCCGTTTACTACATAAAGGAACATACATGATTATCTTGAAAGTTAAGGAAAAATTAAGATATGAAGTTTTTGGAATAAAAGAAGAGGATGCTTCAGATTTAAAGGAATTGAATAATCATTTTTATAAGACTGAAACTAATACGCTTATTGATATAAATTCTTTGATAAATCAAGAGAATACCGTTGAATTGACAAATAAACAAAAATTCGAAAAATATTATTTTGAAAAAATTGAAGAAGTAACAGCAAATGCTAAGGAACAAATTAATTTAGTGAATGAGTTTCAAGAAGAATATCCATTACAAAGAATAAAAGGTTTATTAATAGATGAATATGCACTTGGAAAAGTGGGTAAAGAAAAAACTTTATCATACAAATTGGAGTTTGGAAAGTATAAAGGTATTGTTGGAATAGGTGGTGGTACATCTAAGAAACATGGAGCTTTTTGGAGAAATAAAGGAGAAACTTTAGAAATTGCTGGTCAGAATATTGCAGAGGATGAAACTGATGAAAAATGGAATGAATTTAGAAATGAATTATATACATATTTAAATGAATACGGAACTTCTAATGACCCATTAAAAAGAAAAGATTCAGATGAATTTTCATTACTAAAAGGTATGGATATAGTTCTTACAAAGATGTTATTTCAATATTATCCAGATAGATTTGTAAGCATTGTAGCAAAATCAAGATTAATTGAGTTGCTAGATTATTTTGAATACAATTATGAGGGATTATCAACAGCAGAAGATTTAAACTTTGCGTTAACAAAGCAATTAAAGAATGATTTTGAATTTTTGGAAAATAAGAATTTACTTGTAACAGGATGGATATTATGGGACTTCTTATTTAATGTGATATTACAAGGGGAAAATACTGAAGAAGATGATGTGGAAGACTCAGAAGAAAGAATAGTTGAAAATTATAGTAAAGATGATTTTCTAAATGAAGTCTATATTAGTGAAGAAAAATATGATGATATTGTTTCTACATTGAAAATGAAAAAGAATATTATTTTAGAGGGTGCTCCGCGGAGTTGGAAAAACATTTATGGCTAAAAGATTAGCTTATTCTTTGATGGGTTGTACAGATAAATCAAGAATTGAATTTATTCAATTTCATCAAAGTTATTCTTATGAGGATTTTGTAGAGGGATATAGACCAATAGAGAATGGTTTTGAACTACAAAATGGAATTTTCTATTCATTGTGTAAGGATGCTGAAAATGATCCTGATAATAATTACTATTTGATTATTGATGAAATAAATCGTGGTAATTTAAGTAAGATTTTTGGGGAATTATTAATGCTAATAGAAAACGATAAAAGAGATGAAGAATTAAGATTGGTATATTCACAAGAATATTTTTCAATACCGAAAAATTTATATATAATAGGATTAATGAATACAGCAGACAGGTCTCTAGCATTAATAGATTACGCATTACGTAGAAGATTTGCTTTTATAAGAATAGAACCAGCTTTTGATAATGATAATTTTCAGAATGAATTAAAAACTAATTTTGGTGCTAAAGCTCAAATTATAATAGAGGCAATGAAAAATATAAATTCATATATAGCAGATGATAAATCGTTAGGTAAAGGATTTATGATTGGACATAGTTATTTTTGTAACAAAAAAATAGAAGATTTAGGTAATATTATAAAGTATGATATTCTACCTTTATTTGAAGAATATTGGTACGATGATGAAGAGTCTTTAGAAAGATGTACAACTACAATGAATGGAGTATTAAATGATTAGTGTTGATAATAAAATAAAAAATATTTATTATATGCTATGTTATACTTTTAACGAAAATAGATTAAATGCAAAGGATGAAGAAAAGCTTGGTGTAGAAGCATTCGAAAATATTTATGAACTATTTTCAACGTTACTTTGTTTGTTGTTAAAAGGACAACTTAAACAAGGCGTTTATAAAAGCTATAATTATGAAGAATCGGAATTAAAAAATGTTCGAGGAAAAATTAATATTACAGATACTATAAAAAATAATTCATTAATTAACAAAAGAGTTTATTGTGAATATGATGAATTTACTACAAATGTTTTAATGAATAGAATAATAAAGACAACACTTGTTTATTTAATCAAATCTCAAAAAGTAACAGATAGAATAAAGATACAGTTAAAAAAATTGCTTGCATATTATTCTAATGTAGATACAATAGCAAGAACATCAATTAAATGGGATATGGTTAGATTTGATAGAAACAACAATTCATATAAAAATAGCATATTGATTTGTAAGTTAATATTAGAGGAGTTAATTGTTTCTGATGTAAAGGGTAATAATTTGTTTAAAGAGTTTTTGGATGATACAGTTATAAGTCGAATATATGAAAATTTCTTGAGAGAATATTATAAAAAACATTATCCTATGCTTAAGGCAAAATCACAAATATTGCGTTTTAATGAAGATTCGGCAGTTGACTTGTTACCAATAATGAAAACAGACATAACATTGGAATATAATGAAAAAATATTAGTAATTGATGCTAAATTTTATAGTCATATTTTATCTGATACGCAGTATGGTTCAAAAGTTGTGAGTAGTGGTAATTTATATCAAGTACTAGCATACGTTGACAATTTAGACCCGTACAAGGAAAATAAAGTTGTAGGAATGTTATTATATGCACAAACAATAAATGAACCTATTATTAATAAAATATCTGTTATGAATAAGCATAGAATGATAATAAGAACAATTGATTTGAGTAGTGAATGGATTGAGATTAGAAAAACTTTAGATGAAATTGCTTTAAATTTTATGGATGGATTATTAATAAAAGAATAAAAAATAGCTTAATAGGTGTATGATAAATGAAAATTAACGAATTAAGATTATTAAATATAAAAATATCTGATAATGGCGAAATTGTATATGAGGAAATGTCAGAAAATACACCGACAGAATTAAAGACATACCTGTTAAAATAATTGGAACAAGAAATACAGTTGAACTCGAAACAATACACGAATAATAAGTGGGAAACTATACCAATCTACAAATAAAAATTGAATTTTGAGCATTGTGAGGATTCATTTATAAAGATGAAGAAGCGGAATCGTATTGATTCCGCTTTTAATTATATTACTTCGCTTATTTTTTCAATTGCCATTCTCTTCTGGTCAGGAAGTACATGAGAATAAACTTCCATAGTGGTTCGCATTTCTGAATGACCTAATAAAGTTTGTGCAATTTTAGGGTGGATATTTGCTTCCAAGACACGAGTAGCAAAAGTATGCCTTAAAGCATGAAACTTTATATAAGGAATACCTAGATTCTTCAAAATAGTTTTATATCTCTTTCTAACCGATGCATTATCAAGATAATTGCCAGCTTCATTAAGAAATACCATTTCAGGAATGATCGTGATATTTGCGGGAACCTGTTTTAAATAACTGCGTTGATTTAGTTTGTACTCACGAAGCATATTAGCGGTTGCTTTTGTTATGGGAATAGTTCGTTCACTACTGTCAGTTTTCAAATCGTTTAAAGTTACTTTTTTAAATTTGCTTGTATGATTTTCATCATCGAAATCGTATTCATTAACTATTCCTTGTTTAAATGTTATTTCTAACTTTTCAAAATCAACATCTTCCCACTTAAGCCCGAGAAGTTCTCCTATTCTTCCACCAGTAGCTAATGCAAGTTTAATAAGTACACCCATAGTATCGTTAAATAAACTTGCAACAAGAAGCTCTTGCTGTTCAACAGTAAATACGTTAACATTCGCTTTTTTAATACTTGGACGTGTTGTATTGTATGCAGGATTTGCAGTAATAATTCCCTCTTTAACAGCCTGTGTAAGTGCGGGAGAAAGAATCGTATGAACGTGTTTTATAGAACTCGGAGATAATCCTTTTTCCTTACAATCATTATATAGATTTTGAATTTTCAAAGAGGTAAGATTTTTAAGTTTTATTTTGCCTAGTGCAGGAACTATATAGTCGTTTATAACATAGATATACCTAGCATATGTATTAGGTTTTACAGTTCCTTTTTTATAAATTTTCAACCAATTCCAAATCCATTCTTCCACAGTCATTTGGTTAGTGTCCACAAAAATGTTTTTGGAAATATCAGAAAGTGTATTTGCAATCTTTTTTGAAACATCCGCTCTGGTTTTTCCATAGCATGTCATTAGTTTTCTACTTCCATCTGATTTGTATCCTACTTGGACTTGACCAACCCAACGTCCGTCTTTTCTTTGGTATATACTTCCTTCATTATTACCTCGTCTTTTACCCACGAAGCGTCACACTCCTTTCACATATAGAACTAACGTTCTTCTGAAAATTCTTTTTAAAACAATGTCAAATGACATTGTTTCAAATATTTTATATAATTTCGTAGCCATAAATTTTTAATGCATCAGCCATAAATTCATTTGTAACATCAAACAATTCTGCAAGGGCTTCAATGTAAATACATGATAAATTTTTCATTGTATCAAGTAGCTTATCTTTAGGAACTAACCTTTCGACTGCTTTTCTCTTCGCACGGTACTCATTGCGTTCTCTAGAAATCTTATCACAATAAGAATTAGAAAAGGGATTAGTAGGAATAATACCTACTTCGTAATGAGCTTTCTCTTCTTCAAGTATACAAAGTTCTTCACGTTCAGAATCAATAGCTCTGTAGTTTATTGCAATCCAACATTTAGTATTATTTTCACCATCAAAAGCTGTTAAAGCTTTTACAGATTTTAAGTAAGGTGCATCGACAACGGATACATCATCTTTGTTGAAAAAGTAATCATAAATTCTAGAAATTTTTTTAGTAGTTGTCATTTGTTTTTCCTCCTTTTAGGCAAAAATGGTAAAATTATAAAATTAAAAAAGCAGGATAAAAATATTATTTTTTATTAATTTTTTCTTGTTGAACTCTAAACTTTATGAAGTTAGCGATGTCTTGTTGAACTTCTTCAGACCAATTACCCACATCCTCATTTGTAAGGTTAGACATACAAGCGATAGCCATCAAAGACATACGAGTATTAACTTTACCTATAAGATAATCAACAGGAACGTCGAAGAACTCTGAATAAGCAGATAATACCTTTAAATCAGGCATACGAACTGCACATTCATAACTGCTAATTGCACTTCTTGAATAGCCCAAATGCTTACCCAAAGCTTCAAGTGATAAATTCTTTTCAGTACGTAGTTCTTTAGCTCTTTTGGCAAAAGCATGTAAAGTATCAGTATTGAAAACAATTGCATCAATTTCGGCATCTTTCATATAAAAACCACCTTTCTATGTGTTTGAGTTTACCACTCTATGTAGAACTTGTCAAGCCCAAATGCCCTTAAGATAAAGAAAATTAATTTTTAAAAATAACTACTTTTAGAAAATATATTGTATTATTCCACATAGAGTGGTAATATAAAACCATGATAACGAAAGGAGAAAAAATATGAAAAAATCTAAAGAAAGAAAAATTGTAAAAGTAGTTAAATTAACAAAAAAGCAAAAATTAAATAAGGATATTTTACTTCGAGAATATCGTGAAAGTATTGGATTAACTCAATCAGAGCTTGGACAACTTGTAGGAGTAAATGCAAGAACAATATCTGCATATGAACTTGGAACCAGGAAGCCATCAACAAAAGTTGCGGTAAAATTGTTAAAGGTATTCAACATAAAACTGCAAGATTTATTTCCTACTATCTAAAAGTATTCCACATAATGTAGAAACAAGCTTAGGCTTTATTTTTTTAAACTATGCTTCCACATAGAGTGGTAATGATGAAAGGGGGTAAGAATATGAATTATGATGCAGAGGTGGAAAAAGTATGGAATAGTATGCCTCTTTATATTGGATACAAAGAGATTGAATCATTGGGATTTAAAAGAACTAGAATATATGACTGGTTTCATAGACCAGACTTTCCTCCAATGATTAAAAAAGGTAGCAAAGTTGTGAATAAGTTTAAATTTAGAAAATGGCTAGATGAAAGTGAGGAAACTGAAAATGAAATATAAAAAAGAAAATATTATTATAGTTCTTTCATGTTTATTTATAATAATTCTATTATTGCAGAATAAAGAATCTAGCGACTATTACTTTCAGGAATACACTGTTCAACTTGGCGATACAGCTTGGGAAATAATGAGCAAAAACAATTTCGCTAATAAAGACATAAGAAAACTTATTTATTATATAGAAAAAGACAATGGTATAAAATCAGGGTATTTATTTCCTGGTCAAGAAATAAAAATAAGAATTTATGAAACGAGGTAATATGAATAGAAATAAAAAAGCTGATATGTTAGCCGTCAAACAAAACATATCAACTAAAAATAGAAATTTCGAAACAATTTCTATTCGTATTATACCTTATAGATACTAAAAAGTAAAGAAAGGATTGATACAAATTGAATGCACCTGAAAAGAAATATTTTTGGTTAAAATTAAAAGAAAATTTTTTTGATGATAAACAAATTCGATTTTTACGAACACTCCCTGACGGAGATAAAATCGTAATAACATACTTAAAAATGCAATTAAAAAGTTTAAAAACTGCAGGAACAATTAGATACGATAAAATACTTCCAACATGTGAAGAAGAATTAGCTTTAATGCTAGATGAAGATGTTAACATTGTAAAATTTACAATCAAAGCCTTATTACAAATTAATGCAATAGAAATATTAGAAGATAATTCTATTTTTATGATTGCAATGCAAGAATTAATAGGCAAAGAATCTGCAAGTGCTGAAAGGATGCGTAATTTTAGAAATAGGCAAAAAGCTTTACCGTCACATTGTGACAACGATGTGCAAATAAGTGACAGTAATGTTCAAACTTGTTACACAGAGATAGATATAGAAAAAGAACTAGATAAAGATATAGAACTAGATGCAGAAGTAGAAAAAGAAAAAAAGAAAAATTCAATTTTCAAACTTTGTAAAGAAAAAGAAATTGAATTAAGTAGCAATGCTGAAGAATATATCAGCAACTGCTTGAACAACGGAATGACTCCTGAAATTATTGTTTATGCAATTTCTGAATCGGTTGACCATCAAGTAAAAAATTGGAGTTATGTTCAAAAGATTTTAGAAAGATATAAGTTTGAGGGCTATACAACTGTTGAAGAGGTAAAAAGAGATTCTATGGAAAGAAATCAAAGTAATTTGCCTACTTATACTAAAAAGTTTTATAACCAATTTTACGCAAATTAATAGGAGGAATGAAAATGGAAAAAATAAATTGTTTTGCATATATAAGTAAATTAAGATGTGCAGGACTAACACACAAGAAATGTGATAAATGTAAGTTTTACAAATCAAAAGAAGAATACAATCGTGGAATGAAACAAGCAATGCAGTATTGCAAGGATAATAATATACATACTTATGATGATTTTTTCAAAACGTATCAGAAAAGAAAGGGTGGAGAAAATGGATAATAATACAAGAAAAAAAGCTCAAATGTTAAAAGCTGAAAAAGAAGTAAAGGAATTGTTAATGACTTCAAAACTTGCCAGGAAGAGCGACCAAGCATTGTTTATAATGCATTGGAGAAAGAAAGCAAGGAATGTACCATTTAAGTTATTCTTTCTCTGTCCTAACCTATTTAATGGATACTCATTCAAAACAATAGAACGATGCAGAAGAAAAATACAAAATGATAATCCTGAATTAAAGGATTTATATGTGGCAGAGAAACGATTAGAAACACAGCAAATATATGAACAGTATTCTTTAAATATGTGAGGTGGTTCTATGACAATTGAAGAAGCAAGAAAGGAATTAGAAAGCTACAAGAAAATTGAACGAATAATTGACCAACGCAGAGCTTGGATAAGAGATAGAAAATCAACCGTTAGTAAATTAACAGCTACGCTCTCTGCCGAACCAAAAGGCACACGCAAACATAATGATACAATGGCTGAAAGCTTAACTTCCATATTAGATATAGAAGCGGAAACAGAATTACAAATCAGAGAGTTAGAAGTTAAGAAAAAAGTTATTTTTAATAAAGTTATGAAATTAGATAGTCCATATCAAGAAGTTCTTTTTAATAATTTTATAATGGGCGATACAGTTGAAAGCACAGCAATATCTATTGGATACAGTAGGATGCAAACATTCAGAATAAAAGCAAAATCACTAGAATTGTATGCAAACCTGTGATAAAATATACTTGAGGTGTGTGTATGTTACTAATTATTTTATTGATTGGAATAGGAATATGGTATTATAAGAAACAGGAAAAAATATATTATGAATCATCATATTATAAGATTACACATAATAACTTGTTTAGTGTTTATTCTGATAATGGAAAACTTGGAGAATATTTGATATATAAAAGATTAAAGAACTTTGAAGAACAAGGTTGCAAATTTTTATTTAATCTCTATATTCCAAAAGGAACTGATGAAACGACTGAAATTGATGTTTTAATGATAGCTAGAAGAGGATTAGTAGTTTTCGAAAGTAAAAATTATAGTGGTTGGATATTTGGTAATGAACATTCTCAAAAATGGACACAAGCATTGCCAGCGGGAAGAAAATCGCAAAAGTTTCATTTCTTTAATCCAATACTTCAAAATAAGGGACATATCAACAATTTAAAAAAATTGTTAGATGAAGATATACCAATGTATTCTATAATAACTTTTTCAGAAAGGTGTACTTTAAAGGATGTACCACAAAATACTAAAGAACTAAAAATAATAAACAGAGATTTAGTTATGAACGCAATGAAAAGCATAGCATATAATTCGCCTGTAGTAATAGATGAATCGAAAATAAATGAAATATATGATAAATTATATCCGTATACGCAAGTTAGTGAAAATGTTAAAGCACAGCACATACAAGATGTAAGAAATAGATAAAAATAAAATCTGCAGAAAACTCAGTCTGCAGGTTTTTTTATTATTTATTTGATTCGACGACTATATCCTTAGAACCAGGAACGGAGATGATGATTTTAGCATTATAAAGATTCGCATTCTTCTGTGCTTCTTCAAGAAATTTTTTAAAACCTTGTGTTTTCTGATGCTCGAAGAGTAATTTCAAAGCTTCTTTTTGACCGCATTCGCTACAAATTTCTAACTTATTGTCTTTTCTAGAAAGAGCGGGTGGTTCAATAAAACATCTTGAACAATGAGGACATTTCTTTATTTCACATTCTTGCATAGGAATACCAACATAACGTGCATAAGGAAAACCTTGGGCATCTACAATAAGTCCACTGTTGTTGTCTGTTCCTTTTTCTTTAACCAAAAATATACCTTCAGCATCTTCAATAAATTCATAATCAACAGATAGATTATTTTTGAAATCTTCAAATTCGTCTTTAGATAGCTCGATTATTGTTTCAATTTTAAATTCTTCTGGTTTAGTATGAAACATTGTTATCATTTTCTTTTGCTCTTTTAATAATTGTTCGTAATTTAATGGCTTACGAACTAATATAGTATAAAGTTTAACCATAAAAATTCCTCCTTTATTTTAGATTTAAAATTTCATTTTCAAGTTCATTTGAAATACCTTGTATAGTATTCAATTCTAAATATTTATTCATATCGTCATCAAAATAATAAGTATCATCATTATCATTAATGTAATAGACTTTTTTGTTTTTGTGAATCAATAATCCATTTGATTTACCTTTTATAACGACAAATGCATAAGGAGAATAAAAACTAATTTTTCTAATTGCATATAAACTTTTATAATCATTTAAAGTTTTAATCATATAAATCACTCCTTTCAGGTTTGTTGTATTGTAGCTTGGAATTGCTTTATTTGCAAGTCTTTTCAGCTTCTTTCTTCATTATTTTAAAGCATAAAAATCAAAGAAAAAAAGCAATCAGAATAAGTGGTACTGAATGTTATTGAATGGTACTAAAATAACGTGATAATATGTATAATGACAAGAAATATGATGAAGAAACGAATTAAGAGAACAGGAAATTCCTGCTCTCTATTTTTATGCCATTTGAAAGGAGAAAAAAGCCATGAAAGTAAAAGCGTTAATTAATTATTATGACAAGGATTTGAAGAGGGATATTAAAGCTGGTGTTATTTATGATGTTGAATCCGAGGAAAGACTAAAAGAACTTCTAGGAGCAAATGATAAACATCTTATATGTTGTGAAGTATTAAAAGAAGCGGAAACAAAGGTGCAAGGAATAGGAAATGAGGAAACAAATCCGAAAGGAACAAAGAAGAATGCAAAGAGAAAGTAAAGTAGTTGCAGACTTCTACAAATCAGATGCGTGGGAGAAAACTAGGAAAGCATACATCATAAGTAAGTATGGAATGTGTGAACGATGCAATTCAGCTGGTGTAATAGTACATCATAAGACGTACATAACAAAGCAGAACATACATGATGAACGAATAACATTAAGCTTCGATAATCTTGAGTTACTTTGCAGGAAATGTCACAATCAAGAACACTTCAAAGATGAGTATGGATGCGTATTTGATGATGAGGGTAATCCAATAGCTCCCCCCAAGTAGTCCTAAAAAAATCATGGTAAAGGGAACGGCGGGGGAACATTCAAAAAATAAAAATGCTATTTCCATAGGGGGTGTGGTCATATTGAATTATAAAATTCGTGAACTAGAAAAAGAAATAAGAAGAACAAAAAGTCCAAAACGTAGAAGAGATTTATATAAACATTTAATCAAATTAAAAAGAAAGGAACAAAGAGATGCTAGAGATAAAATACAAAAAAATAAATGAAATCAATCCGTATGAAAACAATCCTCGATGCAATGATGAAGCAGTTGAATTTGTAGCTAACTCAATAAAAGAATTTGGATTTAAAGTTCCAATAATTATAGATGGCAACAACATCATCGTAGCAGGTCATACAAGATACAAGGCTAGCCTAAAATTAGGATTAGAAGAAGTACCCTGCATAGTTGCCGATGATTTATCAGAAGAGCAAATAAAGGCATTTAGACTTGCAGATAATAAAACATCTGAACTAGCTACTTGGGATGAAGCATTATTAGAAAAAGAACTTGCAGATTTAACAGGATTATTCGATATGGGTGATTTTGGATTTGATTTATTAGAAGATGATAACAGCATTGATGAAGTAACTGAAGATGGATATGATGTCCAAGAAAATATACCTGAAGAACCCAAAACAAAACCAGGAGATATCTACAAGCTTGGTAACCACAGATTAATGTGTGGCGACAGCACAGATATAGATACAGTTAAAAAGTTAATGGACAATCAACTTGCTGATATGTTATTAACAGACCCACCATACAATGTGAATATCGAGGGTACAAATGGAATGAAAATTGAAAACGATAATATGGACAGCGACTCATTCAGAAACTTTTTATACAGAGCATTTAATTGTGCTAATGAAGTTATGAAAAAGGGTGCATCGTTTTATATATGGCATGGCGAATCTGAGAGCTTCAATTTTAGAGGGGCGTGTGTTGATGTCGGATGGTTAATAAAACAATGCCTAATTTGGAATAAAAACAATATGGTACTTGGTAGGCAGGATTATCAATGGAAACATGAGCCTTGCCTTTATGGTTGGAAAGAGGGAGCAAGTCATTATTTTATAAATGACAGAACTCAAACAACAGTATTTGAGCAACCGCTTGATATCGATAAAATGAAAAAAGAAGAAATGAAAGCTTTATTAAAAGAAATATATTCAGACACAGTACCAACAACAGTTATAAATGAGGATAAGCCATTAAGAAATGCAGAGCATCCAACAATGAAGCCTGTAAAACTAATGGCACGATTGGTAAAGAATAGTTCTTTGAAAGACCAAATCGTATTAGATGTATTTGGTGGAAGCGGAAGTACAATGATAGCTTGTGAACAATTAGACAGAACCTGCTACATGATGGAACTAGACCCTCACTACTGCGATGTTATCGTTGATCGTTGGGAAAAGCTAACAGGAGAAACAGCAGAAAAAATTACATAGAGCTAATAAAGGAATGATGTAGATGCAAAAAGAAATTAAGAAACAATTAGACAACATCCTTAATCAGCCTGCTCCTGATAAGATAAAAGCTCAACTCCAAAATTTAGGATTAAGCGAAAAAGATATAAATAATCAAACAGCCATAGCTGTAGCCTTATATCAGCAGGCTTTAAAAGGAAATGTCAATGCTATAAATACAATTAATAAAATGGCTGAAACAGTTGAACTTCCGACAGTAGTCTCAAAACGAGAAAATCGTGAGAAGTATGTGAAAAAAGAAGTAAAAAGACTTACAAAATTATTCGAAACAATACCTGAAGAACAAAAGGAAGTTGTAAAACAGCTAATACAAAATGCAGGATTTATGTCAGCAACACTTGATGAGCTGATGAATACCATAAATGAAAATGGAATAAAAGAAGAATATAAGAATGGTGCTAACCAATTTGGATACAAAGATAGTGTTGAAGTAAAAACTTACAACGCAATGATAAAAAACTATATGGCAGTTATTAAACAATTAAATGACTTGCTTCCTAATCAGAATAATCTGAAAGATGAGTTCGATAGATTTGTTGAGGAAATATAAATGACCTTTATCGAGGAATATTATAACAAGATAAAAAATAAAGAAGTTGAAGTAAGCCATAAAGTTGCTGTTGTATATAAAAAATTAGTATATGAAATATCGCATCCAACTGAAGTAACCTACTACGATGAAATTGCTGAAGAATACGAAACACGCACATACATCTTTGATGAAAAAAAAGCCAAAAGACCGATAGAATTTATAGAACGATTTTGCAAACACTCCAAAGGTAAATGGGCAGGACACCCAGTTATATTGGAACTATGGCAAAAAGCATTGGTAGAAGCGATGTATGGTTTTGTAGATAAAGATACAGGACTTCGCAAATATAAAAAAGTTATATTATTCATCGGTAGAAAGAATGGAAAATCAACTCTTGCCTCTGCCCTGGGATTATATCATATGGTAGGTGCTGGCGAGGGCGGTGCTGAATGCTATTCGGTAGCAGTAAAAAAAGACCAGGCAAAAATCGTTTGGGAAGAAGCTCGCAGAATGGTCAAAAAGAGTCCTGCACTTCGTAAAAGAATTAAAGGATTAGTTAACGGATTATTCTATGATGCAAAAGATAGCTACTTCAAAGCACTTGCCTCTGCTTCAGATAGCCTTGATGGTTTGAATGCATATTTTGTATCGGCAGATGAAACGCACGCATGGAAAGACAAAAACTTAATGGATGTTATGTATGACTCGATGTCAGCTCGTGAAGAGCCGATGCTTTTTGAAACATCAACGATGGGAACAATCCGTGAGGGTGTTTTTGATAACGAATATGAATATCTTTCAAAAATAATAGATGGATATGAAAATAAAGAGGGCGGAATTGTTGATGATACAGTTCTGCCCATTATTTATGAACTAGACAAAAAAGAATATTGGACAGATGAGAAAAAGTGGTTTCAAGCTAATCCAGGACTAATAACAATCAAAAGAATTGATGATATAAGAACTAAAGTAAATAGAGCCAAGAACAATCCAAGCGAACTTACGAACCTTTTATGTAAGGACTTCAATGTAAGAATGAACTCGGAAGAAAAATGGCTGACATTCGATATCGTAAACAACACAGAAACATTTGATATGGAAGAAATCAGAGATTGCTATGCAGTTGGCGGTGTCGATTTATCGGCAACAACAGATTTAACTTGTGCCACAGTTATCGTTGAAAAAGGAAAGAAAAAATATGTGCTTCAACAATACTTCATACCTGAAGCAAATCTAGAAAACAAAATCAAAGAAGATAAAATTCCATACGATGTATGGGAACGCAGAAAGCTAATTACTTTATGTGAAGGTGCAAGAGTAAACTACTCTGACGTAACCGAATGGTTTAGAAGTCTGTATGAAAAATATGATTTGCATATTTTATGGGTGGGATATGACCCATGGAATACTCAATATTGGTTAGAAGAAATGATAACAAATGGATTTGAAATGGTTGAAGTTAGACAAGGTGCAAGAACACTTTCTAATCCAATGAAACAATTAGAAGCTGACTTAATACAAAAGAATATCAATTATAACAATAACCCAATACTTAAATGGTGCTTGGGTAATACAGCAATAAAAAGAGATGACAATGATAACATTAGACCAGTAAAAGGAAAACAACAAAGACAAAGAATCGATGGTGCGGTGTCGCTTATTATCGCATACTGTGTGCTAATGGAAAAATATATAGATTACAGTAATATCTCGGAGGAATAATAATGAAAAAAGAAAAACGAAGTTTATATGAAGTCATCTTTGGTAATAAGAAACAACATGACACCAAAGGCGAAAAAACATACCTAAAAATGCTCAATGGTTTCACACCCACATACAGTGCCATTGGAAAAAGTTATTGCGATTTTATAACCGTTAAAACTTGTATAAACACTATAGCAACTCATGGTGCAAAGATGTTGCCATGTCACATTCAATCATACGATGGAAAAGTAAAATTTATAAATGGAGAAATTAATTATATTCTTTCTAAACAACCTAATCCGTTTATGAATACATATAACTTTTTATATAAAGTTATTGCAACTTTGTACAAAGAAAACAATGCCTTTATTTTTATACATACAACCGATGGAATGATAGATGGTTTATATCCAATTGAAGCTGGATGTTATGAATTGCTTCAGGACAGCACAGGAGAAATCTATTTGCAATTTAAATTTGTGAATGGACAATATTATACTTTACCATATTCAGAGATTATTCATTTAAGAAGATTTTATGATAGTCATGAAATTTATGGAGATACAAATATTTCACTTGCAAAGCCTGTAGAGGTGGCTAATACTGCGATGCAAGGAATAGATAATGCAATAAAGACAAGTTCATACTTACGTGGAATATTAAAATTCACACAAAGTATGTTGAAGCAATCCGACTTGAATAAATTCAAAGATGCGTTCGTAAAAGATTTCATGACAATAGAAAATGAAAGTGGTATTGCAATATTAGACCAAAGAGCCGAGTTCCAAGAAGTTAATACTTCACCAGTAACTCTAACTAAAGACCAGTTATCATATACAAAAGAAAATATATATGATTATTTTGGAATAAGTGAAAACATTATAAGAAGTACATTCACAGCAGATGAATGGAATGCCTTTTTTGAAAGTGTGATAGAACCAATTGCAATGCAAATGTCAAATGAATTTACAAATAAGATATTCAATAAAGAAGCAATAAGAAGCGGTCACCAAATTATATTTAATGTTGATCGTATTAAATATGCAAAGACGGATACCAAAATAAAGTTATTAAAAGAACTTGCAATACTTGGTTTATATACTGTAGATGAAGCAAGAGAAATTCTAGACATGTCTCCAATAGGTGGAGAAGAGGGAAGTAAAAGAATCCAAACATTAAATGTTGTTAATAGTGAAATTGCTGATGAGTATCAACTCGGAGAAAGCGAGGCTGGAAATGATAAAGAATAAAAAAGAAATAAGGTTATTAGATGTCAGAGCTACTGATAATGCAGAGATGACTATAGAGGGATATGCTGTGATATTTGATTCGCCAGCAACTCATTGTTGGACAGAAACGATAACAAAAGATGCATTTGATGAATGTGATATGACAGATGTGTGTTTGAAATATAACCACGAAGATAACTTCTTACTTTTAGCAAGAACAAGAAACAAAAGTCTAGAACTAATCGTAGATGACAAAGGATTAAAAATAAAAGCTAAACTAATTGATACAACATCAAACAGAGATATATACAAATCCATTCAATCAGGCTTACTAGACAAAATGAGCTTTGCTTTTACAGTGGCTGATGATGAATGGAACTATGAAGAAAACACAAGAACTATAAAAAAGATAGACAAATTATTCGATGTGTCTGTTGTTGATGTCCCGTTCTACGATACAACAGAAGTTTTTGCACGAAGCAAAGAGGAATATAATAAAGAGAAAGAAAGATATAGAAAATTTAAATTTGAAAAGGAAAAGATTGAATTGTTATGTAAACTGTGATATACTATTATATATGGGTTATATATAAATAATGTACGGAGGTGTTGTGCTATGAATAATACAGATATCGCCGAAAAATATGGAATAAAAGAATGTTTGTTTGAATTTTTTTCAGAAGAATGTTTAAAATTTTACTCTAAAAATGATATAGAAATAATTGAAAACGATACCATCCCGTTACTTAATCTACAATTATCAGGATACGATTATGATGAAGATAGCAAATATTATACAAAAACTAACAATACTTTTTTATATGATTTCAATGGAAAAAAGTATGAGTTGTTTGAATATAAAGATTGCTTTGTATATTATGTGTTTATATGTAATACAAAATTAAAAAAATTTAGACATATTGAAATCGAAGATATTGTCGAATTTGCTAAAGAAAATATTGAGCAAGTTTATATTTACAAAAATAAATACTATT
This sequence comes from uncultured Clostridia bacterium, assembly GCA_944393265.1. GTDB lineage: Bacteria > Bacillota > Clostridia > TANB77 > UBA1234 > UBA1234. The sequence goes on along the minus strand of CALXZO010000013.1, from coordinate 13,662 downwards.
GCCAATATTATAAAGCTTTTAAATCATTAATTTTTTTTAATAGAAATGAATATATTAGAAAACCAGCATTTCCTGTTATTGAAGAATTAAAAAAGGCTGAAGCACCAGAGTTTTATTCTAAATATTTCGATGTGAAAGATGGGAAATTTAATGTTAAGTCTAACATTGAAGAATTTTATATAGCTGATGATGAAGCTATTTTAGTAAAATTTTCTCTTATATACGATGAAATAATGAGAGAGATGTTTAGAATTGATAATCCAACATATTATAAAGATGTTATACAAAAACAAGAAACTGATATTGATAACATGAAAAATCTTGATGACATGAATAAAGGTGCACTAAAAATGCATTTTTTATATGCTAATGATAAATTTAGAAATTTCTGCAATAATATATGTGAGCCTGCAATCTTTAAAAAAGAACTTTTAAAAAATGGAGAAGTTAGAAAAAATTTAAAGAATAATTTTTGGATTTATCATGAATTTGAAAGTTCATTAAGAAATACTAGTACTGACTTTATTGATGGTGAAGATTTTACATTCTTAATATTAAATGCCATAAAGTCATTGGAATATTTATTATATAGAAAGATAAAAAATTATAAAGACTTTAATGTAAATGAAAATAGCGATGAAATATCAGAAAAATTAATGTTTAACGCATTGATTTCTTACATAATGAACCATAAAGAAATGTTTAAGTTTCCTAATGATAATGTGATAAGTAAAGTTAAGTATGACTCTATTATTAAATCATACATAGAATTACTTTTTTACGTGAAAGACGAGTGTAGAAATGGCTATTTTCATAAACACAGAATAGATACTTATGATGCTCTTCGTGAAAAAAGAGAAAAAGTTTTAGAAGCTATTGCTAAAACAATTATATTTTTAAAATAAGTATATATTATAATAATATTTAAAGGCAGAGTAATCTGTCTTTTTTATATTTAAGATTAAAAATTTAGAAGCTGGTAGAAGCTTCTTTTTTATACTCTTTTTGCGGTAGAGCAAAAGAAAACGATGGTAGAATCGTTAAAAATTAGAAAGGAGAACAAAGTCATGAATTTAAGTGAAATCAGAAAAAAGAAATTAGAGTTAAGAAAGAAAATCCAAGAAGCAAGAACTGAGGGCGAACTTGAAGATATCAAAGAAGAATTACTTGCCTTGCAGGAAGCTGAAAAATTGCTTGAAGAAAAAGTAAATGCTTTAGAGTCAGGAAATGAAGAAAAAGACACTCCTCCTGAAGAGGAAGAAGAAACTCAAAATGAAGAGGGCGATGAAACCGATGAACAAGAACTTGTAAATGAAAAAAGTCTTATAAAAAATTCAGTTACAAAGCCTGAAGCAAGAAAATTAGAAAATCTAAAAAAAATAAAGAAAGTTGAGGAAAGAAAAATGGAAGAAAAAAATATTTTAGAAACTGCTGAATATAGAAGTGCATTCCTTAAGAGATTACAAGGGAAACCATTAAATGAAGAAGAACAAAGAGCCATGACTACTGCACAAGAAAGTGTTGGTTCAACAATACCTACAACAACATTAAATAGAATTGAGGAAAAATTAAAACAAACCTCTGCACTATTTAATCAAGTTGAAGTGCTAAACATTCCAGGTTACTTATCAATTCCACAAGAAAAGATAACAAATGAAGCTTCTTGGGTGGCTGAAAACACAGCAAGTGATGATGTTGATGATACAACTGATGCAATTAACTTCGGAGCTTATAAACTTATAAGAACAATTTCAATAACTGCAGAAGTTGAAGCAATGTCAATCGAAGCTTTTGAAACATATATCGTTAAGAAATTAAGCGATAAAATGGCAATTGCTATCGAAAATGCAATTTTAAATGGTAATGGTAAAGGACAACCAAAAGGCATATTACAAGAAACTCTTGAAAAAGTAGAATATGCAAAAGGTTCAACACCATCATACGCAAACCTTTGCTCATTAATGGCAAAATTGAAATCTGGTTATAAACCAAATTCAAAATTTGTAATGAGTTCAAAAATGTTGTGGGAAAATATCGCAACAATCACAGTTGGCAATCAATTAGTGTTCTTACCTGACCCGACTGGAGAATTTGCAGGAAGAATCTTTGGTAGACCAGTTATTGAAGATGATTATATTTCTGATAAGAAAATATTACTTGGTAATTTTGAAAAATATACAATCAACTTCAATAAGGCAATCGAAGTTACATCAGATGAATCGGTTGAGTTCAGAAAAGGAAACAAAGTATACAGAGCTCTTGGTTTACTAGATGGAAAAACAGTAAATACAGAAGCATTTGTATTACTTGATGAATCAGCAACTGAAACACCTGCAGTCTAATTTAGAAAGTGAGGAAATAAAATGAATCAACTTATAGCACTTGTAAAAGAATGCTTGAGTATTATTTCCACGGCAACAGCTAAAGATAACGAAATATCTTTATTAATAAATTCAGCTATCAATGATATGGAACGATTAGGAATCGATGCTAAAGCAAAGATGGATGATGACTTAATAAGATATGCAATTGTTATGTATGTGAAAGGAAACTTCGGGAATACCGATATAAAAGAAAAGGAGCTATGCCAAAAGTCATACTCCTTTTTTGTTTCCTCGCTAGCTTCGACACAAGAATATATGAGGAGTGAAAAATAATGATTGATATAACAGCCAAACTTATACGAACAATTCTGACAAAAGACAATATCGGTAACCAAATTGAAAGCAATATCGAAATTGAAGTGCCTATTATAAAAAACGAGGATATATATTCAAAGGAATTTTATGAAGCAAGCATGATTGGATTAAAACCAACACTTCGCTTAAGGATAAGTAGCCTTAACTACAATAATGAGAAAAAGTTGAAATATATGAACGAAATATATGAGGTAATCAGAGTTGATCGTGTAACACTTGATGAAATTGCTCTTATTTGCGAAAGGAAAGTTGGAAATGGAAGTTAATATGATTTCAAAACAAATACAGCAGGAACTAAAAAAGTTTTCAAAAGAATATGCTCAAAAAATAAGTCAGATTACAGAGGATGTTGCTAATAGCTGTGTTAACGAATTAAAACTTACAAGTCCAAGTTCTGATATGCCAAGAAGAAAGAAATATGCAAGTGGCTGGACTGTCAAACTTGTTTATAAAGATGATGAAAATGTTAGATATAAAGTCAAAAATAAAAATGCTCCTCAACTCACTCATTTACTTGAGTATGGTCATGCAAAAGTAAATGGTGGGAGAGTCGAAGCTAGACCACATATAAAGAAGGCTGAAGAAAATGCTAAAGAAAATTTATTAAAGAAAATCAAAGGAAGATGATTATGGAAGAATTATATGACTTACTATGTGAATTAAATATCGAAATCGCCTACCATCATTTTGAGAATCCAGTCACTCCTCCTTTTATTGTGTATTACAGAATAAAAAGTAATAACTTCAAAGCCGATGATAAAGTATTCGAGAAAATAAACACATATCGAATTGAAATATATACAACAAAAAAAGATGTAATTACAGAAATACTTTTAGAAAATTTACTAGATAGAAATGGATTTACTTATGAAGTGATTTCTGAAAGCTACATCGAACAAGAAAAATTATATCAAGTTATTTATGAACTAGATATATAGGAAGAGAGGAAAAAATGAAAGTTAAATTTGGATTTAAAAATGCCTATTATTCGAAGATAACAGTCACAGATGGTGCAATTACATATGGAACACCAGTCAAATTAAATGGTGCGGTATCAATGAGCCTATCTCCTGCAGGAAACGAAGTTGAGTTCTATGCAGAAGATGGGCTTTATTATAGTGATTCAGCAAATAATGGATACGATGGTACATTAGAACTAGCAATGATACCTGAAAACTTTTTGACAGATATTCTAGGAGAAATTGCAGACAGCAATAATGTATTAAAAGAATCAGCAATTACATCAACAACTCCATTTGCATTGCTTTGTGAATTTACAACAGATGATGGAAATAAAAAATTCTGTTTTTATAATTGCACAGCATCAAGACCTGAACTATCTTCAAAAACAAAAGGCGAAAGCAAAGAAATTGCAACAGAAACACTAAACTTAAAAATAAGACCTAATGAAGAGGGATTAGTAAAAGTATCTACTAAAGCAGATACATCTGCAGAAGTGCTTACAAATTGGTATAAATCAGTTTATAAACCAACTGATACACCAACAGTATAATGAGGAGGTTAATAAATGGAAAAAATAATAAGAATTGATGATAAAGATATAAAATTCAAATCAACAGCAGGAACTCTAATGAGATATAGAAATCACTTCGGTAGAGATTTTATAAAAGACATAGTTGCATTAGAGAAAAAATTCAAAACTGTGAAATCAGGAATAGCACAATTTGAAATTGTTGAACTAGAGATGTTTGAAAAAATTGCTTGGTCAATGGCTAAAACAGCAAATGATAAAGTACCTGATATCGAACATTGGCTAGATGAATTTAATAGTTTTTCTATCATGAAGATACTTCCTGAAATAATGGAATTACTTGTAGGCAACTTAAGGCAAGAAAATGAAAAAAAAAGAATGATAGAAAATGCGACAGCTTATCATCACAAGAAGCACAGGAAATCTCCTCACAAATATTGATAGTTAGAGCATTAGAAATTGGAATCACCCTATCGGACTTGGACAGAGTCACGATAGGGTTTTTAATTGATTTGCTTATGATGAAGAAAAAAGAAAATGAAGATGAAGAAATCGAAGCAACACCTGAAATGCTGGAAAGGTTTTAGAAAGGAGATATCATGTCTGAAAAAGTAGTCGGTATTGAGGTCAGCATTGGCGGAGATACAACAGGACTAAACTCCGCTCTCTCAAAAACCAATAAAGAAATAAACAGTATTCAAAAAGAACTATCTCAAGTTGAAAAACTTTTAAAATTAGACCCCAGTAATACAGAATTACTAGCACAGAAACAACAACTATTATCTAAAGCAGTAAATGAAACAAGTAGCAAAGTAAATGCATTAAAGGATGCAAAGAAAAATGCAGACAAAATGATGCAAAGTGGTACTGAAGTAAATCAAGAACAATATAGGAAACTTCAAAGAGAAATTGCTTCCTCTGAAGCAAGTATGAAGAAATTGCAAGATGAAGCTAAAAGTACCAATAGTACCATATCGAAAATTGGAGAAGCATTCTCATCTATTGGTTCAAAAGCTGGAGATGCATTAAAAGTTGTAACTACAGGTGTAACAGCTATAACTGCAGCTGGAGTCACAGGTGCTGTTGCAATGGGAAAAGCATCAATAGAAAGTTATGCTGAATACGAGCAACTTGTAGGTGGTGTTGAAACCTTATTTGGCGATAGTGCAAAAACAGTTGAAAATTATGCTAATAATGCATATAAAACTGCAGGATTATCTGCCAATGAATACATGGAAACAGTAACATCATTTAGTGCCAGCTTACTTCAATCTTTAGATGGAGATACCGCTAAAAGTGCTGAAGTGGCTGATATGGCTATTACAGACATGGCTGATAATGCTAATAAGATGGGAACATCGATGTCAGCAATACAGACCGCATATCAAGGATTTGCAAAACAAAATTATACAATGCTTGATAATCTTAAATTAGGTTATGGCGGAACAAAAACAGAAATGGAAAGATTACTTGCTGATGCTAGCAAAATCTCTGGTGTAAAGTATGATATTTCTAGTTTAAATGATGTTTATTCAGCTATTCATGTAATACAAACACAAATGGGAATTACAGGAACAACAGCTAAGGAAGCTAGTCAAACTATTGCAGGTTCTATAACGGCAATGCAAACATCCTGGTCAAATTTACTTACAGGAATGAGCGATGAAAATGCAGACATGGAAGCCTTAATAGAAAATTTAATTGATAGTGTAATTACCGCATTAGAAAACATCATACCAAGAATAGAAGAATTTGCAAGCAAAGTTCCTAGCCTAATATCAAATATACTTACTAGAATAATTGAATATTTACCGCAATTCCTGACTACGGGTTCTAACATACTTCAATCTCTCGTATCAGGAATACAACAGAATATGCCACAGATAATGAAAGTTATAATGCAAGTAATAATGATGCTATTAAATACAATTATTTCAATGCTACCGCAAATACTTCAAATGGGTATAACAATACTCGTTGAACTTATAAATGGAATTGCACAGCAAATGCCAACACTTATTCCGACAATAGTGGAATGTATACTTTTAATAGTACAAACATTACTTGATAATCTAGACCAACTAATACAAGCTGGAATAAATATTATAATTGCATTGATACAAGGAATACTAGAATCATTACCAATGATAATACAACAGCTCCCACAAATAATAACAACAATCATACAAGTTATTACAGAGAATTTACCTTTGATTATAGAAGCGGGAATTACAATTTTAATTATGCTGATACAAGGAATTATAGAGAGTATTCCACAATTAGTTGAAGCATTGCCACAAATAATAACAGCAATAGTTAATGGACTAACTAATGGAATAACAAAAATTGCTGAAGTTGGTAAAAATCTTGTTCAAGGATTATGGAATGGAATCTTAGATTTAAAAGATTGGCTATATCAAAAAGTAGTTTCATTTGCTACAGGAATACTAGACTCTATTTGTAGAGCACTGGGAATCGAAAGCCCATCAAAAGTATTCCGAGATGTTGTTCGGAAAGAATCTTGCATTAGGTATAGGAGTTGGATTTGAAAAAACAATGCCATCAATTGCAGAAGAAATGACTAAAACAATGGATGATTTAACTAGTACTATATCTAATGAAATTTCAATTGGAGAAATACCATCTGTAAGTAGAAAAATAACACACGAGAATAATTATATAACTAAAAATTATAGTAATTTAACAGAAGTCATTAGACAACCAAGCACGGTCATTCTTGAGATAGATAATAAAGAATTAGGAAGAGTAATTGTACCAGCATATGAAAAAGAAAAAGTAAGATTGGGGGTTAGTTTAGCATGATAACAATAGATGGTGTGGGATATAAAATAGGAATAATCAAATTAACTCGTAAAGCAACAATAAGTTACGAAAATCATGGAATAACACTCGATGGCATTGAGCATGCAGACCCACTTGGGACTTATTACGATTATGAAGCCACAATAAACGCATTAGCATTAAATGTTGATGAATATGACCGATTATATGAAGTACTTACTGCACCTGTCGAATATCATTTTGTGACATTACCGTATGGACAAGAAACAATATCATTTAGAGCAAGAGTAAAAGTATCAAATGATAATATAAATGCAAATTATAAAAACTTTAGAAGTTGGACAGGATTAAAAATTACTTTTGAAGCAATTGAACCACAAAGGCAGGTGGATTAATGGAAAATAAAATCGTATATGAAAACAAGCCGTATGGTGCAACACAAAACAGCATTAATAGTGTCAATGATATGCAAGAATTTGTAAATATGGAAGAAATCAAACAGCAATTACTTATTCCTAAAAATGCAACTTTAGAAAACGATTTGTGGCAACTTGATGGTAGCTATATTTCATTTCCAGACAATCCAATTGGAATTGGATATATAAGTAAAAGTATGAGTAATGAAGAGGGAATTTTTGATGATGAAATAATACTAACAAGAATATATGATAACACTTATACTTCTCCAGGAATAATGATATCTTTCGATACAAATACTGACAATTATGCAACAGATGTGAATATCAAATGGTATAGAGATACGGAGTTGTTGGTAAGTAAAGATTTCACACCCAATGCTTCAAAATATTTTTTCCATCAAGATGTTGTTGCATATAACAAAATAGTTATAACTTTTAGAAAAACAAATATTGGCTTTAGATATTTAAGAATATTTTTCATTGAAGATGGTATTGTCAGAGAATTTTATAAAGATGAATTAAAGAATTTGAAAATTATTGAAGAGGTGTCATCTACTACAGAGAACTTAAGCATGAATACATTGGATATAGAGTTAAACAGTAAAAGCGATGTAGGGGTATTATTTCAAAAAACATTACCCATGAAATTATACAGAGATAACGCATTAGTTGGTGCATTTTTTATTGATCGTGCCGAAAAAGAAAACATCGCTACATACAAAATAGAAGCAGTAGATTATATAGGCTTAATTGAAAATGAAAAATTTTTAGGTGGTATGTACACAAACGAGCTAGTTAGCAATATTGTTGCAAATATACTTGGTACAATACCGTATCAATTAGATAACACAATAGGAAAAAGAACAATAACAGGATTTATAGATATACAATCAAAAAGAGAAGCCTTACAAAAAGTAATATTTTCTGCTGGTGGAATTGTTGATTGTAGTAGAAATGAATGCATAGCAATAAAACCTTTAGATAACACAATTAAATCAGTTTTAGGAAAAGACAAAATAGTCTCAATAAAAGAAGAAATAGAAAGTATAACCACATCAATAGAATTAGTCCAACATAGATATACTGCCCAATCAGAAGAATCAGAAATATTCAATGATACGATTACAGGAGAAACATTAATAACCTTAGGAGCTCCATACCATTCACTACGAATTTCTGGTGGCACACTATTAACTGTAGGAACAAACTACGCTGTGATTTCGGGAAGCGGAACTGTTATTTTGTATGGTAAAGGATATGAGGACAATACAGTTATAACTTCAAAGAACAATCCATTAACTGTATCAACTGATGTAAGGAAAGTCAAAACATATGATACAACTTTAATATGTAACGAAATCAATTTGCTTGATAAATTAAATTTTGTTGCCAAGATATTAAAGATTAAATTTAAAATGAGCAATAATGAAATGGTTGGAGATATGATAAATGTTTTAGGAGAAAATGCTAGGATATTATGCTTGGAATATAGCATAAATACACCTAGCATTTATGCTTTGGCAGAACTGGAGGTTTTATAAAATGAAATTAGATAGTCAATTAGAGCATTTAATATTTGACCGCATTCCAAACGATATTACTGCTAAAAACAAAAAAGGTTATTATAACTATAACGATTTAAACAGAATAGAAATTTGGTGCAAATATCTTGAACATTGGATAAATGAAAATCATTATTATTTAAACATAGAAACAAAAACAAATTGGTGTCGAAATGATTTTCCTACTTCTAGCGAATTAGAAAGAATACGAAGTAATATTCAAACTTTAAAAGATGCATATTATACATTAAATACAACTCCAGTAACTCCAAGAACACTAAATTATATGACCATTTATAAAGCTAATGATATTGAAAAAATTATGTATGATATTGATAAGATTTTAATTTATATGTGCAATAATTTCATTTATTGTGGGGTAACTGAATCAGCTCAATCTAGATTATGGCAGAAAAGATTTAGAAAATCCAAGACGTGGATATCACAACCATACAAATTATATCAATATAAAAATACGGATACATTAAGTATGATTGCTACGCAGAGTAATAAAACGATTCCTTCGAGTACAAATATACTTGGATTAGCCATGATTGATAAAACAGATGATATCTATGCAAGTATAAATGAAATTAATAAAAGTATGCAAAGCATTGATGATTTAGTTGGTTTTGATAGTACGTAGATAATTAAAATAGGAAAGGACGATGACCAATGAATACAGCAAACTTGAATTTAGAAAAAATAAATTTAGACGATACCATAAATGGAACAATGTTAGAAAAAACAAATAATAATATGCAAAAAATTGATGACAAATACGGAGAATTAAAAGATGCGTTATTAAAACAAACAGGAAAAAACACTCTTACAGAAGCAATTACATATATTCAAACACTAGCTGACAATATTGCTTTTTTAAATTCAAGTGGTAATGCTAGCTCCTCACAAATATTAGCAGGAAAAGAAGCGGTTGTAAAAGGAACTGTTATAACTGGTACTATTCCATCACGTGGAGCTCAAACAATCATACCAGGGACATCAAATAAAACTATTTCATCGGGCTATTATTTAAGTGAAACGCAGACAATTCAAGGTGATGCTAATTTGATTGCATCCAATATAATAAGTGGGAAAAGTATTTTTGGCGTTGCTGGAAATGCAAAGAAGCAGACGATAATTAATGTCACATTAGACTCATCTGCTAATTCAACATATGCAGGATATATTAGTGGATACGGAGCAGGAATAGACCACAACGGGACTTTGGTAATATGGGCAATGTCAAGCACAACAAGTTATGAGCATATTAACTTTGTTAATACATCAATTGGAATAGGAACAATCGGAAATGGATGGAACATAACATCACATGATACTGCTGATTCAGTAAATACACCTCATGCGTGTACGATAACAGGATTAAGTGCTTACGACACGATAAATGTTATTTTAAAACCAACAGCTGTTAATAGTTCTTACGACTATGTAACAATTCAAGTAACAGTCACAGGTAGTTAGGAGAAACAATATGTATAATTTAATAGAACCAAACTGGAAAGATGAAATATTAAGTGATGCGGAAAAATATAGAATAAGAAAAAACAATGAAATAATTGAAGATAATATTTCGATAGAGCAAATAACACCAACTATTCAAGAGCCAACACCTCTAAACAAAAGAAATCTTGAAACACCAATTGGAGAAATAAGATTTTTTTCAAACAAAAGAGATGATGATAAGTATTTGTTGTGTGATGGCTCAAGAATATTAAAAGAAGATTATCCTGAATTGGTTTATTGTCTTCCTGAAAAATACGTGTATGAAGCTAATCAAATTGCTAGTGGGTATGGATATATAACGCAGATTATATATATATCCGAGAAAAACATTTATTTTTTAGTTAGAAGAGGGATTAGTGATGAAGTTGGCTTTACTATATGGTCAAGTAATGATGGAGATAATTGGACTTTACGATATACTTCGGCAACAAGTTACTATAGTAATCCGCCGTCAATTACATATTATCCACAATTTAATATATTTGTAGGTAAAACCAATAAAATTATTCTTACCAGTACTGATGGTATTTCGTGGACGATTGCCAAATCAGAAACTTCATCAAGTGATTATTATTACTCTAATATAACCTATTCGTCAAGACTAGGAAAAGCTTTTTTCGTGAGATATAAAACAAGTAGTACATATTATAGTTATGTTTTTAGTACATCAAACTTTATTGACTTTACTCAGATTAGCTCAAAAAGTGGTAGCATCACAGAAGTATTTAGGGGTCCAATAATTGAAAATGGTAATGACTTTATTTGTTCGGGAATAGGAAGTCTTGGCACTCAAAATTATACAAATGCGATTTGGAAATCAAGTGATAATGGAGTAACATGGGTTAGAATGTCTCCATTTGATGGTGTTTCATGTGGTGAACCTTTATTTTCAACTGGTTCATGCGTAAAATTTGGACAATATTGGTATTCTTGTTGGGGAACAGCTTCAAGTTCTAATTATAAAATTGTAAGGACAACAGATTTTACTACAACAACTATACTTTACAGTGGATTATCTTCTGCAGGAATAATAGGAATAGTAAACGGCTTTTTATATGTGCATACGAATGGAAATTTAATACGAATAGATGAATCAGGAAAACGAACAACTTTGTCAAAAGCTACTAATTTGAGATATTTCAAAGACCGCAAAGAATATGTGAAAATAGAAAATAATCAATTATATAGTAGCAAGGACTTAATGAACTGGGAATGTTATGACGTAATTGGTACACCTCTAAAATTATCTAGTATTTTTTATAATGGCAATAGGATATATGCAATAAATTCAGATTCTTATACAACAACTTACTTTTTATATGATGAGCATGAAATAAATTTGCCACAAATAGATTTAAATTATGCATATATAAAAGCATTGGATGAAAGCGAGTGATAATAATGATATACATATACGAAAATGGAAACACAATAACTTATACGAGAAATAAACCACAAAATACTGAAAAATATATAGTTTTAAAAAGGATGTTACCAATACCACAAAAGAATGGATATAAAGCTAAATTGAAAGCTAATTTTGAAACACAAAAGTGCTGGTTTGAGTTTGAAAAAGTACCACCCACTCCGATTGAAAAAAGAGAAACAGAAATACAAGAATTAAAAAGCAAGTTACAAAATTCATTTGATTTACTAATTAGATTTTTAGAGGGAGATTTGGACATAGCAGAATATGCAGAAACCAAAAAAGAAAGACAACAAATAAGAGCAAAAATAAAAGAATTAGAAGCGGAGTTAATAGCCTTGAAAGGAGAAAATGATGGATGATAAGGAATTACTTGCACGAGTTGATGAAAGTACGAAAAGTGCTCACAAACGCATTGACCGTTTAGAAGAAACGATAAAAGACATTAGAGAGTTAACTTTTGGAGTTAAAGAAATTGCTACCGAAGTAAAATTAATGCGAAGCGATGTCAATAAATTAGAAGAACGAGTGGGTTCGATAGAAAGAGAACCCGCAGAAGAATATAAAGATATAAAAAAACAAATAAGAAATTCTATCTTAAGTGTGGTAATTGGCACTGTTCTTGGTGCTATTATCACACTTTTATTAAAATAAGGAGAAGTGATAATTGTGAGAGAAAAAATAATAAAATTAATAAACGTAAAGAGCATTGTTACAATTTTACTAACAATACTCTTTTTTATTTTAGCAATTAAACAAATTGTAGATGCAAATGCAGTAATAACAATTTATACGACAGTAATAGCATTTTATTTTGGAACACAGGTTGATAAGAAAGGAGTATCTGCAAATGAAAATAATTCAGAACTTTCTAACAAAGAATAATTGCTATTTAAAAGGACAAACCATAACAGTAAAAGGAATTATGGTGCATTCAACTGCTTGCCCTCGGAGTTTTTGCCAGCAATTTTATAAAGGCATGGAATACCGCAAAGCCCAATGGGCAAAGTGTATGTGTCCATGCCTTTATAGATGATACAGGAATATATCAAACACTTCCTTGGAATTATCAAGGTTGGCACGCTGGTGGAAATGCAAATAATTCTTACATAGGTTTTGAAATCTGTGAACCCAAAGATTATTCTGACAAAGAATACTTCTTAAAAGTAAAAACAGAAGCGGTCAAATTATGCGTGTATTTATGCCAAAAATTCAATTTAAAACCCGAAACGATAACTACTCACTGTGAGGGCTATAAATTGAAAGGAAAGGCTTTTGCGAGCAATCATTCAGATATATATCATTGGTGGCAAAAATATTTTAATTATACAATGGATGATTTTAGGAAAGAAGTTAAAGAAGCTCTTGAAAGTGAGGAAAAAAATATGGAATTTAAAACAGGAACTGAAGCTTTAGATTATTTAGTTAGTAGAGGGAGAATAACCGATAAAGAATATTGGCTAAAAGTATTAGAAACAACAAGACAAGTCGAATACCTATTTATAAAATGGGCTAAAGATGTGGAAAAATAAATTAAAGAATGATATAATCATTTCATAAATAGTAATTTAAGGAGGTGATAAGATGACAGCATATATGAGATTAAGATAATACAGCGAGTTGTGTTGCGGTACATCCGTATTACATAACTCGCTTTCGGGCAAGAATGTAATAATGGAGGATGTCATGAATAAAATTATTAGATTTAATGACAGCGAAAAGCTTTTTCGTTGTCCAA
>CALXZO010000012.1 GCA_944393265.1 uncultured Clostridia bacterium | reverse complement strand
TGCACTTTGAGGTGCCGCTGGCAACAGCTCCTTATAGGGTTAAATAAAAACCGCACGTTTAACGTGCGGTTTGCATTCGTATTATTGCATTTTAAAATTAAGTTAATAATATTAATTTGAAGGTACACTAATCAAGACTATGTAAAGCCTATAATTTTTAAAGTAAAATGCGGACAAGATCAAGTGTATTGCTTAACGTAAATTATAGTAATATATTTATCACAACATGCAACTTGTAGGTTGCATGTTGAATGATACTAGTGACCACCACCGCCACCGCCGGCCTCCGCGGCCACCGCCACCATAGCCACCATGGCCACCATGGCCTCTGCCTATTGATGAATGTCCAAAAGACCTTGATGTTCTGAGAAAACTGTTAGTGTTAGAGCGAATATAAGAACTACTATTTAATATAGTGCTAGTCTCAGTATTTAATTCTACAGCATGTATTTTTATAGCTTTAAGTACTTTCTCGGAAATACCAAAAGCAGTTGCATAAATTAAATATTTTTCCCATAGTACTAAATCAGGTATTCCTTTTTCATTAATTAAAGTATCGCTTTTTAAAAAATTATATAAACCACGCCACTTTGCTTGCTCATTTATACCATATTGTGTAAATAAAATAACGTCATTAGATTTTGAATGCAAATATAAAGATTTCCATAGAAATGCAAGTCCTAATATTGTATAGGCACCAAAGGCTAAAGATAAAGGTGTAAAATAAGAAATTACGTTTGCAAAAATTAGAATACAAAAAGCCATATTTAGTGCTGATTTCGATTCCATCTCAAAGTTATTCTTTACTACATCATAATATAAATCTTGGTAATATCCGGAAAATACACCATTTTCTATGTGTGGTTTTTTGTTTATGTTTTCTATGAAATTATTAGTATATATATAATCAGCATTTATACTACGTTGCAATCTATTTATATTAATTGAATTAGTAGGACTCTTTATATGCCTAAGTATTAAAGACATATAAAGCGATTCTGAAGTTGTGAGTGGTTCTAAAGTTTCTCTTCTAGTTATTTGATCTTTTTCTATTGGGTCTACTGAAATAAAAGTATTATATTTACTCCAATCTTTAGTCTTATCCAATTTAGTAATTTTTATATATTTTTTTCTTATTAAACTAAGTAAAATCGCTGCACATTCTTCTTTTTTCTCTTTGTCTTCATTAAAAGGGTCGTCCATAAGAGCTAACTCTGATGCAAAAATTGGATCTAAGTCACTTGGAATATCTCTAAAATATTCATAGTCTATTTCTGGTTTATAAAAAGTATATTTGCTCTTGACTTCTTTATATTTTTTTGTAGTGCGTTTTATTATAAAGGCAAAAATAATAATGGAACTTATTAGTAATAATATTTTGTACGTATTATATTTTTTGTTTTCTGATTCATAATACTCGTTTTCTTCAATACATTCATCTAAAACATTGTAAGATGTCCAAGCATTATTGGGTGCGTATTTTGTAAATATGTGCTTGTCTTCACCATATGCAAGTAAAGAAAACTCTAAGTAGCGGTTATGATTATTAAATTTCAAATCGGATTTATCTAAATCAATTGAAAATGTATGATATCCGTGGGTTTATAGAATCTGATTCGGTAAAAGGGAACCTGCTTTTAGCAGTTCCAAAAGTATATGCGTAATAAGTAGATGGCATTAAATCGTTAGGTATAAGAATTTGAGCACTATATGAATTTAATTTTGTTATAGTGTTTCCAGAATAAAGAGCTAAGTATAATTCCGAACAATCATTATATTTCAAAGCTGCATTATTCATTGAATATACGATTTTAAATGTCAACTTTTCTCTATATGTCCAAGGAATGTATATTAGTAAAGATTCATCATTATCTGGATATTGACCACTTCCCGCACTATGATGCCAACGCATTGTTGAGTGTGGTGTATAGTCATAATCCTCCCAATACATTTTAGAAGTTTCTTCATATGGTATTTCTGTACCATCATCTAAAATTTGTGTGACTGACTCTACATCATAAGTTACTATTAGTCCATCAACTATTTCTTCAGGGAGCTCTCTCCAAAGCTCCTTAAATGGATCACTTGCTAATGCTGCATGCACGTCAAACGTTAAATATTCAACGATTTCAACGTTCGCTTTCCCATTAGGATTATCATGTAATGTAGCGGTATACTTTACATCTGTTAAATTACAATAATCATTTGGGAGAAAATCAACAGCTTCAAAATCAGTACTCATTATTAAAATCAGCATTACCCAAAATATGAGAGGAAAAGATGGAGAAATGACATCCCATAGTGCCCTAAAAATAAACTTTAAGTATTTCATAATATTATCCCCCTTTAAGTTTAATATGTAAAAATTATATATAACATAGACTTTTTTGTCAAAGCTCTTAGCTTTTTGAGTGTACTTTTAGATTTTTATTTTTCTTGTTTGCTTTTACTAGATATAATGGTATAATTATTTTGATGAACAAATGGATAGAAACTACTTAATTATTCGTATTAAGAGGGTGTTATTGTAAATGGAAACTGGATTAAAAATATTAAAAAATGAGAAAGAGTATATCGAGGCTAAAGCTAGGCTTGATGGATATACTGAAGAGTATAGATGGATTTTAAATGCTAAAGAACCTTTAAAAGATATAAAAAAACAAGTGTCGAAATTAGTTGAAAGGCTTGGAACTAAGGAAATGTCTTTAGAAGAAGAACGAAAGGTGCTACGGAGATATTAATTTGCTTCAATCTAAATATAATTTAGTAAGAGATGGATTATATGGACCTAGTTTGAAAAGAAATATAACGGCGTTATTGCTATCAGTAATGCAATATGAAGTATCAAATGGAGGTAATGTTGAAGATAAGCAAGGAGTAAAGAGAGTATTTTTTTTAGCAAATTTAACTGGCAATATACCAGGCGAAAAAAACTTGACTTATGATAGAGTAGAAAGCATAATGGGATTTATATTTAAAAATTATGATTTGATTGGAATTGCTGAAGAAAGACGAATGCAAGAAAATATTAAAGAAGATGAGCAAGCACAAGTCAAGGATTTAGTACCTGCGGAAGGAAGAGATAAAATAATCGATATAGTGGAATCATGGGTGAATGAATATCTAAAAAGTAAAGGAATACATGAAAGCCATGAAATGTCAGTTACACCGGCAGAGAAAGGCGCGAAGAAGACTCAAAATAAGATAAATGATAGATTAATGCAACCTGGCAAATCAAAAGAAGAGGACAAAGAGATAGGAGAGTGACTTATATAATTATTTTTATTATCATAGATCAACTTGTAAAGCTTTTTATGGTAACGATTAAACCTAACATCTCAATTATTGATGAGTTCTTTGAGATAATATATGTGGAAAACACTCGGTGGAATGTATGGAATGTTTCAAGGGAAAAATAATATTTTTATTATAGTTTCAACTTTGTTCTTGATTTTAATTAGTATTTATGTGTTCAAATATGTTAGAAATGATAGAATAAAATTCATGGCTTGGAATACGGTTTTAGCAGGTGGAATTAGTAATATTATTGATAGAATTTTCAGAGGATTCGTTATTGATTTTATTAGACTAAAGTTTTTTGGCGTTTTTAATTTGGCAGATGTTTATATAGTATTTGGAGTAATTATGATTATTTTTATAGAAATTAAGGAGACACTAAGTGAAAAAAGAAAACAAAAAGATAGTTGAAAATGTAGAAGGAAAAAGAATTGACCAAGCGATTAATTTGCTTTGGAACGATATTTCAAGATCAAAAGCAAGTGAGCTAATTCAAGATGGGCAGGTTTTGGTAGATGGAGAGGTAATAAAAAAATCTTCCTTAAAAGTAAAATTAGGGCAAGAGTTAACTGTTTGTAGAGAAGAGATACAGGAAGTTGACCTGGTTGCTGAAGACATATCTATTGATATTATTTATGAAGATGATGATATACTTGTTGTAAATAAACCTAAGGATATGGTTGTTCATCCGGCTGTTGGAAATTGGTCGGGAACGTTAGTTAATGCTATTCTTGGCAAGATAAATGAGTCAGATGATGAAATACTTGATATAGATGAAAATGGTGAAACAAATGATAAAAAATATAGACCGGGGATAGTGCATAGACTGGATAAAAATACGACTGGTGTAATGGTCGTCGCTAAAAATAATCTTGCACATAATGATATAGCAAAACAAATACAAGATAGAAAAATTAAGAAAATTTATGTTGCGTTAGTAAGAGGAGTAGTAAAGGAAAATGAAGCTGTTATAGAGTTACCAATTGGAAGAAGTACATCGGACAGAAAGAAGATGGCTGTAGTAAAGAATGGAAGATATGCTTATACAAGAGTAAAAGTGCTTGAAAGATTTGATAAATACACATATGTAGAAGTAGAATTAAAAACTGGTAGAACGCATCAGATAAGAGTGCATTTGTCACATATAGGATATCCTATTGTGGGAGATGCTGCATATTCTAATGGAAATAATCCGTTTGGCGTTACAAGTCAAATGTTACATTCAAAAATTTTAGGATTCGTTCATCCAACTAAAAAAGAATATATGGAATTTGAAGCGCCTATTCCTAGAGAGTTTGAGGATGTGCTTTTAAGATTACGAAGTGGGAAGTTGATGTAATTATTATTAAATCTGAGAGGAGTATTATTTATGAAAAGGATACTTTTTGTCGCATCAGAAGTTACACCATATGCTAAGTCTGGAGGACTTGGGGATGTTATGGGGTCACTTCCAAAGGAACTTTTAAAAATGGGTTACAATGTTTCTGTTATAATGCCTAGATATAAAGAAATTATAGAAGATATGAATTATGTTATGGATTTTCCAATTTATATGCAAGGCAAAAAAGAAAATTGTATTATTAGATGTCATAATCAAGACATTGACGGAAAAATATTAACTACTTTTTTCGTAGATAATATAACGTATTTCGATAGAGATGGGATGTATTGTCATCCAGATGAAGCTGAAAGGTTTGCATTTTTTGATAAAGCTGTTGTGGAATTTATTAAAAGAAGAAGACCAGAGGTTGTACATTTAAATGATTGGCAAAGTGGACCTATTGCACTTCTTTTAAGAGAGAAAAATAAAGATATAAGAACTAAGATTATATATACAATTCATAACTTAGAGTATAATGGAAGGTTTAATAGAGGAAATTTATATCATTTTGACTTAGATGATTCTTTCTTTGTACCTAGTAAAATAGAATTTTATGGAGATATTAGCTTCACGAAAGCAGGTATAATTTATTCTGATATTGTCACGACTGTTAGTAAGACTTATGCTGGAGAAATTCAAACACAGCGTTATGGATTTGGATATGATGGACTATTGAGACAAAAGGCAGAACAGGGAAAATTGATAGGAATAATTAATGGAATTGATTATGACGAATATAATCCGGAGACTGATAGTGACATTAAGGTAAATTATAGTGCAGAAACAGTTGACAAGAAAGTTCAAAATAAGAAGGCTTTGCAAGAAGAATTAGGACTACCAATTAGAGATGTTCCAATTTTTTCGGTTATATCGAGGGTTGTTCATCACAAAGGTTTTGATATACTAATAGAAAGTATGAACACTTTTTTGAAAAAAGATATTCAATTTGTTGCACTTGGTGTTGGGGAGCCACATTACATTAATAGATTGAAATATCTAAAAGAAAAGTATCCGTCTAAAGTCTCAATTAATAATTATTTTGATGCTGATTTAGCTAAGAAAATATATGCTGGAAGTGATTTATTTTTAATGCCATCTATATTTGAGCCTTGTGGCTTAGCTCAAATGATTAGTTTTAGATATGGAACAGTTCCAATAGTTAGAAGCACAGGTGGTCTTAGAGACACGGTACAAGGATATTTAGGAAATAAAGATACTGGTAATGGCTTTACTTTCTGGGGTGATCAAGTAGAGGATTTAGAAGAAGTTATAAAAAAGGCACTGGAAATTTATAATAATAAAGAAGAATGGAAGAGGCTTGTCAAAAGATGCATGAAACAGAATTTTTCTTGGGCAAGTTCAGCTAAAGAATATGCTAAGTTATACGAATAGTTATGATAACATCGAGCTTAAAAAACGAATTTTTTAAGCTCGATAATCTATATGAACCATAAACACGCTAGCGTCTATGGAAAAATGAAATCTAAATAATAAATGAAAGAGTATTTTTAAATATATAACATTTTATGAATACATTTTTTATTATGTTCTTTTTTTTCTAAGATAATTCAAAAAATAAAATATAAAAATTGGGAAAATATTCGTATATGTAGAAAATACGCGGGAAAGCTTGGTGAAATATATGGGGGAAAGACTTCAAAAATTTTTAGCAGAGTGTGGTGTAGCGTCACGAAGAAAATGCGAAGAATATATATTAAATGGTAGTGTTAAAGTTAATGGTGAAACGGCTACTGAACTTGGAATTAAAGTTAATCCTGAAGAGGATATTGTTGAAGTTAATGGCAAAGTCGTAAATGCAGAGAAAAAGGTATATATATTATTAAATAAACCGGTTGGATATGTTACAACTATAAAGGATGATAGGGAAAGACCTACAGTTATGGAATTGTTAACTGATGTAAAAGAAAAGGTGGTTCCTGTTGGAAGATTAGATATGTTTACTTCAGGATTATTACTTTTGTCGAACGATGGGGAATTTATTTATAAAGTTACTCATCCTAAGCATGAAATGACGAAAACATATATTGTGAAAACACGCGGTATACCAAAGGAATCAGATTTAAAGAAGTTAAGAATTGGTGTAAAGATTAACGGATATGTAACGGCACCTGCAACGGTGAAACTTTTATTAAAGGACGTTGAGAATAATATAGCGAAGATGTCTGTGCAAATTCACGAAGGTAGAAATAGGCAAGTTAGAAAAATGTGTGAGGCGATCGGACTTTCCGTTCTTGCACTAAGAAGAGAAAGTATTGGCAATTTGACTTGCGAAGGAGTAGAAAAGGGGAAATGGAGATATCTTACACCAAAAGAGGTTAATGAAATTTTACAAATGTGAAGCTTGAAGACGTTCGTTAAAAATTTTAGAGTTTTTGGCTCATCAAAAAAGTTATTTACTTTTGACGAAGATGGTTGTATAATGAATGCAAGTTTTGAATATTAATGACGATGATTAAGAGGAGTAGATTGATATTGCCTTTAAGAGAGGAAAGGTCGGTGGCTGAAAGCTTTTCCATGTGCGATAGCAGTCGAAGGTAGCTTAGGAGTTGTGTGGCTGAAGCATTAGTGTGTAGGTTGCACCGTCTAGCATGCGTTAAGTGTATTGAGATAGAGAACTATTTTACTTATTTCAATTACTCTATATGAAATAGGTGAGTCTTTATAAATTAAGGTGGTACCACGAGCGAATTCGTCCTTATGGATGGATTCGCTTTTTTGTATGAAAATTTGAAGTTTTTAGAAGAGGGAGTAGGAGATATGTGGTTTAAGATTATAGGTTCGATGGTTTTACTCGTCGGACTTTGTATAACGTTTGATGCACGAAGATTAGTTAGAAAAAATTTTAATTTTGGTGAAGAAAATACGGCTACGCTAGGGTTGAAGATTGTTGGACTTTTACTTACTGCGATTGGCGGTATAATAATTATTTCAATAAAATAGGAGGAAAAGTAAAAATGAACATAATGAACAAAAATTATGAACCAAGGGATTTTGAACAAAGGATATATGATAACTGGCTTGCCAAAAGATATTTTGAAGCTGACAATAAAAGTAATAAGAAGTCTTTTTCTATCGTGATGCCACCACCAAACATCACAGGGACCCTTCACATGGGACATGGAATGGACAATACGCTTCAAGATATTATTGTTAGATATAAGAGAATGCAAGGGTTTGAAACACTTTGGGTTCCTGGTGTTGATCATGCAAGTATAGCAACTGAAGCAAAGATTGTGGCTAAAATGAAAGAAGAAGGAATTACAAAGGATGATATCGGAAGAGAAAAGTTTTTAGAAAGAGCCTGGGAATGGAAGAAAGAATACGGTGGAAGGATTCTTATGCAGCTAAGAAAGATGGGAGTTTCTTGTGACTGGTCTAGAGAAAGTTTTACTATGGATAAGAATTTAACTCGTGCAGTAAAAAAGGTTTTTGTTGATATGTATAACGAAGGACTTATTTATAAGGGCGAAAGGATGATTAACTGGTGCCCTGAATGTATGACTTCTATTTCAGATGCAGAGGTTGAATATGAAGAAGAGCCAAGTAATCTATGGTATATAAAATATTCTACGCCGGATGGAAAAGATGGTATTGTTGTTGCTACTACACGTCCTGAGACGATGCTTGGAGATACGGCTGTTGCTGTACATCCTGAGGATGAGAGATATAAACATTTAGTAGGAAAAACAGTTGTACTTCCTCTAATGAATAAGGAGATTCCTGTAATTGCGGATGAATATGTTGAAAAAGAGTTTGGTACTGGAGCAGTTAAAATTACTCCTGCTCATGATCCAAATGACTTTGAGGTTGGAGCTCGTCACAACTTAGAAATTATAAAAGTATTTACGGACGATGCACATATGACAGGACTAGTTCCTAAATATAAGGGCATGGATAGGTTAACAGCTAGAAAAGCAATCGTTCAGGATTTGGAAGTATTAGGAGTTCTTGTTAAAACTGAGAACTATACACATAATGTTGGAAAATGTTATCGTTGTCACGATACGGTTGAGCCAACTGTTTCAATGCAATGGTTTGTTAAAATGAAAGATTTGGCCACCCCTGCAAATGAAGCTGTCAGAAATGGTGAAATGAGATTTGTGCCAGAAAGATTCGAAAAAACATACTTTAGTTTTATGGATAATGTTAGAGATTGGTGTATCTCAAGACAACTTTGGTGGGGCCATCGTATACCTGCTTATTATTGTGATGAATGTGGTGAAATGGTTGTATCTGAAAATGATATTAATACTTGCCCGAAATGTGGAGGAAAGATGCACCAAGATGAAGATACGCTTGATACATGGTTTAGTTCCGCATTATGGCCGTTTGCGACTTTAGGATGGCCTGAAAATACTACTGATTTTGAAAGGTTTTTTCCAACAGATGTATTAGTAACAGGCTATGACATCATCTTCTTTTGGGTTGCAAGAATGCTATTTTCTAGTCTTAAACAGACGGGTAAAGTACCATTTAAAGATGTTTTAATTCATGGACTTGTTAGAGATGAATTAGGAAGAAAAATGTCAAAGTCTCTTGGAAATGGTGTTGACCCGCTAGAAATAATAGATAAATATGGTGCAGACTCATTTAGATATGCATTAGTACAAGGAACATCTCCTGGAAACGATACTAGATACTTACCTGAAAAGGTTGAAGTCGGAAGAAATTTTGCTAATAAATTATGGAACGCATCAAGATTTGCAATCATGAATATGAATGATGAAAAGCTTGTGCATGATGAGACAAAAGTTATGCTTGAAGATAAATGGATTATTGGAAGGGCAAACATTGTTGCAAAAGAAGTAACGGAATGTATGGACAGATATGATTTTGGTGTTGCTATTCAAAAAATTATGGAACTTATAAGAGATGAAATTTGTGACTGGTACATCGAGATTATTAAGCCAAGACTTTATGATATGATATGTGAGACAAGGAAAGAAGCATTATACACATTAAATGAAGTTTTAAAAATTGCATTAAAACTACTTCATCCGTTTATGCCATTTATAACAGAAGAGATATATATGAATTTGAAGCATAATGATGAGAGTATAATGATTTCTGAGTGGCCACAATATGATAGCAGTAAAGAATATAAAAAAGAGCAGGAAGAGCTTGAACTAATAAAGGAAATAATAAAAGGAATTCGTAATATACGTGCTAACATGAATGTTGTTCCTTCAAGGAAAACAAGCTTAATATTTGTTACTGAAAGAGATAAAACAATAAGCGATGGTACTGGGTTCATTGAAAAACTAGCATATGCTGATAGAATAACTATTCAAAAAGATAAAAAAGATATTCCTGCAAACGCTATTTCTTTAGCTGTTCCAGGGGTTGAAATATATATTCCTTTTGATGAGTTGGTTGATATTGAAGAGGAAATTAAGAGATTAGAAAAAGAAAAATTAACGTATGAAAATGAAATAAAAAGAGTAGATAAAATGCTTTCAAATGAAGGATTTGTATCAAAGGCTCCAGCAGCAAAGATAGAAGAAGAAAAAATCAAGAAGCTTAAATACGAGGAATTATTAGAAAAGACAAATGAAAGAATAAAAAATTTGAAATAAAGTAGCTAATGGAAAAGCGCATTAGTATTAAAAAAATTAACTTTGAGTCAGTGATGATTCAAAGTTTTTTTATTTCATAGGAAAGTAATCAAAAACTAACGAATTATGTTACCAAATACTTTCCGTATGAAACAACAAAAATTTCATATTTAAAGTCGAGCTTTGCTCGACATATGGAAATCAAAAATCTTTGATTTTTTAGATTTTCATTTTTATTCTTTAAATAAAAACTGCGCACGTAGTGTGGTGCGCAGCCGGGTCCATCAAAGGCTGCCGTACAAGACAGCCAAGAAAAGAATAATTATAATTGCAATAGCAAACCTCGTCCATCGCCGGATAGTTTCGGCGATTGGATGAGGGAGAACGCCGATCAGGGCATCGAAGATGAAGCAAATCAATCGATAACCCAGCCAGCACATGAGCAAAACGTATAATATTAATGCCATATTTTTTCCCTCCAAAATTAAAAATGTAACTGCATTATACCATATATTTACATAAAAATCAAATAAGCTGTATATAAACTTTATCTTTGTTTGGAAAAAAATGTATTTAAAATCAGCATATCAATATTAATTACGGGTTGCTACTTTTGACAAACTTTTCACATTTTTTTTAGTATCATATGTATAAAAATATTCAAAGGAGGAAATAATATATGCTTGTAAATTATGAAGAACACACAAGAACTTTAGTAATAAGCTTTGATGGTGAGATTGACCATCATTCTTGTGCAAGTATGGCTGTAATATCGGATGATGCTATAAAAAAATATTTGCCCCAAAAGTTAATTTTTGATTTTAGGGGAGTAAAGTTTATGGATAGCGCAGGAATTGGAATGATTATAGGAAGATATAAGCAATTAATTAGGTTTGGGGGAAAGGCTGAAATGCAAAATGTTGGAGATGACGTAAAGAGGATTTTTAATATGGTAGGTATTTTTAAGATCATACCATTAGCAAAAGAAAAGGAGGAAGTATAATGGATAACGAAATGAAATTAGAAATAAGGAGCAAATCTTGTAATGAAGCATTTGCAAGGATTGTGGTGGCAGCGTTTGCATCTCAATTAGATCCAACATTAGAAGAAATTGCAGATATAAAAACAGCAGTCTCTGAGGCTGTAACTAATAGCATCATACATGGTTATGATAGCAAGGATGGTGTGATACATATAAATTGTAAATTAATAGACTCAAGCATTGAAATAGAAATTATTGATTATGGAAAGGGAATAGAGAATATTGATGTTGCGAAGCAACCGCTTTATACAAGCAAGCCCGAGCTAGATAGATCTGGTATGGGTTTTACTATTATGGAAAGTTTTATGGACTTTTTTTCGGTGGAGTCGATTGTTGGAATGGGGACAAAAATAAAAATGAGAAAAGAAATAAAGAAATAATAGTAAATTATAAAACATATATTTTTAGAAGTAAGGAGGACATATGAATGATTTAATCTTACGTGCACAAAGCGGAGATGAGAAAGCAATGAATGAAATAATAAAAGAAAACGTAGGATTAGTATGGAACGTAGTAAAGAGATTTAATAACAGAGGATATGAATTAGATGATTTATTTCAAATAGGGTGCATGGGTTTTGTAAAGGCAATAAAAAGATTTGATATAAGTATGGAAAATCAATTATCTACATATGCAGTTTCTATGATAATTGGTGAGATACGAAGGTTTTTAAGAGATGATGGGATTATTAAGGTGAGTAGAAAATTAAAAGAAACAGCGGCGAAAGTAAGAGAATTAGAAAGACAAAATTCTGATAAAGATTTAAGTATAGAAGAGATGGCAAAGATACTGGGAGTTGATAGAGAAGAAATAGTTATCTCACTTGATGCAACATTAGCTGTTGAATCTTTGGATAGAAAGGTAAGCGACGACGCAGATAGCAAAACAATTGGAGAAAATATATGTGCGAAGGAAGACAAGTATGATGAACTCATGGACAAGCTTACAATTACTTCTCTTCTTAACGTATTAAATGAAAGGGAAAGGAGGATAATAATATATAGATACTACAAAGATATGGCGCAGAGCAGAGTCGCCGAATTATGTGGTACATCTCAAGTACAGGTATCTAGAATAGAAAAAAAAGCACTTAGCAAGATGCGTGAAATGGTTGACAAATAAGAGGATATCAGGTACCTTAAAAGCGGAGGGGGTACTATGAAAAGAAAATTAACCGAGGAAGAAAAAAAGATAAAAAGAGAAAAAATAAAAAATATAGTTGGAATGGTAGTGCTTGCATGTTTTGTGATTCCAATATTTTTTCTAATATTTAGAATAATAAATACGCCGGCAGATACTTATGTTGGAAGTGAAATGCGAACGCGAAGCGATTATGTATTAATGTTACTTCAATGTATACTTGGTATTGTAGCCTTAACGATACCAAATATTATTTTAGAAAGGAAAAACATTGAGATTCCAACTAATTTTTATATTATATATATTTTGTTTTTATACTGTGCAATTTTCCTTGGAGAAATTAGAGGTCTTTATAACACAGTACCTTATTGGGATACAATACTCCACACATTTAGTGGGGGAATGCTCGGAGCGTTAGGTTTTTCTTTTGTATCTGTATTTAATAAGTCTGAAAATATTCATTTAACACTTTCACCATTTTTCGTTGCTTTTTTTGCATTTACTTTTGCTGTTACGCTTGGTGTATTGTGGGAAATATATGAATTTATATTTGATGGATTATTTGGTATAAATATGCAGCGATTTATGACACAACCAGATAAAGTCATGTTGGTTGGAAGAGATGCCCTAGTTGATACTATGAAAGATTTAATAGTTGATACATTAGGTGCACTAGTTATAAGCATACTTGGATTTATATCACTTAAACATAAGAAGGGCTGGGTAGAAGCGCTTCAAATTAAAATAAAAAGAAAAAAATAATTTTTAAATAGTGGCGGAGTGAAATTATTAAATATTATATTTGTATTTTATGAACGTAATATTTAATGGTTTCACTCCGTTATTAACTTCAAAGTTGAATATATACCGAAATATTTAGATAAGATTTAGGAATAAAAATAAGAATGTAATCATATATATTTAAATGTGAGGAGTGAGTGAATTATGGAGAATGTATCAAAGTTACAAAATATAATATTAGAAAATAGAAATCATCTTAATATAACGGGAGTTATTGATGTTTTGAATTTTGATGAAGAGACTGTAACTGTAGTCACAGAGCTTGGAATACTAATAATTAAAGGCTCTGATTTGCATTTAAATAGTTTTAATTTAGACGATACCGAGCTTAGCATTGAAGGTGAAATTAACTCACTATGCTATAACGATAAGGCGAATAATACCAAGAATAAGGAAAGTCTTTTCACAAAAATTTTCAAATAGTACTGACTTAGGCTATAAATTAAATTGGAGGTGCCAAGCATGATTGAAGAGCAAGTGTATGTATTTTTTTGGAGTATAGTTATTGGGATTATTCTTGCCTTAATTTTTGATTTCTTTAGATTGATGAGAAGAAAAGGGAACACAAGAAATTGGGTGGTTTATATTCAAGACATAATTTATTGGTTTATTGTTGCAATAATAATTATCGCAAGTGCGTTTGTTACAAATGATGGCGAACTTAGGGGATATATGTTTGTTGGATATATACTAGGAGCAATTTTTTACTTAATGCTATTTAGCAAAATGTTTTTAAATGTTATTGGAAAAATCTTGGATTTTATCGGAGATATAGCTAAAAAATGCTGTAACATTTTGTTGAAGCCACTACATAAACTACAAGCAAAAAAGAAAAATGTTAAAATTTAGCAGGATTTTTTTTAAAAAAAGAGAATATATAAAATAGGTATTATTTTACAAAAGATAAGGTGAGATGGATGAAGTCATTTTTGAGTAAAGTTTTAGTTGCGGTGTTAATTGCAGTTTTAGTCATTTATAGTTCTTCTATACTAATAAAACAAGAAAAAGAATTAAATAAAATTACAGCTGAAATAACTGAGTATGAGAGGCTAATTGATAAGGCTATGATGAAAACGGAGGAGCTTAAAGAGACTAAAAATAATATTAATTCAGATGAGTATATAGAGGCATATGCTAGAGAAAAACTAGGGTTAGTAATGCCATATGAGATAATATTTGTGGATGCGAGTGTATAAATGAGTACATAGATTGCGTTTATTGTTAGATTCTAAATATAAAATTCTTGATTTTCATAGATCAAGTTAAGTTTGATTCTAAATATAAAATTTTTGATGTCATGTGTGAAAATGTTTTTACAACATGACATGTTGATTTTTTGTTACGTTCACATGAAACAAAAAAGACTCTACACGGTTTAATTTGGTAGAGTCTTTTTTCATTATTGCGCATTTACTTCTTCTTTTTTATTAGTATTCTCTTTTTTTGGAGTAGAGTCAACATTTTTAGAAGAAAGTTTTGAATTTATTTCACTAGTATTTTTGCATATTAGTACCATCATTAGTGAAAATTCAAATGTAACTCTTAGAGCAAGATTTCCTAAAATAAGCACACAAATAAAGTATACGAAGCCTTGGCTAATAAAACTAAAAGAACCTAATGTAACAAATAAAGCTAAAATTATGTAGCAAATTTTTAGCAAATCTTCAAGTAGTAATTTTCTAAAAGATAGAAAATTATACATCCAATTTAAGAATTTTTTAAATTTTCCCTCATTAGATTTTTTTAAGAAAGTGAAATATAAGACAAGGCCACCAATAACTGCTAGTACAGCTGACACAATTGCCCAAATAACGTCTCCGGTTCATAATTGTTTTCCCCCCTTTCGTCCTTTTTAGATAAAATGACTTTTTACATCTAGAAGCATTTTATCACTTTTTTATGGTAATAATCAATAAA
Source organism: uncultured Clostridia bacterium (assembly GCA_944393265.1). Classification (GTDB taxonomy): domain Bacteria; phylum Bacillota; class Clostridia; order TANB77; family UBA1234; genus UBA1234. The sequence continues at coordinate 23,989 of CALXZO010000012.1, read as the reverse complement.
AACTTCTAAATTATATTGAAATATGTAAGATTTTAGAACAGATGTATTTGTGGAGCTTGCTAATAAGTTAACGATATTATGTTGACTTTTTGCCAATTTTTGATATAATACTAATGGTTATTTTGAATCTATACAGTAGGAGGGAACAAAATGTTTAGTTACCAAGAGAATGTTCAAATGCTGATTGAGCGTGAACGGAAAAATGGAACACCATTGGATTGCGGAGTCTCAAGAATGTATGAAAGAGATCTACCCGCGGACGAAGCAATTGTCATAAATGCCGAAGAGAAAGAGAAAGCACGAGAAATCGTTGCTGAATATTTCAAAATGGTGCCGTGCTTAGAGGAGCGCCAGTATATGACAGTGCTTATTTCTACGGAGATTCAAATGGAGCATACAGTGGGGATTTCAAGAGGACTATTGAGCTACGTCAGGAAAATGCTGTGTAATGAATTGCCGAAAGCGGAACGGCTAGGTGATGATTTTGTCAACGTCGGAATTTTATATGATGATTCGATGAAGGAAGTAGATCGTTTCGTGCTACTTGTTAGAGCATATCTGTAAAAGGATATAAACTCCCCCGAGCATATATTACTCGGGGGGTTCATTTTTTTGTATACACTTTTACATGACTTTTTAGTTACAAAGAGCAAGTTGCTTTTGCTATGAGAAAGCTTGCTTCATATAGAAATAATTGATTAAAATAAATCAAGTGACGTATTAATAGTAGTATGATATCATTATTAATATAGTTATTTGTATATTGAAAGGAAGATGATAATGGAAAAATCTAGAGTATTTTTTATTGAGGATATTACGTCAGATAGTTTAATTAAAATTTTTGAGGCTCTTGACGTAAAATTGAAAGGGAAAGTGGCTGTGAAAATTTCAACTGGGGAGCCAGGAGGACATAATTTTTTAAATCCGAATTTGATTAAACCGCTAGTAGATAAAATTAGTGGCACTATTGTAGAATGTAACACAGCGTATGGTGGAAGAAGGGCAACCACTGAAGAACACTGGAAGGCAATCGAGGAACACGGATTTACACATATTGCGCCTGTAGATATTATGGATGCTGATAGTGATATGGCAATTCCTGTTAATGGTGGATTTCATTTAAAAGAAAATTATGTTGGTGAACATTTAAAAAATTATGATTCTATGCTTATGCTTTCGCATTTTAAGGGACATGCTATGGGAGGCTTTGGTGGAGCTCTTAAAAATATGTCTATAGGTATTGGATCTGCTAATGGCAAGGCGTGGATACATACAGCAGGTAAAACAAAATCTCCAGCTGAGCTATGGAGTAATTTACCAGAGCAAGATAGCTTTTTAGAGGCTATGGCTGACGCGTGCAAGAGCGTTATGGATTATATGGGGAGAGAAAATATATTGTATATAAACGTAGCAAATAATCTTTCTGTAGATTGTGATTGTAATTCTAACCCAGCTACTCCAGAGATGAGAGATATTGGGATATTTGCTTCGTTAGATCCTGTTGCATTAGATCAAGCGTGTTATGATGCTGTAAAGAACTCGGATGATATTGGTAAAGCATCGCTTATTGAAAGAATGGATTCAAGGCATGCAATTCATACGGTTGAGGCTGCATATGATTTAGGGCTAGGAAAAAGGGAGTATGAAATTGTAAAGGTTTAGGCTTCATAGTTAACAAATTCTTTGAAAAGATTTATCAATGATAATTTGAATATGAATGAGCAAGCTGCCAGTATTAATCTTATTGTAATTAATAAAAGTAAGTGATTGAACTTTTGAAAAAGTGGTAGTATAATGTGATGGTATTATTATTTGGGGAGCTACACGGAATAAGTCTTAAATTTAAGGCGAAAGACTGTGTGGACATTACAAGATTTATAAGGAGGGTCAGTAAAAATTAAAAGGTTCTACTGATGTCTAAAAATCTAGTTATGAGAGTAAGGAGGGTGACTATGAAAAGCGTTTGCACTTTTTGGGCAACGTTGCCGTCTCTTGACTGTGTCGACAAGGTAGTATCTGTGTTTTCAAATCCACGAATTACTCGGGTGAGGTTTGATACAGCGACAATTAGCATGTATACACCAGAAGAAGCCGTGTGCATTTTGAATGATTATGCACACAAGTTGAATAAGATACTGTGGGTAGAGGTTAAAGGTAGGCAACTTAGAGTTGTTAAGTGGACTGATGCTTTCAATAATAGCATAGAGATTAATCGTAAAATTCAGGTTAAACTTCCTGCACAGGTTGTATTGCCAGGTGGAGAAAAGGTAAATATCATTAAGGTTGAAAATGGTTCTGTTTTGTACGTTGATCCAATACCTAATGGTGTTCTTAAAACGGGGCAAACAGTACAAATTCTTGCTAGAAAGCTCGACGTTCTTGATGGCTATTTGACGGAAGAGGATAAGCATTATCTTGATGTATGCAATAACGCAGGAATTAAAAATATCATAGCTTCATGCGTGGAGAATCAGTCTGATGTAGATGAAATTCTTTCATACGTTCCAGACGCTCAGATTTTACCAAGAATAGAATCTAAGAATGGAATAAAATTGGTTAAGTTCAGACAACTCATAAACAGTGTTGGTATCATGGTTGATAGGGAGAACTTGTACCTGCAATTAATGCAAAGCTATGAAATATTGGATTTCTTACGCTTGCTCATAAGCAAGGAAGTTAACGCAGTATGTGCATTCAAGCTTTTTGATTCGTTACTCGATTATGAAAAGCCTTCTATGGCGGACTATTCGGATATGGAGCTCATGTATAGTATGGGATACAGGAACTTCATGTTATCGGAAGAGATATGCACGCGGGCTTTTGATAACGTAATGATTACCCTTAATAAATTTATTAGAGGGTAATTAAATTGGAAGGTAAAAAAACAGATGTACTCGGGTTTGAGCACATCTGTTTTTTTCTTATTTCATAGGAAAGTAATCAAAAACTAACGAATTATGTTACAAATTACTTTCCGCATGAAACAACAAGAATTTTATATTTAAAGTCGAGCTTTGCGCTCGACATATGAAAATCAAAAATCTTTGATTTTTTAGATTTTTATTTTTGTTTAAAATAGTTTTAGTAGCATATAATTTGCTAAGAAAGGAGATGAATTATTGTGAAAGATATTTTTAAATATAAGATACTAGAACGTATAAAGAACGAGTATAAAACTAATCAAATATTAAAATTGAGTAGGGAAAGTAATAAATTTTATTTAGAATTGTATCGAAGGGATGTGACTCATTGGAATACCATATTAAAATGTGAGGCCTATATAGGAATAAACGGACTTACTAATGATAAGGTGGAGGGCGACCGGAAAGACGCCAACAGGAGTCTTTTCTATAGATAAAGCTTTTGGAATTTTTAACAATCTAGATACAAAGTTAAACTATGTACAGATAAACGAATCTCACTATTATGTAGACGATGTTAATTCTAAATATTATAACAAATTAGTTAATATAAACGATGTTGCTTTAGACTGGAAGAGCGCGGAACACTTATGCGAGTACACGGAAGAATATAAGTATGCAATGATTGTAAATTATAATGAAGAATGTATACCTGGAAAGGGTAGTGCAATTTTTTTGCATTGCAGTTCTAAAGAATATACAGGTGGGTGTATTTCAATAAAAGATGAGAATATGGTTAAACTTATGAATATGGTTCCGAGTAATTTAGCCATATGGATAGATTCAAATAATATGAAAATATGAAATTAATGTGAAATTTGGTATTTCATTATGCATTTATGCTATACTTAATCGATCGATAAAAAAGGAGAGATAATTAAAGTGCTTAAATTGATTAAAAGTTTTAACAAAAAGCAGATATTAATGATTGTTATATGTATTGCTCTTATTGTATTGCAGTCGTGGCTCGACTTAAAGATACCAGATTTCATGTCTGAGATTACTATGCTTGTACAGACAGAAGGAAGCACGATGCAGCAAATAATTAAGCCGGGAATATACATGCTTTTATGTGCGTTGGCAGCGCTAATTCTTTCGGTTATTGTTGGATATTTATCGTCTTTTATAGCAGCATCTTTTTCTAAAAATATAAGAGAAAAACTTTTTACTAAAATTGAAAATTTTAGTATGAGAGAAATTAAAAAATTTTCTACAAGCAGCTTAATTACAAGGACTACTAATGATATTACACAATTGCAAATGCTTGTTTCTATGGGATTACAAGTGGCTGTAAAAGCACCTATTACAGCAATTTTTGCGATTATGAAAATACTTGGGAAAAATTGGCAATGGTCAGTAGTAACAGCAAGTGGAGTTGTCATATTAATTTTTACAATAGGTTTTCTTATTTCAATTGTCTTGCCAAGATTTACAAAAGTTCAAAAGCTTCTTGATAGGACAAATGAGGTTACACGTGAGAGCTTAGTAGGAATAAGAGTTGTACGAGCATTCAACGCTGAAAAATATCAAGAAGAAAAATTTGAAGAAGTTAATAAGGATTTGACTGATACACAGACGTTTAATCAGCGAGCTTTTGGAATTATGCAACCAATTATGTATCTAATAATGAATGTTTCAATGATTGCAATTTACTATATTGGAGCACAGCTAATTACTGGTGCTGACGCGCCCCAAAAGCTAGAACTGTTTGGAGATATGGTTGTATTTTCTTCATACAGTATGCAAGTTATAATGTCGTTTTTAATGCTTGCCATGATTTTGGTAATGTATCCACGAGCTAATGTTTCTGCCAAAAGAATAAATGAAGTATTGGAAGAAGAAAATTATATAAATGAAGGGACGTTTGATGGAGAAACCCCTGAGAAAGGAACAGTAGAGTTTAAGAACGTATCTTTTAAGTATCCAGATGGTAACGATTATGTTTTTAAAGATATTTCGTTTAAAGCAAATAAAGGGGAAACTGTTGCGATTATTGGTTCTACAGGATCAGGAAAAACAACTCTTGTTAATTTAATACCTAGGTTTTATGATGCAACATTAGGCGAAGTTTTAGTTGACGGAGTAAATGTAAAAGAGTATAAAGAAGAGGCATTAAATAATAAATTAGGATATGTTTCGCAAAAGGCTATTTTATTTGCAGGATCTGTTTATGATAATGTTGCTTATGGTGAAACTTCAGAAATAGATATTACTGAAGAAAATGTAAAAAAAGCCGTTGAAGTCGCGCAAGCTAAAGGTTTTGTAGAAAAGTTAGAAGATGGTTATTATGGATATATATCACAGGCTGGAACAAATTTGTCAGGTGGTCAAAAGCAACGTTTATCTATTGCAAGAGCTGTTGCGAGGAAACCGGAAATATATATATTTGATGATAGCTTTTCGGCACTTGATTATAAAACAGATTCTATTTTAAGAAAGGAATTAAAAAAATATACTAGTGATGCCACTACTTTAATTGTTGCGCAAAGAATTGGAACTGTAATAAATGCAGATAAGATTATTGTGTTGGATAATGGAAAATGTGTTGGAATGGGAACACATAAAGAATTATTGAATAATTGTAACGTATATAAAGAGATTGCGCTATCACAATTGTCTGAGGAGGAATTGGAAAATGCCAGATGAACAAAAACAAGTTGTTCGAAGAAATGTTGGAAGAGGGATGGGTAGAGTTGTAGAAAAGCCAAAAAATTTTAAACTTACAGTTAAAAAAATTATAAAAAATCTTAATTTGTTGAAAGTGCCTATGGGAATAGCTCTTGTACTTTCAATTATTAGTTCAATTTTTTCTATAATTTCACCAAATAAACTTTCAGAAATTACTAACACAATAGAAGAAGGTATGTACGCTCAAGCAGGAATTGACTTTGCTACATTAAAAGATATATCATTATTTCTACTGATTGTATATATGCTTAGTGCAATATTTAGTTATATATCTAATTTTTTGATGGCTACTGTTGCAAATAAATTTGCAAAGGGATTAAGAACAAGTATATTTAAAAAAATAAACAAGGTGCCATTAAAATATTTTGATTCACATAGTATAGGAGATACTCTTTCTAGAGTAACAAACGATGTTGATACTGTGGGGCAAATGATAAGCCAGAATTTAGGTTCACTTATGAGTGCGGTAACACAGCTGATTGGTTCACTAATTATGATGTTTATTACAAACTCTACTATGGCGGTAACTGCGGTTATATCAAGCCTTTTAGGCTTCTCACTCATGGGACTTATTTTGTCTAAGTCACAAAAATATTTTAAAGCAAGACAAGAAGAACTAGGAAAGCTGAATGGATATATAGAAGAGATATATTCTGGGCATAACGTAGTAAAAGTCTATAATGGCAAAAAAGAAGCAATTCAGAGATTCAATGCATTGAATGAGAGTGTTTTTAATTGCAATATGAAAAGCCAATTTTTGTCAGGATTAATGCAACCAATAATGGGGTTTGTTGGTAATTTTAGTTATGTTGCGGTTTGTGTAGTCGGAGCTTTACTTACTATGAATAACAGTATAAATTTTGGAGTAATAATTGCGTTTATTGTGTACGTCAGACTGTTTACGAATCCCCTTTCACAAATTGCTCAAGGAATGACAACTGTCCAATCAGCAGTCGCTGCAGCTGAAAGAGTATTTGAATTTATTGACGAGGAAGAAATGTCAGATGAAACTGATAAAAACAAGACTGTAGATATAAAAAATGCAAAAGGAAATATAACGTTTGAACATGTTAAGTTTGGATATAATAAAGATAAAGTGATAATAAAAGATTTTAACGTAGATGTAAAGCGAGGGCAAAAAGTAGCAATTGTTGGTCCTACTGGTGCTGGAAAAACTACTATGGTAAATTTGCTTATGAAGTTTTATGAGATAACTTCTGGCGATATAAAGATAGATGGAGTATCAATAAATGATATGACAAGAGAAAATGTTCATAAACTATTTACTATGGTTTTACAAGATACATGGTTATTTAATGGCACAGTAAAAGAAAATATAATTTTTAATAGAGAAAATGTATCTGATGAAAAAGTAAAAGAAGTTTGCAAAAATGTTGGAATAGATCATTTTATAAATACGTTACCTAATGGATATGACTTTGTATTAACAGATAATGATAGTGTATCTGCGGGTCAGAAACAGCTTCTGACAATAGCAAGAGGTATGGTAGATGATGCACCATTTTTGATATTAGATGAAGCGACAAGTAATGTAGATACTAGAACTGAAGAGCTAGTTCAAAAGGCAATGGATAAATTAATTGAGGGTAGAACATCTTTTATAATTGCACATAGATTGTCAACGATAAAAAATGCAGACATTATATTGGTTATGAAAGACGGAAATATAATAGAGCAAGGAAATCATGATGAATTAATGGCTATGAATGGCTTTTACACAAGCTTATACAATTCTCAATTTGAGAAAATTGCATAATATTTTAAATTAAAGGGGAAAGAAAATGAAAAAGATATTGATAGGAGTATTTATATTAGCGGTATGTGGAGGATTGATTTGGTATTTTACTGCAAATAAGGAAGAGGATATTTTATCTAAAATTGAAGTAGGAATGACACAAGATAAAGTACATGAAATTTTAGGAGAGCCAGATGAGGAACTATCTGAGATGTATGGCGATATATATGAGGCAATTGGCGTAATACTTTATGACTATAATTATGTAGTTACTAATGTAGTGTCATTGGAAGAGTTTGAAAATAATGAGCAAAAGAAAGAAATAGATAATCAAGTAAAGGCAATAATGAGTAATATGGACTTATGGACAAAAGATTCATCTTCGGATACGTATGGGTATGTAATAACTGATTTAGATCAAAATGGAAGAATAGAGATAATATCGTCTTCTTTGCAAGGCACAGGATTATATACCTATAGTAAAATATATGAAGTGGACGAAACCCAAGAAAAATTAAATTTATGTAATGAAAACGACTATGAAAATGGAAAAGGGATATTTTCTGACTTTATGATGAACGAAGAGACAGTAGTTTTTTATGACCGCGAACATAACGAATATCATTATATTTTCTACGATTATACACGTATTAGCGCGACAGAAAGTCAGGAAGCAGTATTAGATGTATGCTTAAAAGACGGTGTAATAAGTGAAAAAGTTTTAGCTATTAAAACTTCTGTATATGAAAACGAAAACAATGAATCTATAGCATATAAAGATGCTGATGGTAAAGACATATCAGAAAGTGAATATAGCAAAATAGCGGATACAACTTTTGCGGGTTACACAAAAATGGATGCTAGACTTGGATGGGTATTAAGTACAAAAGCAGATTTGGAAAATATTACAAATAGTGAATTAGAAACATTATTAAGAGAATCTTACGATGAATTTATTTTTGAGGAATAATAAAGTTTAAATAAAAATGCAAAGATACGAAATTTGGGTATTCTTTGCATTTTTGTTTAGTAATATAAATTGAAAATAGAGAATTATTATAGTATACTTGTTAGTGGAAATATAAATATTACAAGATGGGAGGAAAGAAAAAGTATATGGTTGAAAAAAAGAAAAGTAATATTTTAGTAGCTGCTGTGCTTAACTTAATTTTTGTAGTAATAGAAATAATAGGCGGAATATATACTGGAAGTGTTGCTATACTTAGTGATTCTGTTCATGATTTGGGTGATTCTTTAACGCTGTTTGTTGCATATTTTCTAGAAAGAAAATCAAATAAAAAACCTGATAAAAAATATACATATGGATATTTGAGATATTCTTTATTAGGAGCTATAATTACTGCACTTACACTTATTATTGGAAGTATAGTAATAATTTATAATGCTGTAATTAGGATAATGAACCCTATAGAAATTAATTATAAAGGTATGATTTTCTTTGCAATTATAGGTCTTTTAGTCAATATTATAGGATTTAAATTAACTCATAAAACTAGTAATATGAATGAAAAAATGATAAGTTTTCACTTATTAGAAGATACATTAAATTGGATTTTAGTTATAGCTGTAAGTATCATAATGATGTTTACTGATGCTGTAATACTAGATGCTATTTTGTCTATTGTTATATCATTGTATATTTTTACTCACGTTATTGCTAATTTAAAAAGAGCAATTGAAATTATGTTAGACAAGGCACCGGAAAATATTGATATAGATAAGTTAACTTTTGAATTAAAAGAAAAGTTTAATATAATCGGAATACACCATGTTCATTTATGGAGCTTAGATGGAGAAAACAATTTCATTACGATGCATATTGTTGTTAGAAAAGATGAAAGTGTTGAAAAAATAATTAATTTAAAAAAAGAAATTAAACATGAGTTATTGCATAATGGTATAAACCATACGACACTTGAAATTGAATATGATTTTGAAAACTGTAATGATATTATATGCGATATTAAAAATGATAATGAAGGGCATCATCATCATTAGAAACACGAAAAGTAATTTATTTTACGTATTACAATAAATGACATTATTAGACAATAGTTAGTGACTTTAATTGACACAGTGTTTATAAATAATATAAACTATCTTTGATAAAATAAAAATTGAAAGGAATGAAATTAATGAAAAGCGTGATTTTGTCTGATATACATGGCTCACTATATTATGCAAAGCTAATTTCAGATATTCTTGAAAGAGAACAAGCGGATAATCTTATTCTATTAGGAGATTTATATTATCATGGACCAAGAAACCCGCTTCCGAGGGACTATGCACCGGCTGAGGTCGCTAAAATATTAAATAGCATGAAGGAAAATGTGAGTGCTATAAGAGGAAATTGTGACGCGGAAGTTGATGAGATGATATCTGAATTTGAATTTCAAGATGATATGATTATGTACAGAAATAATAAAAAAATTTATTTTACTCACGGACACAAGTTTAATATGGATAAATTACCAGAAGATATTTTTGGAATAAATGTAATGATATATGGACATTTTCATACTGGTTTTATAAAACAAAAGGATGGAATTATTTTTGCTAATCCGGGGTCAATATCGTTGCCAAAAGAGGATACAGAGCATAGTTATCTAGTACTTACCGAGGATGAAATAATATTAAAAAATGTAGAAGAAAAAATCATTGATAAAATCAAATTTTGTTAATGTAAAAAAATAAGGAGGAATTTGAATATGGTTATCGATGTGTGTGTTGGAAGTTCATGCCACTTGAAAGGCTCTTATGATGTTATTCAAAAGTTACAAGGCCTAGTAAAAGAAAGAGGATTAGAAGATAAAATAACTATTAAAGCTAGTTTTTGTTTAGGCAATTGTGCTGATGGTGTGTCTGTAATGCTTGATGGAGAACTTTTAAAATGCGTTACACCAGAAAATGTGGAAAATATTTTTAATGATGAAATTATGAAAAGAATTTAAGGAGTTTTGCATATGTTTAAATATTTAGAATTTAAGGAAGCAAAGTGCAAAAATTGTTATAAGTGTTTAAAAAATTGTCCTGTTAAGGCAATTAAGATTGAAAATAATCAGGCTAAAATAATTGAAGACAGATGCATTCTTTGTGGAAAATGTACGCTTATATGCCCTCAAGATGCAAAGAAAGAGCATAGCGAAAATGAGATTATTAAGGATTTATTAAAGAATGAAAAAGTCATAGCTACTGTTGCACCATCTTTTATTGCCAATTTTGATCTTAAAGGATTTGAAGGATTGAATGAAGCGTTAAAACGAATAGGATTCTTATTTGCTGAAGAAACCGCAAGAGGCGCAAAAGTAGTTGTAGATGAATACGAAAAATTATTAGGAGAAAAGAAATATAAAAACTTTATAACATCTTGTTGCCCTGCTATAAATAATATGATTAGTTTATATTATCCTAATGCTTTAAAATATCTTGCGCCAGTTGACTCGCCTGTAATAGCTCATGCAAAAATACTAAAAAAAGAAAATCCGGATTGCAAAATTGTTTTTATTGGGCCATGCATAGCTAAGAAGAAAGAATGTAGAGAATCAGGAATTATTGATGGTGTGTTAACTTTTGAAGATTTAAATAATTTATTTGAAGAATTTAGCATTAATTTAGAAGATATAGAAAAAGAAGTGGAAGCTAAATGGAATAAAGCAAGGTTTTTCCCGATTAGTAGGGGCATAATAAAATCATTTAGAGAGCTTGTGGATGGATATGAATATATTGCAGTAGATGGAACAGAGCGTTGCAAAGAAGTATTAGAAAAAATTGATGACTTGGAAAATGTTTTTCTTGAATTAAATGCTTGTGAATCTTCTTGCATAAATGGTCCGTGTGGATTAAATAAGAAAGGAAGCTCAATAATTTCGAATACTAGAGTACGTAAGTACGTAGCAAGTAATGCAAAAATAAATACTGATTCTAATATAGATAATGTTGATATTGCACATGAATATAAAAGGCAAGAGATTTTAGATAGGGAGCCATCTGAAGAAGAAATAGTTAATGTACTTAGGCAAACTGGTAAATATGAAAAAGAAGATGAATTAAATTGTGGAGCTTGTGGATATGCAAGTTGCAGAGAGAAAGCGTGGGCTGTTATAAATGGATATGCTGATATAGAGATGTGTTTACCATACATGAGAGAAAAGGCTGAAAATATGTCGTATGAAATTATTCAAAATAGCCCGAATGGTATAATTGTAATTAATTCTGATTATAAAGTAACAGACATGAATGCAAAAGCTAAAAGCTTATTAGGCATTACAACTTTTAGACCAAAGAAAGATTCTATCATAGATATGCTAGATGAAAGTATTGAATTCATAACGGCTTTGAATGAAAAGAAAAACATTTATAGTAAGCAACTAAAAATTTTAAAAACCAATTCTTACATAGAATTATCAATTAATTATATGCAGGGACATAATGTTATTTTTGCAATAATGAAAGATATTACAGAAGCTACTATTTATAATGAGAAGCTAAACAAACTGAAAATAGATACGTTGGCTGCTACTGATGCAGTGATAAAAAAACAGATGAGAACTGCTCAAGAAATAGCTTCTCTTCTGGGAGAAACTACGGCAGAAACCAAAGTTGCGTTAGTTAAATTAAAGGAGACTTTGCAAGAAGGAAAATAAAAGAGGAGAATTTGAATGGGATTTTTTTTAGATTATGGATATACCTCATTTAATAAAAGTGGTGAAGAACTTTGTGGAGATATGGTTTCAGTTGTTAAACAAGATAATCATATTACACTAGTACTTGCAGATGGACTCGGTAGTGGAGTGAAGGCTAATATTTTGGCGACATTGACTTCGAAGATTTTATGCACCATGGTTTCAAACAATATTTCTATGGAAGATTGTATTGAAACTATAATAGAAACTTTGCCTGTTTGTAAAGAAAGAGGTGTTGCTTATGCTACCTTTTCTGTCATTCATGTAGACAACAATGGTGTTGGATTTATGTTTGAGTTTGATAACCCGAGATGTATTTTTTTTCATGATTACAGACCTAAGGAGCTTGAAGCAGAAGTGATAGAAGTATTAGGCAAAAAAATATATAAGTCTAATTTAAAATTAACTGATCAAGATATAGTAATTTTTATGTCTGATGGGGTGCCACATGCCGGTATTGGGAAAACAATGAATTTGGGATGGCAAAGAGAAAATATAATTGAGTATTTAAGCCAAAATATAGATAAGAACATGTCGGCTACGTGTGTTGCAAATGTTTTAGCAAGTGCAAGTGAAGCATTATATATGGGTGAACCTGGAGATGATACAACTGTTGCGGCCATTAAAATGAGACAAGAACAAACAGTAAATATAATGATAGGACCACCAGTAAGAAGAGATGAATGTGATAAGTATGTTTCTGATTTTTTGCGAGAAAGTGGAATAAGAATTGTGTGTGGAGGTACTACATCACAGATAGTGGCAAATTATTTAAATGAAACATTAGAGACAGATTTTAATTATGTTGATAGTGCTATTCCGCCTATTGGATACATTAAGGGAATAGACTTGACAACGGAAGGCGTTATAACATTAAGAAGGTTAATAGAATTGTCAGATACTTATTTAAGAACGGACAGTAACATGCCCAAAAATTTTGTAAAAAAAGATGGAGCATCTCAGCTTGCAAACTTTCTTTTTGAAGAAGCAACACATGTTAATTTCTTTGTCGGCCAAGCGGTAAACGAGGCGCATCAAGGATTACCAATTGACAGTACAATGAAGTTTAAGCTAGTTGAAAAATTGTCCCAAAACTTAGAGAGTATGGGGAAGAGTATAGATGTAAAATATTATTAAGAGTATTGATGGAAAGGAATTGAATATTATGAAAAAGTTTGACACATACGTGCAACAATTAAAATATCAAGTAATAAAGGAAGTAATAAAAAAAATATATGCAGATGATTTAGTTAATTGCTATAGAGACATACCTAAATTAATATCGCCAGGGCCTAAGCCTATCGCACGTTGCTGTGTTTATAAAGATAGAGCTGTGCTTGAGGAAAGGATTAATCTAGCGTTAGGTGGAAATAAAGATAACCCTAATCCGATAGAAGTAATTGATGTAGCTTGTGATGAGTGCCCAGTTGAAGGTATATATGTTACACCGTCTTGTAGAGGTTGTTTAGTACATAAGTGTGTTGAAGTGTGTCCAAAAGGTGCAATTAGTATAGTAAATCATAGGGCACAAGTAGATAAGTCAAAGTGTATTGAGTGCGGAAAGTGTACGACGGTTTGTCCATATAGTGCAATAATAATGCAAAAAAGACCATGTATGGTGAGTTGTAAAGTAAATGCTATTTCTATAGGTGATGATAAGAAAGCGAAAATAGATAATGATAAGTGCATATCTTGTGGGGCATGTGTATATCAATGTCCATTTGGAGCAATATCTGAAAAATCTAATATTCTTGAAGCTGTTAGTATATTAAGAGAGTCAAATAATAATGAAAAATATAAAGTGTATGCGGTAATTGCACCATCAATTGCGGGACAATTTGATAATGTTACACCTGAACAAGTTGTAACGGGAATTATGAAACTTGGATTTCACCAAGTAGTAGAAGCAGCTTTGGGAGCAGATATAGCGTTATATCAAGAGGCTGAAGAGTTAAAGGAAAAAGGTAAGCTCACTACATCATGTTGCCCTTCTTTTGTTATGTATATAGAAAAATATTTTCCAGAGCTAAAGGAATATGTTTCTGATTCTTTTTCACCAATGGTGTATACTGCTGATTTAATAAAGAAATCAGATCCTACTGGAAAAGTCATTTTTATAGGACCATGCACTAGCAAGAAGGTAGAATATAAGTCTGAAAAAGCGCATGGAGCAATTGATTCAATTATATCTTTTGAAGAATTGCAAGCATTTTTTGATGCACGTTCGATTGATATTGAAAGTTTAGAAGAAACGGTATTAAACAATGCTTCTTTCTATGGAAGAATATTTGCAAAATCAGGAGGTATAAAAGAAGGTATAACTGAAATAGCAAAGGAAAAAGGCGTTGATGTAAAACCAGTAGCTATGAATGGTATTAATGAATGTAAAATAAATTTATTAAAACTTAAATTAGGAAAGGCTGAAGAAAATTTCTTTGAAGGAATGGCTTGCGATGGAGGGTGCTTAAATGGTGCTCTTTGTATACATCACGGACCAAAGAATGTAGCAGAAATAGATAAGTTTGGCAAAAAAGCAAAAGAGCAAGATATTAAAAATTCGATTAAGCTATATGAATTGAGTAATGACAAAAAGAAGGAATAAAGTTATTAATCATATGTTACATTAGCAAATTTTGCGCGCACAAGATTAGATAAGTCTTTTGGGGATATTTCTACTTGTGCGCCAATTTTCCCTGCTGATATATATATTGTAGTCTTGTCTTGAGCGGAAGAATCTATTACGGTAGTAAAGAGTTTTTTCATTCCTATAGGAGAACAGCCACCATGAATATAACCAGTAAGAGGTAGTAAGTTGACTTGCTTTAGCATAGCAATTGATTTTTCATTTACTGCCTTAGCAGCTACTTTTAAATTTAGTTCTTTATCAACTGGTATAACAAACACATAGTTTTTCATACTAGAACTTATAGTGACCAGTGTTTTAAAGACTCTAGCTGTTTCTTGCCCTAACATATTTGCAACTGAAACACCATCGATTGAGCCCTTAGTATCATAATAGTGGGCAACATATTGAATTTTTTTCTGATCTAAAATACGCATTACATTTGTTTTTTCTTCAGACATTTTTTGATCTCCTTTTTAATATTAATCGGTAGTGGCATCTAAGCTCTTGATGTTTTCAAAAGTAGAATTAATTGTTTCTTTATCTACAAGGCCAACTAGTCTTTCTATTTCATTACCATCTTTTATAAATAATAATGTTGGCAAGTACCTAACTCTATATTTATAAGAGAGCTCATTTTCTTCATCTGTATTGACCTTAACGATTTTAAGTTCTGTATTCTCAGTTGAAATTTCTTCAAGTATTGGAGCTAAGTCTTTACATGGACCACACCAATCAGCATAAAAATCTACAAGTACAATTTTATTACTTTTTAATACTTCGGTTTCAAATGTATCGCTTGAAGCATGAATAATATTAGTATCTTTGACAACGTTAGCATCTCCACTAGTATCAATATCTTCAGTAATGTTTATATCTCCGCTAATATCGGTATCTTCGACAATATTAGCATCTCCACTAATATCAGTATCTGTGTCAATATTTACATCATCATTAGTATTCGTATCATTGTCAGATGCAATATATTTAGTCTGATTTTCTGAAAGAAATTTAGCGCCAAACATTATTCCTATAAATAAAATTATTAAAACTACTATAGCCCACTTTTTCATAAAAACACTCCTTCTAAAAAAATATGATATATAACCCCATTACAATCAAAATGATTCCAGATATTTTTTTTATAACATCATAATTTTTCTTTATAAAATTAAATGTATCTTTTAGTAATTCCATAAAGAAAACGGATAATAGAAAAGGAATACCAAGACCAAGTGAATATGTTAGCATCAGAAATATTCCCTTTACGACGTCTTGATGTTTAGCTATAAGAAGCAGTGCGCTACTTAAAAAGGTTCCAATACAAGGTGTCCAGCTAATTGAAAATAAAATTCCAAACATTAGTGATTTAAAAAAAGTTAAATTTTTAGTATCTGCTTTTACGGCATTTGATTTATTTAAGAATTTCAAATTTAGCAAACCTATATAATTAATACCAAGAAGAATTATAATAACTCCAAATGCGATTTTTATATAACGCATATACTTGCTTACTAGTGAGCCGAACGTGCTAGCAAAAATTGAAAGAAGCAAGAAAAGAGTAGTAAAACCTAAAACAAAAGCAATTGCATTAAGATATTTTTTCTTCTTGTTATTTATGTCATCGCCAGCAAAATAAGATATATATATAGGAAGCATGGGAAGTAAGCATGGCGAAATAAAACTAGCTATCCCTTCTAAAAAAGTAAAAACAAAGTCCATAAAAAACTCCTTAGTAAAATTTTATATATTTATAATATACAATTTTAAAGGAAAATAGTAAAGCACTTATTGTAATGTACTTATTCACAGCCGTTTGACTTTCTGAATTTGTATTTTTTTACAATTTCATATCACCAAAGATTGAAAAATAGGGTAAAAAGGTATATAATACGTGGAGTGGTGAAAGGAGAGCTGCGCATGAATAAAGGTTTTGAAAATGTCAAAGGAACATATGATTATTTGCCGGAGAAACAAATAATTAGAGAAAAGATAAAGACAGTATTGCAGTCAGTGTTTATTAAATATGGTTTTGCACCAGTTGAAACACCAATAATTTGTATGTATGATTTGCTTGCTTCTAAATATTCAGAGGGGGCAGACATTTTAAACGAAATGTATAAGCTAAGTGATCAGGGGCAGAGAAAACTAGGACTTAGATATGATTTAACAATTACTTTTTCAAAGTTAATTAGTTCTAATCCTAATATAACTTTACCATTTAAGAGATATGAAATAGGTAAGGTATATAGAGATGGCCCTGTAAAGCTTGGTAGAAATCGTGAATTCACGCAATGTGATGTTGATGTTGTTGGGGTAAAAAGCATGATGGCTGAAGCTGAATATATGATGATGACAACAGAAGCATATAAGAAGTTGGGAATAGATATAGAAATAGAATTCAATAACAGAAAGCTTTTAAGTGGAATTATTATGATGACTTTAGGAAATATCTCAGATGATGTGCTTAGAAAATCAATTATGCTTATTGATAAATTCGCAAAGTTAACTAGAAAAGAGCTAGTAGTAGAGTTTGAAAAAATGGGTATTAGCGAAGATAAATTGGAAGAGCTTTTTGAAATTTTGAATCTAGATTATGGTAGCTTAAAGGAAAGGCTATCAAAGAGTGATAGTGAGCTAATAAGCGAGGGCTTGTCTGAAATTGATGAATTATATGCTTATCTGGCAGGCTCTAAAGCATTAGAAAATATGAAGTTTGCTCCATATTTAGCAAGAGGCATTGATATATACACAGGAACTGTCTGGGAGATTTTTGTGAAAGGCAGGAAGGTTGCAAATCAAGATTTTAATCTTAGTATTGGTGGTGGCGGTAGATATGACAAAATTATTACTACTTTCATAGATGACGGAAATGAATATCCTGCTGTCGGAATGTCTTTTGGATTAGACGTTATTTATGAAATACTTGTATTAAAGGATACAGATAAAAAAGTATCTACGGTAGATCTTTATGTAATACCATTTGGAACTAGTGTTGAGTCATTTAATTTTGTGTCTAAATTAAGAGATGCAGGAGTAAAAGTCGACATAGATAAAAGTGACAAAAAATTGAAGAAGAGTATGAATTACGCAAACAAGATGAACATTCCTTTTGTAATAGTTCTTGGAGAAGATGAAGTTGCTAGCAACACTGTTAAGATAAAAGATATGGATGCGGGAACAGAAAGCAGTTTTTCGCTTGATGATATTGAAGGAATAAAAAAATATATAGAAAACTAAATTTCTATTTTATACAACATGAAAAAATAAATTTTTATTTTTCATTTGATGGGATATAATAATATCGATATTAACAAAGGAGGAAGTTTATATGGTTACAAAATTTGTTTTAAATGAAACATCTTATTTTGGAAAAGGAGCAAGAGAGGTATTACCTGAAGAGATTACAAGAAGAGGCTTTGAAAGAATTTTGTTAGTTACAGATGAATCGCTTATAAAGGCGGGAGTTACTGAAAAGGTAACTAGTGTGTTAGATAAAGCAGCTATGGAATATTCTGTTTATTCTGATATAAAACCTAATCCAACTATAAGAAATGTGTTGGACGGAGTTGAAAGATGCAAAAAAGAAAAATCAGATGTAATTGTAGCTGTTGGAGGAGGATCTGTTATTGATACAGCAAAAGGAATTTCCATTTTGATGACTAACCAAGACAGAACATTGCAATCGTTAAACGGGGTGTCAAATACTGTAAATAGAGGAATGCCGTTAATTGCACTACCTACTACACATGGAACAGCTGCAGAGGTAACTATTAATTATGTTATTACAGATGAGGAAAGAAAAATAAAAATGGTATGTGTTGATCCAAATGACATTCCAGTTCTTGCCATTGTTGATTCAGATTTGATGGCTACATTGCCAAAATCAATTGCTGCATCGACAGGAATGGATGCTTTAACACATGCAGTAGAAGGATATATAACGAAAGCACATAATACAATGTCTGATATGTTTCATATGGAAGCAATCAAATTAATTTTTAAATATTTGCCTTCAGCAGTTAATGAGAGAAACGAGGAGGCTATTGAAAAAATGGGTCTTGCGCAATATATTGCTGGAATGGGATTTTCAAATGTTGGTTTAGGTATTGTTCACTCGATGGCACATCAATTAGGAGCTGTTTATGATACGCCTCATGGCGTCGCAAATGCAATATTACTTCCGACTGTTATGAGGTTTAATGGAGAAGTCTGCGCAGATCGTTTTAGAGAAATATTAGTTAATATCGGCAGACCTGATGCTGCTAATTTAAATAACCAAGATGTTGTAAATACATTTGTTTGGATGTTAGAAGAGTTATCAAAAAGCGTTGGTATTACGCAGACGATTAAAGATGTTGGATGCAAAGAAGAAGATTTAGAAATGCTTGCTGATAAGGCTATGGAAGATCCTTGTAAACCAGGAAACCCAAGAGAAGTAACAAAAGAGGATTTTATAAATTTGTATCGTGCAGCAATGTAATACACGAACGAAAATTACTAAATAAAGAAGAGATAGAGACAGGGTTTTCGTCTATAATGCTTGAACCTATTGCCCTAGCTGGGTTGGGTTTAAGAAGTATAGGCAAAGCTTTGTCTCTTTGTCTATATAATCCCTTGCTTTGCTTTACATAAAATGGTATAATATATTGCGGAAGCTATATTTTTTAAAAAGAGGTGAATTATCTCATGTAGCTTGAATGGAGACGTTTTAAAGAGACCAAAGCACAGAATGCAGTAAAAACGGGGGCTTGAAAAATGAAAATGAACGAGATAACAGTAGCAAACTACAAGCAGCATGTCGAGGAAATGATAAAGCAGAAAATAGGCATTGTAGTTTGGGGGGAGAACGCAACTACCCTAGAGGAGGTGCTTTCTTTTCCACAAGAATATTTCTGCGGGGAAGAGCTTTCAAAGGAACTGAGTGAAGCAATTTGTCAATACTTACTAGACAGTAAATTCCGGCTGACTATCAGGAATAGCAGGGGTAAAAGAGAATATGTATGGCTTATGCCTAGTGTTCCAACGACAGAACCCTTCATTTCTCTGGTTAAGTTGTGTACGGAAGACCTTAATCTTACCAAAAAGAAGCAGGAAGAAAGGGCCAAGTCAGAGTTTTCAAATTTTGTGAATGGTTCGGATAGAATTACTGTTTTTAAAACAGAAAATAGTTTCTATCGTGAGGCTATTTACAGAGAGATAGCGAGACACCCTGATTACAGTGTAAGCAAAACAACTACAAACGACTGGACTTACGTTGTAAAATATGGGAAACCACATGATGTGGCGTGGGACAATAAGAACCATGTCAAATATTTGCAATTTGAGATTGACTTCTTTTGGAGTTCCCTCGAATTGTACAATAGGAGGAGGAAACATTCTGGCAAAATGTTCTTTAAGGGCAACCAGATGCTCTTCAAGGTAACTCCTTCCGCAAAGCGGTTTAAATTTTCGGTTAGCACTTCGACAGCCGAAGAGTTTATCGCTCATATGAGTGGGAACGGTTACAAAGCAACGCTCCTTCCCACTTATTCGATAGAAACGTATCAAGAGATTGGAATATCTCCAAAAAGTGACATTCCTGTATTTGTAGAGGTGATGTCTAGTTAGTATCGCTTGTGCCTCAAAAAACCTCAATATTAATTAATTGGAGATAAGACTCGTTGTAAAAAACGGGTCTTTTTTATGTGAAGTAACATAAAGTATGTTATTGAAATGTTATGCATGAAATCGTGGGAATTTCAAGCATTAAAATAAAAAATAGCAGCAAATACGAAAGGATTAACACAAGTGTGGGTTAAAGTAAAATTACTTGTAGTTACAATATATATATGATAAAATTACCGCGTAAAATGTATAAATATCAATTAGCATGATGCTATAAAGATGAATTATAATAAATATAAAGGAGAGAAAAAATATAATGAATATCAAAATTACAGATTCAATTAAATATATAGGTGTAGATGATAAAGACCTTGATTTGTTCGAGGGACAATATGTTGTACCAAACGGAGTCTCGTATAATTCATATTTAATAAAAGATGAAAAAATTGCTGTTCTAGACACAGTCGACAGCAGAGCAACGGACACATGGCTTGAAAAATTAGATGGAGAGCTAGAAGGAAAAAAAGTGGATTATCTAGTTGTTTCACATTTGGAGCCAGATCATTCATATAATATAAAATTGCTTTGCGAAAAATATCCAGATATGAAGCTTATAGGAAACCAAAAAACTTTTGCTTTTCTTCCACAGTTTTTTAATATTGATGAATTTGAAAAAAGGAAAGTACTCGTAAATGATGGAGACGAGATAGTTTTAGGTCAACATACTTTAAAATTTGCAATGGCGCCAATGGTACATTGGCCAGAAGTTATGGTCACATATGAGAAAAAAGAAAAAGTATTATTTTCAGCAGATGCCTTTGGAAAGTTTGGAACACTTGATATAGCTGAAGAATGGGAGTCTGAAGCAAGAAGATATTATTTCAATATAGTAGGAAAATACGGCATTCAAGTTCAAGCGCTTTTAAATAAAGCTACGGAATTAGAAATAAAAATGATATGTCCATTGCACGGCCCAATTTTAGATAAAAATATAGAATATTATGTTGATATGTATAATACATGGAGTCAGTATATTCCTGAAGAGGACGGGATTTTGATTGTGGCTGCTTCTATGCATGGCAACACGTTTGAAGCAATGAAAGAATTAAAAAGAATGCTTATAGAAAAATCAGATAAAGAAGTGAAGCTTATAGACTTAGTTAGAGAAGATCTTTCGGAAGTAATTTCACAAGCATTCAAATATAAGACATTAGTACTAGCAGCGCCGACTTACAATGCAGAGTTATTTCCTTTAATGGAACACTTTTTACGAGAACTAAAAGGAAAGGGATATAAAAATAGAAAAATAGCATTTGTTGAAAATGGTACATGGGCGCCGATGGCGAATAAGCTTATGATGGACATAGTTACACAGATGAAGGATATGGAAGTTGTAATGCCTCAAGTTACTATTCGAACAAAATTAAATGAAGAAACAAGACAAAAATTAGAAGAACTAGCGGAAGTTTTGTAAATTAGATGAAGAATATACAGAACATGCACTTGCGATTATTTATACTGCTTTAGCAGAAAAATATACTTGTTATTTTAAAGGTTGAGGTGATGTATCTATATTTATGATTTTTAATAAGTTGCCTGAAAAAATATTCGCACCAATAGATACAAATAAATTTTTAAATAGAACTATGGAGATTATTTCTTCTTTTAATATTAATCATAGATTGATGATTAAGGCTTTTGCAATAAATAATAAAAATTCTTTTGAAGAAAATTTAGATAATATTAAAGTTTATTTTGAAAATGATACAGAATTTATTTTTGAATTTGATAATAAAAATAGATTAATTAATGATAAGGGTAAAATGTAGGATATTAGTAATTATAGAATTTATGAATAATAAAGGTAATATTATTATAATTTGTAAAGGAGGAGAGATATAATGTTAATGAAATTTGGACCAACAAAAATACAATTGTTTGTAAATTGGAATGAATGGGATTTGTCTAAAATAACCGATTCGGTAAATAGTATACAAATATATGTTGATAGACTTGGTGACGATATAGAAAAAGATGTGAAGATAGAAGAATTGAGAAATATACCAAACCTAGAGGGAATTACAATAATCTCTCAAGACATTGGTGTTGCATATTATTTTGACGAGCTTTTTAAAAAAGCACCAGTACCGTATAAAAAAGACTTTGTTTTATTAAATGATTATGAGGTAAAAGATAGAAGTAATGTAAATTTTAAGGATACAGATTATAGCAGTGTATATATTCCATTTGACTATATAATGTATATTCCAAGTAATGATAAAATAAGCGGATATACGTGTGCTGAAACTATTAGAGCAGAAGGAAGATTTTTTTGTGGAGAGTCTGCTCCTAACTGTAATTCTATAATTAGAACAAATGTAAATGAAATACTAGATGAGATTCTTGAAGGACTGCCTATGGAGCAACTGGATGATATAGATAAAAGTATTTTGGTAAGTAATTGGCTTCAAAGAAAAATGCAATTTGTAGAAGGAAGAGTATCAAATGTTGCTGGAAAGAAATATATATGTAATGCATTTAAAGGTATAGATCATAAGGCAGGAAATATAGAAACTGCTATTAATGAAAAACATGGTGTTTGTGCGGCATTTGCAAGGCTATCATGTACACTTTTAAATAATCCTCGAATGAATTGTAAATGTAATATGATTTATTCTAAAGAAGGAACTCATGATTATTTTGTGCAGGAAATAGATGGTAAACAGTACGTTGTGGATAATACATGGAATATAACAAGAAATCCTAATAGATTTGAAGGAGCCTTAAAGGCGAAATCATTTTCTCATGAATATTTGTTGGTTGGTGAGGATAAAATGAACGAAAATGTAGAAACGAGAAAACATCATATGCCTTTTGGATTTTTAAATTATCATGTAGAAAACATCGGAATTCCTAGAGAAATAATAGAAGCATCAGTAGAGAAATTAAAAAGTTTGGGTGTTGATTTTGAATACCATGAACCACCAGTATTTAAACAATATGAGGAGGTAATAGAAATGGAGAGATAGCCACAATAAAAAAGAGGTGTAAGATATGAATATGAATTTTGAAATGTTTGCGAGTAAGAAATTACTTTCTAATTATGTTGAAAATTGTATAGACAGAATAATGAACTTTCAACGCATGCGAGAAAAAAAGTTATAGATGGTAAGGACAAAGATTTCGAATATCATAATCATTCTTATACAGTTTGTGTGAATGATGATGGTGGTTATGACATTATTAGTAGTGAAGGAAAAATAGGAGAGGTTTTAGTAGATGGAGAAGAAAGAATAGTGGTAATCGAAGAAGATAAAAAGGAGTTTGTAAGAAATACAAAATCTACATATTATGAGAATCTTTATAAAAAAGAATTAGAAAAAATTAGAACAAGACCTTATCCAAAAATGACAACAAATGAAAGATAGAATATATCAATTAAAAAGAAAAATGTATAGTGCCAGATAAAATAGTAAAAGTTGTTTGATATTGGAATATATGATGTATTTGCTAAATTAAAAAAAGAATGGTTAATTAAAAATAGTTTAATGAAATTAGTTATTGTTATAGGAAGTGAAAAAATGTTTAAATTGCACTCGAAATTTGAGCCAACTGGCGACCAACCACAGGCAATAGAAAAGCTAGTCGATGGAATCAACAAAGACTTGAAATATCAAACTTTGTTAGGTGT
>CALXZO010000011.1 GCA_944393265.1 uncultured Clostridia bacterium | reverse complement strand
CATCAGTGAGACATGAAGAAGCGATAGAAGATACAGTTTCTTCTAATATAAGAGTTCTTGAAAGAATGCCACTTGCCATGGAAAGAGAGGGGCAGTTGTTTGCTTTACGTGATAAACAAAAAATAGAAAAAGGTAAGCTTTATAGATTTGAAAAGCAGGGAAGCGAGTTAGTATATGTTGAGGAAGATTTAGCTCCAATTCTGGAAGATCCGAAAAAGAGTTTGAAGAGAGAAATAAAGGATATAAGAAAAAGAATTGAAAAAGAATATGGAAAAGAAGCAGCGAAGAAGCTTATTGCGAATATAGCAAGAGAAGAGAGAAGTCGGTGGGAATAAAGAAACAAAAAATAATTTTGATAGATTATTAAATAGACCATGGATATTTAGAAATGCAGAGATTAATGACTATGTAAGTAAGGTGGACCTTAATTCAGCAGTTGGGTTGACATGTGCATTAAAGGCTGCAAATAGTATAGAAGAAGTTGCTGAAGCGTTAAGAAAGTCTGCTAATCATTATCCTTACAAGACTGATTTAATTGTAGTCGAAAAAGAAGTTAAGCGTAAGGGTTTGTTTGGAAGCCTTAAAAAGCCAAAGGTAGAATTGAGACAAATAAGCGATAGAGTAGAGAGCATAAAAAGTTCAATAAGCGATTTAAATAGAAGAGGAGAAGAATCGTTAGGTAGTAGAAGGTCATTAAGAGACCCAGATAGGTATAAAAAAGATAAATCAAAGGAAGATATGGAAAGATAAATCTTGTATGACATGCGAGGTGAAGATTGCTAATTTCACCTCGCATTTTTTTGCATATTAATTTAGAAAATTTTTACTTTTTTTAGAAAAATACTTGCATTACTTAACATCTTATATTAAAATTGAGTCAAAGGTGGAGGAAAGTGGAGCCAAGTGGTGGATATGTTAATTGAAGGGAGGAATAGTTATGCTAATTGGTGAGTACAGTCATAATATTGATACCAAAGGCAGAGTAATTATTCCTGCAAAGTTTAGAACAGAGCTTGGCGAGAGATTTATTTTAACAAAAGGTTTTGATGGCTGTTTGTATGGTTATTCTGTTTCTGAATGGGCATCAATTGAAGAGAAGATAAAGACTCTACCTCTTATTACTGGAAAAGATGCAAGAAATTTTACTAGATTTTTCTTTTCATCGGCTATTGAATGTGAGATTGATAGCCAAGGAAGAATTTTAGTTTCACAGGGACTGCGTGCATATGCATCTTTAGAAAAAGAAATCGTTATAATCGGTGTTTCTTCTAGAATTGAAATTTGGAGTAAGGCTAAGTGGGAAGAATATAATAACGATTTGGATTCTGATGATATTGCTGAAAAAATGACAATGCTTGGAATTTAATTTAGTCTTGATTGACTAGTTAAATATATACTAAAGAAAAATTTTTAAAAGTACAAAAGATAAAAGTAATACAAGGTATTACGAAAATTACAAAAGAGATTATACGAAATGCAAAAGATGAAAACATAAATTATACTAAAGAAAAAAGCTAGTAGATAGCTCAAGTTTTACTAATGAAAAAGTACAGTTAGTGTACTAATTAACAAATGAAAAATTCAAAAAGTACTAAAGAAAAATAACGAGGATGTTTAAAGAGATTTAAGGAATGGAGATAGCGGTCCTTGTGACCGCTACATCTTTATTTCACGAGGAGAAATAGTATGGAGTTTAAGCATGAACCGATAATGCTTAATGAGGTTATTGAAAATTTAAATATAAAAGAAAATGGGATATATGTTGATGGTACAATTGGCGGAGCAGGACATAGTAGCAAGATTGTTGAAAGACTAAAAGGCGGGTTTTTAATTGGAATAGATAGAGATGAGGAAGCGCTAGAAGTAAGTAGAAAAAGACTTTCTGGTTATCAAAATGTGAAGTATGTTCATGGTCGCCATGAGGAAATAAAGACGTATGTTAATGAATTAGGAATAGATAAAGTGGATGGAATACTTTTAGATTTAGGTGTTTCATCTTATCAAGTTGATGAGGGAAGTAGAGGTTTTAGCTATACTAAAGATTCTTTGCTTGATATGAGAATGGATAAGGAGCAAACGTTGACGGCTGAGGACGTTGTAAATTCGTATTCTAAAGCAGAGCTTGAAAAAATATTTTCAGATTATGGCGAAGAAAAATTTTCAAAAAAAATAGCAGATAGAATTGTGAAGTGCAGAGAATCTAAGCAAATAAAAACTACTTACGAGCTTGCTGATATTATTCGAAGTGCAGTACAAAAAGATCAGGTTGATTCTTTTAAGAGAATCTTTCAGGCATTGAGAATTGAGGTAAATGGTGAATTAAAAGAGTTAAATAATACTCTTGTTGATGCAATAAAGCTTTTAAATATTGGTGGAAGGTTGTGTGTAATAACTTTTCATTCATTAGAAGATAGAATAGTTAAAAATACTTTTACAGAAATGCAAGGAAAATGTACGTGTCCAAAGGATTTTCCTAAGTGCGTTTGTGGGTACAAATCTTATGGCAAGGTTATTACAAAGAAACCGTTAGTACCAACAGATGATGAACAGATGAGAAATCCACGTTCACGAAGTGCGAAGATGAGAGTTTTTGAAAGAGATGATAAAAACTAGCTTTTATTTTTGTTGATGATATTATAAGGGGGCTTGTTTTGTGCCAGCATTAAGACAGGAAGAATACGACTATTATGAATATGCTAGACAAAATAGAGGCACAGCGTATACTGCGCCTCGTGTTCGTGCGTCTTCTAGAACATCTACTAGTAGAGCTACATTTGCTAGGAATAGAGTGAATAATTCACAGGCAGAAACGCGTAGAATACAAAGCGGTGTTAAGACAAATACTGCGACTAGAAATTTTGGAGCTACAAGAAATACAACTGTAAGAAATACAAGAACCGCTACTACATCAAAGTCTACTGCGCAAAGAGCTAAAACGTCTACACGTAGTAATGTAAAAACAACAACAACTCTAGCAGCTACACAAAAGAGAAGAAATACTTCTAAAAATATCGAAGTACCTTCTTTTGTTGGAACAAGAAAGATTGAAAAGCCTAAGGAAATGACGTTGAAAAAGCCAAAGAGTAATGTAAAACCAGCAATGAAGAAGGGAAGTTTAGTTAGAGGGTTTATTTTTTCGTTTTTTGCTTTTTCAATTTTATTTTTGATTTCGTATAGATCATCGGTAATTAATGAGTCTTTTAATGAATTGAATGACTTAAAAGGTGAGCTAGATGATATTACAACTTTAAATGTACAACTTGAGTCGGATATACAAACAGAGACAAATATATCGTATATTGAGACGTATGCAAAATATCAGTTAGGTATGCAAAAACCTAAAGATTCGCAAATACATCGAATTTCGGTGGACAAGCGAGATAAAATTTCGACGCCTGTTGTTATAGAGGAAGAAGAGGAGTCTTTTTTTGAAAATTTACTAAATGATATTTTAAATATATTAGACTAAATATAAAAACAGGGGGATAAACATGGTAGCCTTTAGAAAAAGGGCTTATGTTCGTTCTCCTTTTTTCTTTACTTAACTTTTTAAAGGTATCTTTTGATATAAAAATAAATATGTAGAAAAGTAATAATCTTTTGTATATAATAGTATATATTTACTACGTGTATTATTTTGTGCTTGTGTGAGGTGATATTTCTTTTGGCTAAAACTACTATAGAAGTTAAGAAGAGGATTAGGTTCATTTTAATAATATATTTTGTCGTTATTTTTGTTTTGATGTGTAGGCTGTTTTATTGGCAAATTGTACGTGGTAATGATATGAAACGTGAGGCGTATGCGCAACAAACTAAAAATAAAACGATTAGCCCAAGTAGAGGAGTAATATATGATAGAAACGGAGAAGTTCTTGCAGAGAGTATCACTGTTGAGACTATTAGCATTACTCCGAATAATATAAAAAGTGAAAATAAGGAGAAGACCGCTAGAGGTTTGGCTGATATTTTAGGAATTGATTATGATACTGTTTTGGAGAAGACGAAGAAAAATACAGCGGATGAAATTATAGCTAAAAAACTTGATAAGACTATTACTGACAAAGTGAGATCTTGGATTTCTGAGGAAAACATTACGGGAATTAATATTTATGAAGATACAAAAAGATATTATCCAAATGGCAGTTTACTTTCTCACGTGCTTGGCTTTTGCGGCACAGATAATCAAGGACTTGAAGGTATTGAGGTTCAATATGAAAAGGTATTAAAGGGAATTCCTGGTCAACTTATTGTTGGCACTGATGCGATAGGAAATGAGTTACCATTAAACGATGAAAAGTATATTCCATCTGAAGATGGATTAAGCTTAGTTCTTACGATTGATGAAATGATACAATATATAACGGAGAAATATTTAGAGCAAGCTGTTCGTGATAATGATCCTGATTATGCAATTTGCACAATCATGGATCCAAAGACTGGGGATATTCTTGCTATGGCTACTGCGCCTGATTTTGATCCTAATGATCCATTTACGCATACTGTTGAGTCAGTGCAGGCTAACTGGGATGAGATGTCTGGAAAAGACAGGACAACTGAACTTCAAAATTTATGGAGAAATAGAGCAATAACTGATACTTTTGAGCCGGGTTCTGTCTTTAAAACTGTTACTGCAGCAATTGCTCTTGAAGAAGGGATTGTTAATGATGTTGATACTGTAAAATTTTCTTGCAATGGTTATCTTACAATAGAAGGTTGGAACATAAAATGTTGGAGATATTATAACCCTCATGGAAGACAGAGTTTAAGACAGGGGCTTATGAATTCTTGTAATCCTGTTTTTATGAATGTTGCACTTACTCTTGGAAAAGGGACGTATTATAATTATTTAAGTGCACTTGGTGTTTCTAAGAAAACAGGAGTTGATTTGCCGGGAGAAGTTAATGGTATTATTCATACGATACAAAATGTTACTGATTCAACTATTGCTTCTGCATCGTTTGGGCAAGGTTTTACGCTTACGCAACTTAATATGCTGAATATAATTTCTGTTTTTGGAAATGGTGGAAAGCTTATGGAACCTAGAATTGTTTCTAAGATTGTAGATGCGGATGGAAATGTTGTTCAGGAAAATGAGCCTAAGGTAGTGAAGCAAGTATTTTCTGAGCATACTGCTGATAGTGTTTTAGATATGATGACGAGTGTTGTTTCTGATGGAACTGGTAGAAATGGTAGAGTTGAGGGCTATTATGTTGCAGGAAAGACGAGTACAGCAGAGCAGGGTAGAGGTGAAAATAAAACTTATACAGCTTCATTTGTCGCTCTTGCGCCAGCGTCAGATCCGCAGGTGGCAATTATGTTATCTATTGCAAATCCTAAGGGAGAGTATGGACATCAAGGTGGGGCTATTTGTGCACCGGTAGTTTCAAATATTTTGACAGAAGTTTTAGAGTATATGGATGTCCCGAAGGATTATACTTCGGAGGATACTACAATTAAAGTTGAAGTACCTGATGTGACAAATAGAACTGTTGGAGAAGCGATTAGGATTTTAAATAATGCAGGATTAAAATATAATGTTGATTTATCAGATACAAATGCTATAGTTACTGCGCAAATGCCTGTTGCTGGAGAAACTTTAATTGAAAAATCACTTGTAAAGTTATATACTGAGGGCAATGATACTAGGTTCAATACAATAGTACCGGATGTTACTAATGTTGATATTGTTACGGCAACAAAGAAACTGTCGGATGCAAATTTAAATATAAAAATTTCCGGAAGTGGAATGTCTATATTACAAGATCCACCGGCAGGTACGAGTGTTGAGCAAGGCTCTATTGTGCGCGTTGAGTTTAGAGCTGTTGGAATTGATGTTGAATAAATTTAGTTTGGATTATCTCGCTTAATTATAAACTTAGGCGAAATAATATAAAAGTAGCGAATTGTAATTACAATTGTTACGAAAATTTATTTTTGTTGTTAGTAGTTTTATGGGCTACTAGAAAAGGAGGATATTAATGAAATTATCAAAAATTTTAGAAGGAATTGAAGGTGTGAATGTAAGGGGAAATGCAGAAATTGATATTCCTGAAATAAGGTGCGATTCAAGGCTTGTGGGTTTTGGAGATATGTTTGTTGCAATCATTGGTTTTAAAACTGATGGGCACGAATATATAGTGCCTGCAATAGGCAATGGTGCTAAAGTAATTGCTATTCAAAAAGGACATTATGATGAAAGTATTATTCCAGATGAAATTACTGTTGTTATAGCAGATGATACAAGAAAATTATTAGCTTTGGCAGCATGTAATTTTTATAATCATCCGTCACGTGAATTTAAAGTGGTTGGAGTCACAGGAACAAAAGGAAAAACAACTACTACGTACATGATAAAAAGTATTTTAGAAAGCGCTGGAAAAAAGGTTGGACTAATTGGTACTATTGCGAATTATATTGGCGATAAAGTTATACCAGCAGAAAGGACTACGCCTGAGAGTATTGATTTACAAAAGATGTTTAGAGAAATGGCAGATGAAAAAGTTGATGTTGTTGTTATGGAGGTTTCATCACATTCTCTTGCTTTAGATAGAGTGCTAGGAATAGATTTTGACATAGCTGTTTTTACGAATTTGACACAAGATCACATGGATTTTCATGAGACGTTTGATAATTATTTAGCAGCTAAAGCAAAGCTTTTTACAATGGCTAAGGTTGGATATGTTAATTGTGATGATATGTATGCTAAAAGACTTATGAATATGGCTACATGCCAAGTTGAAACATATGGAATTGATAATAATCCTTTTGTATGTGCTAGAGATATTATTATTACAAATAGTTATTCTGATTTTAAATTGCCTTTTAATAAAACAATTCAAAGGATTAAAGTTGGAATACCGGGCAGATACACAGTTTATAATGCTTTGGCAGCAATATGTGTTTGTATTAGACTTGGATGTGGTTTTGAAAATGTATTGGATGGGCTTGAAAAGGTTAGAGTGCCAGGAAGATCGGAAATTGTTCCTAACTTAAGAGACTTCACTATCATGGTGGATTATGCACACACTCCAGATAGTCTGGAAAATATCTTAAGGGCTTCTAGAGTATATACGAAGGGTAAAATTATTTGTGTATTTGGCTGTGGCGGTGATAGAGATACTGCTAAAAGACCTATGATGGGTGAGATTGCAGGAAAACTTGCAGGCTATACAGTTATAACTTCAGATAATCCAAGAACAGAAGATCCGGTTAAGATTGTTGAACAAATAGAGGAAGGCATCAAAAAAACAAATGGAAAGTATAAAGTAATCGTAGATAGAAGAAAAGCAATTGAACATGCTTTAAGTCAAGCACAGAAAAATGATTTAGTTTTGGTTGCAGGCAAAGGCCATGAGACGTATCAAGAAATTAATGGGGAGAAGCATCACTTTGATGATAGAGAAGTTATTCTTGAAGCATTAAAAAAATTACCACCACAAAAGGGTAAATCGATATATGCATGGTAATGTATGGTGGTTTTTAGGGGGAAATTATGATAGAAAAATTAAAAACATTTATTGCAAATTCATCGGTTGAAACAGATGCATTAATAGTTTCTTTTATTATGACAATTATTTTGGGATTTATAATAATTCCAATTTTGCGAAAACTTAAAGTTGGTCAGGTGGTAAGGACAGATGGACCTAAGGAGCATTTAAAAAAAAGCGGGACTCCTACTATGGGAGGAATAATAATGCTGTTAGTAATTTTAGTTGTTTCCATAGGTGTATCTTTTAAATATCCTAATATTTTGCCAGTTGCTTTTATCACTATTGGTTATGGAATTATTGGATTTGTTGATGATTTTATTAAATTAGTTTTAAAGAATACAGAAGGACTAAAACCATCGCTTAAGATGTTAGGTTTAATTTTGGTTGCAACGGCATTTGTACTATATTTGATATATACTGATTTTGGGACGGAAATGTATATTCCAATTTTAAAAACATATGTTACTCTTCCACCTTGGTTTTATATTCCTTTCGCAGTATTTATAATACTGGCGTGCACGAATAGCTTGAATTTGACTGATGGTTTGGATGGCCTGGCTGCGGGTGTTTCGGCGATTATAATGTTATTTTTTGTGATTGTTTCGATTAAGTTAGAAAATAAAGAGATGGCTGCCTTTTCAGCTATTGTTGCGGGAACGACTATTGGATTTTTATTATTTAATTTAAATCCAGCTAAGGTTTTTATGGGAGATACTGGTTCACTTGCTCTTGGAGGTGCGTTTTGTAGTGTAGCGTTAATGCTTAAAATGCCGCTTATTTTAATTGTAGTAGCCGGTGTCTGCGTTGTGGAAGCATTGTCTGTTATATTACAAGTTGTTTATTTTAAAGTAACGCATGGAAAGAGATTATTTAAAATGGCGCCAATTCATCATCATTTTGAGCTTTGTGGTGTTAAAGAGACTGTTATTGTGCCAGCTTTTTGGGGAATAACATTTTTGCTAGCAATAGTTAGTCTGCTAATTATATAAAGTTGACACATAAAAACAGATGGAGGTGACGTAGATATAGTTACGAACGAGACTAGAATTGTAAAGTCAGATAGTAAAGAGATAGCTAAAAAGAAAAAACAACCATTGGATATTGGATTGTTAGTTTCTATTCTTATATTGTTGGCACTTGGGCTAATAATGGTTCTTAGTGCTAGTGCACCTAGTGCGTTTACATACGAAGGAGATAGCTATTTTTATTTTAGAAGTCAACTTGTAAATGCTGGGATTGGAATAGCTGGGATGATTTTATTTTCTTTGATAGATTATAGGCTTTATAAAGGGCGACTTGCGGATATAGCAATTATTGTTGCGATAGTATTGCTTGCATTAGTTTTGGTGCCGGGCATTGGAAGGACTGTAAAGGGGTCAACGAGATGGATTTATTTAGGATTTCAATTTCAACCATCTGAATTAATGAAAATAGCATTAATTGTTTTTTTGGCGGCAAAACTTTCTAAAGATCCGAAAAAAAATAAGAAATTTTGGAAAGGAATTTTTCCACTTTTAGTGGTAATCCGGAATAATTTGCTTTTTATTATATAAAGAGCCACACATGAGCGCTATAGGAATTGTATGTATGGTATCTGCTGTTATGATATTTGCTTCAGGAATGCAAATGAAGCAGATAATTATTGCTGCCCCCCCAATATTGTTAGTTCGGAATATTTTATTTATTGCAAGAAGAATATAGGGTACAAAGATTAGTTGGGTTTTTAGATCCATGGAGTGACTTGCTAGATACAGGATGGCAAGCAGTTCAATCATTATATGCAGTTGGGTCTGGTGGATTATTTGGAGTAGGTATTGGAAATAGTACACAAAAATATATGTATATGTCAGAGCCACATAATGATTTTATTTTTGCAATATGGGCTGAAGAATTTGGATTTGTAGGTGTAGTATTTGTGCTTGTGTTATTTGGAATATTTATATGGAGAGGAATGACGATAGCTTTAAAAGCACAAGATATGTTTGGAACGTTATTAGCATTAGGAATAACAACACTTATAGCAGTTCAGGCTTTATTAAATATAGCGATAGTATCAGCACTATTCCCAGTAACGGGAATACCACTACCATTTTTTAGCTATCGGAGGAACTGCGTTAATTATTATTTTATCAGCATGTGGTGTTTTGCTAAATATATCACGTAGTGTTAAGCAATAGGAGTGTCAATGGGGACGAAGTTTTTTGACAGATTTTCTTCGTCCCCATCAGAAGTTAAAGAAGAGATGCAATACTCTTGGTATCAAGCTGATATTCATGTTCAATTTCACTAATTGTACCGTGCTTTATAAATTCATCTGGGTATGCAAAAAATTTTTTGTATGTTATGTTTTCATTTATTATTAGGTCTTTTATTGCGTTTGCAAGTCCGCCTGTGATTACATTGTCTTCTATAGTAACTACTTTTTTCGTTTTTCTAATTGATTCGAGTATAGTACTTTTATCTAGTGGCTTTAGAAATCTTGCGTTTATTACTTCAGCATTTATTTTTTTCTTTTTTAAAAGTTTTGCTACTTCTAAAGCGGTGGTTACTGTCTTTCCCAAACCTATAATAGTTATATCGTTTCCTTTTTCTAAAATTTCTGCTTGACATAATTTTATCTCTGGAATGATATTTTTTTCGGTAATTGAGTCTTTATACGAGCCGCGTGGATACCTTATTGCAATCGGGCCATTGTACTCTACTGCAAATTTTAACATTCCGTGCCAATTCATTTCCATCTTTTGGAGCCATTATAGTCATGTTAGGTATATGTGATAAAAATGATAAATCAAATATACCATGATGTGTTTCGCCATCTGCACCAACAATCCCAGCGCGATCTATTGCCAAGATAATGTGAGCTTTTTGTAGTGCAATATCATGCAAAATTTCGTCATAAGCCCTTTGCAAAAAAGTTGAATATACTGCAAAAACGGGAATATATCCTTGGCAAGCTAAACCTGAGGAAAAAGTTACTGCGTGTTCTTCAGCTATTCCTACGTCAAAAAATCTATCCGGAAATTCTTTGCTAAATTCCGAAAGACCAGTACCGCTTTGGCATAGCTGCGGTTATTGCAACTACTTTTTTATTTTCTTTTGCTAGCTTTACAAGTTCTTTGCCGAACCTCTTTGAATATGAAGGGCTACTTTCAGATATTTTGCCAGATTCAATATCAAACGAGCCAACACCATGAAATGTATCTGGATTTTTTTCAGCATATTCATATCCTTTGCCCTTCATTGTTACAACATGAAGTAATACGGGTTTTTTTACTTTTTTGGCGCGATTTAAAATTTTTATTAAATCATTTATATCGTGACCATTAATTGGACCTAAGTATGTAAACCCAAACTGTTCGAACATCCTACTATTTGGCAATATAAGATGCCTTAAAGTGTCCTTAGAGTTTTCAATTATGGTTGTTAAAAACTTTCCTAGAAAAGGAATATAGCCAAGAAA
The DNA here is from genome assembly GCA_944393265.1 of uncultured Clostridia bacterium. GTDB lineage: Bacteria > Bacillota > Clostridia > TANB77 > UBA1234 > UBA1234. The sequence goes on along the minus strand of CALXZO010000011.1, from coordinate 37,455 downwards.
TTTTTTAACGCCTTGTTTACTTGATGTATATAGACTGCTAGAGCGAAGCTGATTTAAGTAACTTGATAAATTCCCGACTGATGGAGATATTGACATTTGATTGTCATTTAAAACTACTATTAGGTTCGTATCATCAATTTTTGCGTTATTAAGCCCTTCAAAGGCAAGCCCACCAGTCAGTGCACCATCGCCAATTACTGCTATTGTATAATCATTCTTGCCAGCAAGCTTGTTCGCAGTGGCAATACCTAAAGCGCTGGATATGGAAGTACTACTGTGACCTGTATTAAATATATCATGAATGCTTTCACGAGTTTTTGGGAAACCGCTAATACCATTCATTTTTCTAAGTGTTGAAAATTTATTTTTTCTTCCAGTTAAAATCTTATGTACGTAGCATTGATGACCAACATCGAATATGATTTTATCTTTTGGTGAATCAAAAACATAATGAAGCGCCATTGTAAGTTCTACTACACCTAAATTTGGAGCTAAATGACCACCCGTCTTTGAAACGTTAGATATAAGAAACTCTCTTATGTCTGTAGCAAGATCAGGAAGCTCATTTATATTTAATTTTTTAAAATCATCAAGTGTATTAATATTATCTAATTTATTTGACATAAAAATCACCAGTGGAGATTATATCATGAATAGATAGTAATTGCAATTAGGTTGGACATCGACATGGGACTGAAACTTTTAATGGACGTCCCCAAGTTTCAAATTTTTAGTGGACGACATCAAAGTTCCTGTTATATAATCTGGTTGGGTGATAGGTATGAGTAAAGATTTTGTACACTTACATGTGCATACAGAATATAGCCTATTAGATGGGGCAAATAGAATAAAAGATTTAGTCGCACGAGTTAAAGAGCTTGGCATGAAAGCGGTAGCGATAACAGATCATGGCGTTATGTATGGAGCTATTGAATTTTATAAAGAATGTAAAAAGAATGGAATTAAACCTATTATTGGTTGTGAGATGTATGTGGCGCCTCGTACGCGTTTTGATAGAGTGGCGAATGTGGATGATACATTAGGTCATTTAGTACTACTTGCAAAAGACAATGAAGGATACAAAAACTTGATAAAACTTGTGTCTCTTTCTTTTATAGAAGGGTTTTATTATAAACCAAGAATCGATATGGAATTATTGCGAAAGTACAGTAAAGGGTTGATTGCAAGTAGTGCGTGTTTGGCGGGTTTCATTAATAGAGCATTACTTGCTGGAGAATATGATAAGGCAAAAGAGATTGCAAATCAGTATATTGATATTTTTGGGAAAGATGATTTTTATATCGAGTTACAACATAATGGAATAAGAGAACAAGTTGTTGCGAATCAAAGGCTTATTAAGCTAGCAAGAGAGCTTGGACTTAAGATGATTGCCACTAATGATGCGCACTATATAAAAAGAGAAGACAGCTATAGCCACGAAGTTTTGCTATGTATTCAGACAGGAAAAAAGATGATTGATGATGAACGCATGCGTATGGGTTCGGATGAATTTTTTATTAAGTCGCCTGAAGAAATGCTTGAAAATTTCAAAAATATTCCGGAAGTTATTGATAATACCGTTGAGATAGCCAATAAGTGCAATATTGAGTTTGAATTCGGACATACAATTTTGCCTAATTTTGATACACCAAATAACGAAAACCATTTTGATTATTTGAGAGGATTATGCTATAAGGGGCTAAAAAAGAGGTATTTTCCAGATATAAACGATAGTGATGATATAAAGACTCTTGAAGAAGAGATTTTGAAAAGAGACGCAGTACTACATGAAAGGATTGAATACGAGCTTTCCATAATAAATAAGATGGGATATGTAGATTATTTTTTAATTGTTTGGGATTTTATACATTATGCCAAGGAAAACGATATTCCGGTCGGGCCTGGAAGAGGCTCTGGTGCAGGAAGTTTAGCTGCATATGCAATTGAAATTACTGATATTGATCCAATTAAATATAATCTTATTTTTGAAAGATTTTTAAATCCGGAAAGAATTAGTATGCCGGATTTTGATATCGATTTTTGTTATGAGCGTAGACAAGATGTAATTGACTATGTATGTAGAAAATATGGAAATGACCACGTTGCACAGATTATAACATTTGGAACTCTAGCTGCGCGTGGCGTAATAAGGGATGTTGCGAGAGCTTTAAACGTGCCGTATAGTAAAGCTGATATGATGTCTAAGAACGTACCGATGGAACTTCATATGACGCTTGATAAAGCACTGGAGACGAATCCTGAACTTAAAAAAATGTACGAGGAGGATTCAGAAGCAAAAGAAGTAATAGATATTTCTAGAAAGCTAGAAGGCCTACCGAGACACGCTTCTACGCATGCTGCCGGAGTTGTTATTACAAAAGATCCAGTAGATTCATATGTTCCTCTTTATAAAAATGATGAGACTATTTCTACGCAGTATACAATGACAATTCTTGAGGAGATAGGACTACTTAAGATGGACTTTTTAGGACTTAGAACATTAACAGTTATAAAAGATGCGATTGACATGGTAAAGAAAAATAGAAATATTGATGTGGAATATGATAAGGAAATGGATGATCCTTATGTTTATAAGCTTTGGCAAAATGGTGATTCAAGTGGTATTTTTCAATTTGAAAGTGCCGGAATGACTTCTTTTATGAAAGAATTGAAGCCTGATTGCTTGGAAGATCTAATTGCGGGTGTTGCACTTTATAGACCCGGACCAATGGATCAAATTCCAAGATATATAAAAGGCAAGAATAACCCGACGCAAACAGAGTATACGCATGAAATACTTGAGCCTATACTAAATGTAACTTATGGTTGTATGGTATATCAAGAACAAGTAATGGAAATTGTTAGAAGCGTTGCGGGATATTCACTTGGCAGAGCAGATTTGGTGCGTCGTGCTATGGGTAAGAAGAAGCTTGATGTTATGGCAGAAGAGCGAAAGAATTTTATATATGGACAAGTAGACGATGAAGGGAAAATCATCATATCTGGAGCGATTAGAAACGGTGTTGATGAAAAATCAGCTAATAAAATATTTGATGAGATGGCAGAGTTTGCAAAGTATGCTTTCAACAAATCACACGCGGCATGTTATGCTGTTGTTGCATACAGGACAGCGTATTTGAAAGCATATTATCCAACTGAATTTTTTGCTGCTTTGCTAAATAGTTTTTTGACAGCTCAAAATAAAATCACTGTATATATAAATGAATGTAAGAGAATGAATATTGAGATTTTAAGACCTGATGTAAATAGAAGTTATACAAGGTTTACGGTAGATGGGGATAAGATTGTATTTGGGCTTGCTGCGATAAAAAATGTTGGTGAAGGTGCGATTGATTCAATTATAGAAGAACGCAAAAAAAATGGGCTGTTTAAAGATTTTATAGACTTTTGTAAACGTATAAAAGAGGAAAACGTAAATAAAAAATGTATTGAAAGCATGATAAAAGCTGGTGTTTTTGATTCATTTGGTGATACCAGAAATACACTTCTTTGCTCATATGAAAACGTACTAAGTACAATAGGTAGTGATAATAGAAAGACTATGAAAGGACAGTTAACTTTTTTCGAAAGCGAAAATACTATAAGCTCAAAAGAATTATATCAGATAAAGAAGATGCCAGAATTTTCTAAAAAAGATTTATTAATTATGGAAAAGGAAGTACTTGGCTTATATGTTTCAGGGCATCCTTTAGACAATTACATAGAAGAAATTTCGTCATATTCTACTATAAAAAGCATAGACATATTAGCTGATGAGTTTGATGATGTTGCAAAGAAAAAGATTGAAATGCTAGATGGAAAACCAGTTAAGATATTTGGAATTATTACTGCTGTCAAGAAAAAGATAACTAAAAATAATGAAATAATGGCATTCGTAACTGTTGAAGATTTAGACGGAAGCATTAATTTATTAGCTTTTCCAAAAACATTTGCACAATATAGAAATTCTATTGCAGAAGATAATATAGTTACAATCGAGGGACGTATTAGTGTTAAAGATGATGAGGTTACCATAATTATTTCAAAGATAGAAACATTTAATGAAAATAAAAAAAGTTTTATAAATATGATACAAAATAAGATGATACAAATCAACATACCTGAAGGTAAAAGCGCTACTGAGCTTACAGAGCTTAGAACTTTAATAAAAGAAATTAGTAACCAAGCACGGAAACGTAAACGTTGAAATTAAAAACAAAGATGTAAAAAAAATTTTAAGAATGTACATAAACGAAGAAATATTTTTGAAATTAGAAAAAATGCTAGGAAAGGAAAATATTACAATATTTTAAAGTCGGTGTTATGATAAAATAAAATGTTTTGATATTATTAACATAATCCTATAGCTAATTAAAAGTGCTGCAATTTTTAAAAAAAATGTTTGAACTTTTAAATTATATTGGTTAAAATTTAGTTAAGATAATAAGAAGGGGGATATTTCAGTATGGATGAAAACGGAGTAAATAGCAATAATGAAAATTTAAATGAGAATGAAGAGGCAAATTATACTACAAATGAAATGCCTGTAAATGAAGGTGCTACAAATTATAGTGATAGTAATGAACCTCAAGAAGAAAAGAAAAAAAGTAAAGCGCCTAAAATTATTGCTTTTTTGATTATTATTGCAATTGTAGTAGGAGCTGGATTCTTTTTTGTAGCTAATGCTAAGAGTAAAGGCGAGAAATTTATTGATGCGATTATCAGCACTAATTCTTCAGAGCTTAGAGAAGAATTGTTTGAAATGATGGAAGAAGAAGGAGAAACTGTAGTTAATGTAAGTACAAAAATTCCAGATTTAATAACTACGTTTGGTGGAGATGCCACTGGTATTAAATTTGAAAGAGCAGGCATTAAAGTAACGTGTTCAAAGGATGATGATGATTATTCTGGAATACTTGCTGTTATGATTGATGATTCAGAAATAGTGACAGTAGATTATTCAAAAACAGGAGATTTATTAGGGGCTACTGTTGAGGGACTTTTTGACGGATATGTAGGAGCAGATGTAAGCGAAGAAGGCATAAAACAGTTAATCGAAAATATTGAAAAATTGACGGGAGAAGAGATTGACAGTGATGTGTTTCAAAAATCTGGAGATAATGCAGAAAAAGTAGAAAAGATTTTTGGCAAATATAAAGACATATTAATTAGTAACATTGATGAGTATGTTGAGGTCGAGAATAATGTTGAAATAGACGTAGATGGTGAATATGTAAAAGCAAAAAAATATTCATTACTTATTAATCAAGAAAGAGGTTTAAAGCTTGCAGAAGAGTTACTACACATGTTTAGAGAAGACAGAGAGTTATATGATTTTATAGTAGAAAATAGTGAGGAAGATTTTGACTATACGTTTGAAGAATATCAAACAGAGACTGATGAACTAATTACTAAACTTCAAGAATATGGTACACAAAATAGTGAAAATGCAGATATGCTTATAGCAGATATAGAGGTTTATTGTAAAAATAATAAAGCGATTATGATTCTATTAAAGACAAAATATGAAGATAAAGAATTAGATGTAAAATATATTATTCAAAATTCTTCAACAGAGAGAAAAGATAAGATAATTATAACTGCTGATGGATTAGCATTTAATGCGACATATGAAGCTAAAAAAATAAAAAATAAATATGAAGGATCTCTTTTATTTGGATTTGAATCTGGAGGTATCAACGTTAGTGTCACATTATTTGACCTTACAATAGAAAAGATTGATAATAAACCTGAGGTAAAAAGAATATCTTCAGGGGATATGACTTTGTTAATTAATACGGCAACTGAAGAAGATGTTGATAAATTTGTTGAGAAGTTAGAGGAAAATCTTACAAACTATACTAATGAGATTTATGATCTTTTGGTAAAAGAAGGATTTATAGATGAATCAGCTATGGGTGGAAGCAACAGTTACGATGATTACAATTATGATGATTATAATTACTATGATTATAATTACGATGATTACAATTATGATGATTACAATTACGATGATTATAATTACGATGATTATAATTACGATGATTACAATTACGATGATTACAATTACTACGATTATAATTTCGATGATTACAATTATGATGATTACAATTATGATACAGGTAGTTATAATTACGATTTCAATTATTAATAATAGATGTTTATTTATACACATGACCTTAAGGTTCATGTGTATTTTTTTGGATTTCATATAGAAGTAACAAAAAATTAATTTATAAGGTTGCAAAAATTTTCTGAATGAAACAAAAAACTTATATTTAAAGTAAAGAGTTGGTCAACATATCAAAAATATTTGATTTTTAGGTTTTTATTTTTGCTTGTATTTTGAATTTTGTGTGAATTTAATTGGAATGTATTGACAAAGTTGGCATAGAGTAATATTATGAATTAGCACTCGGGTTTGTTGAGTGCTAACATATATTTAAGGAGGTCATTTATATGATTAAACCATTAGCAGACAGAGTAGTATTAAAATCTATAGAGGCAGAAGAAACAACAAAGAGTGGCATTCTACTTGCATCAAATAGCAAGGAAAAACCACATATTGCAGAGGTCGTAGCAGTAGGACCTGGAGGTATGGTTGATGGAAAGGAAGTGAAAATGCAACTTGTAGTAGGAGACAAAGTTATATTTTCAAAATATGCAGGAACAGAAGTAAAATATGATGATGAAGAATATATTATAGTTCGTCAAGATGATGTTCTTGCTACAATAGAAAAATAAACATAATTTAAATTACAAATAAGGAGGTTTGTTTTTATGAGTAAAGAAATTTTATATGGCGAAGATGCCAGAAAAGCTTTAGAAAGAGGAGTTAATCAATTAGCAAATACAGTAAAAGTAACGCTTGGACCAAAAGGTAGAAATGTTGTATTAGATAAAAAATATGGGGCACCTTTAATTACTAATGATGGTGTTACTATAGCAAAAGAAATTGAATTGGATAATCCTTTTGAAAATATGGGAGCACAACTTGTAAAAGAAGTTTCTACAAAGACAAACGATGTTGCTGGAGATGGAACTACTACTGCAACAGTTTTGGCTCAGGCTATGATTAGAGAAGGAATTAAAAATGTTGCGGCTGGTGCAAACCCAATGGTTATGAGAAGAGGAATGAGCAAAGCAATAGATACTGCTGTTGAATCAATAAAGGCAAATAGCACAAAGGTAAATGGAAAAGAGGATATAGCGAAAGTTGCTTCTATTTCTGCAAACGATGAGGAGATAGGTCAGTTAATAGCTGATGCTATGGAAAAAGTTTCAAATGATGGTGTAATTACTGTTGAAGAATCTAAGACGATGGGAACGAATTTAAGTGTTGTAGAAGGAATGCAATTTGATAAAGGTTATATTTCTCCATATATGGTTACAGACACAGATAAGATGGAAGCTGTTATGGAAGATCCATACATATTAATTACAGATAAGAAGATTTCTAATATTCAAGAAATTCTTCCAATACTTGAAAAAATAGTTCAACAAGGGAAGAGATTTGTTATAATAGCAGATGATGTTGAGGGGGATGCCTTGACTACTCTTGTTTTAAATAAATTAAGAGGAACGTTCCAATGTGTTGCAGTTAAAGCTCCTGGATATGGCGAAAAGAGAAAAGAAATGCTTAGAGATATTGCTATTCTTACAGGTGGCGAAGTTATTACTGATGAACTTGGTCTTGATTTAAAAGAAGTTGAACTTGAACAATTAGGTAGAGCAAGACAGGTTAAAGTTGAAAAAGAGCATACAATTATTGTTGATGGTGCTGGAGATAAAGTGGCGTTGGCAGAAAGAGTAAAACAGATAAGAAGCGAAATTGAGAGAACGGAATCTGAGTATGATAAGGAAAAATTGCAAGAGAGACTTGCTAAATTAGTTGGTGGTGTTGCAGTAATAGAAGTTGGTGCAGCGACAGAAGTTGAAATGAAAGAAAAGAAATTAAGAATAGAGGATGCTTTGGCTGCAACTAGAGCTGCAGTTGAAGAGGGTATTGTTGCTGGTGGTGGAACTGCTTACGTTAATGCAATGCCTGAAGTTGAAAAATTGCTTGAAAAGGCAGAAGGTGACGAAAAAACAGGTATTAAAACTGTTCTTGTTGCTTTAGCAGAACCACTAAAGCAAATAGCTTTCAATGCTGGACTTGAGGGGAGTGTAATTCTTGATAAAGTAAAGCAAAGTAAAGTTGGAGTTGGTTTTGATGCATTAAATGAAGAATATGTTGATATGAAAAAATCTGGAATAATAGATCCTACAAAGGTAACAAGATCAGCATTACAAAATGCTTCAAGCATAGCATCTATGGTACTTACAACAGAAAGCTTAGTAGCAGATAAAAAAGAAGAAGGTTGCTCATGTGGCAAGCAACATGAGGCTGCTGGTATGGAAGGTATGTACTAATATAAATACTAGAAATGGGAGATGAGCGAAAAACTCATCTCTTTTTTGCGTCAAATAACACATGGAGTATTTTATCAAATTAGAAGTTAAGCATAATTAAGAGAAGATTTCCCAATAGTGAAAAAGAAGAACCAAAAACTTTATTTAAGTTAATGAATTAATGAACCCAAAATGAAAATATAAAAATCAAAAAATTTTTGTTTATCATGCACTACACAAAACTAGAAAGTAAGTATTAAATTTTGTTGTTTCAAATAAAGAATTTTTACCAGCACAATGTGTTAGATTTTTGTTACTATCTTGTCAAATAAAAAAAGAAGGCAAACCTTTTGGTAATGAGTATTACGCAGGGCTTACCTCCTAAAATTATTATTGTTTAGTTACTTCGTTTAATGCACCTAGTCCAGACAATGCTTTTGTTGCATCAAAAGGAATAAATACTTTATTAGCTTGACCTTCTGCAATTTTTTCTAGTGATTCTAAAGCTTTTAATTGAACTAATTTGTCATCTGGGTTAGCATTTTTAATAGCATTATAAACCATTTCTACTTCTTTTGCTTTAGCTTCAGCAATTTGTTTAATAGCTTCTGCTTCACCAGTTGCTTTTAGAACTTGTGCTTGTTTTTCTCCTTCAGCTCTTTTTATTGTAGATTCTTTTTGAGCGTCTGCTTCAAGAATCATTGATTCTTTTTTACCTTCAGCTATTGTGATGGCTGATTGTCTTTGACCTTCTGCTTCAAGGATAACAGCTCTTTTTGTTCTTTCTGCGTTCATTTGTTTTTCCATTGCATCTCTTACATCTCTCGGTGTTTCTATATCTTTAATTTCAACTCTATTTACTTTACAACCCCACTTGTCTGTGGCTATATCAAGTATCTGACGAAGTTGAAAATTTATTTGTTCTCTTGAACTAAAAGTACTATCTAAATCCATTTTACCAATAACGTCACGGATAGTAGTTGTTGTTAAGTATTGAATACCGTTTCTTAGATTTTGAATTTCATAAATAGCACTTCTTGCATCTGTTATTTGGAAGAAAACTACTGTATCAATTCTAACTGTAACGTTATCTTTTGTAATAACATTTTGTGGTTGAACATCCATTGTTTGTTCTCTTAAATCAACACGTGCTCTTACATGATCTACAAAAGGAATTATAAAATTTAATCCTGCTTCAGCTGTTTTATGATATCTACCTAATCTTTCAATAATAAGTACTTCTGCTTGTGGAACTTTCTTTATTGTTTTAAACGCAAATAAAACAATTATAATTAAAAAAGTTACAACCCATCCCATAAATATTACCTCCTATTATTATAAAATTTTGACTTTCATAAAATAAACCTTAATCAATTTTTTTTACAACTGTTTTTACGCCATCGATGCGAATAATTTCTACTACTGAATTAATTGGAATAACTTCATCAAAAGAGTCAGTTTTAGCAGACCAAATATCTCCGTCAACTTTTACTTGACCGGTAGAAGTAGCTGAATTTATTTCTTGAGTAACTATAGCCTTTTTCCCGATTATTGAGTATACGTTAGTTGGAGTTACCTTAGGTTCAATTTTTTTAGTAAACCTTCTTGTAAACAAAATCAATAACGTAGATATCCCAACCCAGATAGCAATTTGAATATGTATTTGCTCTGGAAAGAAAAAACTATATGTCATTGAGAATAGAGCAGCAATACCTAGCCAAATTACGAAAAATCCAGAAGTTATGATTTCTAAAAACATGAAAATACCAGCTACGATGAGCCAACAAGTCCAAATATCCATGTTTCCCCCCCTTATCTATATTATAAAAAACTTCTCAATAATGATTATAAAAGAAATAAATAAAAAAATAAATAGGTAAAGTAAAAATAATTACAAATTATAGTGGGGTAGTTGCAAGGTTAATTGTGAAAAGGTATGTAGTGGACTCATTGACAAATTTACATAAAGATGATAAGATTACTTTGGTTTTTAGTTTTGCTAATTCTCTGCATAATAAAAAGGAGGAAAATTGGTATGAAAAACGAAGATACGGGTTCTGCTAATCGGGTGTATAGGATTCTCTTGATTCTCTGTTTCATTAGCTTGTGTCTGTACATTATTGTGGTAATAACCAAAGCATTTATATTTGATAATGAATGCGTGAGTCATTTGAAGAATGCTGGGAATGCTAGTACACTGGAAGTTGCACGAGAAGAGTTGGGAGTTGCTTTAGAGTATCTTGAGGACAATGGACTTACTATAGAAAATATATCGAGTGATCCAAAAAGCGACGCTGTTCAATGGTATGAAAAACTGAAGAGTGCGTATAATGAAATGGTTAAACTATCTGCGGGTTCTGATGAAGAAGAGACTGCATACGCATTAGATATGGTGAAAGAAACCATTTATGATGGAGATGTAAGAGTATCTGTTCCCGATGGAGTCGAGAAATATCCGTATAATGCAATATATTTTTGGTGGAGAACAATATCCATTATGATGCTTGCAATGATTGTTGTATTAAGTTTTTTCAATGTAGTTCATGATTGAGTTAAAGCCTCTCTGCATTTGGCAGAGAGGCTTTTTTTGTGTCAATGTGATTAGAGATATTTGACAGTTTTTTCTTGAGACCCAACATGAGTAGGGCTTTTTAGCAACAAAAAAATCTATTAAAAATCTCTGCCTATATTGACACAAAATTTACAAAACTTGCATATATTTTTAAATGAGATATAATATTAAATGGCTGACAAAAAATATAAAAAGGAGGTATATTTTTTTAGCGCATGGACAAAAAATTTTTTTTGTTGACGAGGGTAGAGTTTATCGAATAATCAGCGGATGATTCTACGGCATATTACTGTCGTTAATTGCTGGCAAAAACATATGGTGACATATGAACAAATACAGCATAAGTAATTGTTGGCCGATCTTAAGTAAATAGAAAGGAGAACATTATTATGTGCGGAATAGTTGGATATATTGGAGATGGGATTGCCAATAATGTTTTACTAGAAGGTCTCAAAAAGCTTGAATATAGAGGCTATGATTCGTGCGGAATAGCAACTATTGTAGGAGGAACTTTTGACGTTTTTAAAACCACAAAAAGAATTGATGGTTTGGTTCAGTACGCTAAAAAAGCGCCTGAAAGTCATATTGGATTAGGACATACTAGATGGGCAACACATGGGGGAGTTAATGAGAAAAATGCTCACCCACATATTAGTAATTCTAAAAAGATTGCAGTAGTGCATAATGGTATAATAGAAAATTATATAACTCTTAGAGAAATGCTTAAAAGTAAAGGTTTTACGTTTATGTCTGATACGGATACGGAGGTAATATCGAATTTAATTGAGTACTACTATAAAGGAAATTTACTTGAAGCAACAAAGAAAGCAGTAGATATGGTAGAAGGGAGTTATGCACTTGGAATTATGTGCATAGACGAACCAAACGAAATTGTTGTAACTAAGAGGAATAGTCCATTAATTGTGGGGCTAGGCGATGGAGAAAATTTTATAGCATCAGATTTTTCGGCTATACTAAAATACACGAATAGGATTAGTGTGCTAGAAAATGATGAGTTTGCTGTGATAGAAAAAAATGGAATGGCCTTTTTTGATAAAAATGCAGAGCCGCGTGGAAATGAAATTAAAATTATTGGTGCGAAAGAAAATGATGTTGAAAAAAATGGATATGACCACTTTATGTTAAAGGAAATAAATGAGAGCACAATTACAATAAAAAATACACTTTCAGAATATTTAAAAGATGACAAAATTAAATTTGATTTAAAACTTACTAATGAAGAGCTAAAAAATATAAATCAAATACATATTGTTGCGTGCGGAACAGCAATGCATGCAGGATTGAATGGGAAAAATATAATTGAAAAGTTAACTAGAATACCGGTAAATGTTGAAGTCGCATCTGAGTTTAGATATAAGAATCCGATATTGAAAGAAAATGATTTGGTGATTTTTATAAGTCAATCTGGTGAAACAGCTGATACTATCGCTAGTATAGAATTAGTTAAGGAAAAAAATATTAAGTTTATATCTATAGTTAATGTGAAAGAAAGTACGATAGATAGGATGAGTGAAAATATTTTATATACCAGAGCTGGTGCGGAAATCGCTGTTGCTTCCACAAAAGCATATGTTGCACAAGTTTGTGTGATTGACTTGTTCGCAATATATTTGGCTCAAATACTAAAAACAGTTAGTGACAAAGTATTAAAAAGCTTAATTTTGGAATTAAAAAATATTCATGAAAAGGTTCAGGCGGCTTTGGAAGACGATAAGAAATATATTGAATATGCAAAAAAAATAAAAGATGATAAGAGTGTGTTTTTTCTTGGTAGGGGAATTGATTATTATATTGCATTAGAGGCGTCATTAAAGTTAAAAGAGATATCTTATATTCATTCTGAGGCAACACAGTTTGGGGAGCTTAAGCATGGACCAATAGCATTAATAGAAGAAGGTACAAATTCTATAGTTGTATCCACTGATAAAAGGTTACGTAGCAAAGTTTATAGTAATATAAAAGAAATTAAGGCGCGCGGTGCTAATGTATTGCTAATAACAAACGAAAAGTCTCCTCAACCAGAATTTTATGATGATATAATAGAGCTACCAGAAGTTAATGAGCTTTTTTCACCTATAGTTGCAATAGTTCCCTTGCAGCTTGTTGCATATCATGTGACGATATTAAAAGGACTAGACGTTGATAAGCCTAGAAATTTAGCTAAATCAGTAACTGTAGAATAGGAGGAAATATGGATAAAATAAAAATAACAGATTTATTTGATTTAAATAAAACGATTGCAAAAAATTTGTTTGAAGCAAAAGAATATGCATGGGAAGTATTGCCATATATTAAAGATTTTATAATTTCACTTGGAAATACACTTCCAAGTGAAATATATGACAGAGTGCAAGATGATGTTTGGATTGCTAAAAACGCAAAAATTTTTCCGAGCGCATATATAGCAGGGCCTTGTATAATTGATGAAGAAGCTGAAGTTAGACATTCTGCGTTTATAAGAGGAAGTGCGATTGTTGGGAAAAAAGCAGTTGTAGGAAATTCCACAGAATTAAAAAATGCAATTTTGTTTGATAACGTTCAGGTGCCTCATTTTAACTATGTTGGAGATTCTGTGTTGGGATATAAAGCGCATATGGGTGCAGGTGCAGTTACAAGCAACGTTAAAAGTGATAAGACATTAGTTAAAATAAAAGGTGAAGAAATATATGAGACTAATTTGAAAAAAGTAGGTGCAATGCTTGGAGATTATGTTGAAGTAGGGTGCAACACTGTTTTGTGTCCTGGAAGTGTAGTAGGTAAAAATACAACAATTTATCCAAGTAATATTGTTCGTGGTGCTATAGCAGAAAATTCAATATATAAAGAAAAAAATTGTGTGTGTATAAAAAGAAAGGAAGATTAGTATGGGACGATTATTTGGAACAGATGGAATTCGCGGAATTGCCAATAAAGATTTGACTTGTGAGCTTGCCATGAACTTAGGAAGAGCTGCTGCAATGGTATTATCTAATAATTCACGTAGAAGACCACTTTTTGTAATAGGAATGGATACGAGAATCTCGTCTGAGATGTTATCATCTGCACTTGTATCTGGACTTTGTAGTGTTGGTGCGGATGTTTTAGTACTTGGAGTTGTTCCAACACCAGCCGTTGCATTTTTAATAGGTAAATATAAAGCAGATGCAGGGGTAATGATTTCTGCATCTCATAATTCGGCAGAATATAATGGAATAAAAATGTTTAGTGGTGATGGTTATAAATTACCAGACGTATTAGAAGAGCAAATAGAGGAAATTATTATAAATAATGTAAAAGACTTCAAGCCTGTTGAAGGAGCTGATGTTGGAAAAGTTACATATATGAAAAATGCTGTTAAAGATTATTTGGACCACTTAAAGAGTACATTGCCGAATTCACTTGATGGATTAAAAATTGCAGTTGACTGTGCAAATGGTTCTGCAAGCGTATGTGCAAAGGATTTGTTTGAACAGCTTGGAGCAGAAGCAGAGGTTTTATTTAATGAACCTGATGGAATTAATATTAATGAAAAATGCGGATCTACACATATTGAGGCATTATCTGAATATGTTGTTAAAAACAAATTAGATTTGGGTGTTGCGTTTGATGGCGATGCAGATAGATGTCTTTGCGTTGATGATAAAGGAAGATTAGTTGATGGAGACCAAATAATGGCTATATGTGCACATGATATGAAAGAAAGGGGAAGGCTTTCAAAGAATACTGTTATCGGGACAATATTAACTAATTTAGGATTTATAAAATATTGCGAAGAAAATGACATTAATTTTATTGCAACAAAAGTTGGAGATAAGTTTGTTTTAGAAGAAATGTTATTGGAAGAATATAATTTTGGTGGTGAGCAATCTGGTCATATTATATTTAGAGACTTTGCAACCACTGGTGATGGAGAGTTAACAGCGATCCAATTACTAAGCCTGGTGAAGAGGTCTGGAAAGAAATTATCTGAGCTTGCCAAGATAATGAAAAAATATCCGCAAGTTTCTATTAATGTGAATGTTGCTGCAGATGGCAAAGTGAAATTTTATACAAATCGTATAGTTAAAGAGGCGATTGAGAAAGCAAAAGAAAAGCTTTCAGATAAGGGAAGGATTGTTGTAAGACCTTCAGGAACGGAGCCTAAAATCAGAGTTATGGTTGAGTGCAATGATGAAAAAATGATGGATGAAGTTGCAAATGAAGTGGCAGAAATAGTTAAGAGCGAATTAAGTAGTGAAAAATAAATTATGTCAAGAGGGACGGAGGTTTTTGATAGGTTTTTTCATGTTATTGAGAAGTCTTGCTTATGTTTAGGCTTTAAGAAAAAACTTGTTAAAAATCTCCGTCCCTGTGTCTACAAAATTATCCATTGCAGTATTGAAGTTAGTTTGCTATAATGGGCTAGGACATAATTGGAGATTATAGAAAAGTAGGAGGGTTTTATATGTGTGAAGGATGTAATTGTAATGATGAAAGACTTGAAAAAATAAAAGAGGTCATAAAGGAATGCAATGGTGATAAGAGTCAATTAATTCATGTGCTTAATGAAGTTCAAGAATTATATGGATATATTCCGACATATGTTCAAAAAGTTATTTCAGAGGAGTTAGATATTCCTATGGCTGAAATCTATGGTGTTATTACATTTTACAGTAGATTTTCGCTTGAGCCTAAAGGGAAATATAATGTAAGTGTGTGTCTTGGTACAGCTTGTTATGTTAAGGGATCTCAAGGTGTGCTTGATAAAGTAAAAGAAATACTAGGAATAGATGTTGGACAAGTAACAAAGGATGGCAAGTTTTCTATTGAGTCAACTAGATGCGTTGGAGCATGCGGGTTAGCGCCAGTCATGACAGTGAATTCAGATGTCTATGGAAATATGGATCCAAGCAAAGTAAAAGAAATTTTAGCAAAATATGAGTAAAAGAAAGGAGGATAAATATGAAATCAATTGAAGAGTTAAGTGAAATTAGGCAAAGAACTTTAGAAGAGATAAAACTTCGTAAAGATAGAAATTATACTGGTAAAGAAAAACATGTCTTAGTTTGTGGAGGAACAGGATGTACTTCGTCTCATTCTATGGAAATAATAAAGAGACTTGAAGAAAAGATAAAAGAAAAAAATATTCAAAATGTTAGAGTTGTTAGAACTGGTTGTTTTGGATTATGTGCTAGAGGCCCAATAATTGTTGTTAGACCTGAAGACACTTTTTATGCAATGGCTAAAGTTGAGGATGTTGATGAGATAGTTGAAAAGCATCTTGTGGGCGGAGAAATTGTTGAAAGGCTTCTATGCAAAGATATCGATGGCACAGCGGTAAAAAGCCTAGATGACTTGAATTTTTATAAAAAGCAACATAGAGTTGTCTTAAAAAATTGTGGACTAATAGATCCAGAAAATATTGATGAGTACATAGCCTTTGATGGATATAAAGCTTTGGAAAAAGTATTAACTTCAATGACTCCAGAAGAAGTTATAAAAGAAGTTTCTGATTCTGGACTAAGAGGACGAGGTGGTGCAGGTTTCCCAACGGGTAGAAAATGGGAGTTTGCAAAAAATTCTGTGGCTGATCAAAAATATGTGGCATGTAATGCTGATGAAGGTGATCCGGGAGCTTTTATGGATAGGAGTGTTTTAGAAGGCGATCCACATTCGATAGTTGAAGCTATGGCGATTGCAGCTTATGCGATAGGCGCAACTAAAGGTTATGTGTATGTTAGAGCCGAATATCCTATAGCAGTAAAGAGATTGCAGATTGCAATAGACCAAGCACAAGAATATGGTTTGCTTGGAAAAAATATTATGGGTAAAGGGTTTGAATTTGATTTGGAAATTAGACTTGGTGCAGGTGCTTTTGTTTGTGGAGAAGAAACTGCACTTATGGAATCTGTTGAAGGAAAACGTGGAGAACCTAGGCCAAGACCTCCTTTCCCAGCTGTTAAGGGGTTGTTTGGCAAGCCAACACTTCTAAATAATGTTGAGACATATGCTAACATCACTCAAATAATTTTAAATGGAGCATCATGGTTTGCAAGCATAGGAACGGAAAAGTCTAAAGGTACAAAAGTGTTTGCGCTTGGTGGAAATATAAATAATGTTGGACTTGTAGAGGTACCAATGGGAATAACTCTTCGAGAAATTGTATATGATATAGGTGGAGGAATACCAAATGGCAGAAAGTTTAAAGCAGCACAAACTGGTGGCCCTTCAGGAGGATGCATTCCAGAAGAGCACTTAGATACGCCTATAGATTATGAGAGTTTGATTGCAATTGGTTCTATGATGGGATCTGGAGGACTTATTATAATGGATGATTCTACATGTATGGTAAATTTAGCAAGATTTTTCTTAGACTTTACTGTAGATGAATCATGTGGAAAATGTCCACCTTGCAGAATTGGAACAAAGAGAATGTTAGAAATTCTAGAAAAAATGGTAGCTGGAAAAGGACAAGTGGGAGATGTTGAAAAATTAGAAAAGCTAGCATTGAACATTAAGCGTTCTTCGCTTTGTGGACTTGGGCAAACAGCTCCAAACCCTGTGCTTAGCACAATAAGATATTTTAGAGAAGAATATGATGCACATATAAAGGAAAAAAGATGTCCATCTGGTGAATGCAAGGCTATGACAAAAGTAATGATAGATAAAGAGAAATGTAAAGGATGTAGTGCTTGCTCAAGAAAGTGTCCAGTAAACGCAATTCAAGGAGAACTTAAACAGCCATTTGAAATAGACCAAGATAAATGTATTAAATGTGGCGTATGTATTGCAACTTGCCCATTTAAAGCAATCTCTAGAGTGTAAGGAGGTAAGAAAATGGATAAAGTTAAAATTACAATTGATGGCATAGAAATGGAAGTGCCAAAAACATATACAATATTAGATGCTGCACGAGAGGCAAATGTGGATATTCCTACATTATGTCACTTAAAAGATATTAATGAAATTGGCGCATGTAGAATGTGTATTGTAGAAGTGGAAGGTGCAAGAGGCTTTGTAACATCTTGCGTTATGCCAGTTAGCGATGGAATGGTTGTAAGAACTAATACACCAGCTATAAGAGATGCGAGAAAAACAACATTAGAATTATTGTTATCTAATCACAATAGATCTTGTTTAACTTGTGTAAGAAGCGGAAATTGCGAGCTTCAAGCTCTTGCAAGAAAGCTAAACGTTGAAGGAATTGAGTTTGAAGGAGAGAAAACAAAAACTAGTATCGATGACTTATCGCCTTCAATAGTTAGAGATAACAGTAAATGTATACTTTGCAAAAGATGTGTAGCTGTTTGTAAAAAGGTTCAAGAAGTTAGTGCTATAAATACGATGAATAGAGGATTTAAATCAGAAATAGGATCGGCTTGCAATAAGTCATTAAACGATGTGCCATGTAGTCTTTGTGGGCAATGCATAGAGGCTTGCCCTACAGGAGCGTTAAGAGAGAAGGATGCTACTCAAAAAGTGTGGGAAGCATTAAATAATCCAGAATTATATGTTATAGTGCAAACAGCTCCAGCAGTTAGAGCTGCCATTGGTGAAGAGTTTGGAATGCCGATAGGAACACTTGCTACTAATGAGATGGTGGCAGGTTTAAAGAGATTAGGATTTAATAAGGTGTTTGATACTAATACTGGTGCCGATCTTACAATAATGGAGGAAGGAACAGAATTAATTGAGAGAATAAATAATAATGGAGTATTCCCGATGATTACATCTTGTAGTCCAGGCTGGGTAAGATATGCAGAATCTAATTATCCAGATTTATTAGATCATTTATCATCTGCTAAATCTCCTCATCAAATGTTTGGAGCAATATTAAAAAGCTACTATGCCGAAAAAGAAAATATTGATCCTAAGAAAATGTTTGTTGTTTCGGTTATGCCTTGCGTTGCTAAAAAATCAGAGAGCGAAAGAGAAGAAATGGAAGTTGATGGTGTTCGTGATGTAGATGCAGTATTGACTACGAGAGAAGCCGCAAGAATGATGAAAGAAGCAGGAGTAGATTTGTCAAAAATTGAAGGAGCTCCTTTTGATAATCCTATGGGAGATGCCTCAGGAGCAGGAGCAATATTTGGAACAACAGGCGGAGTTATGGAGGCAGCGCTTCGTACAGTAAAAGAAATATTAACAGGAGAGCCATTAGATAAAATAGATTTTGAAGAAGTTAGAGGAGAAAAGGGAATCAAGGAAGCAACTATAAAAATAGGTGATAAGGATATTAAAGTGGCGATAGCCCATGGATTGGGAAATGCAAAAAGAATAATGGATATGATAAGAGATGGAAATGCTCCGTATCATTTTGTAGAAATAATGGCTTGCCCAGGCGGTTGTGTAATGGGTGGAGGACAACCAATATGCGATGCTAAGACTAGAGCAACTGTTGACGTAAGAAAGCTGAGGGCAGAAGCATTGTACAAATTAGATAAGGAATTACCGATTAGAAAGTCTCATGAAAATCCAGTTATAAAGAAGTTATATGAAGAATATTTAGAAAAACCGGGAAGTCATAAGGCTCATAAGTTGCTTCATACTTCTTATCATCCTCGTCATTATTTTGAAAATGAATAAAAGAGAAATTAAAGGCTAAAGTTTATATTAAATTTTAGCCTTTAATTTATAGTAATAAAACAAGAAAATTACTTAAAACTTAATTATTGTATAAAAAAGGAAATGATGGTAACAATAAATTTGGAGGTGTTACTATGAATTTCTTTCAAAAACATAAATCTGAATTTATTGTTATATCTGGTGCTTTGCTTGCAGGTATTCTTTCTTTTTATATTACACTTGCAGTTTATCCTATGTTAGATAACGAAGATGATTTTACTAATGATATGCAGGTTGCAGATACTTATGATGTAGATAATAGCAATGAAGTTATGCATAATGGCGTTGAAGTTATAATAGAGAATGAAAAACCAATTAATAATGAAGAAGTTGTTAATGATCTTGTGTCAGATGAGCAAGCAAGCAAAATCAAAAATGGCACGGAAGAGTTATCAGAAAGTATTGAAGAGGAAAATAAAGAGCTTAGTTATGATGAAGTAATTGCTAAAATAAATGAGGAAGAAAGTGAGATTTTTGAGGACTTGTTTAGTGCTTCTGGAGAGAATGTTTCAGAGATTTTAATAAGCAATCCTGAAATTGCAGAGAAAGTATCTAATATTTTAGATGAAGATGAGGAAGCAGATAAAGTAATTGAGACATCAGCAATTAATAGTGATGTGCAAAATATTCTTGTTGATGACAAAGCAACACCAAAAATATTAAAATTTGAAATGCCTGTTAGTGGAGAAATTACTTTAGAATTTGCAAAGGATAAACTTGTTTTTTCGGAGACGTTAAATGAATGGATAACTCATGATGGTATTGACATCCAAGCAGATGTTGCAGAACCTGTAAAAGCTGTAGCAGATGGAGTTGTAGAAAGTACAAAGATGGACCCAAGATATGGAAATACTATAATTATTAGTCATGCAAATGGTTATAAAACTATATATTCAAATCTATCAACATTAGATTTAGTATATCCGGGACAAAATGTAAATGCTAACGATATAATATCTGGAGTAGGAGAAGGCTTTGGTTTTGAAAGCAAAGAGGGGGCGCATATTCACTTTGAGGTATTGCTAAATGGCGAATATAAAGATCCAGAAATGTTTTTTTAGTAAATGTTTTATAAAATTAAAAAATGTGATATAATACAGACCAATAGTTATGAAATTATAAGGAGAAAAATATGAATAAAACGAAAAGAAAAATTTTTGATACTGCGCTTAAACTTTTTGCAGAAAAAGGGTATGCATCAACAAGTATAGAGGAAATAACAGCTATTTCTGGGGTTGCAAAAGGAACGTTATATTATCATTTTTCAAATAAGGAAGAAATTTTAGACTTGCTTTTAGATGAAGGAATGAAATTACTAAAAAATAGTATAGAGATAAAAACTAAGGACGTTGCGCTATATTCTGATAAAATAAAAAGTATTATATTGCTTCAAATTAAAGTTGTTGTAAGATATGAGAGCCTAATAAAATTAGTCTTTTCGCAAATGTGGGGTGAAGGCGAGCAAAATATAAAATGTAGGAAATATGTATTTGAATATATGGATATTCTAGAAAAGGTGATACAAGAAGGAATGAATAATGGGGAACTATACGAAGGGGACGCAAAAGCAATAGCATCGGAAATATTTGGTGTCACTTGTTCTAGTTTGATATACAGAATGAACTTAAATGAGCAAGTTGAGGTTAATCAAATATATAATAAATTTATAGATTATATTACGCGAGCAATAGTAAAAAGTAAATAATAGATATGGGAACGGAGTTTTTGTGCATACTGGTTGAGCCTATTGTCCTAGGCTAACCAGGTTTAAGAAGTATATACAAAAACTCCGTTCCTATGTCTGTAAATGAATCATACAAAAAATTTGAACTGACCGTTCATTCTAATGACATTTTTTGTTTTATAGTATAAAATTTGCAGTATAGATTTAAAAGAAGGAAGAGCAATGAAGAGGAAAATTATACATCTTGAATCAATTGATTCTACTCATTTATATGCGAAAAGAAATCATTATGAATTTGATAGTGACGTAGTTGTTATCGTGGCTGAGGAGCAATCCTCCGGCATTGGAACAAATGGTCATACATGGCATAGCAATGCTGAAAATATTTTAATGAGTATGGTCTATAAGCCAAAGTGCAAAGCACAACAGTTAGAGGGACTTACAATACATATTGCAAAGGTTATAAAAAAAATAATTTTTGATTTATATTCTATTGGTTTAGAAATAAAGGCACCAAATGATCTAATGCTTAATGGCAAAAAGATTGGTGGAATATTGACAGAGATAAGCACAAGAGGAGAAATGATAAATTCGTTAATCATAAGCATAGGTTTTAATGTAAATGAAACAAACTTCCCAAACGATTTAAGAAACATTGCTACTTCTTTGAAAAAAGAAACAAATAATGAATTTGATAAAGAACTTATAATTGAAAATTTTATAAATAGAATCGAAGATGAAATTTTAAATACGATTTAGGTTAGGAGCAAGAATGGGTAAAATTAAAATTGTATCAACTGGAAAATATTTGCCGAGAAAAATGGTTACTAGCAGCAAACTTGCAAATGATTTAAATATAACTGAGGATTTTATTCTTGAAAGAACAGGAATTGAAAAAAGATATTATTCAACAGATGAAGAAAATATTTGTTATATGGCAGAAATGGCTGTTAAAAATTTAATAGAAAAATCTAATATTGAAAAAGAAAAAATTGAAATGATTATAGTCGCCACAACTACTACAAAACATATGATGCCACGGAATAGCTTATCAGATACAAAAAAGATTTCATATAAAAAACTGTTTCTGCATGGACATTTTAGCTGGGTGCGCAGGATATATAAACGCTGTTGATATAGCTGAAAAATACATATCTAGCGGAGAAAAAAATAATGCACTAGTTATTGGCGTTGACATACTTTCAAAGTATACTAACATGGAAGACGTTTCTACACGCATAATCTTTTCGGATGGAGCTGGCGCAGTTTTTTTTGAGCGTGCAGAAAATGAAAAAATATATTCATCATATATTTTAAGCGATGGAATCAATGGAGAAATTTTGACATGTGATACGGACAGCACGATTTTTATGGATGGAAAAAAAGTATATAAGTATGCCATAAGTGAGGCGACTAATAACATACTAGAGCTTTTAAGAAAAAATAATGAACAACTTGAAAATATTAAATTTATAGTTCCTCATCAAGCAAATTTAAGAATATTAGATTCAATAGCTAAGAAACTTAATATTGATAATAATAAAATCTACAAAAATATAGCATATACCGGAAATACTTTTTGCGCAAGTATTCCAATAGCGTTAGATGATATGTTTATAAATAAATTATTAAAAGAAAAAGATAAAATTATTTTGGCTGGTTATGGAGGCGGACTAAATACTGGTTCGATTTTAATGGAAATATAATTTTTTTAGAGAGGATTAATAATATGAAGATAGCTTTTTTATTCCCAGGGCAAGGTTCACAAGTTGCTGGAATGGGAAAAGATATATACGAAGAATATGAAGAAGCAAGAAAAGTATTTGATGAGGTTTCAACAATATCTGGAATTGATATGAGAACATTGTGTTTCAATGGCATAAGAAAGAACTATGATGGTACGCCTTATAATAACGATGATAAAATAGGAGAAGATTTAATAAAAACAGAAAATACACAGCTTGCTATTGCAACAATGTCTCTTGCGATATTAGATATACTTAAGAAAAATAAAATAGAAGCTGAGGTTACGGCTGGGCTTAGTCTTGGAGAATATGTTTCTTTAATATATGCGGGAGCGATGAGCTTTGAAGATGGCATAAAAATTTTAAAAAGAAGAGGATATTTAATGCAAAATCTAGTACCTGCTGGAGAATATATGATGCTTGCTGTTATTGGCTTTGATGCTCATATTATAGAAAGCGTATGTGAAGAGATTAGAAATGAAGGAATGTATGTTGTTCCTGCAAATTATAATTATTCAGGTCAAACAGTAATTTCTGGAGAGATTAATGCAGTAAAAAAAGCAGAAGAAATTTTAAAAAATAAAGGTGCTAGAAAATTAGTCCCATTAAAAACTAGTGGACCATTCCATACAGCTCTTTTGGAAAAAGCAAAAAACGAATTAAAAGTAGATTTAGAAAAAGTAGACTTTAAAAATTTCAAAAAGCTTGTATTTAGAAACATAGATGGCAAGGCATATGCAAATGATGATAATATAAAAGATATTCTTGCTAATCACATAGTTAGTCCAGTAAGGTTTGATGCTATTATAAAAAACATGTTAGAACATCAAGTTGATACTTTCGTCGAAATTGGCCCTGGAAAGGCTTTGACAGGCTTTATAAAAAAAGAAGTGAAAGATGCAAATGTAGTTAATATTTATGATGATACTACTTTAAAAAATGCTATAGAGGTTTTAAAAAAGTAAATTTTTTGGAGGGAGAATAAATGGAAGAAAGAAGAGTTGCTTTAATTACAGGTGGAAGTAGAGGAATTGGAAAGGCAATAGCACTTAAGTTCGCAAAAGAAGGATATAACATAGTAGTTAATGGGGTTTCTAATAGCGAAGAAGCTAAGGAAACTATAAAAGAGATTCAAAGCAATAATGTAGAAGCAATATTATTAAAGGCTGATGTCTCAAATTACAATGAATGTGAAGAGATGGTAAAACAAGCCGTTGAAAAGTTTGGAAGAATAGACGTGCTAGTGAATAATGCTGGAATTACTAAAGATAATCTTTTAATGAGAATGAGTGAAGAAGATTTTGATAAAGTAATAAGCATAAATTTAAAGGGTACTTTTAATATGAGCAAGATAGTTAGTGCCCTAATGATGAAAAGAAGATATGGAAGGATAGTAAGTATTTCATCTGTAGTTGGAGTTGCTGGTAACGCTGGTCAATGCAATTATGCAGCCTCAAAGGCCGGAATAATTGGATTTACAAAGAGCTTAGCAAAAGAGCTAGCTAGTAGGAATGTACTTGCAAATGCTATTGCTCCTGGTTTTATTAATACAGACATGACAGCAGTTTTAAGCGATACTGTAAAAGAAAATATTAATAATCAGATACCACTAAAAAGAATGGGAACAGCTGAAGAAATTGCAAATGCCGCATATTTTTTAGGTGGAGCAGAAAACACATATATTACGGGTCAAGTTTTAAATGTTGATGGCGGAATGTTAATGTAATTTATTATTATGTAGGAGGACGAAATGGAAAGAAGAGTTGTAGTTACAGGGCTTGGCGCAATAACGCCTATTGGAAATAATATTGAAGATTTTTGGAACGGAATAAAAGAAAACAAAAATGGAATAGATAAGATAACTGCTTTTGATACATCAGATCATAAAGTTAAAATTGCTGCTGAAGTAAAAAATTATGTAGCAGAAGATTATTTTGATAAGAAAGAGGCAAAGAGAATTGATAGGTTTTCACAGTTTGCAATCGTAGCTGCAAGAGAAGCTATGAAAGATAGCAAAATTACAGCGGAAAATACAAACATGGATTATGTTGGAACAATAATAAGTTCAGGAATAGGTGGTTTGCAGACTATTGAAAATGGGAATAAGAATCTTATTGAAAAAGGTCCTAACATGGTTTCACCTATGTATATTCCAATGTCAATTGCTAATATGGCTGCTGGAAATGTTGCAATAGATTTGAAATTAAAAGGAGAAGTTTCAGCTGTTGTAACCGCTTGCGCAAGTGGAACTCATTCTATAGGAGATGCTTTTATAAAAATTAAATATGGTTTCGAAGATGTTATATTTACTGGTGGAGCGGAAAGTTCTATAACACCGACTGGGGTTGCAGGATTTGCAAATATAAAGGCACTAACTCAAACTGAAGATGTTAACAGAGCGAGCATTCCTTTTGACAAAGAAAGAAACGGTTTTGTTATGGGAGAGGGTGCTGGAGTAATTGTACTTGAAGAATTAGAACATGCTAAAAAAAGAGGAGCAAAAATATATGCAGAGATTGTTGGATATGGTGCAACTGCCGATGCATATCATATTACTTCACCTGTTCCAACTGGTGAAGGTGCGGCAAAAGCTATGATTAGAGCAATGAATATGGCTAACATTTCGCCTGAGCAGATAACGTATATAAATGCGCACGGAACATCGACACCATTAAATGACTCATGTGAGACTAAGGCCATTAAATTAGCTTTAGGTGAGGCTAGCAAAAATGTAATGGTTAGTTCAACTAAAGGAAATACTGGGCATTTGCTTGGTGCGGCTGGCGGAGTAGAAGCTATAGTTTGTATTAAAGCTATACAAGATGATTTTGTGCCACCTACAATTAATTATAAAGAAAAAGATGAAGAATGCGATTTAGATATAGTACCAAATGTTGGTCGAAATACAAAGGTTGAGTATGCTATGTCAAATTCTTTAGGGTTTGGCGGACACAACGCATCTATAATATTTAAAAAGTTCATAGATTAATTATTGTATTTAGTTTGATAGAAGGAGTAACAATAATATGGAATATAATGAAATTAAGAAATTGATTAACGATATTGGAAATGTTGACTTTGAAGAGATAAGTCTTGAACTTCCTGATGGAGTAAAAATAAATATGAAAAAAAGACAATCTGAAAATGTCAACAGTTCGTTGGCTAACTGTTCAAGTACAAATGAAATAAAACTTGAAATTAAAGATTCAAAAAGTGAAAACGAAGATTGTAAAATTATTAAGTCACCAATGGTTGGAACGTTCTATTCAAGTAGCTCACCTAATGCGCAACCTTTTGTAAAAGTGGGGGACAGAGTTAAAAAAGGTCAAGTAGTATGCATAGTTGAAGCAATGAAATTAATGAACGAGATTGAGTCTGAGTGGGATGGAGAAGTAGTTGAAATATGTACTAAAAATGAAGCAGTTGTTGAATATGGAACACCACTTTTTAAGATTAAGGGAGAGTAGAATAATATGTTAGATGTAAAAGAAATAATGAAAATAATACCACAACGCGCACCGTTTTTAATGATTGATAAAGTAGAAGAATATGTTCCTGGAGAGATGTGCATTGCATATAAAAATGTATGTATAAATGAAGAATATTTTAGAGGACATTTTCCAGGTGAGCCTATAATGCCAGGAGTGCTTATTGTCGAAGCACTTGCACAGGCTGGAGCGATTGCCATTTTGTCTGTGGAAGAAAATAAAGGAAAGAATGCATTGTTTGGTGGAATAGATAAATTGAGATTTAAGAGAAAAGTAGTCCCTGGTGATGTATTAAAATTGGAAGTTAAGATTATAAAGAAAAAGGGTCCTATAGGAATAGGCGAGGGAATTGCAACTGTTAATGGAGAAGTTGCAGCAAAAGGAGAACTTACTTTTGCTATAGTTTAGTAAGAAGCATGATAGGTAAGTTTATTTTCAATAGGAGGAATATATGCTAAAAAAAGTTTTAGTTGCTAATAGAGGAGAAATAGCAGTTCGTATAATCAGAGCATGTAAAGAATTAGGAATAAAAACGGTTGCTGTTTACTCAGAAGCTGATGAAAAATCACTTCACAAAATTTTGGCTGATGAAGCGATTTGTATAGGTCCTGCAGAATCTAAAAAGAGTTATTTGAATTTTAAATCAATACTTGAAGCTGCGTGCTTAACTGGATGTGATAGTATCCACCCTGGTTTTGGATTTCTTTCAGAAAATCCTTCATTTGCAAAAATTTGTAATGAGATGGGAATAAAATTCATAGGACCATCAGCAGAAATGATAAGTTTAATGGGAGATAAGGCTGTCGCAAAAAGAACAATGAAGGATGTTGGAGTACCCGTAGTACCGGGTTCTGAAGGAATAATTAATACTTTCGAAGATGCAATTAAGATTGCGGAAGAGATAACATATCCAGTTATATTAAAAGCTTCTGCAGGAGGCGGTGGAAAAGGAATACGAATTGTTCGAACAAAAGATGAGCTTATGAAAGCTTATGAATTAGTTAAGCAAGAAGCTAAAAAAGCTTTTAATAATGATGATATCTATATTGAAAAGTTTATAGAAAATCCACGTCATATAGAAGTTCAAATTTTAGCTGATGATTTTGGAAATGTTGTATGTCTTGGAGAAAGAGATTGTACAATTCAAAGGAAAAATCAAAAGGTGTTAGAAGAAACTCCGTCAGGTGTCGTGTCAGACAAATTGAGAAAAGAAATGATTGATATTTCAATTAATGCAATGAAACATGTTAATTATAACAGTGTTGGAACAATAGAGTTTTTGCTTGATAAAAATAAGAAGTTTTATTTTATGGAAATGAATACGAGAATTCAAGTTGAACATCCTGTGACGGAAATGATAACTAATGTGGATATATTGAAAGAGCAATTAAAAATTGCGGCGCATGAAAAATTAAGTATAAAGCAAGAAGATGTACTATTTAGAGGACATAGTTTAGAAGTCAGAATAAATGCCGAGGATCCTAAAAATAATTTTAGACCTTCTCCTGGAAAGATAACAGATTTACATATCCCAGGTGGAAATGGGATTAGAGTGGACACAAGCATTTATAGTGGATATACAATTCCTCCTAATTACGATGCAATGATTGCAAAATTAATTGTGTATGGAAAAGATAGAAATGAGTCTATACAAAAAATGAAAAGCGCACTATCTGAGTTTGTTGTCGAGGGGATAAATAATAACATTGAATTTTTAATCGAAATTTTAAATAATGAAAATTTCATAAATAATAATTATGATACATCTTTTATCTCAAAAGAGTTTGGATATTAGTATTGCGGGGTGAAATTTTGATTACGGATATAATTAAAAAAAATAAGATTGAAGAAGTAGGTGCAAAGAATACTGAAGCTTCAGATAAGATGATAGGAAAATGGCTTAAGTGTGACTCTTGCAAAGAAATTTTATATAAGGCAGATGTAAAAGAAAATTATAGCATCTGTATGAATTGTGGAAGGCACTTTAGGCTTTCTGCGCGTAGAAGAATTTTGCAAACAATAGATGACGGAACTTTTACGGAATTAAATGAGATTATGCCAGATGTGAATCCACTAGAGTTTGAAGGCTATCTTGAAAAGGTAAATTTGCTTAGAGAAAAAATAAAAATAAATGAAGCTGTTAAGACTGGCATTGGAGAGATAAATGGTATTAAAGTTGCAATTGCTGCAATGGATGGAAACTTTTTGATGGGAAGCATGGGAAGTGTTGTAGGAGAAAAGATTACATTGCTTATTGAAGAGGCAATTAAGGAAAAACTTCCTTTAATAATTTTTTCTGTTTCTGGGGGAGCTAGAATGCAAGAGGGAATAATATCTCTTATGCAAATGGCGAAGACGTCTGCCGCAATAGCAAAACATAGTGAAGCCGGGCTTTTATATATTTCTGTACTTACAGATCCAACAACTGGTGGCGTAACTGCAAGTTTTGCAAGCTTAGGAGACATAATACTTGCAGAGCCAGGGTGTACTGTTGGGTTTGCTGGCAAGAGGGTTATTGAGCAAACAATAAAACAAACCTTGCCAGATGATTTTCAAAAAGCAGAGTTTTTGCTTGAACATGGATTCATTGATAAGATTGTAGACAGAAGGGAAATGAAAAGTACTTTAACTAATATCTTAAGATTGCATGGCTACGGAGGTGAGCATAAATGAAAAGCGCTTGGGACAAGGTTTGTATAGCAAGAAATATGGAAAGAGCACGTGCAACTGATTATATTGAAAATATTTTCGATGGTTTTATTGAATTGCATGGAGACAGGAATTTCGGTGATGATAAATCAATTGTAGCTGGAATCGCTTTACTTGATGGAGATCCTGTTACGGTAATTGCACAACAAAAAGGAAAAAATACTTCAGAAAATATTGAAAGAAATTTTGGAATGACTAATCCGGAAGGATATAGAAAAGCACTTAGATTGATGAAACAAGCAGAAAAGTTTAACAGACCTATCATAACTTTTATAGATACACCAGGAGCATATCCTGGAATTGGCGCAGAAGAAAGGGGCCAAGGCGAAGCAATTGCCAGAAATATTTTTGAAATGTCAAAATTGAAAGTGCCTATAATATCAATAGTTATAGGTGAAGGCTCGAGTGGTGGTGCCCTTGCTTTAGGTATAGGTGATGAAATAATAATGCTTGAAAATGCGGTATATTCAATTCTTTCGCCAGAAGGTTTTGCAACAATATTATATAAAGATGCTTCTAGAAATGTTGAAGCAGCTGAAAAAATGAAGATGACCGCTGAAGATTTAAAGCGACTAGGGGTAATTGATAAAATTATAAAAGAACCTGAAGGCGGTGTAACAGAAGAGTCAAGAGAAGTCTTTATAAATGTAAAGAAGGTATTAATAGAAGATATAACAACATTGAAAAAAAATGATACGGAAAAGCTTTTGTCGAAAAGATATGATAAATTTAGAAAGATAGGAGGATAGTAAATTGAAAATACTTGAAGGAAAAAAAGTTTTAATTATGGGAATAAGAAATAAGTGGAGCATAGCTTGGGGGGCAGCGCTATCTGCTTATGAAAATGGTGCTGAAGTTATTTTTACATGTAGCTCAATGGAAAAAGAGGAAAAGATAAAGCAATTAATGAGTGAAATTCCTGGAAGCAAATATTATGTTTGTGATGTGGACTCTGATGAAACCATAAAAGAATGTTTAAATAAAATCAAAAATGAAAATGGGAAAGTAAGCGGTATTTTACATTCTATTGCACATGCTAATACGGAAGATTTAAGAAATGATTTTTTACTAACTACTCGTGAAGGATTTAGTCATGCAAATGATATAAGTGCTTATTCATTAGTTGCAATTTCTAGAATTGCTAAGGAACTTGAATTGCTAGAAGATGGCGCAAGTATTGTCGCATTAACATATTATGGATCTGAAAAAACTGTAGAGGGATATAATGTGATGGGTGTTGCGAAAGCAGCTTTAGAATCTAGTATAAGATATCTTGCAAGAAGCCTTCGGAAAGGATAACATTAGAGTAAATGCAATATCTGCCGGACCGATTAAAACATTATCTGCAAGAGGAATAAAAGATTTTGATGTAATATTAGACGTAGTTGAACAGCGAGCACCATTACACAGAAATGTTACGATTAAAGAAATAGGAGACACCGTTACATTTTTATTTAGCAATATGTCAAATGCGATTACTGGTGAAGTAATACATGTTGATAATGGTTTTTCAAGTGTTTGCGTTTAAATAATAATTAAAAGATTGTTACAAGAAGTTTTATTTTGGTATACGTTATTGTAATAGAAGGTGTAAGGAGAAGCTTTATGGAGACATTAAAAACAATTGGTGAAGAAGTAAATAAGTGTCTTAGCTGCGTGAATAGGCCATGCGAGAATAAATGCCCGTTAGAAAATAATATTCCAGATGTAATAAAACTTTCAAAAAACAGTGAATATGAAAAGGCATATGCATTACTTACTAAAACTACTGTGCTTTCTTCTATATGCGGAAGAATATGTCCACATGAAAGGCAGTGCCAGGGAGCATGCACATTAGGATATAAAAGTAATCCCATTGCAATACGGTGAAGTAGAAAAGGCTTTGGGGGATATTGCTATTAAGGAAGGCTGGAAGATTTCTAAAAGGAGTAATGAATTAAAGCATGCTAATATTGCTGTAATTGGTGGAGGACCGTCAGGTTTAACATGTGCGGCATTTTTGGCTAGAGATGGTGCAAATGTTACTATATATGAAAAAAATAGCGAACTTGGTGGAGTGCTAATGTATGGAATTCCGAAATTTAGGCTAGACGAGGATATACTGAGAAATCAAATAAAAAAGATTTTGGAGTTAGGTATTAAAGTCGAAACTAAAAAAGAAATGGGTATTGATTTTTCATTAGATGAACTAGAAAGTAAATACGATGCGGTATTTTTAGGAGTTGGCGCTAAGGAGTCTAAAAAGTTAAATATAGCTGGTGAAGATTTAGATGGAGTGTACGGTGCAAGTGAAATTTTGACCACAGAAAAAATGAAAATGAATTATGATAACAAACGAGTTGTAGTTATAGGTGGGCGGAAATGTTGCGCTTGATGCTGCAAGAACTGCTAAGAGAAAAGGGGCATCTGAAGTTACAATCATATACAGAAGAAGTAAAAATGAAATGCCTGCCGAAGAAAAAGAAGTAAAAGCAGCGCAAGATGATGACGTGAAATTTATATTTAATACAAATGTATCAAAAATAATTGGAGATAATCACGTTCAAAGTGTAGAGTGCATTAAAACAAAAGTTTTGGAAAAAGATGTTATCAATATAGAAGATACAAATTATATTTTAAGCACAGATTATGTAATAACAGCGGTTGGTCTAAAAACGGAAGAAGAAATTGTTAATAATCTAAATTTAGAATTAGATGAAAAAGGATACATAAAAGTAGATAAGAAAAATAGAACATCAAGAGAAAAGGTTTTTGCGGGTGGAGACTTAGTTGGAGAAATAAAAACAGTTGCATGGGCGTCACGCTCGGGCAGAAATGCTGCAGAAAATATTAAGAAATTTATACTTGAAACAAATAATGTTTTAGTTTAGAATAAAAGAGCATATATGGAGAATATATAAAATGACTAAAAGGTCATTTATGTAAAAAATAATGAAAGGGAGAATGAAAATGAATAAGGAAGAAGTTTTTGAAAAAGTTAAAGATATCGTTGTAGAACAATTAAATGTTGATGAGAAGAAGGTTGAAATGAAGTCAACTTTTATTGATGACTTTGGCGCTGACTCATTAGATATAGTAGAACTTATAATGCATTTTGAAGAGGAGTTTGAAATAGAAATAGATGATGCAGAAGCTGAAAAACTTTCAACAGTAGAAGATGCTGTAGGTTATATAGTAAAAGCTAAAAGTAAATAAGCAAAAATGTGGCGTGTCAATTTCTTGACACGCCATTATAAATTTTATTTGATTATTTATTAAAATCTATTTCTAATAATTCTTTTATGTATTCAGCTCTTGCTGGATATTTTTTTGTAAATGAGGTTTCGTTTATAAAAAAGAACGAAACGCTTTCTGCAAAGTCTTCATTATAACGATCTTCTGCTACATTTCTCTTAGCATATTTGCTAGGAAAGTTTCTATCACTTGCAACGGCTTCTTTATAATCGGTATATGAATAATCAATTACTTTATCTTTAGTTAATTCATGAGCCCAAGTATGTGCAATCTCATGGATAACTATATTTTTAATAGTTGTTTTAGAATATGATGAAAGATTATAAAATGTTACCTTGTTATATTTTGTGATTCCTGCTGCATTTGAAGTGTGCTTAGCTGGAATTAGTTTAATCTCATCTAAGTTTTCTAACATACTTTCTGGTAATGATAAAATTATTTCTTCAACGTCATCAAGTATTTTTAATTCTTCTGAAGTATAGATTATAGGCACATTACAAATTGTTTTTATATATACTTCATGAGGCATGGCACCTAATTCGTTAAGTGTGTAGCCTTCTAGATAACCATTCTCGTCAGAAATATAATAGTTGTATTTGCATGTTTCGCCAAGTGAGTTTGTAAAAACAAATTCGTTCAAGCCATTTAGATTATCAATTGAAATTGAAAATTTGTTATCTACAATTTCTAGTGGCATATTGTCACAATATAAATCAGTTTCATTTTCGAATAATGAAAACGATATAGTTTTTGTAGTAGTGCTATCAATAACGTAGTTATTTGCAATATCTGGAAGGATATTGTATGTTAAAGGCACTTCGTTTCCTGCTATACAAAAACTTGAAAGGAATATTAAATTCATTAATACTAAAATTGATATTACTTTTTTCATACTGCTCACTCCCTTCAAACATTAGATTGAAATCGTGAAAGCCTTGAAGTTTCTTTTGTTTATGATTATATTATAACACCATAAATGCAAAAAGTAAATATTATATAACATCTGTAGAAAATGTCAATATGTTTTTTAAAAAAAGTAAACCAGACTTCAAACATACGGAAATAAGAAGTTCTATAATGCGCATAATTCTAGGAAGCAAAGAAAAAAATTAATAAAAAATTTTTTTTTCACATTTTTTGAAAAATTATGGAAACAATGTAAATAAAATGCTAAAAGTGAAGAAACCGTAAGGTTTGTAAAAAAATGTAAAGATGCGTTAAAAACAGATGAAAGCTATGTGGCCGTAGTAGTATGTAGCTTTTTTATGATACGCCCAAAAAGCTATGAAAAACTTTTGTTTTCTAGCTTGGAAATGACAATTTAACCAAAGAAAAATTGGCTTAAATTCTCTCTAAATATATATATAAAAGACGTAAATTCATAATTCAAAAAGGTTACATAATCAGAATAAAAATCATTGATTTTTGGATTTACTTTATTTTCATAACATGATAATATGCAAGTGAAAAGATTGATTTAAGGAGTCTAATTATGAAAAAATTATTAAAGCTATGCTTGTTAATTTCTATATATGTAGTTGTACTTTCGAGCGCCACATTCGCATCTTTTGAGGATGTGGAAGGACACTGGGCTGAAAAAGAAATAAATGAATTTAGAGAATCTAATTTTGTTGAGGGATACGAGGATGGGCTTTTTAAGCCGGACAGAGAAATAACGAGAGCAGAACTTGCTAAGATAATAAATTCATATATGAGGTATGAAGTGTCTGGAGAGTGGAAAAGCGCTAATCTTGAAATGGCTAAAGAGAAAGGATATTTAACTACTGGAAAAGCTGATGACAAAATATCTAGAGAAGAAGCGTTTGTTGTTTTTGCAAGACTTATGCAATTAGACAACGTTGAATATGAAGTGAGTTATAATGATAGCGATAGCATTGATGCTTGGGCGTTGCCAGCGATTAAATCTTTATCTTCAGTTAAGTATATAAAGGGGTATCCTGATAATTCGTTAAGACCACTACAAAATATCACACGCGCAGAGGTTGTGACAATTCTTTATGGTTATACTGGAATTGGTGGTGTGGATATAGATGTAGAAGAGCAGGGATTCTCAGTGGGATATTTGTCACATAATGAATATGGAATTGAGTATGTTGAAATAGATGATGAACTAGAAATTGAAGTCGGGGATATTATAATTCTTGCGGCAACAGTCTCAAATGATGAAGAGATAGAGTTTGAAATAGTTAGTGGCAAAGAAAAAGTAGATTTTGATAGTGAAAGTTTGATGCTAGAAGCATTAAAAAAAGGAAAAGTTGTTTTTAATGCGAAAACCTCGAACGGTGAAGATAAAATTAAATTTAAAATTAATATAAAATAAATGCTGATTATAGTAGAAGGGTGCTATTAGAGATGAAGTTAACTTTAGTTAAATTTGTCTCTAGTAGCATTTTTTATTTCACGTAATAGTATTTATTTCAAAATGATATTTACTAACTAGATTGTCTTTGTTTTATTTGGATTTATTTGTAAAAAATGTATAAATTAAACAGTTATGGAAATTATAGTAACACAGAGACTGAGTGTCATTGAAAAAAATACAAAAACAGTTTACTTTTGGCAACTTTTGTGATATAAGTTAGTTGCCTGAATAACTCAGATAAAAATTTGTAAGTGAAGGAGTGATATCGGTGAGAAAAGGCAAAGTGTTAAAAGTATTAACATTTTTAACGTTGATTATTTTTGCGATAACGCTTTATGTGGTACCAGTTAGTGCTAATAAAGTGTTCGATGATTTATCACCTGTACATTGGTGTTATGACAAAATCATCGATTTTGAAAAGAAAGGCTACGTAGATGGTTATGAGGATGGTACATTTAGACCAGATAAAACCATAACAAGAGCCGAATTCGTAAAGATAGTCAACAATTTTTTTGGCTATGAACTAGAAAATGAAGCGAAGACGGAGTTTGTTGATGTTTCAGAAGATGACTGGTTTATGCCATATGTAAACGAGGCAGTAGAAAGGGGTTATATAGAAGGGTATGAAGATGATACTTTTAGACCTGAAGAACCAATTAGAAGACAAGAGGCAACTGTAATACTAGCTAGAATATTAGACATCGATGAGGAAGTATATCCGGCAGATCATGTGGATGGATTAGCTCAGTATTCTGATGGAGATGAAGTTCAAGATTGGGCAAGAGTAGCAATTCATAGTTACTCCGTATATAACTTTATAAACGGCTACGAAGATGGCTCGTTACGTATTTTGCAAAATGTAACTAGAGCAGAAACTGTTGAATTATTAAATACATTAGAAGAAAAACTAGAGATTGATGATGATGATGATGATGGTGGTGGAAAGGTAACTCCAAGAGTTAAACAACCAACAATAGCTTTATTGAGGGAAAGTATAGTTGGAGATACGGTATCATATGTGGGAATTAAACTTACAGTAGATGGTTGGATTAATGCAGATGAAGCTGCGCGCAACCTTGAAAGCCAAGAGTTAGGTGCATATATGAACATTACTTCGACTACAAAGAAAGCAACAATACATGAAAGTTTGTTGCCAAATGCAGTAGAAAGAGAGTATTTAACAACAGCAATTGATGCTTATGACAATATATCATTTGTCGGCGATGGTGTGTATGAAGTATCAGCATATGCAACAAGAGCTGGATATAGGAAAAGTCCAACGGCGACTAAAGAAATAAAAGTAGATACTACATTACCAACAGTAACAGGTGAAGTAGTTGCTACAAGCACAGGAACCAATATTGCACATGTACAAAAAATAGAAGTAAAAGTTACTGATCCACAAAAAGTAGGAGTAAACGCGATTAGTGGATTAAACAAAGATAGCGTAAGGTATGCATGGTTTAAGTTAGATGGAAATGATTTCATCAGAGTTACAGGCTGGACTTCATTAAACTTAAATAGCGGAGATGAAGCAACTGTTGTTGCACCAGCAGAGTATGGAGAATACAAGCTTGGAGTATCTGCAGCAGATAATGCAGAAAATGAGTATGGAAAATTAACAGATGTAATAAGATCAGAAAGTGGAGAAATCATAGAAGAAGTAGAGTATGATTTTGTTGAAGAGACGGATGAAGAAGATGAAGATATAGTAGTTGTAGTTGGAAACAACGCTCCTAATGCGAAAGATTTAGTTTTATATACAGTAGCTGGAGCTCCTATATCTGGAGCTATTGAAGCTAAAGATCCTGATGGAGATCCATTAAGTTATGTTATATCTGAAAATCCTACAACAGGTGAAGCAACAATGTCAGGAGATGTAACTACTTTTGTAAGTGACAAAGCAGGAAACTTTGAATATACAGTAACAATAACTGATGCTTTCGGTGGAGAAACTACCGTAAAAGTAACAGTAGTTGTTTATGATATCACTGTTACAGAGAATGATGAAGAAGAAAGCGGAGAAGGGTCTGGAGAAGTAGATTTAGTAACAGAAGGATTAGAAATCTATGTTGGAGAATCTAAAGATATTGAAGTAGAAGTAGTTCCGGAAGCTTCTGGAGAAAAATATGAATGGACTATTGAAGATGGAACAGATGAAATATCAATCCCTGAAAATAGTGATGATCCTACTGTAATTGTTTCTGGTGAGAAACCAGGAGAAGCGGAGATAACAGTAGTTGTAACAGTTCCAACAGAAAGTGGAGAAGTTGAGGTTGAAAAGACTATAGTTGTAAAAGTTATAAGTAGAGTAACAGTTACAATACCAAGTGATTCAAAAGTGTATGATGGAACAGCATTAACAGCAGCTAATGTAAAAGCAGAAAAAGGATTAACTATTGAAGGTGTTGTCGCAGAAGGCGATGTGTTAGATGTTGATGTTAGTGGAGAAATAGTAAATGCAGGTACAGCACCAGCAGAACGTAGTGGAGAATTAGTAGCAAAAAATATGGTTGGTGAAGACGTTTCTGAATATTATGAAGCGACTTTTGTGTCAGGAATATTGGAAATAAAAGCAGCATCAATAAATTCAGGAGATGAAGATTATAAAGATAGCATTAGTGTAAATGAACCTTCAGATGTAG
>CALXZO010000010.1 GCA_944393265.1 uncultured Clostridia bacterium | reverse complement strand
CTAAAAAATCAAAGATTTTTGATTTTCACATGTCGAGCAAAGTTCGACTTTAAATATGAAATTTTTGTTGTTTCATACGGAAAGTATTTGGTAACATAATTTGTTAGTTTTTGATTACTTTCCTATGAAATAAAAAAGTTAATAGTGAAATAATGATAATCTCCATTTTTTTCCTACAAATATTTGTTGCTTTTATTCCTTAAAAAAGTTATAGTACTTTTATGAGGAGGGATAAGAATGAATTTTGAACAAAAGTCTTCAATGCTTTTTTCTGATTTAAATATTCCAGAAGTATTTGTAACTGAGCACTTGTGCGCTGCAAATGGAGATTATGTGAAGGTATACTTATATTGTTTATTCTTATGTAAATATAACGGGCAGATATCTCCGCTGGATTTATCAAAGAAGTTATCGCTTCCTCTCGCAACAATTGAACAGGCTTTTAAGTACTGGGAAAAAAACAATGTGATAAGGAAGAAGCAAAATGCATATGTGCTAGTGGATTTGAAACAACAAGAAGTCGATAAAATTTATAAACCTAGAGTAACAACATCTGTTGAAGATGCAATGCAAGCAAATAGTAAAAATATTATAAGAACTCAAGTTGTAAATGCTATCAATGGAATGTTTTTTCAAGGCGTTATGTCGCCATCATGGTACACAGATATTGACATGATATATGCTAAATATAATTTTGATGATGATGTTGTGATTGCGTTGTTTCAATATTGTTTTGATAGACAAGCTTTGCACAGAAATTATATGTTTGCAGTGGCTGAAGGTTGGTCAAAAAGTGGAATAAAAACAATGCAAGAGCTAGATAATTATTATGAAAAATTTGAAAATCTAGCAAAGACGAAGAAAACTATTGCAAAAAAGCTTGGCATAACAAGAAAGCTTTCGCAATACGAGGAAGCGTATATAGATAAGTGGACGATTGATTTTAATTACCCGCTTGATATAATAGAAATTGCCTTAAAGAAAACTACTTCTAAGACAAACCCGAATTTTGATTATATAGATAAAATTATTTCTGATTGGCATGAAAGAAAATTAGGCACATCGGAAGAGATTAATAATTTTTTGAAAGAACAAAAGCAAAAACAAAAAGATCTTAAAGTGCAAACCAATAAAGTGACTTCTATACAGAAATTTACTGATGAGGGCTCTAATCAGTTCAACGATTTGAGCAAATTTTACATGAATTAAAAGCAAGGAGGGTGTTTTATGTTTGCAGAAACTATAAAGAAGTTAGAACGACAATACGAGATAAAAAGAAACCAAGCAGATGCAGTATTTGCAGCAGAGAAGAGGGCAACATACGAAAAAATTCCGGAATTAGGGGAGATTGATAAAGCAATTGCAAAACTTGGAATACAATCGGCTAAACTTTCATTATATGCAAGCACACCAGAAGAGAAGGAAAAAGAAATTCAAAAACTACAAAAAGAAATTATAGAGTTGAAGAATAAAAAGCAGGAAATATTAAAGAAATCAAAGATAAATCTAGTGCCTAAGTATTCTTGCTTAAAGTGTAATGATACAGGGTATGTAATAAAACATGGAATGAGTGAAATGTGTTCATGCATGAGGCAAGAGCTGTTAAATGAGGCATATAACAAATCTAACATGAATAATCTTAAAAGTGAGACTTTTGAAAGTTTAGACTTGAATTTATTTTCAAATAAGAAAAATCCCAATAGGTATAAATCGGAATTATCTCCGAGAGAAAATATGGAAATTATAGTTGAGATAGCAAAAAAATTTATTACTAATTTTGATAAGCCAGAACAAAAAAATTTGTTGTTTACAGGTACAACTGGCATTGGTAAAACATATGTTTCTAGTTGTATTGCAAATGAGATAATAAAAAGTGGGAATACCGTATTATATCAGACAGCACCTGTTTTGTTAGACAGTGTTTTCACATATAAATATAATAACCAAAATAAAAATTTGTATGAATCGTTATTTAATGTTAATTTACTAATAATTGATGATTTAGGAACTGAAAATCTAACTGCAGCAAAGTTTAGCGAAATTTTTACGATTTTAAATTCTAGGTTGTTAACAAATAAAACAAAAACAATTATCTCAACTAATTTTTCTTTAGAAGATTTAAGCAAAGTTTATGACGAAAGAATTTTATCTAGGATAATTGGTCACTTCTCAATATGTAGGTTTTTTCGGAGAAGATATAAGATTAAACATTAAAGTCGGGACGACCTAACTTAATTTTGTATCTGATGTTAAAGGAGAAAAATTAAAATCGAAAATCAAAGATTTTCGATTTTAATATGCGAGAAGAGCCCGGCTTTGGGCATGAGATTTTGTTGTTTCATACGGAAAGTTTTTAATAGTGTAATATGTTAATTTTTTGTTATTTTCCTATGAAATAAAAAAATGCACTAAGAAAATGAACTTTGAATCATTTCTAATTCAAAGCTCATTTTTTTAAAACTTTTTCGCACAAATTAATTATCGTTAGCAATATTATCTTTATCTATATATTCTATTACGGGTGCATCACCATCAAAATAAACTTTACTATTATCAGTAGTAGTTACTACCGGATTTACTAAAGCCACTCCACTGGTAGATTCTCCATTAATTGAAAAAGTCAAATAACCGGTTAAGAATTGCATGGGCAGGTTCAAGGAGTAGAGTCGCGGTCCAATTTTTATTATCTGAAGAAGTGACATTTGTAGAAGGAAGCTGTTGACCAGCTATAGTTACAACCAGATTTTGCATCTGTTTATCTGAAGTAAATGTTAGTTTAATAGTATCATTATATTTAGCATAAAATTTTCCTTCTTCAGTAGTTGCCGAGCTGTTTACAATTGAAACATTTAGTAACTGTGGATATGTATAATCAATTATAGCTCCGCCACACAAATCACATACATCATCGCCGTTGCTGTCTGAGTGAAGCTCAGCTGTTACATACTCACATTGAGGGATAGTACAATATATTTCATGTAGAGCTTCAGAAATATATCTATATGATAAAGTATGAGGCTCAGTAGTAGTATGAGAACAAATATAACAATTTATTATGTGGTTAATTGCACGTTCACTTTCGTCTGTTGAAAGAGAATATACTTTAGTACAAGGCTCACCAGACAATTCATAATTACAAACGGAACAAGTTTTTTGGTGAAACCATTCTCCGCCAGTTTCATAATGTGTATAGTTAAATATATGAGATTCATAGCCACCTTGCATGCCACACCTTGTACAAACCTTATTGTAGTGATATTCGTCGTCTGCAGGTGTCGGAGTAGAAATAGTGTCATATGTATGACCAAGAGGTTCCTTTAATATGTATCCACAATCTGCACATTTCATTGGTTCAGTACAAGTTGGCGCCGTTAATATATATCTGTGAGTATGCCCGCCTACATTTGGAGTAGATAAATCTAAACTCCCAATATCACTTGAAGAAACTTCAATAAGATATATCGCGCCATTAGTATAGTTAGCAAGTGCAACAGTAACATCTTCAGAACCTGTTTGAATTGTTCCAATATATTCGTTAGCTTCTTTTATTCCAAGGCTTGTAGCTGAGGGAGAATCAATAATATACCAAATGCCATCGGAAAAAGATAAGGGTTCATTTACCTTCGGTGCAAAGATTGTTTCAAAATCACCGCTATTATTAATGTAATATCCTAAGTATGGGTAAAGCAAAGTATTTATATTAGAATCTTCATATCTATTAGACACAGCGCTTGACAAGAGTGCAATAAAATTAGCAGTATTCTTATTAACACTTTCTTTGTAATATCTAACACCTGTTCCGATAGCCATAGATGAAAGCAAGATAATACATAGAATAGTAACAATCAATGAAATCATTGAAATCCCATTCGCTTTTTTCATATGTAGTTCCTCCAATCTGGATGAAATAACTTAGTTAATATATATTTTACTACATTAAGAACTATATTTCAACAAATTTAGAAGGCATTAATTGTAGATACCAAGCGTAAAGGTCAAATGTCTGTCTGTTTTTTTTGAGGAGTAGCTACCCAGACTTTGTTAGTATAAATTTTCTGGATAAACTCGTCTGTGTAATGTTTATCTAAAAATGTATCTAAGCTGTTTTGAGGCTCAATTCCCATGTATCTAGCATATTGTCTACCTAAGGCCAAGATTGAAATTATGATATCTATAAACATAAAAGCCATAATTATATAAATTATAATGCGGCACTTTGGATTATCGATTAATAAATCTATTTTTTCGATGAAAGGTAGTAGCTTTAAAAAGAATAATCCAATAAGTCCCCAATAAATACTATATTGTAAATTAATTCTACCATGTAGGTTTAAAAATGTGCCCGAATAATCCCAAGAAATACTACCGAAAGCTTTTTCTTGAACAAAAGAACATATATATTCTAAAAGGCCACCAGCTATAATACTAAAAATAAAGACCTTAATTGGTTTTTGGGTATAAAGCAATACTCCATAAAATACAATAGCACCAAGTCCATAAACAGGAATAAATGGACCGTATATTAAACCTTGGCGAACTTCGAAATGACCAGTTTTTAAAATAGCAAAAATTGTTTCAATAATATAACCAAAAAAGCTACCAATCAAAAATAAAACAAATATTTTTAAAAAAGATTTCCAAAATCTCATAAAATTCCCACCCAACTACTATCATTATACAAAAAAATTATTAACAAATTATGAACAAGCCTATTCATCTCTAAAATATATACTAATAGCGTAATATAGAAAAATAAGGCCATTTTTATTTCGTTGAAAAGTAATAAAATTTTAAAATATTATTTTGTAGAAGCTTTCTGTATAAAATGGAAAAATGTGTGAAAATCAAAAAATTTGACTTTTGGGTTGTTTTAATGAATTTATTGAGTGATGAAAAAATTGTCAAATGAAAACAATAAAAAGACTAAATTAGA
The DNA here is from genome assembly GCA_944393265.1 of uncultured Clostridia bacterium. GTDB lineage: Bacteria > Bacillota > Clostridia > TANB77 > UBA1234 > UBA1234. The sequence continues at coordinate 52,079 of CALXZO010000010.1, read as the reverse complement.
CTATTACGATAAAATGATTGAGTTATTTCTACTTTTGATATAATATAATGGCAAGCATGAATAGATAAAAGAATATATATTTAGGATGGTTTTGAAAGGTAAATATAATGTTTAATGTTTTAATAGTAGAAGATGATAAAAATTTAAGAAAATTAATAAATATAACTTTGACTAAGGAAAAATATACGGTGTATGAAGCGACTAATGGAGAAGAGGCATTAGATGTAATTGATAAAAATTATATAGATTTAATAATAAGCGATGTAATGATGCCTAAGATGGACGGTTTTGAGTTAATAAAAGAGCTTAGAAGTAGTAAGTATAAAATACCAATATTACTGATTACAGCAAAGAATTCCATCGAAGATAAGAAAGAGGGCTTTTTGCTCGGTGCTGATGATTATATGGTAAAGCCTATTGACATTGAGGAATTGCTTTTAAGAGTAAAGGTGCTTCTTAGAAGAAGTAAAAGTACAACAGAAATGAAATTACAAATAAATGATGTGCTCTTGGATTATACTCAAATGACTGTTACTAAAAATGACAAAATATATTTTTTAGCGCAAAAAGAATTTTTACTTTTATATAAGTTATTAAGTAGTCTTGATACAGTATTTACAAGACAAGAAATAATGGAAGAAATATGGGGACTTGATAGTGAATCTGACTATAGAACTATAGATGTCCATATCAAGAGAATAAGAGAAAAAATATGTGATGTAGATGACTTTGAAATCATTACAATTAGAGGTATTGGATACAAGTCCATCATACACAAGAAAGGATAATTATGCTTGAAAAAATTTTTGGAAAGAAAAAATCAATACAACGTAGTTTAATTATAAGTTTTACGATTGCAACCTGTATAGTTATTATTTTTTCATTAATAGGTTTCTATGTCTTTGTTGATAATCAGGCTATCGAAAAAATAATTGAAATTTCCGTAAGGGGAAGCAGTGAAAGTGTTGAGTTGCAAGGTATTATAAGAAGAAGTATTTTCGTAATAATTATTAATACAATTCTAATAGGTGCAGCTATTATAAGAATATCGATTAAGAAGATGCTTCAGCCGATAACAATGCTAAACGAAGCCACAAAGAAAGTAGCGCAGGGAAACTTTAATGTAAAACTAGAGACTACAAGAAAAGATGAAATAGGGGAACTTGTATCAAATTTTAATAAGATGACATATGACTTAGGAAAAAATGAGGAAATGCAAAAAGAGTTCATTGACAATGTGTCTCACGAAATAAAAACGCCAATTGCTTCCATACAGGGATTTTCGGAGCTCCTTTCAAGAGAAGATTTGACGCCAGAAGAAAGAAATGAATATTCTCAAGTAATAAAAGATGAGTCAAACAGATTACTAAGTTTATCAACAAATATGCTTAAACTTTCACAATTACAAAATCAAAGCAAAATTATAAATAAAGAAGAAATTAATGTGACAGAACAAATTCGAAAAGCGATAAAGTTATTAGAGCCTAAATGGAATTCTAAAAACATTATATTTAAGGTATCATTAGAAGAAAAATTTTTCTTTGGTGAGGAAGAATTAATGTTTCAAGTATGGGTTAATCTAATTGATAATGCAATAAAGTTTTCTAAACAAGATGGTGAGATAGATATTGCATTAATTGAAAAAAACAATTTACTTGAGATTGAAATAACGGATAATGGAATAGGAATAGATAATGAGGAAATCAATAAAATTTTTAATAGATTTTATCAAATAGATAAGTCTCACTCTAATCAAGGATATGGCTTGGGATTAGCGATAGTAAAAAGAATTATAGAATTATCAAATGGAAAAATTGAAATTAAATCTAAGGTAAACATTGGCACTACTGTGAAAGTAATATTGCCAGTAGAAGACAATACAAATAAAATATTGACAAAATAGAAAATGACTAATTTATGAAAAGGTATCTTTAGCAATTTCATAACAAGAGTATATGTACTAAAGATAAGCGAATGTTGCCATGTGAAAGCGGATTAAGTAGAGGGGGATATAGATGAAGAAAATTAACATTGTTTTTCTCATTATATTTTTTTCATTTTTTTTAATAAATATTAATGTAGTATATTTTGGGGATGATTATCATTTCTTATTATTTAGAGATTTAGATTTTCTAGATTATTTTTCTAAAGTCGCGGAGCATTATGTTAGTGACACAGGAAGGTTTATTGTTTGTATACTTATTACTGTTTTTTTAAAAGCACCATTTTTTATTTGGCAAGTGCTAAATTCATTTATGCTGGCTGCTATATGTTTGCTTATATCGAAACTAGCAGTGAAAGACGAGGAAGAAAAGCAGCCATTAATAATGGCACTTGTCTTTTTAATGATAGCTTTTTTAAATATATCATTAACAAGAGAGAGCGTATATTGGCTAACAGGTTCATTTACTTACATTTATCCGTTACTTATGTTTTTAGCATATTGGGTATGTGTTAGAAGAATTGATGAAAAAAAGATGTATTTTGTGCTTGCAATAATTCTTCGGAATTTTTGCAAGTGCTTCTGTTGAACAATTTGGCATGATGACTTTTGGGCTTACGGTTCTTATGCTGTTTGCAGAAATATATAAAACTAAAAGTATAAAAGCTAATAAAAAGTTAATATTACTTTGCTTAATAACATTGATTGGAGTATTAAGTGTAGTGCTTGCACCGGCAGAGTTTGTGCGAATGAACACCGAACAAAATGTAAATAGGCTTGAGATAGCCAAAGATGCTACAAAGTTTATAGCACAGAGCTTCTTTGCGTCAAAGTCAGCATTTCTTTTCATGTTTTTGTTTAATCTTTTATCGGGTATATATGCTTTTCAAAAAGGCGAAAAGAAAGAGCGAATAGTAATTATGCTTATATGTATACTTAACTTTATTATAAATTGTTATCATATATTTATAAATAAATCAGCAATCTTTGATGTATTTAAAATTCTAGCAATATTATTAAGTATAATATGCTATGGAATAATCATAATTTACTTGAATAAAAAAATTTATGGAACTAAATTAGTAACGCCACTAACAATTGCCATAATACTTATGGTTGGTTCAGAGTTTATGATGATTGTTTCGCCAGTAATTGGAGAAAGAAATATGCTATCATGTTTTATGATGTTTGCAGTTATAATTTGTATAATAGCAAGTAAAGTAAACTTAAAAAAAGAGAGCATCATAGTAGCAATTATAATAGTAATTACGTTATTGGTAAATTTAAGAACTGCCATAGGCTACAGGCAGACTCGTATTGAGGATACAGAAAACGTAAAAATTATACAGGAATACAAAAAGGCAAATAAAGATGGAAAATTAGAATTATATAAATATAGCGATGAAAACTATGCATGGTCTTTGCCGTATAGAAGCGAGTTTCATGAGAAAAAATATAAAAAGTTTTATGATATTGTGGATGCGCAAATTGAGTGGAAAGAAAGGTAAGATAGCGAATAACTATAGGTTACAAACCGATAAAATGTCATAAAAATATTAAAACCCCAAATTTTTGATTTTCGTATGTCAAGCAAAACTAGATTTTGTTGCATTGCATGAAAAGCTTAAAAGACATAATACGTTACTTTTTACCGAAATAAAAAAATGCTTGCTAAAGTAGGTAGGATAGTATAATATGTGAGAGGTATACCCTGATTAAATTATCCCAAAATGTGACTACAAGAAAGGAAAGGAGATTGCTATGTATAGCAAGAAAGTGGCATACTTTTCAATGGGTTCGGGAATTTACAACGACTTGCGGACTTATGGCGGAGGACTGGAGATTTTAGCCGGAGATATGGAGAAAGAGGTAATGGATAGTAAGGGGAAGTATCCTATCACCTTTTTTCATATTCTTTGGAAGAAAGGTTACACATTCCAGCGTGTGAACGAACATGGCGAAGTGATAGACGAAGAACCGACGGATAATCACTGGGAGAAATACCTGGAAGACACCGGCAAAAAAGTTTCTGTAAAAATATTTGGAGTCGATGTAACGGTAAAGATTTGGAAGCTGAAGAATGGTCCTATTTACTACTTGGATACGGATTTGGAGGAAAACAAAGGTTTTTGCAATATAACGTATCATCTTTACGGAGGAGCCTGGGATACACCTGAAAAGGAACGTATCGCTCAGGAGATTGTTCTTGGAGTTGGTGGTATTAGGGCGTTGCAGACACTTGAACTGAAAATTGACAATTACCATTACAATGATGGGCATCCTGCTTTTGCCGGAATCGAGCTAATTTCTCAAAGAATGAAGTATTACAAAAAACATGAAGAAAATATGACAGAGGATGAATGCTTTGTTAGAGCATGGAAACATGTGAAGGCAAGGACGGCGTTCACTACACATACCAATGTGCCGGCAGGTAACGAATCGCATATCATCGATGTGCTTATGGAGGTTGGCGCAAATGTTGACCTTACATATGAGCAGATGGAAAAAATCGGTGGCAATCCGTTTAACATGACAGTTGCTTCTTTGAGACTTTCTTCAATGGCAAACGGCGTTTCCAGAATTCAGGTGATATCTGCAAAAGACATGTGGGTGTGGGTTAAAGAGGCACCCAACATTATTGCGATTACGAACGGTGTACACAAGGGTACGTGGCAAAATGAAAGAGTCAAAAGAGCATACGAACGCTCGGATGTAGAAGGTATCTATGTCGCACACGAGAAGTGCAAAGCGGAACTGCTAGAGACGATTACGAATTATACCGGTGTACATTTCAAGCAAGACAAGATCCTGATTGCGTTTGCGAGGCGTGCTACGGAATATAAGCGCTGGACGCTTATTTTTAGGGAACGCGCTAAATTTGAAGAGCTTGTACAAACGTATGGAGTTCAGCTTGTATTTGCTGGTAAGGCGCATCGACACGACACAGCCGGAAAGCAGTTTATTTCGGAGGTATATTACCTTTCGAAGAAATATCCGCACAATATTGTGTTCCTCGAGGGATATGATATTGCACTTGCACAACAACTCGTGGCTGGAGCAGATATTTGGCTTAACAATCCTCGTGTTCCGCTTGAAGCATGTGGAACATCCGGCATGAAAGCAGCCATGAATGGTACACTCAACTTGAGTACGCTTGATGGCTGGTGGCGTGAGGCTGCAATGGACGGAATAAATGGCTGGAATATTGGTACTGAAACAATTCCTTCTATGCGGCAAGACGAGCTTGATGCCAAGGATTTGATGAGAACGCTAAAATACAGGGTGCTCCCGACCTATGTAATGAAGGAAAAGTGGATGCAGATGATGTATGCATCCATAACCACTGCAAATCAGTATACTACGACGCGTATGCTGGAAGAATACTACGTTAATCTTTATAACTATTTGAAAGGCTAAATAAAATGAACTTTGAGCTAGCAATAGCTCAAAGTTCATTTTCTATTTCTTTCTCAAAATTAGTTTTAGGAGTCTTGCAAAGAGGGCAAACCCAATCATCAGGTAAATCCTCAAATTTTACGCCTTCTTTTTCTTCATCATATATATATCCACATATTTTACAGCGATATCTATTCATTTTATCATCTCCTTTCGATACATTAAATTTGTGTTTTTCTTGATTTATATAAGTAGCTGCTGTTTTAGGGACTCCGCCTTTAATAACATTATGATAATAGTCATACGTCAGTACATTATCATAAGATATTTTCTTAGTGTTTTCTAATAACAAAACGAAAATTGTGTGTGTTCCAACATCAATTTCATTTATTACACTCGTTTCATACGCACAAATTGCATTTTCAGTGATAATAGGAATATTATTATTTCCTATTTCATAAAGCACAGAACTCAACTTATTTGAGGTTCTGCCACTTTGAAATCCAAATTTAGCGATAAAGTCTAAATTTGAATTTTGCGACAAGACAGAAATATTTACACGTTTGCTTTTTGAAATAAGTTCGTGAGTATAATTTTGTTTGTTAATTACTGCTATAAGCTTTGGAACGTCCTCGCTAGTTACCTGCATTACAGTAGTAGCAATGCAAGCACTATAATTATCGTTCCAAGAGCTTCCAACGATATAAACACCATATGATATTTTAAAAAGAGTAGTTAAATCCATGAAAATTCCTTTCTATAGACAAGGTGACGGAGTTTTTGTCTATATAGTTATAAAACCTATAATAGCGTTAAAAATATATATAAATTTATGTTAGTCTATCATTAATTATTTTATTAAGCTTATCTTTGTTTATGTTTAAAATTTCTGATATATTTCTTAAAAGTGATTCTACTGAGGCAATCGCGTCAAACAGTACAGACAAAAACTCCGTCCCCTTGTCTGTAGGACAATTATATAATATAAAAAAAAACTTGTGAAGTAGCAATTTAAAAAATAGCGTATTCACAAATATTTCACTTTAAGTGTAATTTTTTTTATGATATAATAAAACATGTTTTATACTTCGTGTGTATATTTTACTTGTAAGGAGATGCAGTATTATGATTTATGAAGAGAGATATAAAGTAAAGATAAGTGATATAAATAGCAAAAATGAAGCTACTAATAAATTTTTACTTACGGCTTTAGAAGATGTGGCGTGTTCACATGCTACAGCGGTGGAGAAGGGAGAAGCGCATGCGAGAGAGCATGGGTTAGTTTGGGTTATTCTTAATTGGAAATTAAAAGTGTTGAAAAGACCTTTATATTTGGAAGATATAATTGTGAAAACATGGCTACATGACACTGAAAAATTAATAACATATAGAGATTTTGAAATTTATAATAACCAAGGAGAGGTGCTTGCTTGTGCGACATCTAGATGGTGCATGATGAACTTAGAAACAAGGAGGCTAGTAAAAATAGAGGATAAGTATATTAAAGTATACGAACCAGAAGGTGGCAAAAAAGTTTTTGAGGAAGACATAAAGAAAATAAAAGAAGATAAAGAGTATACAAACATAATGAAATATACGGTAAGACATTCGGATATAGACATTAATAAACATATGCACAATTTAAATTATTTAGACCTTGCTTATGATACATTACCAAGCAATGTAAGGCTGGAAAATGATTTTGATAATGTACTTATTGAATATAGAAAAGAAATGAAAGAAGGAGAAGAAGCAACGTGCTATTATAATAAAAAAGATAACCAACATGTTGTGACAATAAAAACAGAAGATAAGGAAAATGCGCTTATTATGTTATATTAATAAATAATTACGTATTGTGAAATATTACGAGAGGAAGAAATATTAATGATCTGGAAGATAATTAAAAAGATATTGCTTGCTTTTTTTATTATTGCAATTGTGATTGTGGGATATGTGACATATAATGGGTATGAGATGTATGTCGATGCTAAGGAAAATCTTTCTATAGAGGATATGATAGCTAATGTAAAGAAAAAGGAAAATTATACTTCTCTTGATGAAATGCCAACATTATATAAAAAAGCAGTTATAGCAGTTGAAGATCGCAGGTTTTATAAACACAAAGGAATTGATTATTTAGCAATAGGAAGAGCTTTTATAAACGACATAAAGGCAATGGCGTTTGTTGAGGGAGGAAGTACAATAACACAGCAGCTAGCTAAAAATACATATTTTACTCAAGAGAAAAAAATTACTCGAAAGATAGCAGAAGTGTTTATGGCTTTGGATATAGAAGAGCACTGCGATAAGAATGAAATTTTAGAACTATATTTAAATACAGCATATTTTGGCGAGGGATGCCAAACTGTTTCGGAGGCGAGCAGAGTATATTTTAAAAAAGAACCGTATGAGATGAATGATTATGAATCAACAATGTTGGCGGGAATTCCCAATGCTCCTAGTGTCTATGCCCCTACGCAAAATTTAGAATTAGCAATAAAAAGACAAAGACAAGTGCTAGATAAGTTAGTAGAGGTAGGAGAGATAACGTATGATGAAGCTATAGAAATATTTAGTCAAAACGTAGGGTATACCTACTAGATAAAGTTTTTTAATATTTTTAAATATAAAAAAGAGAGGATGAAAGAAATGAGTGATAAGAAGAGAAGAGTATTAACTATTACTGGGGTTGTGTTATTAGTTGTACTTATTTGCTTTGTGATTATTGGCGATAACACAGGAGATGGAACAGACAAAACAGGTGATGAATTCAATATACTTGATGGAACTCCTGGAGAAAAAACAGAATTTTTTATTGGAACAATAGTAGAAGAAACTCCAGATTATATAATTGTTGAACCAAATGAAGATGAAATAGAAAGAAAATCTGCAGACAGAATACAAGTGCAGCATGACGAAGGGCTAGATGAGGAATTTTATTATGGTATTGGACAAAAAGTGTTAATAGAATATGATGGTAATATTAGAGAAACATATCCAGCGCAGGTAATGGCAGAGTCAATTAGCGATACAGGGTACGATGAATTTGAATTATCAGTTATAAAAAATTCTGGCGATAATAAATCAAAAAAAGAAATAATAAGCAATAGCCAGACAGATGTAAAGGCAGAAGTTGAGTACAAGTTATATTATTATGGAATAGAAGATGTAGAATGTACTGTTGATGGAAAAACGATGCCATTAATTGATGCCTTAACGTCAGGAAAGGTTTCTTTATTTGGAATGAGGAAGAAAGCCGATAAAGATGCTCGAGAAGGAGTATGTAACAAGCGTGAAGCAAATGATGGAGGAAGTACATTGTGGGAATATGAAAATTACACTATAATAAAACTAAACACAATTGGGGAGCCATCATTAAAAGACATGTATATTGCACCGAGTGGAACGTCATTAGAGGAAGTAAAAAATTCATAATGTGGTGTTATTATTTTCATTGTGAATATTTAAGTTCGGTTTTATCATAAAAAATAAAATAAGTACACCTCACTGTTAAATATCTTATAACAGTGAGGTGCATTTGTTTTTAAACATTATCTTTCATATATTATTTTTGATTGTTTTCAGTTGAGTAACTTGCATATTTTTTTAATTTTTCATCTACTAAATAGTTAACGGTTCCTACAGTGTATTCACCATTTTTGTTTTTCTTTCCTGCTGGTACACCAGTTAATAACTCAATTCCTTCATCAATATTTTTTATAGCATATATATGAAACATACCTTCTTTTACAGCATCTATTACATCATTGCATAAATTTAAATTTTTTATATTTTGGTAAGGTATCATAACACCTTGTTCGCCAGTCAAGCCACGCAACCTACATATATTAAAGAAACCTTCAATCTTATCTGTTACTCCACCTATTGGCTGAATCTCACCTTTTTGATTCACAGAGCCAGTTACAGCAATACTTTGTTTTATTGGCAAATCCGATAAACTAGAGAGAATTGCATACAATTCAGTGCTAGATGCACTATCACCATCAACGCCATTGTACATTTGCTCGAAACATATGCTAGCTGATAGCGAAAGCGGTCTTTCTTGTGCAAATTTTTCACCAATATATGCTGCTAAAATCATGACTCCTTTTGAATGTGAAGTTCCACTTAGCTCTACTTCGCGTTCTACATTTACTATTCCAGATTTTCCAACATATGTGTTAGCGGTAATTTTAGCTGGCTTACCAAATGAATAATCACCAATCATCATAATCGACAAGCCATTTATTTGACCAACTTTTTGACCATCTGTATCAATCATAATAGTTCCATTTTGTATCATCTCAGTTAATCTTTGATCATATTTATTAATTCGTTCAATTCGCTCGTTAATTGCTTTTCTTACGTATGCGCTTGTAACAACTTTAGCGCCATCCATCTTAGCCCAAGTACACGCTTCTCCAAGCAATTCAGTAATGTCATTTAATTGCGTTGAAAGCTTAGACTGATTCTCAACTGCGCGAGAACAATATTCAATAACTTCTGCCACAGCACTTGCATTAAAATGAGGAGCTTTTTCTTTTTCACAAAAGTTGTGAATAAACTGGGCAATCTTAAACATTGTAGCCTCTGTTCGAGGTGCTTCTTCATCAAACTCTACTTTTACCTTGAAAAGCTTTTTAAAATCTTCATCATAATTTAAAAGCTGGTGATATATATTTGATGGACCAACTAAAATAACTTTTATATTTACAGGAATAGGTTCTGGTTTTAAAGATGCAATAGCAACCGTATTCATTTGGTAATCTTTTAAAGTGTCAACATAAATAAGTCTTGTTCGTAAAATTCTTTTTAGAGAATCCCAAATAACACCGTTTGTCAAAAGGTCTCTAACCTGCAAAACAATGTATCCGCCATTAGCTTGATGTATAAGACCAGGTTTAATTAATGTAAAATCTGTTTTTAAAGTTCCATAAGAATTTTCATATTCCAATTTTCCAAACAAATTATAAAAAGAAGTATTGGAATCTATTACAACAGGAGCTCCATCTAAGTTTGAGTTATCTACGAATAAGTTTACTTGGTACTTCTGCCAAGGCTTATGTGCATCTGGTTTAGGCATATTACCTTGTGGTTGAGGTGCATCCATTATGAAATCATTTAAGTTAGCAAGAATATCTTTTTGAACATTTTTTAAAAAAGTCTGAACCTTTTGAAACTTTTTATATTTATTTCGTAACTCGTTTATTTGAATACTTACAGCAAAAAGCGCTATATTATTTTGCCATGAGTTTAATTTTTCAGAAGCCTTTCGCTCTAGCTCTTTTATCTTTGCCATTGTTTCAATAGTTTGTTTTTGAATCTCAACAGAACGTCTTTCAAATTCAGCTCTTGTTTCTTCATCTAAAGCATTAAATTCTTCTTCCGACAATGTTTTGCCATTTATCATTGGAAGAAAATAGATTCCAGATGAAGTATTTTTTATTTCAAAGTTTTGAGCGGCAGCATCTTTGTTTAATTTTTCAATAAGTTTAATTTTCTTTTCTTCAACACTCTTTTCGATGTTAGCTTTTTCATTAGCAAAGTCTTTATTGTTAAATGCAGACTTAATCTCAATTCGCATATTTTCAATAAACTGAGACATATCATTTGCAAATTCTTTACCTAGGCCAGCAGGCAAATCAATCGCAATAGGCTCATTTGCATTTTCAAAATTATAAACATAACACCAATCATTAGGTATAGGTTTCGTTTTTGCAATTGATTCTAATTTATTTTTTGCATAAATTGTTTTGCCAATTCCAGTTGGACCTTCGATATAAATGTTATAACCTTTAACATCTATATTAAGACCAAACTCCATTGCCTTAATGCCACGGGACTGACCAATTACGCCATTAAAAGGCTCCAATTCTTTAGTCGTTTTAAATTTAAAAATAGATGGATCACAAGCTTTTTTAAGTTGGGTATAACTTAATTCTTTGACTCTAGCCATTATCTTTCTCCTTTGTATATAGATTTTATTTATCGAGTATATTTTATATCAGAATTATTATTTTGAAAACAAAATAATAAAAAATATTTTTAGTTATATTGAAATCATAAAGTTGAAAATTCATAAACATTTATTATCGTCAAATTATACTTCAAGAACCATTATAATAGCGTCTTCTCTAGTATTATCGGGATTCTTGTAATAATTAGTTCTGATAAATTCTTCATGGAAACCAAACTTTTTATAGAAGTTTTGAGCAATAATATTAGTTTTACGTACTTCCAATTCAATATATTCAGTTTGATGTTTTTTGCAAAGCTTAAACATTTTTTTTATTAAGGCTGTTGCAACTTTTTGTCTTCTATAATCAGGATGAACAGCGAGATTAGTAATATGACATTCATCCATGATAAACCAAAGACCGATATAGCCGGACGACTAAATTATCAATTTCTGCAACAAGCGATTCTGCAAGAATATTATTTAGTTCTTGCTCAATTGATTCTATAGACCAAGGAATGGAAAAAGAGGATTTTTCTATTTCATATATCCTTTCCAAATCTTCTTTGCAAACTCTACGTATTTTGATTGTTTGCATTAGCTTCAAACATCCTTTCTGCTTGAGACTTTCTCAAATATGTTGGGTTTAAACTGTCACACGTTTCAAATTCATTTAATATTGCCTTATCTAGTGCAGCTTTAGCAACTGATGATGCAAGTTGATTATTTAAATGAAGTGGTGCAAAGTATGCACTCTCATCAAAGCTTTCCATAAACTTATCCTTAAAAGAAACAGCACCGTCACCAACAAACATAATTTTAGAGCTCTTTGATTTTAAAATATCAATCAAGGAATCAACAGATTCAGTAATATAATCATCAATTAAAGTAGGCTTGTTATCTTTATATTCAAACAATCCCGCGTATACATTATTGTTTTTAGCATCTAATACGCTACATATAATGCCATCAAAGTAAGAAACATTGTATGCTAATGAAAGAAGTGTTGAAACACCAACTACAGGCTTGTTTAAGCTCAAAGAAAAACCTTTTATTGTGGCAATCCCTATTCTAAGACCAGTGAAAGAACCCGGCCCAATGCTACATGCAAAAAAATCAACATCTTCTAGGTTAGTATTTGAAAACTTTTTTAACGTATCAATTATAGGAAGCAATGTCTGCGAATGTGTTATGGAGGTGTTTAAATTAAAATCACAAATTATTTCTTTTTCATCTAATATACAAACGCTACAGTTAGTGCCCGAAGTGTCTAAAGCTAAAACTTTCATTTACTATTCCTCCAATTAATTAATATTTCATTTATTATATTATTTAGTCTATCATCATTCGAAATGAAGTTAAAGTTTCTTTTATTTTCATCAGTCGCATCTTTTTCTATTCGTATTTCTAGATATTTCTGAGGAAGTACATCTTTTATTTTTTCGCCCCATTCGATAAGACAAATACCTTTCGAAAAAAATTCGTCACCGCCTATTGCTAAGAATTCATCTGATGACTCAAGCCTATATACATCAAAATGAAAAAGATTAAGATCATCTGTCAAATCATGCTGGTTAACTATAGTAAATGTCGGGCTTGAAGCGTCTTTTTCTTTATCATAAAAAGCTAGAATTCCTGAAACAAAAAGAGTTTTGCCAGCGCCAAGCTCACCTGAGAGTAGAATAGTATCACCTTTTTGCAAAAATGGCGCAATACAAGTAGCAAGTCTAATTGTTTCATCAGGAGATGACGTATTAATAGAAAACATAGTAACATCCTTTCTTATTTAACATCCAATCTATTAAATAAAATAACTTCATTATCCCTACACGGATATAGCTTATTCTATACCAAAATATGGCTAATGTCTAGGCTTTTTGGTAAGGAACCTTTTAGGTTTTAAGCTCATACAATTTAATATGGAAAATTTAGTTTGTTGGGAAGTGGAAAGATGACACTAGATGAGTTGAAAATGGGGAAAAGTGCAGTTGTTCTATCAATAGATAAAAACTCCGATTTATATCAGAGATTTATAGATATAGGGATAATTGAAAATACAATGATTGAATGTGTTTTAAAAAGTCCATCAAATAATCCTAAGGCATATTTAATAAGAGGAGCAGTGATAGCTATAAGAAACGAAGATGCAAGAGCAATTAAAATTATAGAGGAGGCTAAAAATATATGATAGATAGAGAAATGAAAGTCGGGCTAATGGGTAATCCTAATGTGGGAAAAAGTACAGTCTTTAATGCGTTAACAGGGATGAAACAGCACACGGGAAACTGGCCGGGAAAAACCGTTGAAGGTGCGGTTGGGCAAGTTGTACATAATAATATAATAATAAACTTATATGATTTGCCAGGAACATATTCATTATTATCACATTCAAAGGAAGAAGAAGTGACGAGAGATTTTATCTGCAATGAAAAATATGATGCAATTGTTGTTGTATGTGATGCTGTGTGCCTTGAAAGAAATCTTAATTTAGCCCTGCAAATTATAGGAGTAACTAGCAATGTAATATTATGTGTGAATTTAATTGATGAGGCTAGAAAGAAAAAAATAGAGATTGATTTCGACAAATTGTCAGAATTATTAAATGTACCGGTGATACCAATTTGCGGGAAAACAAAAGAAGGCTTAGACGAGCTGCTAGAAAAGCTTTCTAGCATAGAAAATGTTTCTGAGACAAAAAGTAAAGATGAAATAGAAAAGCTAATTTCTCCTAATATAGCAACGTCGTACATAAAAAGGGCGGAATATATCTGTAAAAAATCATTGATTTTTAGAGAAAGGGATTATAATAAAAAAGATAGAAAAATAGATAAAATTTTAACAAATAAAATTACCGGCATTCCAATAATGATACTTATGCTAGGGATAATTTTTTGGATTACGATAAAAGCTGCAAACTATCCTTCAGAAGTACTATTTAGCTTCTTTGAAAATATTGGTAAAAAATTATATATAGCATTTGAAAAGAGAGGAGTAAATCAGTGGATTACCGGGTTTCTCCTTCGGCGGAGGGTACAAGGTTTTAACTTGGGTTATATCTGTTATGTTGCCACCAATGGCAATATTTTTCCCGCTGTTTACGCTATTAGAAGATTTAGGGGTGCTACCAAGAATTGCGTTTAACTTAGATAGCGTTTTTAAAAAATGTAACGCGTGTGGTAAGCAGGCGTTAACTATGTGTATGGGTTTTGGATGTAATGCTTGCGGGGTAATGGGAGCACGAATAATTGATTCACCTAGAGAAAGATTAATAGCAATATTAACTAATAATTTTGTGCCGTGCAATGGCAGATTTCCAACGATAATATCAATAATAACAATGTTCTTTGTAGGAATTAATTCGGGAATGATTTCATCAATAGTAGGAACTGTAATACTTATGGGAATTATTTTAATAGGAATTATGATGACATTTATTTCTTCAAAAATCTTATCAAAAACAATTTTAAAGGGCGAGGCCTCATCATTTACGTTGGAGTTACCGCCATATAGAGCACCTAGCATTGGAAGCATTATAGTAAGATCAATCTTTGATAGAACACTATTTGTTTTAGGAAGAGCAGTTATAGTTGCTTTTCCGACAGGGCTACTAATATGGCTGTTTGCAAATGTAAGTGTTGGTGACAGCACAATTATGGAATATTGTACTAACTTTTTAGAACCACTTGCTAGAGTTATGGGGCTAGATGGTGTTATACTAATGGCGTTCATATTAGGCTTCCCGGCGAATGAAATTGTTCTTCCAATTGCACTAATGGCATATACGATGACGGGAGAACTGGTAGAAACTACTTCACTAATTAATATGCGCGAAATTCTGATATTAAACGGGTGGACGATAAAAACAGCAATATGTACAATAATATTTTCTCTTATGCATTGGCCGTGTTCAACAACGTGCTTGACTATATATAAAGAAACTAAAAGTTTGAAATGGACAGCGGTGGCCATAGCCTTGCCGACAATTTGTGGAATCTTAGCATGTGTGGTAATAAATTCTATGTGGATTTTATTTTGGAAATAAAAAATATGGTTGGATTTCACAAATATAGTATAGATGTACTTAATAAAAACAAAATTAAACATTATATTTGAAAGAGAAAATTATAGTGAAAGCTAATTTATACATCTATGCAGAAATAACAAAACTTGCAATGGTATAGCTTTATAGCATATATAAGACATTAATTATGAAATATTTAGAGAAAGTTTTATGTTGTAAAAGACGTATAATTAATTGAACGTTAGCAAACATAAAAACATGACTAAATTTAATACGCGAAGATGAAAAAGAACAGAAAAGAGCAATAACAGCTAGTTTTAAAGGTTTTTAATTTCATAAGAAGGTGTGCGATTAATATTGCAATATACAAAATTTATTGACTTTTAAATAAAAAATTTTATATATCAAAGAATATGTGATATAATCATACCGAAAGTTATGACATTAGACATTGAGAGAAGAAAAATGGGAACATTTTCAATAGTTGTGCCTATCTGTAATATAGGAAAATATTTAAAAAATGTATAGATGGTTTAATCATTCAAACATATCAAAATATGGAAATATTGTTAATAGATGATGGCTTTACAGATTCTTGTCCACAAAGAGAAAGAGACTTTTCTTTATATCAAAACGGATTAATTTTATATTTCAAATACTTATAAAGACTAAATAATATACCTGAAAGGAGTAAAATGGTGATTCCAAAAATAATTCATTATTGCTGGTTTGGTGGCAAAGAAATGCCAAAATTAGGAAAAAGATGTTTGGCAAGCTGGAAAAAATATTTGACTGATTATGAAATCATGTGTTGGAACGAAGAAACATTTGACTTAAATTCGAATAGATTTGCAAAAGAAGCATATGAAAAAAGAAAATTTGCATCTGTTGCAGACTACGTGAGATTATATGCTTTGTACAATTATGGTGGAATATATATGGATACAGATGTTGAAGTTTTAAAACCCATAGATAATTTTCTAAAACATAAGGTGTTTGCGGGATTGGAGAGTAAGGAATTTATTGGAGTAGGAATAATAGGGAGCGAAAAGAAGAATGAAATAATTAAAATTTTACAAGACTATTATAAAGATAGAAGTTTCTTTAAAAGCGATGGGAGTACGGATTTAACGACTATTCCTAAAGTTGTAACAGATACATTTGTTAAAAAAGGATTTAAGCAAAATAACGAGTACCAAGAAATTGAAGGCTTAGCCATATATCCAACGGATGTGTTTTATCTAATTGATGTTGTAACAAGAGAGAAGAATATAACTAAAAATACAAGCACAATACACTGGTATTCAGGTTCGTGGATACCTTTTAAAGATAAAGTGAAAATGAAAGTGTATAAAGATTAGAAACTTTTTTATAAGAGTTTACTTTAAAATAAAAGGAGCATGATATGGAAAAAAGCAAACAACTAGTAAAAACAACATCGATGTATTTTATTGGAACTTTTGGTTCAAAATTACTGATATTCTTTTTGCTCCCGCTATATTCAAAGTATCTATCAACAGATGCTTTTGGAATGGTAAATTTACTTACAAATTTTGTTCCACTCATAGGTCCAATATTTACGTTGCAGGTAACAGATTGTGTGTTTAGATTTTTGTGCGACACAAAAGAAGAAGAAATACAAAAAAAATATATAACTAATTCATTTTTTTTGTTTTTAATGGGTATGATAGTATTTCTTATCTTATATTTACCGTTAGCAATTGCTTTTGAATTTGAATTTAGATATTTATTTTTATTTTATTTTGTTTTTAACTACTTTGGAATATATATGCAGCAACTTTTAAGGGGGATGCATAAGAACACAGACTATGTGATTACAGGCGTTATATCAACATTAGTGAATGTTTTAGTAAATATATTTTTAGTTTCAATTATATTTGAAAAAACTGTAATGCTAGCGGTAATCATTTCTTCTATTACAGTAATTATATATTCTTTAGTAAAAGCTAAGTTTTTTAAGTATATTTCATTAAAATTACTTGATAAAAAAGTTTTAAAGGAAATGTTGAGCTATACATTACCATTGATTCCAAATCAAATAAGTTGGTGGATAAATGGAACTTTGGGGTTATACTTTTTAAAATATTTCATTAATGAAGAAGCAGTTGGTGTAGTCACTTTCGCAAACAAATTTCCTAGCTTAATAACTACCTTAAACAGTATTTTTTTATTAGCATGGACAGAGTATACAATTGTTGGATATAATGACGACGGTATAGCTAAATTTTTTTCAAATATTCTTGAAAAATTTACAAAGCTAGTAATAATAGTTTCAGCATTATTACTCCCAATGATAAAGATTTACTTTGAGTATTTCATTTCAGAAGAATATGCACAGTCGTTGAATCTAGTACCGATATTAATGATTTCAATGATATTTAATGCTGTTGCGACGTTTAAAGGCACATTGTATACAGCTTCAAAAAAAACCAAAGGAGCATTAACTACTACAGCAATAGCAGCAATTGCTAATATGATTTCGGCTATTATATTAATTCAAAAATTTGGAGTATATGGATATGCATTTTCTAATGTTATAGGAAATATAATTTTCTATCTAGCTAGAATTGAATCAATAAATAAAATTATGAAAATAGAAGAACATTATACAAAATATATATTACCAACTGTTCTATTTACTGTGTCAATTTTCGCCGTATATAAGCTAGATATAATTTATAATATCATACTTGAAATTATAATGATTATAATATTATTGACAGCATACAAAAAAGAAATAAATGAAGTTTTTTCTCAACTAAGGAAAAATATTTTAAGAAATAAAGTATAGTATTGATAGATATTTTAATAATATTTTTAAATTATTAAAATAAACGAAAAAACTTAAATTTATAAAATAGAGAATTGCTATATTTGAATTGCATATACTTAAAGTTTATATCAGTGAGAAGTTTTAATGAAAAGGAGTTATTAAAATGAAGGAGAATATATCGTTTTTTCACGAAGCACTTGCCATATGTCCGCTTGACGGGAGATATGCAAATGTTGGGCAAAAGTTTTCACAATATTTTTCTGAATATGCCTTAGTAAAGTATAGGATGCGAATAGAAATAATGTGGCTTATAAAGCTTATTGACCTAAAGCTTGCGCACCTTCCTGAAAAGTATACGGCTATTAGCACATGGGAGTCATTAGATTTAAGAGATAAACAAGATGTTGTGAAAGAGAAACTTACAAAGTTTTATGAAAAGTTTTCTGAAAAATATTTTTTAAGAATTAAGGAAATTGAATCTAGAACGAATCATGATGTGAAGGCTGTTGAACTATTCATAGCGGAAGAGTTAGAAAACATGGGGCTTAGTAGTTTAAAAAGCTTTGTACATATTGGGTGTACGTCTGAGGATATAAATAATGCTGCATATGCTTTAATGATTACGGAAGCGTTGAGTAATGTGTGGTTCCCTGCAGCATGTGATCTAGTTGAAAAAATAAATAGTTTGTCAAAGGAATATGCGGGAACTGCGATGCTTGCACATACTCATGGACAAGCTGCTACGCCGACTACTGTTGGAAAAGAGTTTGCAGTTTTTTTACATAGATTTAGAAAAAATTTAGAAGTTATAAAAGCTATAAAAATCGAAGCTAAGTTCAATGGAGCAACTGGTAATTATAGTGCGATTTCTATGGCATATCCGCAGATATCTTGGCAAGAAGAGGCTAGAGATTTCGTAGAAAATTATTTAGGATTACACTTTAATGCAATAACCACGCAGATTGAAAACCATGATTATATTTGCTATTTAGCTGATGCAATTCGTCATTTTAATAATGTTATATATGATTTAGATATAGATATGTGGCTTTATATTAGCAAAGGATATTTTAAACAAGTGGCTATGAAAACAGAAGTTGGAAGTAGTACAATGCCACATAAAGTAAATCCAATATTTTTTGAAAATAGTGAAGCAAATACAGAAATGTCTAATGCAATATTTATGGTGCTTTCAAATAAACTTGCTCATTCTAGAATGCAACGAGATTTATCAGATTCATCTGCTATGAGAAATATAGGAATCGCATTTGGATATTCACTTCAGTCGATTGAGCAAACATTAAAAGGATTATTGAGGGCTGAGGTAAATACTGAAAAAATAAAAAATGATTTGGAAGGCAAGTGGGAGCTGTTGGCAGAGCCAATACAGACCGTGCTTAGAAAATATGACATAGCTGATGCGTATGATAAATTAAAAGAATTGACACGCGGACAAGAAATTACTGAATATGAAATTAAAGATTTCATAGAAAAACTAGAGATAGATGATGATGACAAAGCAAGACTTATGGAACTTACTCCTGAAAAATATATAGGGAAAGCAGAAAAAATTGCTACTGAGCAATAAGAGAAAAACAAGGGCGAACTTTTTATTCATAATTCATAGTGAATAAAAAATTCGCCCGTATAATTAAATTATTTGTTTTTATTTTTCTTAGCAACTTTTGAAACTTCGTTCATAAATTTAGGCAATACAAGCATTCTTTTAAATCTAGATGGTTGCTTTAGAAGTCTGTAAAACCACTCTAAATGGAGCTTAATAAATATTTTTGGTGCTCGTTTAACTTCTCCAGAGATAACATCGATGCTACCACCACAACCAATTCCCACTTTAAAGAAACCTTCTTTTATATATTTATTTATCATAATCTCTTGCTTAGGAGCTCCTAGACCAACAAGCAATATATCAGGTTTTAAAGAACGAATTTCTTCTATAATTTCTTTTTCTTCCTTGTCATTAAAATATCCTGTATGTGCGCCTAAAACGTTTAATTTGGGGTATTTTTCTTTTATCTTTTCCATTGCCTTATTTGCAATTCCAGGTTTGCTACCCCAAAAATAAAAAGATATTGAGCCATCTTTACCTTCCTCAAACAAGTTGCAAATTAAATCATAGCCGGCAACACGTTCTTTTAGCGGAGTGCCTAGTTTCTTGGAGGCTTTAACAACGCCAATACCGTCAGGAATTACAAGAGCTGCATTATTAATTATTTTTTTAAATTCTTCATTATCTTTTGCCCTCATGACTATTTCAGGGTTAGGGGTTACAACGAGATTTCCTCCGTTACTAGATATAAATTTTTTGCATCTTTGAACTGCTTCTTTCATATCGACATTATCAAATTTTATTCCTAAAACATCAATTTTATTCATAGAAACCTCCTTATTTACTCAAATTATATAATATAGATAATAGCATATCAAGGGTTATTTAAGTCTAGATTTTGCACTGTCCGTAATTGTAAGCTTGCAAATTTATAGATTTGTTGTATAATTATGTAGATATGGGGTGATTTTTGGTGAAAAAAATTATATTTGTTTGTACAGGTAATACATGCAGAAGCCCTATGGCAGAAGGACTTTTAAAGAATAAACTTATGAAAATAAATCCAAACTATATAAATGATTATGATATATCTTCGGCTGGAATTAGTGTTAATCCAATGGATAAAATGCCTACGGAGGAAGCTATTTTAGCATTGAAGGAATTAGGAATCGACATATCAAATCATATACCACATCAGCTTTTGAGAGTAGATATTGAAACTGCGGATTTTGTTATATGCATGACAAAGTCACATGTAGAATATATAAAAATGTTATTCAATCATACGGATGTAAGCAAAATTCGTACGTTAAGAGAGCTTGTTGGAGACAATAAAAATGATATACTTGATCCGTATGGACATAATTATGATACATATAGAAAATGTGCCGGAATTATAAGTGAAACTTTGGATATAATTTTAGGGGAGGGAATTTTATGATTGCAATAGGCGCAGATCATGGAGGCTTTAAGGCCAAGGAAGAATTAAAGAAATATTATAAAGATGAGCTAGTTGACTTTGGAGCTTTTGATGAAACAAGAGGGCTTGAGGAGCCGGAGGTTGCGTTAAGAGTTGCTGAGGCGGTAGCAAACAAAGAATGTGAAGCAGGAATATTGATTTGCCGATCTGGAGTAGGAATGACTATTATGGCGAACAAAGTTTGCGGGATAAAATGTGCTTTATGTTATAATGAGGCCACGGCTCGTAGCGCAAAAGAACATAATAATGCTAATATTATTGCATTTGGCTCGGATTTTATAAGTGTTGAAGATATGATTAAAATGATAGACATATGGAAAAATTCCGAGTTTTTAAATGGAATATATGCAGAAAGATTAGATATTTTGGATAAGTATGAAAAAGGAGAGTAAAGTATGACAACAACAATCGTAAGTACATTAGCTTTTGTAGTAGCAGGAGCAATTTCTGTAGTATTAACACCTTTTGTTATTAAGTTGGCATTTAAGATAGGAGCGCTTGATGATCCAAAGGATGCGAGAAAAATACATCTTAAGCCGATGCCAAGAATAGGTGGATTATCATTTATAGTAGGCTTTTTTGTTGCAGCAATAGTAACGTTATTTGTTGCAGACATAAGTAGTTCTGTAAATTTATTTGGCTTTTTTATTGGACTTGCAGTAGTTGCTGCAGTTGGATTTTTGGATGACATATATCATATAAAAGCATGGCATAAACTTTTGGGACAAGTTATAGCGGCAATAATAGTGATAGCAAGTGGGCTTAGAATATGTTATATCAATATACCGTTTTTAGAAATTTATGGACTTAATGATTTGCTGTCAATAGCTATCACATTTTTTTGGATTATTGGTGTAACAAATGCAATAAACTTAATTGATGGATTAGATGGATTAGCGACTGGAGTTTCAGCAATTTCAATCTTATCGCTAATAGTTATATTTATTTTAAATGGTGCAGAATCGATTGCTATAGTTTTAGCTGCTGCATTATTAGGTGGATTAATTGGATTTTTACCGTATAATTTTAATCCTGCAAAAATTTTTATGGGTGATTCAGGGTCAAATTTTCTTGGCTTTTTCTTAGCGACTATTTCTATGATAGGAATGGCAAAAACATATACTTTGATGGCGATTATACTTCCTGTTGTAGTGCTTGGTTTACCTATATTTGATACGTTGGCTGCGATTGTTAGAAGAGCCATACACCATAAATCTATAATGCAACCGGATAAAGAGCATTTACATCATAAATTAATTAAAGCCGGGCTTTCTCAAAAGCAGGCTGTGCTTGTATTATATTGTATCACTGCGTTACTTGGAATTATGGCAGTTATTATTTTGGAAAGTAATACTTGGAAAATAATTATTATATTTATGATTTTAGCTATACTTGCTTTACTTGGATCTAAAGGCGTAGATATACAAAGAAAAATAACTTTAATTGGTACAGATAACAGACCGAAGCTAGGAAAAGAGAAAATTAAGGTTATGACGGTTTTTGGAACACGACCTGAAGCAATTAAGATGTGTCCGCTGATAAAGGAATTAAGAAAAGAATCGAATATTGAAACTGTTGTATGTGTAACGGCACAGCACAGACAAATGTTAGATCAAGTTTTAAATGCCTTTAAAATTGAACCAGAATATGATTTAAATATTATGAAAGATAAACAAACCTTAACTCATATTACAGCTAGTGTTTTAGAGGGGATGTATGAAGTTATAGAAAAAGAAAAACCAGATATTGTATTAGTTCATGGTGACACAACAACTACAATTGCAACAGCTTTAGCAGCATTTTATTGCAAAACTAAGGTTGGACATATCGAAGCGGGACTAAGAACGTACGACAAATATTCCCCATATCCGGAAGAAATGAACAGAACGTTAGTCACAAAAATAGGCGACATTTATTTTGCGCCTACAAAGAATAATAGGGCAAATCTATTAAGAGAAAATGTTGATGAAACACATATTTTTACAACAGGAAATACGGTTATAGATGCCCTTAAATATACTGTGCAAGAAGGGTACAAATTTACCCATCCTGTATTGTCTAAAATAGATTTTAATAAGAAAGTTATATTTATGACGGCTCATAGAAGAGAAAATTTGGGAGAACCTTTGAAAAATATTTGCATGGCAGTAAAAGAGATAGCACAAAAAAATAAGGACGTAGAAGTAGTATATCCTGTACATTTAAATCCTGCAGTACAAGATGTTGCAACAAAAGTACTTGGCGAAGTTAAGAATGTTCATTTAATAGAACCACTAGATGTTATAACAACACACAACCTGATGGCTAAATCATACATGGTATTAACTGATTCTGGCGGAATTCAAGAGGAAGCACCTTCGCTTGGAAAACCAGTCTTAGTATTAAGAACTGAAACTGAAAGACCTGAGGCTGTAGCATATGGGACAGTAAAAATAGTAGGCACTGACAAAGATAATATTGTGAAAGAAGCAACTAGATTGTTAAAAGACAAAGAAGAATATGAGAAAATGTGCAAAGCAATAAACCCTTATGGAGACGGAAAAGCATGTGAGAGAATTGTTAAGGCAATACAATATTATTTTAGACTTGCAGAAAAAAGACCAGAAGATTTAGAAAGCTAATCATTTAAATTGATAGAATAATATGAAAGGAATAATATGGATGCTAGAGAATTAGCAATAAATATATTATATAAAATTGAATTTGGTGAAGGATATTCTAACGTTACTTTAGATAAAGAGTTAAGTAAAGCTGACATCAATCAAAGTGATAAGGCACTTACATCAGAACTTGTTTATGGTGTTATTACTTGGAAAATTTCTATTGATGAAATAATAAAAAGGTATTCTAGTTTAAAATTGGGGAAAATATCTCCATGGATTTTAAATATATTGCGTATAGGAATCTACCAGATTGCCTTCCTAGACAGGATTCCAGTAAGTGCAGCTGTAAATGAAAGCGTTAAACTTGCTAAAAAATATGGGCATGAAGCTTCTAGCAAATTCGTAAATGCAATATTAAGAAAAATAGAAAAAAATGAAATGGAAAAGTTATTAGAATATATTGCAACAAAGCCTTTGTTAGAAGATGAGTTGATATCAATAGTTACGTCTCATCCGCTTTGGCTCGTTGATGAATTATTAAAGCAATATGATAAAAAATTTGTAACAGAAATTTTAAATGCTAATAACATAACGCCAGACATAACACTAAGGGTAAATACCTTGAAAACGTCACAAGATGAGCTGTTTAAGTTATTGTCACTAAAAAATATTGAATGCAAGAAGGGTAATTTACAAGATAGCATTAAGATAAAAAAGATGATAAATTTTGGTGAACAATTATATGTTGTGCAAGATGAGGCAGCGCAGCTGGCTTGCTTAAAATTAGAACCAAAAAGCGGTGAAAATGTTTTAGATGCTTGCAGTGCACCGGGTGGCAAGACTACTTATTTAGCACAATTAATGAACAATGTTGGCAGCATTGAGGCTTGGGATATACATTCTTACAGAGTGAAAATGGTAGATGAAGCAGCAAAGAAACTAGGAATTAGTATAGTAAAAACGTCAGTACAAGATGCTTCAAATTATGTGCCAACTTGCAAGGAAAGATATGACAAAATCTTGTTAGATGTGCCATGCAGTGGGTTTGGAGTAATACGAAAAAAGCCTGATATAAAGTGGACAAAGACAAGAGAAGATATAGAAGAACTAAAGAGGATACAAAGAAAAATCTTAGAGACGTGTTCGGAATATTTAAAACCTGGTGGCAGAATGGTTTACAGTACGTGTACAATTCTGAAAGAAGAAAACGAAGAGCAGATTGATTATTTCTTAGCGAACAATAAAAGGTTTACCTTGATTGAAAAAATAAATTTATATCCAAATGTAAATAATACTGATGGCTTTTTCATAGCTGTATTAGAGGCTAAATAGGAAGAAGGGGATTAGAAAATATATGAAAAAAATTCGAGATTACACCCTAGAAGAACTAGAAACAGAATTAATAAATTTAGGAGAGAAAAAGTATAGAGCCAAGCAAATTTTTGCGTGGCTCTATAAGTCTTTAAGGTCATTTGATGAGATGACAGATTTACCTAAAGAATTAATAGAAAAATTAAAAAATAATTTTATATTGGATTGTATCGAAATAGAAACTTTTCAAAAATCGAAAGATGGCACAATAAAATATCTATTGAAATTGAGTGACGGAAACAAAATAGAAAGCGTATTGATGCAATACAAGTATGGCTATACGGTATGCGTGTCGAATCAAGTTGGGTGTAAGATGGGATGTAATTTCTGTGCTTCTGCAAAGATAGGATATATAAGAGATCTAACACCAGCAGAAATAATAGGACAAATATTAGAAATTGAAAAGAAAGAAAATGTAAAAGTATCTAATATTGTTTTTATGGGGATAGGAGAACCGTTTGATAATTATGATAATGTATTGAAAGCAATAAGAATAATAAATGATCCAAAAGGTTTAAATATAGGAGCAAGACATATAAGTATTTCTACATGTGGATTGGTTGATAAAATACTTAGGTTTTCGGAAGAAAATATACAATGCAATCTCTGTATATCGCTTCATAGTAGTAGGGATGATGTTCGTTCAGGTATGATGCCAGTAAATAAAAAATATAATATACTTGAAATAATGAATGCATGCAAAAAATATATAGAAAAAACGAATAGAAGAATAACTTTTGAATATGCATTAGTAGACGGTGTAAATGATTCGAAGGAAGATGCAATACATTTAGCAAAACTTTTGCGTGGAATGCTATGCCACGTAAATCTAATTCCAATAAATAAAATAAAAGATGGAAAGTATGAAAAAAGTACGGCAGAAAGAATAATGGCTTTTAGAGATACATTAAATGAAAAAGGGATAGTTGCTACGATAAGAAGGGAACTAGGCTCTGATATTTCCGCAGCATGTGGGCAGCTAGTTAGAAATTCGTAAAATTAAAGCAAGGTTTTGTGATGTTTTGTACAAAAAGTCATATATATTTAATAATAAAAAAATATGGACTATTTTGGCAAAACACGATATAATATTTCTGTGTAATTCTGTTCTTTAAAGGGAATGGAATTTCAATCGGAGGTGAAGCGATTTTATGCAGTATTATGGGTTAACAGATATTGGTATGCAGAGAAAGGAAAATCAAGATAGAATTTATGTGCCGAAGGATTCGGACATACTGGGTCTTTTTATTGTGGCAGATGGAATGGGAGGAGCAAACGCGGGAGGCGTTGCAAGTAGCATGGCAGTTGAATATATTAAGGAATCAATTCTTGATGGTTTTGAGGAGGCAAAAAATGATAGAACCTTGATTGAAGAGTTAATTAAAAAATCAATTGTGAATGCAAACAAATATATCTATGAAAAATCGCTTTTAAATCCTGAATATAGTGGAATGGGAACTACGGTTATAGTTGCAGTAACTTACAAAAATAAAGTGTTTATTGGACATGTTGGGGATAGTAGAATTTATAGAATTAGAAAACATATAATAAGACAACTTACAAAGGATCACTCGTATGTTCAAACACTTGTTCAAAGTGGAGTTATTACTAAAGATGAAGCGGAAAATCATCCACAAAAAAATGTGCTAACAAAAGTATTAGGTTGCGAAAAAGATATCGTTCCCGATGTTATGGTAAAGGGATTTCTTAAGGAAGACATCTTGCTTATGTGCACAGATGGACTAACAAATATGATAAGGATACGTGAAATATATGACATGATTACTTTAAACAAAAATAATTTGAATGATACGTGCACAAAACTTATCAAACAAGCTAAGAAAAATGGTGGCTACGATAATATAAGCGTAATACTAATTTATAACGATTAGTGGAGGTTAATTTTATGGAAATGATAGGAAAGGTTTTAGGTAATAGATATGAAATAATAGAGAAGATTGGAACTGGCGGGATGGCTACAGTATATAAAGCTAAGTGTCGTGTGTTAAATAGATTTGTGGCGGTTAAGATTCTAAAAGATGAATTTGCAAATGATTCTGAGTTTATAAAAAGGTTTCAGGTTGAAGCTCAGGCTGCTGCAAGTTTATCTCATCCTAATATAGTTTCTATTTTTGATGTTGGTGACGATAACGGAATGCATTACATAGTTATGGAGTTGATTGAGGGTAAAACATTAAAAGATATAATTAATGAGAAAGGTAAATTGCCTTGGAAAGACGCTGTAAAAGTCACAGCTCAAATTGCTTCAGGACTTAGTCAAGCACATAAAAATCACATCGTACATAGAGATATTAAACCACATAATATTTTGATAACGAAGGACGGAGTTGCGAAAGTTACGGATTTTGGAATTGCTAAAGCGGTTTCTAATTCTACAATTAATGCGTTTGGAAGTACAATTGGTTCGGTACACTATTTTTCTCCAGAACATGCACGTGGTGGCTATACTGATGAAAAGTCAGATATTTATTCTTTAGGAGTTGTGCTTTATGAAATGTGTACAGGGCAGTTACCGTTTGATGGGGAGACTCCTGTAGCAGTTGCGCTTAAGCACTTGCAAGAGACGCCCACGGAACCAATGAAACTTAATTCAAATATACCTGAAGGATTAAACGCTGTGATTATGAAAGCAATGCAAAAAGAAACTAGCAATAGATATAATTCAGCATCTGAGATGTATGAGGATTTAATGAAGCTTTTAAAAAATCCAAATGATACATCTGCTAAGACAGCAGGATATTCGAATTCAGAATTTCCAACACAGAAGATTCCTGTAATAGGAATCACAAATACAAAAGATGAAGTAAATAAGAAAAATACTATTGAACAGGATGATGATAATATGGGAAAATCGAAGAAACGTGTAACAAAAAAAATGGCAATGGTTAGATTATTAGTTATTCTTGCAATAGGCGTGGCGCTATTTTTTGTATGTGTTGAGGCAGGAAAGTTTATTAGTACTATGATTTTGGGGACGAATACGGTTGTAGAAGTGCCAAATATTATTGGGTATAGTAAAGAAGAGGCAGAACAGATTTTAACAGACTTAGGTCTAAAATTGGAAGTGGAGGCAAATATTGAAAGTGATGAGTATCCGGAGGGGTATATAGTATATCAATCACAGGCTGAAGGTTATGAGTTGAAAACAGGAGCTACAGTTGGGGTGAGAGTGAGTAAAGGAACAAATAAGGTAACCGTTCCTGATGTTACTTCCCTAAGTTCAACAACAGCAGCTAAGATGCAAATAGAAATAGCTGGATTAGTATATAAGGAAGAGTTTGAATATCATGAGATTGTTTCTTCGGGAGATATTATTAGACAAGAGCCTGAAGTGAATGAAGAAGTGTCAAAAGGAAGTGAAGTCACTGTATATATAAGCAAAGGACCAGCATCTGGAGATAGTGGATTTGTATTAATTCCTTCGGTTATTGGATTGAAAGAAGACGAGGCAAGGCAAGTGTTGATTGAAAAAAATCTAATTCCAAAGGTAACGTATTTGTCAACGTCGAGCAAAGAACCGGGAATAGTAATAGGTCAGACTCCAGAAGATGGCTCATACAAAACAGAATTATCAGAAGTTGTATTAGTCGTAAGTACAATGCCGGGTAGTGGTACGGAGGATAGTGGTGAATCATCAAGTGAACAGACAGGAAATAATGATGGCGATGATGAAAATTTAGTTGCTAAGAAGGAAGTTAAAATAAACTTAGAGAGTGCTACTAAGTCAAGATTTAATTTGAAAGTTGTATTAGAGGGAACGACCGTAGGAAAACGAGTAGAATATGATGCTGAACATAGAAGAGGAGATCAGGTTAGTGTCTACGTAACGAATGAACCTGGAGCTATTGTAAGAATTTATATTGATGATGAGCTAACATCTGAAATGCCGTTGTAATTAACATCCAAAGACTAAATAAAGAAAGTGAAAGTTGGAGGAATAACACATGAAGGGTATTGTAGTAAAAGTTCAACCAAATTTATATACAGTAAAAGTCGAAGACAAGATATTAGAATGTACAGCAAAAGGATTATTAAAGCTAATGACAAAGTCAATACTAGTTGGAGATGTTGTATTAGTTAATGATGAAAATACTATTGAAAAGATATTACCTAGAAAAAATGAGTTTGTGCGTCCGCCTATAGCAAATATTGATCAGTTGATAATTGTAGTTGCAGTTGCTGATCCAAAACCTGATTTGATGTTATTAGATAAGCAAATTGTTATGGCTGAAAAAAATAATGTCGAACCTATAATTTGTATTAACAAGATTGACTTAGAAGCGGACTATGCAGAGATAATTGAAGTGTATGAAAATATTGGCTATCAAGTTATAACAACAACTGCTAAAAATGGAATAGGTATAGATAAAATTGCTAGAATAATCAATAATAAAGTTACTGCCTTTAGTGGCAATTCTGGTGTTGGAAAATCGACACTTACAAACAATATTTTTAATGAAGAAGTTGCCATAGAAGGCGAAACTTCGGCAAAAACTCAAAGAGGGAAGCATACTACGAAACACGTTGAACTGTATGAGTTTGCAAACAATAGCTTTATTGCTGATACTCCGCGGTTTTTCGTCATTTGATGTGGAGGGTATTAACTACAAAGAATTAGATAAATTTTTTATAGAATTTATCCCATATATTCAAGGGTGTGAATATAGAAGTTGTACACACGTAAAAGAATTAAATTGCGGTGTGAAGAAAGCTGTGAACAAGAGAAAGATAGATAAAGGAAGATACGAAAGATATGTAAGTTTATTTGAAAAATTAAAAGGAGAGAAGAAATGGTAAAAGTTGCTCCATCGATTCTTTCACTAGACGTAAATGAAATTAGTGAAAAAGTCGAAAAAGTAAAAAATGCTGGTGCGGATTATATACATTTAGATGTAATGGATGGTAAGTTCGTAAATAATGAAACATGTGCATTAGAAATGCTAGAACAAGTAAGGGATATTTCTAATATTACAATAGATACGCATTTAATGGTTGAAGATCCGGAAAATTGGCTAGAAGATTTTCTATGCTCAAGTATTATATCATTTCATATTGAAGCTGTTGACAATGAAACGCTTGATAGGATAGTGGAATATCTTCATGAGCGTGACATTAAAGTAGGCGTTGCAATAAAGCCAGATACTCAAATTGAAGAAATAATGACTTGCATAGAAAAAATAGATATGGTATTAGTTATGCTTGTAGAGCCGGGTTTTGGTGGACAAACAATGATTGAAAAGTGCCTTGAAAAAGTAACTCAACTTAGAAAGATAGCACCGGAATTAGACATAGAAGTTGATGGTGGAATTAATTTGGAAAATGTGCAAAGGGTGAAAGAGGCTGGAGCTAATATTATAGTCGCTGGAACTGCAATTTTTGGCGCAGAAGATATAGAAAGTGCAATACAAAAAATTAAAGAATAGTTTCTACATAAGGCGCTATTTGAAGGCGGATTAAAATGCCGAATTTTCAATAGGCGCCTTTAATTAAATGAAGGAAAGGATAACTGTATGAAAAAAATATTGCTACTATTGTTAACATTAATATTTGTAGTGTGTATGGTGGGCTGTGCGGATAATAATGAAAAAGTTGAGAATTCTACATTAGATATTGTAACGTCGTTTTATCCTATGTATGTCGCAACAGCTAATATAGTAGATGGCGCAGAGGGGGTAACATTAAAGAATTTGGCTAGTCCAGAAGTTGGGTGCTTACATGATTATCAACTAACAACGAATGATATGATTACTCTTGAAAACGCAGAGGTATTTATTATAAATGGTGGTGGAATGGAAAGCTTTTTAGATAAGGCTACAAGTGCATATCCAGATCTTAAAGTTATTAATGCGAGCGAAGAAATCTTTGAAGGATCATCAAACTATGATGATGACGGTCACTTGCATTCTTCGGAGCATAAAGAAAATTCGCATGTGTGGGTTAGTATATCGCTACATATAAAACAAATAGAAAGAATATGTGAGGAATTAAAAACTTGTGATTCCAAAAATGCTGAGATATACGAGAAAAACAAAAGTGAATATATAAAAAAGTTGGAAGAATTAAAAGAAGAAATGCAAACGGAAATTGCTAAATTAGAAAATAGAAATATTGTTACATTTCATGAGGCTTTTGAATATTTTGCAGATGAGTTTGATTTGAACGTTGTTGCAGTAATCGAGCGAGAACCAGGAACTAGCCCAAGTGCAGGAGAGCTTGCAGAGATTATTGAAAAAATAAGTAACGGAAATGCGGATGCAATTTTTACTGAACCACAGTATTCAAAAACTGCGGCAACTACGATTGCTACAGAAACTGGTATTTTGCTATATGAACTAGATCCAATAGTTAGTGGTACGCTTAATAAAGATGCATATATAGATAAGATGAAAAATAATTTAGAAGTCTTAATGGAGGCATTAAAAAATGAATGAAAAATGTGGGTATTGTTGTACAAGAATAAAAAATATTAATGTGTCTTTTGGGAAAAAACAAGTACTAAAAAATGTTAATATTCATATTCACTGCGGAAAATTAAATGTTATCATAGGTGAAAATGGTGCAGGAAAGTCAACGTTACTTAAGGCAATATTAGGCGAAGTGCAACATGAGGGGGAAATTATTTTTAAAGACAGAGAAAACTCTGGAAACAAAATTAGAATTGGGTATGTTCCTCAAAAGTTGGAAATTGAGAATTCGCCAGCTACAGTATATGATGTTGTAACAAGTTTTACGAGCAATCATCCAGTGTTTTTGAATAAAAATAGAGTGGAATATAATAGGATAAAAAAACATTTAGAAGATTTTGGAGCAGATAAATTAATCGATGCAAAAATAAATTCACTTTCGGGTGGAGAGCTTCAAAGAGTGATGCTAGCCATTGCCACTATGCCATATCCAGATTTACTTATCTTAGATGAACCCATTTCAGGAATTGATAGAAATGGAAAAAAACAATTTTACGAAAAGATAAATTATTTGAAAGAAAATTACGACTTAGCAATTATTTTAGTATCGCATGACTTTGATTATGTTGAAAAGTATGCGGATAAAGTAATTCTTCTTGATAAAACAATAATTGCGAAAGGGAAACCAGAAGAAATTTTTAAATCAAAAGAGTTTATAGACAGATTTGGAGAAATTTAAAAAACAAAAATTTTGTTATCTCAAAGAGTATTCTTTGAATGACATTACAAAAAATATTATAAGAAAATGGTGAAGAAAATGTTACAATATGAATTTATGCAAAATGCACTAGTTGCTATACTTATAATAACACCACTTTTTGGTATTGTTGGGACTGTTATTGTAAATAATAAGATGGCTTTTTTTTCTGATGCACTAGGCCATTCAACTCTTACAGGAATTGCAATTGGTGCACTTCTTCGGATCTAGTAATCCAACAATATCTATGGTTGTTTTTGGAATTGTGTTTGCGTTAATTTTGAATAAGATAAAAGATTTAAAAATAACTTCTAGAGACACAATAATTAGTATCTTTTCATCAACGGCACTTGCTTTGCGGGCTTGTTATATTATCTAAGAATGGAAACTTTTCAAAATTTTCTAATTACTTAATAGGAGATATTTTAAGTATTGTACCATCTGAAATCGTTGCACTACTCATCATTGCGATATTTGTTTTAGCTTTTTGGATTTTATTTTTTAATAAAATTTTTGCGATTAGTTTAAATACATCTCTTGCGAAAAGTAAAAATATAAATATTAAGCTAATAGAGAATTTATTCATAGTTTTAGTTGCGTTAATAGTAATGGTTTCAATTAGATGGGTAGGAATACTTATAATAAATTCACTATTGATATTACCTGCAGCTGCAAGTAGAAATGTTGCCCAAAATTTAAGACAGTATCATTTATATTCGCTTTTATTTTCTGTATTTTCAGGAATAACAGGATTGGTAGCATCGTATTACTTAGGAACTGCAACGGGGCCGACAATTGTGCTTATTGCAAGCGCATTATTTTTTGTTACATATTTTATCAGAAAAAGAGAAATGGAATAAAAAATATTTGAAATAGAAAATAATGAAAGTAGTTGAGTAAGCCGATTAGAACAATATAAATGCGAGATGTGTCAATTTTTGCGACGTCTTTTTCTTGAATACCTTAGACCACAATAATTATAATGGGAATATCACAAAAGAAAAAGGGGGTAAAAACGTTGGCTAGATTCTACATCGGCAAAGAAGAGCTGCACCTTACTGATAGTAGAATCGTAGAACTTGAATATTATGTTACAAAATCGAACATATTTTATGAGCATTTAAATGAAACGCAGAGTGCGTATGGCGTAGGAGTTGAAGAAAAAGAAAAAGGACAACTAACTGATAAAGAAGAAATACAAGATATAACAAGTAACCGTGATGAAATAGAAAAAATTATTGATGTTCTTAAAAATAATAAAGTTTTACCGATTCACTTAAAAGATGTAATTCTAGATATGCTTTCCTAAAAAGAAAAAAAGAACTATGAAAAAATGTAGTTCTTTTTTATTTTACAACTTTTTTTATTTTTTTAGGCATTCTATAGTTGTATAATAATTAATCAATGAGTATAATATGTAAGAACGGAGGAGATGTGAAATGATTAATGATGAAATTAAGTTGGTAGATGTTGAAGTATATGAAGCTATTCAGAAGGAGAAGCACAGACAAAATGAGAAAATTGAGTTGATTGCTTCTGAAAATTTTACGAGTAGAGCTGTTATGGAGGCGATGGGTAGCGTAATGACTAATAAGTATGCTGAAGGATACCCAAGCAAAAGATATTATGGTGGCTGTGAGAATGTTGATATTGTTGAGAACTTGGCAATTGAACGTGCAAAGAAGATTTTTGGAGCCGAGCATGTTAACGTGCAACCACATTCGGGGGCACAAGCTAATATGTCTGTTTACTTTGCAATGCTAGAGCCGGGTGATACAATTTTAGGAATGAATTTAGCTCATGGTGGACATTTGACACATGGCAGTCCTGTTAATTTTTCTGGTAAATTATATAACATTGTACCTTATGGAGTCGGTAAAGATGGATATATAGATTATGATGAACTTGAGAGAATTGCACTTGAATGCAAGCCTAAGATGATTGTTGCTGGTGCAAGTGCATATCCTAGGATAATTGATTTCGCAAAGTTTAGAAACGTTGCTGATAAAGTTGGTGCACTATTGATGGTTGATATGGCACATATTGCAGGGCTAGTTGCTGCAGGCATTCATCCAAGCCCTGTACCATATGCTGATTTTGTCACTACGACAACACATAAAACATTACGTGGACCTAGAGGAGGCATGATTCTTTGCAAGGAAGAATATGCCAAACTTATTGATAAAGCTGTATTTCCTGGTGTTCAAGGCGGACCACTTATGCATATTATTGCTGGTAAAGCGGTTTCGTTTAAAGAGGCGCTAACAGATGAATTTAAGGAATATCAGAATCAAATTATTAAGAATGCAAAAGTTTTAGCAAAAGAATTAATTTCATTAGGGTATAACCTTGTTTCAGGCGGAACGGATAATCATTTAATATTAATTGATTTAAGTAATAAAAATATTACTGGTAAAGATGCTGAAAAACTATTAGATGACGCAAATATAACAGTTAATAAAAATGCAATTCCATACGATACTAGAAAACCTAATATTACTAGTGGCATTCGTATTGGAACGCCTGCCATGACTACTAGGGGAATGAAAGAGGAAGATATGAAGAAAATTGCTGTACTAATTGACTTAGCACTAAAAGGAGAAAAAGAAAAAGCTTTAGATGGAGTAAAAAGTTTATGTGAAAAATATCCTATATATTAAAATTTAAATGAACGAATTCTTATTAAAAGCAAGGATTCGTTCTTGCTTTATGAAGAAGACGCGATTTTTCGTGTTGCAAATTTCACACATATAGTTTACAATGTAAAA
The DNA here is from genome assembly GCA_944393265.1 of uncultured Clostridia bacterium. GTDB lineage: Bacteria > Bacillota > Clostridia > TANB77 > UBA1234 > UBA1234. The sequence goes on along the minus strand of CALXZO010000010.1, from coordinate 16,996 downwards.
TGTTATGAAAATATAAAGAAAGGAGCATATGATTAAATCATATGATTTTAATATGGCTGATTATTTAGTTATTGTGGAGTCACCAGCAAAAGCAACAACAATAAAGAAGATATTAGGTAGCAAGTATAAGGTGGAAGCTTCGATGGGGCATATTAGAGATTTACCAAAGTCGGAACTAGCTATTGATGTTGATAATGATTTTGAACCTAGATATATAAACATAAGAGGCAAGGCGGACTTAATAAAGAAATTAAAGGAAGAATCAAAAAAGGTAAAAAAAGTTTGGCTAGCAACTGACCCTGACCGTGAAGGTGAAGCAATTGCATGGCATCTTGCTTACTTATTAAATATAGATGAAGATACAGAATGTCGAATTGCATTTAATGAGATAACAAGCACCGGAATAAAAAATGCTATAAAAAATCCACGCAAGTTAGACAAAAATTTGATAGATGCGCAACAAGCTAGAAGAACTCTTGATAGAATTGTGGGATACAAAATTAGTCCTCTGTTGTGGAAGAAAGTTAAGAGAGGGTTATCTGCTGGCCGTGTGCAGTCTGTTGCAGTCAGGATGATTGTTGATAGAGAAGAAGAGATAGAAAAATTTGTTTCGGAAGAGTATTGGACACTTGATGCTAATCTTAAAGAACCTAGGAGCAAGAAGAAGTTTGATGCAAAGTTTTATGGAACAAAGGAAAACAAACTAGATATTCATAGTGAAAATGAAATGAATAAAATTTTAAGTGATCTAAACGGATGTGAATATATAGTCGAAAACGTGAAGATTGGCGAAAAGAAAAGAACTCCGGCAGCTCCTTTTACAACTAGTACACTCCAACAAGAAGCATCAAGAAAATTAGGATTTGCTATTAAGAGAACAATGTCAATTGCACAAAATTTGTATGAGGCTGGATTTATAACCTATATGAGAACTGACTCTACGAGAATTTCAGAAGAAGCGCGTGCAATGGCAAAAGAACAGATTATTAAAACATATGGCGAAGAGTACTATGAAAATAGATATTATAAGACAAAAAAGGATGCTCAAGATGCGCATGAGGCAATTCGACCAACACATATGGATATGTTGCCTAATGATTTAAAAGATAACCTTACAAGTGAACAATATAAATTATATAAGCTAATTTATGATCGCTTGCTTGCATCACAAATGGCTGCTGCGATATATGATACTATGGCAATAGACATATCTGCTGGTAAATATCTATTTAAGGCAAATGGTTCTAAGATTCGTTTTAGCGGATTTATGACACTTTATGTTGAGGGAAATGATAATAATCTTGAAGAAAAAGATGTTATATTACCTAATCTAGACGTTGGGCAAAAACTGCAATTAAATGAATTAGTTAAAAATCAGCATTTTACAGAACCACCTGCAAGATATACAGAAGCAAGTCTTGTTAAAGCTTTGGAGGAAAAGGAAATTGGAAGGCCGAGTACGTATGCTCCAACTATTACTACCATACTAGATAGAAGGTATGTTGAGCGTGAAAAGAAAACTATTCGACCTACAGAGCTTGGAAGAATAGTAAATGATGTTATGAAAGAATATTTTAAAGATATTATTGATTTAGAGTTTACTGCTCAAATGGAGGAGAAGCTTGACAATATTGCTGAAGGTGAAGTTAACTGGAAACAAATCATAAGAGACTTTTATGGACCATTCAAAGAAAACCTAGAAGATGTTGAAAAGAAGATGGAAAAAATAGTTATTAAAGATGAAGTTTCTGATGTGCCATGTGACAAATGTGGAAGAATGATGGTTGTAAAGATTGGCAGATATGGCAAATTTTTAGCGTGCCCTGGATTTCCAGAGTGTAGAAATATTAAACCGATTGTAGAAAAGTTAGATGTTAAATGTCCAAACTGTGGAGGAGACATTTTGATAAAAAAGAGCAAAAGAGGCAAAAAATATTATATTTGTGAAAAGAATGATGGAACAGAAAATGGTTGCGATTTTATTGCTTGGAATGGTCCTAACAAGGATGGCATCATAAAGCCAGCTGAAATTAAAAAAACAGAAGAAGATGAAAAGAAGATTAAAAAAACTAAGACACGCAAAACGAGTAAAAAATAATGCAAAAATAAAAGTGGAGGCGCACTTTGCGGTGTGCTTCCACTTTTAAATATATAATATACTTTAGCTTGTTCATTTGCATGAATTGATTGACAGAAAAGAGGACTATGACATAATATATAATTATACGGGGGGATGCAGATGAAGGTTTTAATTGCTGCTGGTGGAACTGGCGGTCACATAACGCCAGGAATAGCGATTGCAAATAGATTAAAAAGTGATGGTCATGAAATTCTTTTTGTTGGAACTAAAGCGGGCATGGAGGTTGATTTAGTGCCAAAGGCGGGTTTTGATATAACATATATACACGCACGTGGATTACATAAGGGTTTTTCTCTAAAAAATTTAAAAACGTTTGCAGATTTATTTAAGGGAATTTCAGAAGTAAAAAAAATAATCAAAGCTGAAAAAATTGATTATGTTATTGGCACTGGCGGATATGTAACTGCTCCTGCTATGATTGCAGCGCTGCAGTGTAAAATACCGACTCTAATACATGAAAGCAATGCGCTTCCAGGAAAGACGACTTTGTGGCTATCAAGAAAGGTAGATACGGTTGCAGTTGGCTTTAAAGAAGCACTTAATAGGCTAAAAAATGCTAAGCATGCTGTTTATACTGGAAATCCAACAAAGCTCACAAATAATTTTCTAAAGACAGATGCAAAGAAAAAGTTGGGTATAACCAAGCCACTAGTTCTTGTGTTTGGAGGAAGTCAAGGTGCAAAAAAAATTAATGAGACTATGATTGAGTTAATTAATAATTATGAGATAGATGATTATGAAATAATATATGCTACTGGTCCTAAAAATTATGACGAGATAATTTCTAAAGTAAATACGAAAAATAAGAATGTAAGAATAGAAAGGTATATCTATAATATGGAAGAAGTTATGGTGGCAGCAGATATCGCGGTATGTAGGAGCGGAGCGCTTACTGTAACAGAGCTTGGAATTGTTGGATTGCCTGCAATATTAATACCGTTTCCACATGCGGCTGAAAATCATCAGTATTATAATGCAAAAACGATAGAAGATTGTGGTGGTGGAATTATAATAGAAGAAAAAGATTTAACAGCAGATATGCTTAAATCAAAGATAGATGAAATAGTTTTGGATAGTGAAAAACTTGAGGCGATGCAATCTCACGCAACAAAACCAGAAATGAAAAATGCGATGGACAAAATAATAAAAGAAATAAAATAGTTAGTAGCCTAACGGTCAATGCTATAATATATAAATAGGAGGAAAAGTACTAAATGCCTAAAAAACTTTTAATTACAGAAAAGCCAAGCGTAGCAATGGAATTTGCAAAGGCACTAAAAGTGAATACTGCAAGGAAGAATGGATACTTAGAATCAGAGGATTATATTATTACTTGGTGTGTAGGTCATTTAGTAACGATGAGTTATCCTGAAGTATATGATGAAAAATACAAAGCGTGGAGATTTGATACACTTCCTTTTATTCCTACGGAATGGAGATATGAAGTTATAGATAATGTTAAAAAGCAGTTTGAAATTGTTAAAGGATTGCTTTTGTCTAATGATGTGGATACGATTTATGTTTGTACAGACTCTGGACGAGAGGGGGAGTATATATATAGGTTAATAGACCAGATGGTAGGCGTAGGTAATAAAAGCAAGAGGAGAGTGTGGATTGATTCTCAAACGGAAGAAGAAATATTAAAAGGAATTGCAAATGCAAAGGATTTGTCTGAATATGATTCATTATCTGATAGTGCATATCTAAGAGCAAAAGAAGATTACTTAATAGGTATAAATTTTTCAAGACTACTTACGTTATCATATGGAAAAGAAGTGGCTAAAAGAAATAATGAAGAACGTGTAGCTATTTCTGTTGGACGTGTTATGACGTGTGTGTTAGGAATGATAGTTAATAGGGAATATGAGATAAACAATTTTGTCAAAGCAAAATTTTATAAGATTAATGCTACATTTAATGAGGGGATTTCTGCGGAGTGGAAATGTGATAGGGAATATGAAAATAATTTACCAATTGTCAAATTAGCTATAGAAAAAGATTTAATATATAATGATGTTGGATTTAAAAATGAAGGGGACGCTATCTCTTTTATAGAGGTGGTAAAAAATTCCAACGGTGAAGCTATTGTTGTTGAAGCATCTAAAAAAACTCAAAAAGAAAATGCCCCTCTTTTATATAATTTGGCTGAAATTCAAAATGAATGTAGTAAAAAATTTAAAATCTCTCCAGATCAAACACTTGAGATTATTCAATTTCTTTATGAAAAGAAACTTGTAACATATCCTAGAACTGATGCTAGAGTTTTATCTACTGCCGTTGCAAAAGAAATTAGAAAAAATTTAAATGGGATGGCAAAAGGGTGTACGGATGAAGAAATTAAAAATATTTTAAATGAAATGGTTGAAAAAAAATATAATTTAGATATTGTAAAAAGCAAGTATGTTAACGATTCCAAGATTACAGATCATTATGCAATTATTCCAACAGGGCAAGGGTTTGAAAATTATGATGCGTTATCTGATTTACAAAAAGATGTATATAAGCTTATTGCTAAGAGATTTCTTAGTATATTTTTCCCGCCAGCAGAGTTTCTAAAATTAGCTATTACAGTAGATATATGTGGACAGAAGTTTTATTCAAATGCAAAAGTTTGTACTACTAAAGGATATCTTGACGTGATTAAAAAAGACGGTGGAAAAAGTAAGCAAAATGAGGAACAAGGCGACGAAGAAGATGTATCAGATGGAAGTGTAGAGATATTAAAGAAAATAAAAAAAGGACAAAAATTATCACTTTCAGATATTGTAGTGAAGGAAGGAGAAACGAGCCCACCTTCGAGATATACATCTGGTTCTATAATTTTAGCAATGGAGAATGCAGGGAAACTTATAGAAGATGAGAGGCTTCGTGAACAAATAAAAGGAAGCGGAATTGGGACAAGTGCGACTAGGGCTGAAATTATAAAAAAGCTTGAGCGAATTGGTTATATAGAGATTAATAAGAAAACACAAGTACTAACTCCAAGTACAAAAGGGGAGCTAATTTATAAAGTTGTTAAGTTTGCAATACCGGACATGTTAAATCCTCAGCTTACTGCAAGTTGGGAAAAAGGATTAGAAATGGTTGCTAACAAAGAAATAAAAAAAGATGACTTTATGGAAAAACTTGAAAAGTATATAGTTAAGAAAGTTGAAAAAGTAAAAAGAGCAAGCTTTTATTAATGATAATTAAAAGATAAAAAAGGAAATAAGATGGGAATGCATATAGTAATAGGTATAGTGGTAGAGATATTAGTAATATGTATCATCGTGGTTTATAATAAATTAGTAAGTTGCAATAACATTGAGAAAGAAGCATTTTCAACGATGGATGTATATTTGAAGAAAATGTGGAAGCTAGTACCAAACTTAGTAGAAATAGCTAAAGAATATGCAAAGCACGAACAAGAAGTTTTTAATTAAGTGATCAAGTTATAGTAGATAAATTTTCTTTTCTTATTATTGTTGCTTCTATAACGTATGCAATAAAAGTGTGGGATATACATGAATGAAGATTGAGTTTAATAAAAACTTTCATTATGACCTTATTTAAGATTACAACATTAAGGTATCAATGATTTACTTTTTAACTTTAAAATTAAATTGCTGATTTGGCACAAATAAAATGATACATAACTAAAAATTACAGAAAGGAATTTTTGAATTGCGAGAATACTTCTTTTATGAAATGCCTGTTTGTCACTAATTTTTAAAACATAGCATACTATTATAGTGAATAGTTTTTTAAGAAGAGGTGAATATTTTGGGATATTACATAATAGAAGGCGGACCAAAATTAATTGGCGAAGTAGATATATCAGGGTCGAAAAATGCCGCGCTTCCAATCATTGCTGCGAGTATTTTAAATAAAGGTATAACAGTTATTGAAAATGTGCCCAATATACGTGATGTAAAAATGATGTGTTCTATTTTAGAAGCGGTAGGTTGCGCTATTACAAGGGATAATGGTAAAATAATAATCGATGCGACTGATTTGCAAAGCAGTGAGATTCCTGAAAAACTTATGCATGAGATGAGATCTTCAGTAATTATTGTTGGTGCGCTACTTGGAAGAATGCATGAATGCAAATTTACGTATCCAGGTGGGTGTGAAATTGGTGCAAGGCCGATAAACCTTCACTTAGAAGCATTTAAACAATTAGGTGTTGAGCTATGTGAGGATAACGGGTTTATTAATTGTAAATGTAATAAACTAAATGGCACGGAAATTGTACTTGACTTTCCATCAGTTGGGGCAACTGAAAATATAATGCTTGCAAGTACATTAGCAGAGGGGACTACATATATTAAAAACGTAGCACGAGAACCAGAGATAAAAAATTTACAAGATTTTTTAAATAGCATGGGAGCAAGTGTGCATGGTGCAGGCAGTAATACAATTGTAGTAAATGGTGTTCCTAAACTTCATGATTGTACTTTTTCGATAATACCTGATAGAATAGAAGCTGGTACGTATTTGTGTATGGCGGCGGCTACAAAAGGTGAGATAAAAATTAATCACGTAAATCCGGAACACATTTCGTCTATAATTCATAAGTTGAAGCAAATTAATTGCAAAGTTGGGATTAGCAAAGAAGCAGTTTTTTTAAGAGCAAACAAAGAGTTGATTAGTACAAATATAAAAACGATGCCGTATCCAGGCTTCCCAACAGATATGCAATCTCAATTTGTTACGCTATTGTCTATTACAAATGGGACTTCGATTGTTGTAGAAAATATTTTTGAGAATAGATTTAAGTATGTGAATGGGCTTATAAAAATGGGAGCAAATATCACGTTAGAAGGCAGAACTGCTATAATACAAGGGGTGAAAGAGTTGTCAGCGGCTAACGTCGAAGCAAAAGAACTTAGAGGAGGGGCAGCGCTTGTAACCGCGGCACTTGCTGCTAAAGGCGTGTCGATGGTATCTGAAATTGAATATCTAGAAAGAGGATATGAAAATTTAGTTGAAAAATTAACAATATTAGGTGCAAAAATTACAAAGCAGTGATACAATAATGAATTGTTAAAAAATATTTAATAATGGCTATATGAGGATAGCCCGAATTAACTGTGGAGGAATTGATGGCGAAAAAAATTAATGGCGTTGAAAGTTTGAATAGAGAAACTAAGACTCCTACAAAAAATGTAGGAGCCGTTTCGCGTGAAAGAAATATAAAAGATAATAGAAGAAAAAAAGGTAATGGGCTATTGACATTTTTTTTGATGCTTGTTTTAGTTGGTGTTGGAATTGGGATTCTCCTTTCTCCTTCATTTAATTTGACAGAGGTAGTTGTTGTTGATGGTGTAAATGTTAATAGTGCAGAGATTTTAAATAAGCTTAATGTTAATTATGGAGAAAATATTTTTAAACAAGATTATAACGCTATTAAAGAGGCGGTTAGTTCGATTCCGTATATTGCGGATGTAAACCTGAGTTTGAAATTGCCAGATAAAATTGAAATAAAATATTCCGAGCGCGAACCATATATTGCAATCGGCTATTTAAGTTCTTTTATTGTGGCGGACAAGTATGGATATTTACTTGAAGTAATGAAGGAAAACGAACGTGGTTTGCCTGTTTTAACTGGTTTGGACATAGAAAATTATGAACTTGGAAAGAAGCTTTCTGATACGGCGAGAATTAAATATGAAAATTCTGTGATATTGCTTGAAAGTGCTATTAAGCAGGACTTTTCATATCACATATATGAAATTAATTATGATGTTGTTAATGAGTTAAAATTGTTTTTAAAAGATTCTGATATTGTTATTGTTTTTGGAGAGTTTGAGAGGGACTTGGTACAAGACAAATTACTTTATTTAGAAGAGGCATTAAGTGTGTTAAAAGGCGAAAAAGGAGAGCTCGATATTAGTAGTGAAAACTATTTAGAAAAAGTAATTTTCTCAAGAGACTTTTAGATGGGAGGAATATAAAATGAGTAAGAATGAAATGAAAAAACTAAATAGTACGCAAGTTATTCTTTGCTTGATTTGTTTTTTGATTGCTTTTTTTGTAACTGTGCAAGTCAGGACAATCAATAAAAGTGAGTCAGACATATTAAGACTTAGAACAGAAGATGAATTAAGAGATGAAGTTAATCAATGGAAGGAAATGTATGAGGTTGCTTCCGAACGAATAAATGAGTTGAATCTTAGAATTGAAGAGTATAGAAACGAGTTTGCAACGAATGACGATAAAATTGCATTAGTTAATGAGGAACTTGCTACGGCTAATGTTATAGCGGGGCTTTCAGCTGTTAAAGGAAGAGGAATTACGGTTAAACTTGATGATACTAAAGCAATTGAAGATATTTGGGAACAAAATGGTGTGTATGATAGTAACGTTTATATTATACATGATACAGATATAATGTCGGTTATAAATGAGCTTCGTGCAGCTGGAGCTGAAGCGATAAGTGTAAACGGACAAAGAATTATTTCGAATACAGCAATAAGATGTGTAGGACCACTTATACAGATTAATGGGGTTAATCTTTCTGCTCCGTTTACTATATCAGCAATTGGAGAGCCTAGCACGATGGAAAGTGCACTTAATCTTAGGGGTGGCGTGATTTCGCAAATAAAATTAGCTAAGATAGATGTTACTATTGAAAAACATGAAGAGATTATAATACCGGCGTATGATAAGGTGATTACTTATCAATATGCTTCTCCTGTTCAGGAGGTGAATGAATAATGACAACATTACTTATGGGGGCGATTTGTGCTGGAGCAGGTTGCATTATTGGATTATATGCACCGACGATTCCATATGAGTATTCAAAATATTTAGCGATTGCGATAATGGCAATATTTGATAGTATCATTGGAGCATTAGTTGCAAAAGTACAAGAGAAGTTTAATATAAATGTGTTTATATCTGGATTCTTCCTAAATGCAATTATAGCAATAACTTTTACGATAATAGGAGAAAGCCTAGATGTTGACATATATTTGGCAGCAATATTTGTTTTTGTATATAGGATTTTTAATAATTTATCAGTCCTTAGGAGGATATTTATTGAAGAGGTAACAAGACCAAAAAATAATAAGAATAAATGATTTATGTTTGTAAATATGATATAAATTTATGGTGACAATTAATATGAGATAGACATAATACGCTAGAAAAAATCACGTAATATTTCTGCAATATTTCTGCAATATTTTTGTAATATTTTTGTAATAATTTTATTGACTTTTTTAGTATAATATAATATTCTTAAAGTGCTAAATTTAATTAGGGGGTGTGGTGTTTGGCAATTGGGGATATGATTGTTGGAATAGACATAGGCACCTCTAAAGTGTGTTGTTGTTTTGGACAAATAAATAAGTTTAATCAAGTTGAAATTTTGGATTCATCGAGTGTGGCTTGTGAAGGGGTGAAGAAAGGAAGGATTGTAAGTCCGGATGCCGTGGCAAGGGCAATACGATTTGCAGTAAGTGATATAGAAGCAACGCAAGACTTTATAATAAAATCGGCCTATGTTAATATAGTTGGAATGTATGTTTCAATTTTTAAGACAAAGTATAGTGTAAAATTAGAAGATAAGTATGCCGGAGTTTCGCAAAAAGATATCGACACAATAATAAGAAATGTCGGAAAGATACAGTTAGCAGAGGGACAGCAAATAATTGATATTGTTCCGTCAAAGTTTATTACAGAATCGAGAGTTACAGATGATCCGATTGGTATTTTTTCGGATTTTTTAGAAGCAGAATTAGATGTTATAATTGCAGATAAAAATGCAGTGAAAAATATTGGCATCGCGATGCAAAAAGCTGGATTACAAATAGATGGAATAGTAGTAAATGGATATGCAATGAGAGACATAGTACTAACAGAAGAGGAAAAGGCAAATGGTGTTTTGCTTTTAGATATTGGTGCTGGAAATATAGACATTACTGTGTTTAAAGATAATAGCATGTTGTATACAGATTCGATTCCTATAGGCGGAGATACTATAACGAATGATATATCTATAGGTTTAGAAATATCATATCAAGAAGCGGACAAGCTGAAAAAGCAATATGGGTTATCTAAAGTTTCATACATAGACAATGATTACAGTATAACGCTTTCAACATATACGGGTAATGAAAAATCGAAAACAATAAAGACGTCTGAGCTTGTAGAAATTATAGAAGCAAGAGTTGAAGAGATGTTTACAATTATAAAAGAACGTATAGGAGAGAATTCTTTGAATAATGCTATTAATTCATGCGTTATTGCGGGACAAGGAATAAACTCGATTAATAAAAGCGAGAAAACAGCAGAAGAAATTTTAAAAACTCCAGTAAGATTTGGAAATTCAAAAACAGCAAATTTGATAAAACCAGAATGTGTTGGAGCATATGGAATAGTGAAGTACGTTTCAAACATAAAACATTCCAAAAATATAGGAAGCAAAATTCAAGAAGACACGGAACAGTCTTTTTTTGAGAATGTTGTTCAATCTTTTAAAAGTTTATTAGGTTCAAGGCCAAATAAATTAAAAAAATAGTGCAAATATTATGAAGCAAATTTGAAATATTTTAGGAAAGTAGGGGGAGTTTAGAGTGTACGAACAAGAAACAAATTATGATGGAATGGCGAAAATAAAAGTTATTGGTGTTGGAGGTGCAGGAAATAATGCGGTAAACAGGATGATAGATGCTAAGGTTACAGGCGTTGAATTTATTGCAGCCAATACAGATAAGCAAATATTGCAATTGTCAAAAGCACCTACGAAAATACAAATAGGTGAAAAATTGACAAAATGTTTAGGAGCTGGTGGTGATCCTTTAGTTGGAGAAAAAGCAGCTGAAGAAACGAAAGAGGAAATAGCAAATGCACTTAAAGGTGCCGATATGGTATTTGTAACAGCAGGAATGGGCGGTGGAACTGGAACAGGTGCAGCGCCGGTTGTTGCTCAGATTGCAAAGGAGCTAGGCATACTTACAGTTGCAGTTGTGACAAAACCTTTCTTTTATGAAGGAAAGAAAAGAATGCAAAATGCAGAGAGAGGCATTGCAAGCTTAAGAGAAAAAGTTGATACATTAGTTGTTATACCAAACGATAGATTAGCGCAGGTTGTTGATAGAAAAACTTCCCTTATAGATGGTTTTATAATGTCAGATGAAGTTCTACGCCAAGGAGTTCAAGGAATCTCTGATTTGATTGCTATACCAGGATTGATAAATTTGGATTTTGCAGATGTTAAAACAATTATGTGTGACACTGGAATGGCTCATATGGGAATAGGTAGAGCTTCTGGTGAAAATAGAGCTGAGGAAGCAGCTAAGTTAGCCATAAACAGTCCGTTGTTAGAGTCATCAATAGAAGGAGCACGAGGGGTATTGCTTAATATTACGGCTGGCCCAGACTTAGGAATGTTTGAAGTAAATACAGCTGCTGAGCTTGTTCAAAAAAGTATAGATGCAGATGCAAACATCATATTTGGTGCTGTTATAGATGAAAACATGGGAGATGAGATGTCGGTTACAGTTATAGCTACAGGGTTTGATAAAGATAGAGTTCCGCTATCGGCAGTAGCTGTTGATAGACTATTAGATAAATCAGTTTTTGAAAAAAGTAGCAGTTCAGAAATTAAGTCTTCAAGTGGAAATCCAAATGATTTAGATGTACCAGCCTTTTTAAGAAAAAAAAGAATAATTGATCCAAATAGTCTTAATTAAAAAATAATGTGGGAGGCAACATAGTCTCTCACTTGTTTTTTGCTTGGAATATGCTAAAATTATCTTGTATGTATATTAACTAATAAATGGGAGGGAAAAATGGAAGAAATAATTAATCAAATTTCGAAGTTAGGTTTTGTGGATTTTGCTAAGGGATTATTGCCTGTTCTAATAGTACTACTGGTTTGCCTTATTTTAATAAAGGGTATAATGAAGGTTGTATCAAGAGCAATAAAAAAATCCAAAATTGAACGTAGTCTGCATACATTTATTGAAAATACAATTAAGGCGATTTTATATTTTTTAACTATACTAATAGTTGCGGATATGCTTGAAATTCCAGTAACCTCACTTTTAGCTACATTTAGCGTAGTTGGACTTGCTGCTTCGCTAGCTGTTCAAGATACGCTTGCAAACTTAGCAAGCGGAGCAACTATACTTGCAACGCATCCTTTTAAGGCTGGTGACTTCATTGAAGCTGCTAATACATCCGGAACGGTCAAAGATATTAATTTTACACATACTATTTTGACGACGCCAGATAATAAAATAATACATATTCCGAATAGACAAGTTGTTGATGCTGTGATTGTAAATTATTCAGAACAGTCAAAAAGAAGAGTAGATGTTTCGTTTGGTCTAGACTATTCTGTTGATGATAAGAAAGTAAAAGAGATTATGAAAGCTGCTATTGACAATCATCCTAAGATTTTGAAAAACGAAGACATATTTGTTAAAGCAACAGCATATAAAGAAAGTGTAATAGAATATAAAGCAATGGTTTGGGTAAATAGTGATGATTATTGGGATGTATATTATGACCTATTAAATGGTATAAAAGAGGACTTTGACAGAAATAATATAAAAATTCCGCATAATCAATTAGATGTACACTTATATCATGGATAGCAAAATACAAGTGGAGATGGGGTAATTTCGTAAAAACTACGTTTTACGAAGTTCCCCCTTTTATATTTCACAAAGAATCAACATATTATGTTGCCAAAAATTTTTGCATGAAACAACAAAAACTCACATTTGAAGTAGAGCGTGGAAACATATGAAATCTAAAAATCTTTGATTTTTAGATAATAATTTTTATTCTATAAATTAGAAAAATATATCACATTATGGAGATATATTTTTTTTATGCTTGTCATTCTTTGACACTATTTTTATATTAATTAGATTAGAATGTAGAGCATGTGAGGTGTATATGACCATTTACTTGGATGTGCTTTTTGCAAAGGAGCTAGTTGCAGACTTTATAGTGATTTTATTTTCATATAAAGTATTAGGCATAAAAATAAACATAAAGAAAATGTTTATTGGAGCAGCGATAGGGGTGACGTATTCAATAATTTGTGTTTTATTTTATTCACCGCTTCTTGCATATGGAAGATTAATAATTGCAATTCTAATAGTTCTTACAAGTTATAAAATAAGAAGCCAGAAAGAATTCTTTAAGATTCTTATAACGTTTTATATGGTAACATTTTGTGTTTCAGGAATTAGTTTTTATGCTTATAGCTCATATGGTAAACGATTAATTTTTCTTGTATCAATATACATAATTATATCGGATCTAATAAAGAAATACATGAAATCATATAGGCTAGCAAATTATATGATGAATCTTGAATTTAGATTAGGAAATGAAAAATTACATTTAAAAACTTTTATAGATACCGGGCATAATTTAGTTTCTGAATTTGACGAAAATGTCATTGTCGTTACACCTAGTATTATGCAAAGAATATTAAGCGCTCAAATAGAAAAAGAGTATAGAAATATTTTTTTTAAATCCTTAGGCAACAGCAAGGGCAAATCTTTAGGAGTTAAATTAGAAAATATTGTTTTTAAGTATGGAGATAAGACAGGCTTTAAGGATGGAGTGGTAATATCGGCAGAGAGTGAACTTGACGGCTATGATGCAATGGTGGGATTAAAATTTTTAGAGGAAAATAAGCCGGTGGTAAAGAAGGAGGAGAGTAATGGAAATTTTATTTATAATTAAAGAAAAGGCAAAAATGTTCTGGACAAAATTTTTATTGATGATAGGAATAGAGGAAACAAAAGCATTTTATTATATAGGCGGAAATGACACATTGCCACCTCCGCTATCTCAAAAAGAGGAAAACGATTTGATACTTAAATTAGGCCATGACGATGAAGATGTTAAGAAGGTGCTTGTGGAAAGAAATTTAAGGCTTGTTGTATACATCGCGAAAAAGTTTGAAAATACGAATGTGGGGTTAGAAGATTTGATTTCGATAGGAACGATAGGATTAGTGAAAGCTATTAATACATATAATGTGGAAAAAAATATCAAGCTTGCGACGTATGCATCAAGATGTATAGAAAATGAGATTCTGATGCATTTAAGAAAAATTAGTAGACTTAGAAACGAGGTATCTATTGATGAGCCACTAAATACTGATGGTGATGGAAATGAGCTACTATTATCCGATATTATAGGAACGGAGGATGATAGTGTGTTTAGTCGATTAGAAAGAGATATTGATAATCAGTTAGTAAAGAAAGCAATAACTAGACTAAATAAGAGAGAAAGAATAATCATGGAATTAAGATTTGGTTTTTTGAATGGGGAAGAGAAGACGCAAAAAGAAGTCGCGGATATGCTTGGAATATCGCAATCATACATATCAAGATTAGAAAAGAAAATTATAGTAAGAATGAAAAAAGAAATGAAGTGTGAAATATAATTGAAGTAATTTTATTTAAATTATAAAATGAAAATTAAGGCATAATAATGAAAAAACGATTATGAGAGAGTTGAATATAAACTATTTATTATTTGAGTAAAGTATAAGAATCGTCTTTTTGGAAATAATTAAAACAAGATTATTTTCCAAAGGAGGTTTTTATTTGATAAAAAAAGTAGAAATATGTGGCGTGAATACCTCCAAGTTACCTGTACTAAGCAATGAAGAAAAAGAAAAATTATTTATAAAAATTAAACAAGGAGATATGGAAGCAAGAAGAACATTTATAAACGGAAACTTAAAACTTGTTTTGAGCGTTATAAAAAGATTTAATAACAGAAATGAAAATGTAGATGATTTATTTCAAGTGGGTTGTATTGGATTAATTAAAGCCGTAGATAATTTTGATTTAACACAAAACGTATTATTTTCAACTTATGCAGTACCAATGATTATCGGTGAAATAAGAAGGTATTTAAGAGACAATAATGCTATTCGAGTAAGTAGGTCGCTTAGAGATATTGCATACAAAGTATTACAAGTCAGAGAACGAAAAATGGCTGAAGAGAATAAAGAACCATCTATTGATGAAATTGCTAAAGAGCTTGGAATTACAAAAGAAGAAATTTCTTATGCATTAGATGCAATTCAAGAACCCGTTTCGCTCTACGAGCCTGTTTATAACGATGGCGGGGATAGTTTGTTTATTATGGATCAAGTAAGTGATACAAAAAATATTGACGAAAATTGGGTTGAAGATATTGCGATAAACGAAGGACTTAAAAAGCTAAATGATAGAGAAAGGATGATTATAAGAAAAAGATTTTTTGATGGAAAGACACAGATGGAGGTTGCGGATGAAATAGGGATATCTCAAGCACAAGTATCAAGACTGGAAAAGACAGCACTATTGCGCATGAAAAAAAATTTGTAGTTGCTTGTTAAAAACAGATGGTCACTTCTTATCTTATTGCTAGATAGAGGTGGCCACTTTTGCAAAAAAGTTGAATAAAGTAGAAAAAAGAAATATAATTGATGCATACAAAAGGGGGAACGAAGATGAAAAAACTAATAAAATTTTTGATGAGCAATCCAATTACGTTCGGAATTATATCACTTGCAACATACATATTCTATGGAGTTATTATAGGTTGTTCAGCAATACCTTCATTTGTATTTATGAATACAATGATTGATAATATCAAGCTAAACATCATGAATGAAGTTGGGCAAATTGCGCTTATTGCAATTTGTTTTGGCATTGCGATTTATATTTACTTCATTTGTTCACTTGTGATATTTGGAGTTATTGAAAGGATTTTAACAACTGGTTTTAAACCTGGAAAGTATAAAACTGATTCTGGTATATTTGCAAGATGGCTTGTGTATTCGGGATTGCATATAATCTTGTTAAATACAACATTACCATTTATGACAGGTACCATATGGGGAAAGTTGTTTTATAAGATTTTAGGATGCAAACTTGGAAAAAACGTTTTTATAAATACCAGAGGATTGCATGATGCATATTTACTAGAGTTAGGCGATAATGTTGTTATTGGTGGTGATGCAAATATATCGTGCCACATATTTGAGGGAGATATGCTGATTTTAGGGAATATAAAGATAGGAAACAATACTTTAATTAGTGCTGAAAGTTATATTATGCCAGGTGTTGAAATTGGCTCAAATTGTAGTATCGGAATAAAATCATACATTAGAAAGAATCGTAAAATTGAAGACGGTAGTATGATTATGGCGGTTCCTGGAATGGATGCAAAGAAGGTGGCAGAGATTATTAAATAAAAATATTTATAGAAAGCGAACATAAAATAAAGCTTCCTTAATATAATGTATAAGAATAGTTAAGGAGGTTTTTTTATGGGAAGAGCGCTTACGTTTAAACAAAAAGAAGTTGTCAACTTAAGTGATGGGAAGCGACTTGGGTATGTGCAGGATGTAGAGGCAAATTTTGAAACAGGAGAAATAACGGCGATAATTGTACCAAGTACAACCAAATTTTTTTCGGTTGGAAACAAAAATGATATTGTAATACCTTGGAATAAAATAAAGAGAATAGGGGAGGACATAATACTAGTTGAGATATAAAAATTGTGACGCCAAATGCCTGATAAATAAACATTTTGCCGAAAAACAAAAAAAGGAAAAAAATATATGAATTTTTTTGTTGACATTTATATTTTAGCGTGTTAATATAGTCAATGTCGACTATAGAAATTCACAAAAATTTCACGAAAAATTTGGCAAGAATTTTTAAATAAAAATGGTTGACAAGTTAATGACGTTTTTGGTATAATACAAGAGCTCAGAGAAAATAAAAAATTATAGATAATTTTTTATTTTAACTGGCAAAAAGCACATTGAAAAGTAAACAATGAGAAATAAGAGAAACCAAGCGAACATCGAAAGCTTTTCAAGAGAAACTAAAA
>CALXZO010000009.1 GCA_944393265.1 uncultured Clostridia bacterium | reverse complement strand
CCAAATACTTTCCGTATGAAACAACAAAAATTTCATATTTAAAGTCGAACTTTGCTCGACATATGAAAATCAAAAATCTTTGATTTTTTAGATTTTCATTTTTGTTCTATTTAATTTACATATACTAATATTATGTATAACATTTAAAAATACTATAAAATGCTATAGCTTTACTGGTATGCACTTGGGTGCGGAGTGATGGGGGATAAGGGGAATTAGATATAACAAAGATTTTTTCAATTTTTAGTTATATTATTATATATTTTTCATACGCAGTTTATTATTTTTACTCGTTTTATTTTCATATTTTTCTTTATTTCTTTTTTGGGGGGAGAATGAAATAAGATAAAATTACAATATTAATTTTTATTAATTAAAACTCCGCACCCAGCTACATACCACTATATTAATTTTTCATATTATTTTAATTTACAAATTTTATTGTTTTTTACATATTTTCCGGCTTTAATATAATGCCTTATTATACAACACAAAAATAAAACTAATGGTTCTTTATATACTGTAGTATTGGCAATTAAAAATAACGGAAAATAGGTTAGTATAAAAACATTTATGCTAGTATACATTCCAATATCTAATCCTGAAATTATTCGTGCTAGCACGAATCCAAAAATTACAAATGGAGTTAAAATTCTATATTCAAAAATTCCTAAAAACTTATTTGAATAGTCATAATTAAGTGGAAAAATATATTTTTTCACATATCACCTCGATAACATTGATTTTATTCCTGACACGCCAGATTGAAAATTAGTCCCAATGCCAACGCCTCCCATAAATTCTTTAACAAATTGATTTGCTTTATTTAAAGAAATTATTGATCCAACTAATAAAACCTTATTGAACAAGTCATTGGATGTTTCTCGTATTAATGCATATGGAATTAATAATATAATTGATATGATTATTTGCAATATTAGTAAGGACAATAAACTCTTAAACCAACTTTTAAAAAACCCTTCTGTTGATGCATTTGACAAACATAAAATTGCAAATGGTGATAATATTACAAGAACCTTTATTAATATGTATCTATATGCAAAACTAATGACTAATGCAAAAGATGATATTGATAATATCCCAGATAATATTCCATCAAGTGAAAGCATATCAACTGAGTCAACTGTTACATTACTAAGCGTTGATATTAATACTTCAAACGAAATTTCTTTTTTGAATATTTCTTTACCTAATTTGCAAAAAAATGTACTTACACTATTAGTTGCATCAATTAAAAACGTACAGATACTCAAAGAGTAATTCATTGCCACACCTGCTAAAAATGCTCGCATAAAAAACTTGGCTGGAGATTCTATTTTTCCCCCTGTTAATTGTGCTATTATGAGCCTCACAGAATAATATAAAACGAATGCAGTAAATAAGCAATTAGCCAAAAGTAACACACCTTCATTGGGTGATAAACTAAATATTTTATCCATTTTATCTCCAACATCTAATATTCTTTTATCAACAAAAACTAGTTGGTCTAACAATGGGAAAATTGTTCTATCTATTGATGAAAATAAATTTGAACATATCGTATTTATGGTTTCAACTATTATTTCAATGATATCAGCATTTTCTGTAACTTTTTCTTCCATCATTTATCTCCTCTATCTTCTATCCAAACAATGTATTTAATGCATCAATTACCGGGTCTGTTAATAAAATAAATGCATATGAGAATAATGTGCTTCTTATAAGCTTCTTGCCCACAGCAATTCGCTCTTCGTCTCCAAAGCTAAACTTCTTCATTAGCAATCCTGCACCTAGTGCTACCGCAGCAGCCGGTGTAGCTATCTTCATAATCCATTCTTGTATTTTAGATAATCCGTTTGAAATTTTAGTGGTTAAGTCATCTCCTGAAAAAAGTCCAGCATGTACTACTGTACAAATTGATAAAATATTTATTACTAAAATTATTATAATCAAAAATTTCTTTTTCATTTTTTCCCTTTCTGGCTTTCTTATATAAGCCTCTTTTTAATTTGTTCGTGGAATGGTATTAGTCGAACGACTGAAGGTGGTATAATTTCTTGCCCTGTTGATAAAAAGCAAATTGCATGAAATGTTTTTAAGTTAATGGAGAAAGAATTTATATCATAAACAAAATCATGTTGTATATGAGTACTAATACTTTCTGATAGATTTGAATTTTTAGAACTAAATGTTTTTAAAAAATAATCATACTTAGTCTCCTTAGCATTTTCTGAAATACTTCTTGAAAATTTTACCTTGTCCTCCTTTCCCAATTGCTTTTGTGCTTCTTCTATGGTATATATATCGTCAGTTCTAAACCAAATTTTATTTACTAGGCTCTGTATAATTACTTTTGCTGCTGCCTGTTCTTTAACAGCATTCAAAAGCGATGTATAGCTTTGAGTAGCCACAATATTAATGCATTTAGCCTCTCTGCTCTCCGAAAAAAATGTTGCATCGTTTTCTGTTGCATATTCCGAATATTCGTCACACACAAAAGCAATTGGTTTAATACTCTTTTTACTTGCAAGTCTCATAAGAACTTCTGATTGAAAATCTAATTTTAAATATGCTGCCATAACTTTAGCAAGGTTTCTATATTCTGCTATATTCATATTCAAAACAACTATTTCATTTTCTAAATTTTCAAACCCCTTAAATGATATGTTTTCTCTAGAAGGACAAAACGTTCTTTTTACTTCAAGGTCATTGATAAAAAGCTGTGTTATTCGAGAAATTTCTGATTGAATTATTGATAATACTTTTTGGTCTAACATTTGGAATTCTGTTTGAAAAAAATCAATACATGTGCTGAAATCATAAACTTGATTATAATTTAGTTTCTTAGATTCAAATAGCTCTTTTACATATTCTAATTTTTCTTTTAAATACTTTTTATCATAGATTAATTTGTGCAACTCAATAAATGTAACATATTCATCATTATATAATCTGCAAAGTTTTATACATTCTGTAAGATACGTTTCTACTTTGTCGAGCCAATATGTATCAGTTACATGCTGATTTGAAAAAAGTGTTAAAATTGTTCTTATTCGATTTGCAATAACAGATGGTTTTAAATTAGGCTTGTCTATTGGATTATAAGTTTCTTTTCCTCCTAGTTCAATAACAGTAACTTTTTTATTATATCTTTTTGCCATTTCTTGTACTTTTAAATAAAAATTTCCTTTAACATCTAATATAAGCATCCCTAGATTTTGAGATATTAGTTGATTCACAAATGGATACATCGCTGATGATGTTTTTCCCGTTCCAATAGTCCCAGTAATTAGTATGTTTTGATAGAGCCCTCTTTCAGGAATTATAACTGTGGATTCGTTTAATGTATTCTTCCCTACATACAAATGTAATTGTCTTTTTTGCGTTTCATTTATGTTTTCGATTTGTGAATTTTTCAAACTTTTAAAAGAGAGTTTATTAATAATATTGAAGGAAATTAAACTCCACGTTACTATAACAATTATAGTATTAAATTTCTTTATGCTGTCCCAAGCCCATGGATTTAAAATATGTTCTTCGTTAAAAATACTGTACACATATGTTTCGCTGTTATAGGCTTTATAAAATATAATGTTATTAAATATTGATACTATTACTACGACTGTTGAAATAAAAAAGATTTTGTTATATAATGTGCGTGTAGTTGAGATATAAATCAACTCCTGTTCTATGAAAGCTTTGATTTGCTCATATCTAATTTAGAACCTTGCTTTTCTTGTAGTACATTGTTTTCTAAAAAAGAGCATATAATATATAAGCTGATTAACATATGAACAAATATTGAATAAAGGAAAATGTTTGCGACAAATGCATTAGATAATAATGAATTAAAAATGATTGAAAAAATAACGAGTATTGAAATTAATCCAAGGTAGAATCTTTTTACACTCAATTTAATCACCACCTCTTGACGAGATTATATCATCATTTTTTTTATTGTCCAGCTTTTTCAACAAAAAAGTCATTAAAAATGTCGACGTTTTTCGACAGAAAGGAGTGTTAAGTCATGGTAACAAAGGACATGCTAATTGGAGAAATTATTCAGATGAATGAAAAATTTCCAGAGATTTTAATGGAGGCCGGAATGCATTGTTTAGGTTGCCCTGCTTCAGCAGGTGAATCTTTAGAAGAAGCTTGTGCTGTGCATGGTATCGATGTAGACGAGCTTTTGCAAAAATTAAATGAGGCTTAATTTTTTTAGTTAGAAAATTAAAATATAATTTTCTAACTTTTTATTTATTCTAAATAACCCACGAAAAAACGTCGAAATAATACAAGTTTTGATTTATTCCGCACTTTGTGGTATAATGTTTGTAAGTAATGCTTAGTTTATTTGTATTGATTTTTCTTTAATAAGGATATGATCTATATGAAACGTCTAAGTAAGTTTATATATTTTATATTTTTAACTATTCTATTTATGTCCATAGCTTTATCTACTAATGCTGCTAGTTATACTTTTTTAGCGGTATTTGTTGAAGGCAACCGCTACAAAATAGGAAATCCAGATTATAATGAAGAAAGTGATTTTATCGATATTTACGATGGTGAAACAATAGAAGCGACTGAGGGGGAACGTATTTCTTTTGGCATTCGTAATAATGATGGTTCAATGACTGAATATGGCAGCTTAATAGTTACATACGCAGGTGAAACAATATATAATCAAAGAGAAAATGGTCATAATTGGTCAAGTTCTACCGTAAAAAGTGGTACGCATTTAGTTGATATGTCTTGGAGCGGTGGCTCAAGAGGTGTTTATATTAAATCTAAACCTTCCCAAACAGCTCCAACCCTTTCTATTGCAACTAGTAGTACAACTGCAAGAATTGGTAGTTCTCCTCAAATAAGTTATTATTATAATGGTGATGGGGCCGCGTCAGTTTCTTCTAGCAATTCTTCAGTAGTAACTGCCTCTGTCAACCCTAGTTCAAAATTGATAACATTGACTCCTATCCGCGTAGGTACTGCTGTAATTACATTAAGCACTGCAGAGACTAATAGTTATTTTGCCGCATCAAAAACTCTAAATGTAACTGTTCTAGATGCTCAAATAGCAATCTCTACTCATCCTCAATCAGTTGCATTGAAAACAGGTTCTGTTGCCACATTTTCAGTTTCAATATCTTCTGGTACAAATGTAAAATATCAGTGGTACTATAATGATGGCACTGAAAATAATATAATAAGTGGCGCAACTAGTAATAAATATAGTGTTACTGCTTTTCAACCTTTAAATGGTCGAAAATACTTTTGCCAGCTTTCTAATTATTCTAATAGCACTTCATCATTAACATCTGTATATACAAACTCGGCTACATTAACTGTTTATTGGCCACACACTGTGTCAATATCTCCATTAAGCGCAAATATTAGTCAAGCTGTTCCAAGTGCAACTTTTACTGTAACAGCTCATCGGCGGAAATCCACAATCTTATACTTATCAGTGGTACAGCGCAACAGCAGCAAGCGGAGGTACAACATCATTAATATCAAATGCCACACGCTCTAGCTATACTGTTACACCGACCTCAAACACTAATGGCACATGGTACTATTGCCTAGTTAGCAATTCGCAATATATTATAACTTCAAATAGAGTTAAAGTAATTGCAGATATAACTTCACCTACGATTAGTCTTGGGGCTCCGACGGTGTCTCATCTTCTACCTAGCCAAGCTACAGCAACAATGCAATATGCCAATAATGAAGCAACCATCACTATTCCTATTATAGTGACTGATACAGGACAAGGATTTAATACTTCTTCTTTTATATCTTCTGATATTGAAGTTCTTGTCGATAATAATACAGTTAGCCCAGAAAGCAAAACTTTAACATTCAATAATGTAAATGGCAATAATTATAATTACGTATTAACGTTATATGGAGTTCCATCAGATGGAGTATTATCTCTTATGATAAAAGATAAATCTATACAAGATAACTTTGGAAATAAGAATGTTCTTACAGAATTAATCGTTTCTAATCTTCTAATTGATAATACTAAACCTACAATAAGTTTTAGTCAAACTCTAGAAACACAATATATCTCAAGTAATAGCAATTTTAGCGTTGATATTACTATTACTGATTACACTGCACGGCATTACACTTAGTCAACTTACCGAAGATAAAATTAAATTATATGCATCTAAAAATTCTTCTGAAGTTGAACTTACCTGTGATTCAAAGTCACTAGTACCTGATCCATCAAATAACTATTTATCAGATACTGGCGGCATATATAAATACAGCCTTTCCATTACTGGAGTAGAGAACATCGGCGAAAGTGGTAAGTTAAGGATTAGAATTGATGACCAACTTATATACGATAGAGCAAACAATTGCAACGATGAAACAACATCTATTACAAACTTCTATATTGATAATTCTCCACCAACAATAGGTATTATTACAACTAATGCTAATGAATATAATCGTGTTATAGACGAAGAAATTCTTTTATCAATTGATAATTGTTTTGATGAAAGTGGTATAGCTAAATATGAGTGGCAATATAGTCCAGATGAAACAAATTGGACGACTATACATATTGATAATTCATCAGCTTCATCGTCCAGCGCAACACATTCTCTGTTTAAAGATTCAACAGCTAATTATAGAGTTATAGTTTCTGATATACTTGGTAATTCGATAATAAGTAAAACGGCTACGGTTGAGTATATGACTGGCTTTAATAAAGCTCCTACTATAAGGCATGAGACAACATTACTAACAAGTAATACCGCACAAATTTCAATATTAATAAAATCATCTTCGCCTATCGTTAGTTTAACTGTCTCTGGCAGTGAGCTACTTAACGCCGCAAGCATAACTAAAAATAACCTCGAAATTACGACTACCCTCGACCATATAGTATCACAAAATGGAGTATACGAAATTGTCTGTAAAGATGAAAGAGGCAATATTGCAACAGATAAAGTTACTATAAGTTTTGTAGACTTAGTAACTGCAATAATTAGCTATGAAAAATACAATGCTTCAATACATAGTAGTGCTAAGATTGTCTTTACATCTGATACTTTAGTTAAAATAGTAAATCCAAGTTCGTATACAGGAATAACCTTTGATACAACTGATTTTTCAACTAAGATAGTTGCAACAGTGGATGAAACTGTTGATTTTAGTACGGAAAAAATATTTACTTTTGCAAATAGAAGTTTCAAGTCAACTGATGTAATAGTTAAACCACCATTATTAACGAAATGGAATTTTATAAGAACATATAGAGAAGATGCTGATGAAATGAATGTTACAACATCGAATGCATATATATTAACTAACGAAATGGATAATAATTTATTTTATATAGACACCAGAGCCCAGACATATTATGGAACAGAGATTAATGCCCTAAATCCAAAAATAGCAACTAGTGAAGATATAGATATTTCAGAAAAATTAGGAATGGCTTCTAATATCTACACATTATCCGAGAACGGCATAAAAGATTTAAAAAGTACGTCTTCAGAATTATTACCATTAAATAGTAAATATGTAAATAGTAATAAAACTGGAGTTTGTAAAAGTACAGCAAATACACTCGAATGGCTTCCTTCATATGATACTAGCTTGCCAGAAACAACAGAAACATATAAAACATTTAGGATTGTAATAAAAATAAAATAGTTTATTAATCCATTCCTAAACAAATAAATTAATTTAAGCAAAAGAACTTTGAATCAAAATGATTCAAAGTTCTTTTTTAAAAACTGTACTGTATCACTTCATTAGTGTGTTCCTTCTGTTTCATAATCATTGTTTGCACGTAAACCTATTTGATATATTGCCATTGCCGAACCGCTCGTTGGTATTGTTGCTGTTTTTCCATTTGGTAATACAATCGTTTGATGAGCATTTTCTTTCTCCCATTGTGTTTCTTCAACTGGCATATCGTAACCTAGATAATCTTTCTCTACAGTTTTTGTTTTTATTTCTTCAAATGCTACCACTAGATATCCAGTTGTTATTGGATTTGAAATTGCTGTCTGCTTTGTTGCATCTCTACCAGGAGCCACTATAGTACTTGCTGGTAAATAATACTCTCCATACCAATGTCCTGTTGCATCTTTTATGTTTTCCTCTTTACCATTTATTGTTTCGCTAGGTAAAGCACTTGCAACAAAGGTATTTACATTATTAAATCCATACTTTGATGCAAACTCTGCCAAATTACTATATGGTAATTTTTGAATTGCTCTTTCTAATAACAATCCGCCATCAATTGTTCCTATATTATCTGCTGTTGTAAATACTCTTTCTGGCACTAATTTCTTAGCAGATATTGTTTCTTCTGTATATCCCGGATTATTCACTAACCCATGAGTTGTAGTCATCACCATATTAATATTTAAGTCTTTTTCACTTAGCTTATTATATAAATTTGCTTTAGTATGATAGAACAACGATATATCATCTCTAACTATGCTTCCATCAGAAGATACATAATATATCTTAGGTACTATATCTATTGTTTCATTTGCTATTCCTTTTGTTTTTAAATCAAAGTAGAATCTATATCCTAACTTTAATCCTAATGTGTAGCCTCCTATTTGTCCTGCTTGTCCTATTGGTAATTTTTCTACATTCAATGCTGGTTTTACTTTTCCCATATATCCAGGATCATCTGAATCTCTTATTTGTAAATCATATACTCTTCCAGATATGTAAGTGTCAAATGTTTTTCTTAATATGTATTCTGTTCTTTCATTTTTTGCGTTTTCTTTTATATCCATCCAGGCAGAATTCTTAGCTTCCTTTAATACATCTTCAGGACAGTTTTCTGCAACTATTAATACTTGTATTCCGTCTTTTCCTGAATACTCTCTTGCATCTTCTACCCAAACAGGAACTATAAATTCATATTCAATTACACTTGGTTTAACATATTCATATAAATCATACCATTCATTTGCTTTAAATAGTTTTGGCTCTTCACTTATTGTAGAATCTACATTTGTCAAATATACATCATAAGGGAACCTTACTAACTTGTGCTCTGCAAATGATGGACCTATAGCATTTTCTTCTGTTTCTACTTCCCCAGCTTTTAATAATACATCTTCACTCTTTTTAGCTAATCTCGTTTCTTCAGTTCTTTCTTTTGCTTTTAATCCCCCATGGTTATAAGTCTTGTTATTTCCATAGCCGGCATAATCATCAACATGGTCACCTACGTTTGGTATTTTTATCGTAAACCTTTCATCTAGGTTTAGTATATTAACAGATGTACCATTATAGCTTTCTCTTTCAGCACGGTTTAATTGTATCACCTTTTTATTTTGATCTTCCAAAATTAAACTTGTCTTATTTACTATCGGAGTATATATATTTAAAGGATTAACTTGTATTGAATCTACATCAAGCATTACTGCACCTGCTCCTTTAGGATTACATGAAACTACTCCACCCGATACAATCTGCTGTACCATTCTATAGTCACCAGTTAACTTAGTTGTATACATTTTATTTAGTGCTTGCTCTTGCACGTACAAATCGTTTTCTACAAAGAACTCGTGCAATGGTGCTCTTCCTGAAACGTATGGAATATAGTAATCTGTCGAATCCAAAGCTGTTGTCTTATCTGGCAAATTATATTGCTTTCCTGTTAGTATATATACATCTTCCTCACCCGGCATTTGAATTTTCAAATCTTGTACTTTTATGAACGTACATTTCTCCACAATACCAGCAGCTTCTTCTTCATATTTTTGCTTAAACTCTGATACTAGAGGTTTTACATAAGCAACATCTTTTAATTTAATATTAAATACGCCATTAGAATAAGTTACTTTATAACCCGCATTATCTTTTATACATATTCTATACGAATCTGTTGTTCCTACTGTTTCCTCAGGCTCATAAAAATATATACTTGGTACTTTTTCTTCTACAAATAAACTAGCAGAGCCTTCTTCATATTTTCCTAATGCTCCAGTATCATAGTCATATCCATTATAATATTTTATTGCATCATTCTCTAACTCCATTGCTTTTAAATCATATAGCTCTGCTCTTAATATCTCATAATACTGATATGATATTGGTATTGTCAAAACGTCTGTCTCTACTGATCTTGTAGCAAGTGTATCTAAATCTGTTATATAATCTTGTGATATTTTTACATTAACTGTTTTTTGCTTTGATACTTTTTCCATTTCAGTTATGAATCTATATTCATATATTTCTCCAGATACATACAAATTCTCTGATGATGGAATCGCTTGTTCAACATTATATTCTTCTTCACCTAAATAATTTGCTCTTAATATTACTCTTTGTTTTCTATCTTCTGGTGTTTTCACGTCAGACTCTTTATCAGGATCCTCAGGTTCTTCTTCTTCCTTACCATATACTATTATTATTTTTTGATCGCCTATCATTGGGTTTCCCACAACTACTATAGCTACAGATATAGAGTTATATGTTGAATCAGTATTTTTTACGTAATATTTTGGCACATACGTCGGAATTTCCGGCACTTTAACATACGTTTCAATACCATTTGGTATTTCAACAACTACTGTCGGTTTTATGCTTGGTCCCATCGGTGTATTCTCTCTATATTCTATAATTAACCTTGTTGTTTCTTCAACAACTTTCTCATAATAAATTATAACGTATTGATTATTTCCATTCGGAATAATTCCTATTCCTGAAGTACTGCTTGTAATATTTGTTCCGTTTCCTGGTATTGTCGTATCAGTTCCATTGTATGCCTCATTTTTTTTATAATACCTTACCTCATATCCAGGTACAACAGGTACTTCTATTACTATTCCTTCCTCTGGAATTTCTATTGTCTTAGTTGTTTCATATTCTGGTGGTACTGGTAATGGTGTATCACCACTTATGTCTCTATAATCTACTCTTACGCCTTTCTTTGCGTTATAGTATATTATTATGTGCTGATTTGTTCCTGTACTAGGTACCGATATTTGCTTATCTTCTTCAACCAAAGGTGTAGTAGTGTCGAAGACGCCATCATCATTTTTATCATATTTATACTCTTTTATTTCATAAAGTGGAACTGCTGGTATATCAATCACCGTTCCAACATCCGGTATTTCAAATATATCTGGTTCTTTTATTATATTTTCATCAGTGTCTCTATACTCTACCGTCAAATATTTTTCTGTTGAGTAATATATTACTATGTATCTATTTCCATCATTTCCAGGTACACTTATTGAAGAACCTTCAGTCGTTGGCGATGCATTGCCATAATCTTTATCGTATGCTTTTCTATCTTCTGTATATCCTATAGCTTGAAAATCTCCTATCTTTTCTACGATATGAGTATATCCGGTATCTTTCGGTATTATGTCTGTTATTTCAGGCATATACTTGCTAGGATCATCTGGATTTTTTATAAATATCTTATTTCCCTTCAAATCCATAAAGCTTATATATACTCTCTCCACTGGTCTATACTTAAACACTAATTTCCAATTTTTATTAGTATTGAAAGTACTGTCCTTTCCAATTTGAGTTATTATATTACTTAGTGAATCTGTATAGTACTTTTCAAAAACTCCGGCATAGTTTTCTACTTTACATCCATCTCTTTTAGGTTTATATTCTTCTTTATTATATAAAGTAGCATAATATTGTTCTTTTCCAGACCTATTAATCTCATATATCTCTACTTGTACCAAATCTAATTCTGGGAATTGATAACTAAAAGTTTTTATTCCACTATCTAAATCATTTACTTTTAATTCATGTGGTATTCCAACATTATCTGTCATTAACGATGAAATATATGCCCAATGATGCAATATTTGCGTTAAATATTCTAATGGTTTGCCATTGTCATCTACTAATAATTGATTTGTATCATAATTTACATGCTGTATCTCTACCGTCGGCGTATTATAATAGAAATAAAATTCTTTATCTTTCGCGAGTCCCGTTTGCTCCTTTGAATATGAGGACGGCACTACTTCCGTAACAGTCAGTCTATTATTCGAGCCGCTTGGGTCGTACAGCGTTGTTGTATTTTCATCATATACCCTGCTCCATAATTTATTTTTTGTTTTATATTCATATGTTATGGCTTGTTCCAAAATAAAACCTGGCCATACAAACTTATTAAGCGATTTTACTGGAATCTCGCACCTTGTACCATTAAAGAAATCAGGAAATTCTACTTCCGATTTGCTCAAGCTTTCTACATTTAAGGTTTGTTCTCTTCCTTTAAAATCCACTGCTTTATGTCCATACGTTAACTTTACTGGCTCCACAAAAAATGTTATAACTGCAGCTGACCTTGTATAATCCCAACCTACCGTCGCTTTTCCTGGTCTCGCACCAGCATTATCGCATTTAGTTGCAATTTTTATTTTATCCATGGAGCTAACCATAGATGAGTATCCAACATATCTATATCCTGCCTTATCAATTAAATCCATATCAGGATCTATGCTAGCCTCCACTTCTATAGGTCCACGTTCATACACGCATACCCTTCCATACTTATATAAAGACTTAAATCCATTCTTTGGCACCTCATTATCTGTTGTTCTATAGCAATAAAATATATTGGCATACCATTTCTTCGCTTCCTCCTTCTCATAATTTCCTATGCGAAATAAGTCTGAACCCCACGACGAATTTCCAACACACAATGGTGAATTAACAAAGAACCACCCTCCATTTGGTGCATTATACGTTAAAGTATAACCAGTTGATGAAGATGATATTGCTGGTGTAGAAACTTTACCATTAGATATAGTATCTTCTATTCCACTTTTCATAAAACCGTATCCATTCCTCAAAAAGCTTTTCAGAAGCAATATTTTTTGCGGCATCTATTGTCTCATTAGATAGATACATATCTTCCATTCGTGACCATTCATTCTTCATATATCCGTCTGCATAAAAGCTTTCATAATATTCTTTTGTTGCCTCATATGATCCATCAACATGAGAATGCAAATTACGTTGTTTCCAACCATATAATGTAACCCATTCTTCCGGTATCTTTGTAGTTATTACATCTCCATTTGAATCTCTAGTCTTTGCAATACCTTCACTTCCTTGCCAAACAAGTGTATATGTACCGTTTTTAAATTGCGGTACATCGGGCATATTAATTGTTGCATCAGATGCCGCGTACTCTTCTATTGGTAGTCCAGATATAAAAATATTGCTAGTATCTGTTAATCTGATTTCTTCGCCACAACCATCTAATTCACATCTATACCATAACCTACTTATTTCACATCCATCTGACAAATAAGAATATTGGTGATACTTTTTAGTAGGATCATCCATTATGTGACCACAATCTGCGCATGTATGCGGTGAATTTTCCCCGTGTATCCATGTTTCATGGAGTCTTTTTCCTACATATTCTTCTCCACAGGTTGAGCACCCTGTTTCATGATAAACGTCATCATTGTCCAAGTCAATCTTTATATTATGATCATGTGCTTCAGTTCCTTGATACTTGCCACAATCACTACAGTATGTACTATGATTGCTTTTATTGCCAGTTTTCACTTTTTTATCATTATTATGACTTCCTTCATCATAGTACTCACCGCATCTCGTACAAGTTCTTGCATGTTCACTTTCACTTATAGATCTATAACTTCCTCCTGTATGACCACGTGCTGATATATCCTGCGTATCTAATACTTCACCACAGTCATTACATTTTTCTTCTCTTTTCCCTTTAGTCGTACATGTAGCAGACCTAGTAGTCTCCCAGCTAGTACTTTTATGTTCACATTCCTCTGTTGTTTCAGTACTATTTCCGCCACCGCCTCCGGAATCTTCAGCAAGAGCTGCCATACTGATTGTTTCAAGATTAAACATTAATATTAATGCAAACATCATGCTTAATATTATTTTCCTTTTCAATCTTTTCCCCTCCTTTAATCTATTATATTCCTTTTTAAATTTTGCGTTCTCTAATACTTCAAAAGTGCTTGTTAATTTGCAACATTAATTTTCATACACCTGTTATATTATTTTTCACATATTCAAAGGAAATTTCAAATAATTTAAATGTAATACTTTTTAGTCTTATTGGCTTACTTCTATTCCTTGATATCTATAGATTACAGCAGCCGCTTCAGCTCTTGTCATATTTCCATCCGGTTTAAAAGTGTTGTCCGGATAACCGTTTATATAATTCATTCCAACAGCATGAGTTAACCACTTTATCTCTTCAGAATTCATTGTATCATAATCATTAAATGTAACATTTGTATTACTATTTATTTTTTTATTTCTAAGCATTACATCCGTTTTTGATATAATCAAGGCCATCTCCATTCTTGTTATTGGCTCATCAATATTTGTCAAATCCATGCTACCGGCGTCAACGATACCATAAGTTTGTGCTACAAATAAATATTGTCCAGCCCAGTGCTCTAATGCAGGTGGCACTTCTGATATATCTACCTCTTTTGGCATAGACGCTGCTATTACCAATTTTAAAAATTCTGCTCTAGATATAGTGCCTTCTGGCTTATACGTTCCATCCGGATAACCATTAATTATATTATTATCCGATAAAGTAGTTACATATTGATACGCCCAATGTTCTTCTAAAAGATCCGTAAATGTCACAGCCATAACGCATGTGCAAAATGTCATCATGATAAGTGTACCAATTATTATTTTGTTTTTTATGTGCATTTTTTTCCTCCTTTTCTTTTTAATTTTAGATTTTCATTTTTTAGTTGTAAACCATCACATCCTTTTTTAGTAAGATTACACTTAATATACAACAATTTATCTAAAGGCAAGTACTGGTCGGAATCCATTTGAAATATCTCCTTCTCCATTTGAATCGTCAAATGCAAATATTCCTGTTCCCGTTCCATCAGATACTGCACCCCCTCTCACAAAGAAAGGCGTACTTTCACTCGGATAATTAGTTATATCTGAATTAATTCCATATGCTCCTAAATATCCTGTTGATGTTTCATATATAGCATTTCCGTATATACCATCATCAGCTCCATTTTTCCTATAATTATTTATTGGAGCATCAGTCGATGCAACTGAATATACTTCCCTGAAATATGTCGATATAGTTTGTGTTAAACTTTGCCCGTTCGTTCTGATATTAGAATCAGAATTATTTAGATACGTAGCCACATATTCTGCAGTACCACCTGCCATATCAAATATTCCATATATGTTTCCTGTAGTGCTTGCATACATACCAGCCTTTCCATTATTCGTGTCATTTGCATCAAAAGCATACGTATTTTCAAACGTGCTCTCCGTGCATGTATAGCTGCTAGTAGTACCTCCACCACCAGTAACATATCCTTCATATCTATTACTTGATACTTCATTTCCATTTCTTCCATATGCACTGTGTGTAAGATACGCTACGGCACCCCACTCGCTACTCTTCATCAAATGCGAAGATAAAGCTATATTCATATCGCTACAGTAGTCATAAGCATCACTAATAGAAATTTCTGTACAGCTCTTTACATTAGGAACAACCATTATACTGTCTGAAGTTCCTCCTTCCGCAAAAGTCGCGTCACTCCTACTAGCCTCAAACTTTGCCACCCAAATACCAGTAAGCTCCGTTCCCCATTTTCCAAGTGAATTATTAATCGAGCTTGTCTCAACTCTTTGGAAAGCAGGATGTACTATATACTCTTCCGGAAGCGTTTTTATATTTACTACATTCGTTACAAGATTTTTTTCCTTATATTGTGTATTAGAAGTTCCATTTAAAAATAATATATCTATCGTTACATATTTTGTTCGTACATCATCTGGGTTTGTAGCAACAGTCGTTCCATCACTTTCAAAATATTCAATGCCTTTTGAAATCGAATTTTTATGATATCCTTTAATTGTAGTCTTATTTGCATCCTCAAAATATGTTATTTTATATGCAAATCTAGGTATCCACACAAAATAGCTTCCACCAGCAGTCTTAGCATTTGCCCAAATACTATTGCGCGTGTCTGTTATTCCGTCACCAGAATTGTAATCATACCATACATATGAATTTCCATTCTCGTCTTTCCAAGTTATAGAATCAATTTCAATTTCATTTCCCGGTTGCGCTAAAGTCCCATCCCAAACTATGGCTGTCATACCAGTTGCCATAGCTGGTTCATTTGGTATTATCTGTTTTTCTTGTATTGGAGTTTGTATTTCAATTACCTCTGAATCTTGCACATTTCCCGCTTTATCTACTGCACGAGTTTTTATGTTATACGTGCTTCCTTGCCTTACTTCAATATTTGTTCCTGTGTCAGACCAAATATATTCTACTTCATCTACCAATTTATAGCCATATATTATTTGTTCAATTCCACTTTCATTATCTATTTGATTTGATTCTATTGTAAGGAGTAGGTTACTTTCCACTGGTTGCACAGTCGGCGCTGTGTTAGTAGGTTTTACAGTATCCAAATAAATTTGCGCTGATGTTACCTCATACTTTAAGCTTCCATCTACATACTGATTTGCTGTCACATATACATATACTGTAACCTCTCCATTAACATCTGGGAGCTCATATGAATTAACAATTGCATTAAACGGTTGCCAGTCTCCATCAGATGGCACATCACTAGCATCTGTCGTTATATACATCGATTCTGCACCCATAGAATTTATTAAAAGGTCTACTGTTCTACTTTTTGTATAGCGTGCTCCATCATTAATTGTAAGTCTCACTCCACCCAGTGGCACAACAATCATATCTACAAGGTTGTTAGCCAACAACATTTCTCTTGACACTTTGCATAAAGTAAGATTTCTATCTGTTACACTTCTGTTTCCCGCATAATCTTCTACATAAAGTACAATATTTTCTTCGCTATCAGAATATGGCACACCATCGTGCTGAAATTGTGGAAATTCATCATCTAAAACTGACACATCTCCTGACGGATCAGTCGAAATTTCAGCATATCTTTCCAAATATTCTTGATAATCTGCCTTATACGAATTAACATCTCTTCCCTTGCTAGGAACTACGCCGTCAACCCTTTCTCCTGTATACGCTTCCTCGCATGTCCAACTCCAAGTATCATCATCTAATCCATCTGGTATATGATCCGGTGTTCCTTGAAAATAAGTTTCAACATCAGTTGCACGTTCATTTTCCCCTATGCTATAATCAATGATTTTGTACCTTATTTCATTTATACCAGTCTCGTCATCACCAACAACTATTCCTCCCGTATTAGTGACATATACATAAGGATTTCTTTCATCTATTTTTTCTACAACAATATTTCTGACTTTTGAATATCCATTTTCATCTTCTACATATATGCTATATGTATCATTCTCCGTCACATTAATGGTTTCACCATATTCAAAAAAAGTTCCCATCGTCTTAAACTGTTCTGCTGTAATAGGTCCACCTTTATAATACTTAAATGACCATAATGGTCCAATATCTTCATGATCTGGAATAGAAACTAAAAGTTTTGCACCTGATACCCATGTAACTGGATTACCAGCAACTACTATTTCAAAAGGAGCTGCAATACCATAAATTTTTTCTATTCCTAAAAGTTCATCAGTTAAAGTGTAATAATCTACGTTATTGTATTTTACTGGATTCATAACATAAACTTTAAGAGATTCTTCGTTCAATAAATATAATCTATCATAATCATACAAGCTAATTCCATCTAGCTTAGCAAGATCAATTTCATAATATCCACCAGCATCATTTTCTCCCACTTGAGATTGCATGTCTTCGGGAATTGTAATCTCCCTTGGTCGATTGCCCTCAAGAACTACCGGTAAAGTTTCTTTCCTTAAATAATATTCTTTTACAAATTCCTCCGTCTCTTGCAAATCACTCATAAAATTAGTAATTTCTTTATCTGCAGTCATACTTCTCATTGTTAAAACCGCAGTTGTTGTTAAAATAATCATTACTGCAATAGTGATTACTAATACATTAAGGGAGTAACCTTTCTCTTTTGTTATCATAACCCTCCACCTCATAACTAGTTTAATATTTATTTCTGAATTTGTAAATAGTTAATTATCCCGTAATATTTATCTTTTTTTATTTCATCTTTTGCAATATAAAAAATATAAATCGACAAAATTGCCATATAATAATTTTTAAAATACGCTGCAGAAATGATTGATATTAAAAGTAATGTAATTACAAAAAATTTAGAAATTGCAAATGTAATTTTTTTAGTTGTAGAGTAGCTTGTAAAAAACATAAGAATACATCGCAATATTCTTCCGCCATCTAACGGATAAATAGGAATTAAATTAAAAATGCAAATAAATAAATTCATCATAATAAACGTTTCATTATTTAATAAATTTGCAAATAAAAAGCTAGCAAGCGGCCCTGCTAGACTAATTATTAGCTCTTTTTTATTTGTTATTTTCTTAGGCAACGAGGCATAGATACCAACAGGCAATAAAGTTATTTCTTTTACATCTTCCTTTAACGCTAATGCTACTATAACATGTGAAATTTCGTGCATTAAAATAAACATATAATAACATATAAAAAATTTTAATTTGCCAGTTGCAAACATGTACGCCATCACCAAAAATAAATATATGTGTACTTTTATAGCCATCAAATAATATCTTCAGGATTAACAAAACGTCCGTTATATCGCACTTCAAAATGCAAATGTGGTCCCGTGGCATTTCCTGTCATCCCTACCTCTCCTATCTTACTTCCTTTCTTCACTACTTCACCTTTTTTCACATTAAGGCTAGAACAATGCGCATAAACTGTTAACAGTTCTCCTTGCTTTATCATGACGCACTTGCCATATCCGCTAATAGTACTAGCTTCTATAACCTCACCATCATGTGCCGCAACTATGGTAGTGCCTGTTTTTGCAGCAATATCTAGTCCTGTATGGTATGAGCTAACTATAGGATTATCACTAGTTCGTGCTCCAAAAATTGATGTTATCGTTCCATTAAGAGGCGTTTGTATACTATAATTATTTTTAATATAATTTGCATCGTCTACCATTTGATTAATCCCCTCAACTGCAGTTTCATATTTTGGTATAACATTAAGAGATATATCGTCTCCACTTAGTTCCGTGCTATTTAAATTTGTCATTTCCTCACCAGATGGTGATACAACTTCTCCTTGATTTTCAGCTTCATCAACATCATTTTTTCTCGATACTTCACCGTCAAAAAATAATTTTATCTCATTTATTTTTGTATTCGTTAGCTCATATAGCACTTTGTATGGAATACCATTATTTATCTCCTCAACTAGCCAATTATACGACGTTTCAAAATTGCAAAGCTTAATTATTAAAACA
Organism: uncultured Clostridia bacterium; assembly: GCA_944393265.1. GTDB lineage: Bacteria > Bacillota > Clostridia > TANB77 > UBA1234 > UBA1234. The sequence goes on along the minus strand of CALXZO010000009.1, from coordinate 46,350 downwards.
CTTATTATAATAGCCATAGATATTATTATTTGATTTAAAATCAAAACCTTAATTCTACTTTTTGCTGGCTTTACGGGTTCTTGACACTTTACGTTACTTCTTCTATAACTAGTTCGATCAATCATCATCTCCATTTGTTATCGCCTCCTAGTTATAAATATATGCTTGCCACCATTATTTATTCTCAAATAGTGACAAGCCATTTCTTCCCTAGTAATATACAATCCTTACACTATACTAACTAAAATAGTTATAACATAAAAATTTTTCCAATAATTAAGCAAGAAATAACAGCAATTATGCTTATTAGCATTGCTTTTATTTTCACATTTTTTAAATACTTTTCTTGCTTCTTAGCTTCAGTATCTTCTTGAATTTTTATAACATAATCCTTAACAAAATCTTCTGCTTCTGCTCTTACAATCTCTTTTTGCTTATCACGTATCTTCTCATTTTTCACATTATTTACATCAGATTTTAAGATAAAAATTGCCTCTTCAATTATATTAGAAGGAATGTCTTTAATAGAAATAATTTTTTTCCCAATATCCGTAATCATAAAAACCTCCACACAAAAATTTATACCATAATCATTTCCAAAAAATACAGAAAATATACAACAAACCTAACACAAAAAAACAGAACTTCTTGACACAACAAGGAATGAGTTATCTCCAAGTTACATCAAGAAGCCCTGCATCGTTTTTATTACATATTATCTTTTTGCTATATACATTTTATTATTAATAATTCCAAAATCTTCTTTCATCATATTCAAAACAGCCTTATTATTTATACTAGACAATGTAAATTTAGTCATTTTATCATTTATATCCGTAATTACTAGCTTGGTTGTATATGCATGTTTATTTAAAAACTTTTTATTATAGCTATAGATATACATTCCCATAATGTTATCTATTTTAATTACTTTATCTTTTGCTAGAAACCTTGATAATGTCAATGTTCCATCTTTTAGTGTAATATTTCTCGTAATTTCTATTGCATAGCAAATAAATATTGCAGCTATTGCCAATATAATAATAATGTTATTGCCTAGATTTGCAGTGGATGCATACGCCAAGTACATTCCAATTAATATTCCCGTAGCAACTGAAATTGTAATTACATAAGATGGAGCTGGACCAATATTCCTTTCTCTTGTGATTTTTGTCTCATTAACATTATAAAAAAAACGTTTATCTTCAGGAATAACATATAAGTTTTCTCCCAAATAATAGTTTACTAATATTAATAAAAATATAATTATAGTTATGACGTACACCACTACCATTTTGCCTCCTCCTTCGTTTTAAGGTTTAAATAATTTTATCCCTGATTGTGAAATTTTATATAGTCCCTCTTAGCTGTTTCTGGTGAGTCATCTCCCTCAGCATTTTTTACTACCGAAAAATCGACTTCTCTTTTTCCTCTAATCAAACCTATTTCCGGCATCTTGGCAAAAGCGTCAAACAAAAACGTTTCAAATTTATATGCATTAGGTTTTTCTGGTTGAACTATTTCCCCATCTTCATTCATATAACTAGATTTCTTATGCGCCGTATGATATGGCAATTTATATTTTTCAACTTCTTCTAACGCCTCTATGTTAAACAAATTTAATAAAACGTGCCCCTCACCATATAGAAGTTCTCCATTCTCATCTCTAGCATTTGCTTGCTCTTCTGAAATTTCCGTATATTCTATTACATAAGGTCTTCCATTCTTTTTGCAAAAAACGCCGACTCTTTCAGACGGGCTTTTCTTTGGAATTGTTTTTGAAGCAACTTTAAAATTATTTTTTATAGCATATCCTATAAATAATGGATCCGCCATCTTTACTAAAACATTATCCACCGCAGCAATAAATACCCATTCAATATTTCTTTTTCTCATGTCATCTAAAACACCGTTTGCTGCCATAGCTTCAAACACTCCTCCGTGGCCATCCGCAGCTTCTTTAATAAATCCATTCTCATTAATAATAAGTTTTCCTTCTTCATCAATCATAGGTAATTCACCTTGCTTAAAGAAGAAATTCGCCTCTTTCTTTGGATATCCAAAATAATTTTTTTCTTCAAAAAACTTTTTAGTATCCGAATCATTTTCTTTACTAGTCATAATATACCATGGAATAGTAACTCCATACTTTTCATTTGCTTCTTTTAAAATATCATTTTGAATTTCAAAAATGCTCTTATGTGAGTCAAGTCCAATATCAAACGTTCCTTTTGGACCACTATGACCAAGTCTTGTTCCTTGTCCACCTGCCATTGTAACAACAGCAAGTTTTCCGCTTTTTATTGCCTCTTCACCTAATCTTATATATTCTGCTTTTTCTTCTTCTGATAATTTAGCTGAATCAACATATTTAGCAGGTTCTATAACTGCGCTTTCTGTTTCCGCCGGTTTTTTAGCATTTTCATAAAGCTCACTAATTTTTTCAAAATCAGTTTTTGAAATCTGATTTAATAACTTTTCCTTATCTTCACTATTTAATCTTTCGTATGACTTTAAAATATGAGTTTGCCCATATTTTTCTAAGATAAATTTTGCTTCATCAAAATTCATAATATCACCCTTTCATAAACTTATTATAACTATTATCTAAAAAAACTGTCAATGGTAGTAGAAAATTTTAACCGTTTTTTAAATGGCTGAAAAGAGTCTTGCTCAATCAATGAGGACGGAGAATTCTCCGTCCATTAAAATCACTCATTGACATCTAATTTTATGTGCACATCTTTTAGCTGATATTCATATACTGTAGATGGTGCTCCCATTAATAAGTCTCTTGCCTTGCTGTTCTTAGGGAATGCAATAACTTCTCTTATGCTCTCCTCCTGCGCAAGTAACATTATCATTCTATCTAGTCCGGGTGCCGCACCTGCATGTGGTGGTGCTCCGTATTGAAATGCATTAAATAGTGCTGGAAATTTTGACTCAACATGTTCTCTTGTATATCCTGCTATTTCAAATGCTCTTTCCATTATCTCTATATCATGATTTCTTACGGCTCCCGATGCAAGCTCATATCCGTTACAAACAAGATCGTATTGATATGCATATATTTCAAGTGGGTCTTTTGTATTCAAACTTTCTAGACCTCCTTGCGGCATAGAAAACGGATTATGATTGAATTCAATTTTACCTTCGTCATCTTTTTCGTACATAGGGAAATCAACTATCCAGCAAAACTTATATACGTTTTTCTCTAACAAGTCTAAACGCTTAGCCGTCTCATTTCTAATTAGTCCCGCAAGCTTTTGTGCCTTTTCTTCATTTTCATCAGCTACAAAAAATACAGCATCGTTAGGCTTAGCATATTTCTCTAATAATTCTTTTGTCATTTCATCATTAAAGAACTTTGAAATTCCTCCTGATAATTCTCCGCTTTCACTTATCTTTACGTAAGCTAGTCCTTTGGCTTCACACTCGTTAACTGCATACTCTGTCATACTATCAAAGAATTTTCTTGTTTCATTTCCCGCACTTGGTACTACAATAGCAATTACTTTTTTCTCAGCAAAAGCTTTAAATGTCGTATTTACAAACATGTCTGTAAGATCATTTAATACTAGTGGATTTCTTAAGTCTGGTTTGTCACTACCATACTTTTTCATTGCTTCTCTATATGGAATTCTTATTAAATTATCATCACTAACCTTCCATGTTGTATGCCTTCTAAAGGTATTAAGTACAACATTTTCAACTACTTTGAAAACATCTTCTTGAGTTGCAAATGACATTTCTAGGTCAAGTTGATAAAACTCACCCGGAGATCTATCTGCTCTCGGATCTTCATCTCTAAAGCATGGTGCAATTTGATAATATTTATCAAATCCTGACATCATAATTAATTGCTTATACTGTTGCGGTGCTTGTGGCAAAGCATAAAATTCTCCTGGATGTAGCCTACTTGGCACGATAAAATCTCTTGCCCCTTCAGGCGAAGAGCTTGTCAAAATAGGTGTTTGGATTTCAATGAATCCCATATCATCCATTATCTCTCTGATTGTTTTCATAATCTTAGCTCTAAGCACAATATTATTATGTATTTTTTCATTTCTTAAATCTAAATATCTGTACTCTAATCTTAAATCTTCCCTTACATCTTGCCCTATATTAATTTCAAATGGCAATACATTTTTAGCTTTTCCACAAACACGAATTTTAGAAGGTATAATCTCAATTTCTCCAGTAGGTATGTTAGGATTTTTGTTCGACCTTTCACGCACTTTTCCTGTTATAGAAACTGTACTTTCTGTGCTTAAACTTCTAATTATCTTCATATTCTCTTCATCATCGGTAATAACAAGTTGTGTAATTCCAAAATGGTCCCTCAAATCAATAAATATTACGGATCCCAAATCTCTCACTGTTTGTAACCATCCAGCTAGGCGCACCTCCTTGCCAACATCACTGATTCTTAATTCATTGCAATAATGTGTTCTGTATTCATTCATTTTAATTCCTCCTATAGTGTAATTTTGCAACGCAAAAACGCCCATAAGCATTTTTGCAGATGCCTATGGGACGTCATAATCAACGTGGTACCACCCAATATTACTTCTCAATTAAAACTTTAACGCAGTAAACGAACTTACTTTTAATCATAAGTTAGCTCAAAAGTGTCTTCCTACTATCCTATGTTAAAGTGCTCGCAGCACACACACTTCTCTCTGCAACAAGGACTTAGCAGTACTCCTCTTCGTCATCGCCTCTAGTAAGCACAATTATAATATGCTTTATCTTTGTTGTCAAGAATCAGAGAAAGACAGAATTAAAAACACATTTAGATAGACATGGGGATGTTTGGCTTGTTTTGTAGAAATAACAGTTGTATAATTTTACAGAGGTGGAATAATAAATATGTTTTGCAATTTATGTTCATTTAAATGTAATGTTGATAGAGAAAATACTCTCGGAGTATGTAAATGTCCTAACTCTGTTAAACTTGCTCGCGCTGGCGTACACTTTTGGGAAGAGCCTTGTATCAGTGGCTCTAATGGTTCAGGCACAGTTTTCTTTTCCGGCTGTAATTTGCAATGTGTGTTTTGTCAAAATTATAAAATTTCACAAGAATTCTTTGGAAAAGAAATTTCTGTAAATCGTTTAGCTGAGGTTTTTTTAGAATTGCAACATAAAAATGTTCATAATATTAATCTTGTTTCTCCAACCCCATATGTACCCCATATTATTTCTGCACTCGATATTGCTAAACAAAACGGTTTATACATTCCTATTGTTTACAATACTAATTCGTATGAAACTGTTGAGACTATTAAATCTCTTAATCGGATATGTAGATGTTTATCTGCCTGATTTAAAGTACTTTTATGATGAGTCGGCTGTTAAATTTTCTCACGCACCGAACTATTTTAAAATAGCGACAACTGCTATTTGCGAAATGTTCAATCAAGTGGGCTATCCTGAATTTGACGATTCTGGTATTATTAAACGTGGCGTTATAATTAGACATCTTGCATTACCTGGGCATATTACTGAGACAAAAAAGGTTTTAGAGTGGATTAAAAACAATTTAAACGAGAGTGCCTATATAAGCCTTATGACACAATACTTTCCCACATACCATGCCAACAATTTCCCTGAAATAAATCGAAAACTTTCAACTAAAGAATATAATTATATCTTAAAGTTTATTTCTACTTTTAAACACGGATATATTCAAGAATTAGGTGAACACGAAGAAGAGTTTGTTCCAGATTTTAATTTAGATGGAGTTTAATAAAATTGAGACTGTTCTATAAATTCAGAACAGCCCCAGTTCTTATTGAACTCGTTTAATTTTACGCGTTTCATTTATTATCTTTGATATCTCTTTTATTTCACTAATACAAATTTCCAGCCACTCCATTTCTTTTTCCATTGCTTTTTGCTTTACTATTAATAGGTTTGCATTAACACTCATGTCATATCCCGGCTCTAGTTCAAACTTTTGTAACCTTCTTTCTAATTTTTTAGAATAACCATTATCATATATCTGTTTATAAATTGCTTCTAATTCATGCAATATCTCTATATTGCCTTTATACTTTCTTACATTATTTTCATGTACATCTTTCTTTTCATTTAAGTCTTCTGCTATAGCTTCTAACAACGCTTCAAAATAGGTACAAGCAGTTTTTCCATTTTTAACATCTTCCAACATTAACTTCAATGCTTCGCTTTGCTTATATCCTTCCTTATATTGTCTCCTTTTTGTTAAAGCATCATATACATCTGCCACCTTTATTAGCTTTGCCTCTTCTGGAATCTCTTCACTCTTTAGCCCATCTGGATAACCAGTACCATCGAGGTTTTCATGATGCGCTCTAACGATTGGAGCATATTCCTTAAAATTCTTATATTCCATGCATATCTCGTATCCATATATTGTGTGCTTTTTTATTTCCGAAAATTCTTCTTCCGTTAGTCTTCCGTTTTTTTGTAATATCTCTGGCGGAATTTTTATTTTTCCAATATCATGCAAATACGCCGCTAGCACATGACGTTTAATATCTGCATACGACATATTCATCTTCTGGCAAATAGTTAATGTTGTCTTCGCTACTCCTTGAACATGTGCATCAGTAAAGATATCTAATCCTTTAAGCACTGCTAATTCAACTTTTATATCACTAGTAAGTTCCGCTTCCGTTACTTTTGTGCTTGCTAAAATATCTACTTGCTTAAATTTCATCTTTTGTCTCCTCTCTTATCAAAGAAATGTATAATTCGCATCATTTAAATCCAGCATAATCCATTTTCTATTCATCTTTATTACAAGGTAGTATTTGACGCCCTCAAGATTTTTTCTTAATTGTGCAATAAAACATGAAATTTCATTTATAAACCCTTCTAAATCTGTTATATCATCAAAATATTCCGGACTTGTTATTTCAGCATATATAATATTTATATCACATCTTTCATAATTGTCCATCTGCTTTCTAATTTTCTCAAGTATTTTATTCTTTATTTTAAGCTTATATTCTTTTTCAAGCATTGGAAATATTTTGGGTGAAATACTAATATCCCCGCCATCTTCGTATATTTCTAATTTATCTCCAAGTTTTTTATGTTCTAAGTATCCTTCTATGTCTTCCCTATTTATTCTGTATTCCTTTATCTCATTCATTAATAATTCTACAGCCCAATCGTATCCAACATATATTTTTGTTACTTCAACCCCGGATAGTCTTTCCATTTTTCTCTATTATAAAATCTGGTTTCTCACTTTTTCTTATCACTCCGGTACGTACTCTAAACCTATTTAGAAGATCAAATACACTAGCAAACTCTTTAATTTCTTTTTCTAAAGCATTATCCTTTTTTATTTCGTGCCATAATCTTTCTGTCCAAATTTCAACATCCTCTTTTGTTGCACTCTCTGCAGATATCTTCATCGAATATATGTTAAGATCTAGCACTCTTTCATCTAAAAATATCTTCACATGCGCGTCCTCTATATTTCCTTCTTGTTTGTGCAACTCTAGAACATCCTCTATAGAATTTACCATATTATTCTCCCTCTACAATTATTGAATTTCATTTTTTTTTCATATATAATACATATTAGTGTCATACTTTTATTTTAACATGTTTAGTATATATTACAAATGGTAATTATTCAATATTATATATAAAGGAAGGGAAGGATTATTTATGTCTTTTTTTAATGAAAATTCACGAGATAAAATTTATGAAGAAATGGAGGGAAAACAGCCTTCTACTAAAGGGTCAGTAGTTGCAAAAATTCTGAGTATAGTTCTTTTGCTTTCACTAGGATTTGCAAGTGGTAGCATCTACAGCACTATAACAAATAACGATAATACAGAGGAAGCTGTTTCTTCAGATTTACCACTTATAGATAATTTTACTCCTGTTTCATCTAGCTCAACTACAACCGTATCTCCAAATTCTTTTTCTGCAGTGGTAGATAAAACTGCAAATTCTGTTGTTGAAATTTCTTTATATACAACACAGAGTTCTATGATGTCTTCTTACTCTTATCAAGCTGAGACTAACGGAAGCGGTGTAATAATATCTGCTGATGGATATATTATTACAAACAATCATGTTGTAGAAGGTGCTGAAGAAATTAACGTAATTCTTAGAAATGGCGACGAGTATACAGCTGAATTAGTTGGTACAGACTCAAAAACAGATATTGCTATAATCAAAATTGACGCAACTGATTTAAGTTACGCAAAAATTGGAAATTCCGACAATGCACTTGTTGGTGATTTTGTAATGGCAATAGGCAATCCTCTTGGGAAGCTTGGAGGAACTGTTACTTATGGATATATAAGTGCGCTTGAAAGAGAAATTACTATTGAAGGAAAAAATATGAATTTAATGCAAGTCGATGCAGCTGTCAACCCTGGTAATTCTGGTGGCGGATTATTCAACGCGAATGGAGAACTTATCGGAATTGTTTCTGCTAAATCTACAGGATACGATGTTGAAGGATTAGGTTTTGCAATCCCTATCAATGATATTTCTGATGTTATAAACGATTTATTAACTCATGGCTATGCTACAAATCGTCCATTCCTTGGAGTGAAGATGTCAGATGCCGCACAGCCATCTACTATAAACCCATATGGTAATAGTATCTTTGATTTCTTTTATCAGCAAATGCAATATGGTGCACGTATAGAGGAAGTGTATGAAAATTCACCAGCAGATGAGGCGGGCATCAAAGTCGGCGACATTATTGTATCTGTAAATGGTAATGTTGTTTCGAGTTCGTCAGATGTTAGTAGCGAGATTTCAAATTGTGAGGTTGGTGATACAATAGAAATAGGTCTAATTAGGGATAACCGTACAAAAACAGTTAAGGTTACTTTAGTTGAATATCAAGGAGAAAAATAATTTTTAAGATATTAGATTTTAAGCTAAAAGCATCGTTTTTACGACTTTTAGCTTATTTTTTTATTTCATGTATTATTATATCACGTACTAAAGTATTACGTGCAACCTCATAAATTTAAAAACGACAACAGCAACACCAACTCTGACTCACGCACTAAGTTTCTGCTAATGTGCAGTATCGAATCGATATAAACGTAGTTTTCTTCTTGCACCTTTTTTGTACATTTTTCATTTTATTTAAACTACTCACTACGCAAAGACTCAACAGGATTTTTTTTGCTTGCTATACTTGCCGGAATTGTGCCAGCTATTAGTGTTAAAATCACACTTATTAATATTAATATTGCACCTCCTAAAAGTGGTAATTGACTTAAGTTTGCTACTCCGGCCACTGTCTCTATAATGATATTTGCTGGTACATTTATTAGCAAAGTCAATGCTATTCCCATTATCCCCGCCGATAAACCTATTATTAATGTTTCCGCATTAAAGACTCTCCTTATATCTTTTTTACTTGCTCCAACCGCCCTTAATATTCCTATTTCTTTTGTACGTTCTAATACCGATATATACGTTATTATCCCAATCATGATATTTGACACAACTAGCGATATTGACACAAATCCTATAAGCACATAACTTATTATATCTATAATTCTAGTAACAGAAGACATTAACATACCAACTATATCTGAATAATTTATTACATTTCCTTCTTCATTATTTTCCCTTTGCATGTCATTATATTTGTCTATAACACTTTTAAGCTTATCTTTCGATTCAAAATTTTTAGGATATAGATATATTGCCGATGGTTCTTCTATATCCACTGCCCCTAGTTCTTTTAACATACTCTCATACGTCACTTCAGATTGTTCTTTATATGTTGCCATTATATTTGCTAATTCTTCCTGTGATAATGATTGTAAATATGCTTTTTGCTCATCATTTAATTTTTCTATGCTAAACTCTTCATCATTATATTCTAAATTAGTAATTACATTTATTGTAGGATTAGCTTTTTGCTCTTTCACTATATCCGAATTATTTATTTTATCAATAACGTATTTTTCTAAATCATCTGTATATAATATCCCACCGATAGAATTAAATATTGCCGTCGTGCTTTCACTAGGTCTTATAATGCCTACTACTTCTATATCTTCTGCGTTTTGCAATTTTTCATTAAGCCTAGCTTCATTTTCTCTTATATCAACCCAACGCTCATCAACTTTATCATAGTAATCCGTGTTTAGGAGCAATTTATAAGTAAGTCCTATTATCTCACTATAGTCATAAGACACTTCAATAGACTCTATTTTTTCACCCATAGAAACCTTCTCATATAATTTTTTTAATTCCTTCTGATCTTTTAATCCTAAAGCATATAAAACGTAGTCACTTATTCTATTATTTTCATCTACTAGTAATACAACTTCATTATATTTTTTCGGCATTCTACCGCTTACAACTTCATACATATTAGCGTTAATTTCATCATTTTCAAACAACTCGCTCCACACATCCGTGGACATAAAAGGAGACTCAACCCCCTCCATGCTTATTCCAATGTTATCTAAAACAGTACTAGGATTTACTTTAACAATCTCCCCTGAATCATTTGGCTTATATATCTGCAGTTTTAAATCATACTCATACCCAATAGCAGTCGTATATTCCTTTAACTCTTCGCTTTTTTCAACATACTTTTTAAATTCTCTTAAATTATTTGATTGTATTTTGTTACTCATAGTCGACAACACGTTGCCAATCGTATTATTTGAATATATCTTATTTAAGTCACCTGATGTAGCCTTGTCTTTTTCGATTAAATCCCCTTGTGTTTCACTAATTACGGACGTAAGATCAACATTTGCATCTTCAATAGTAAGTGGATAAGCAGTTAAAGTTTCTTCCTGTACTCTATTAATGTAATTTTGAACGCCACTAGATAAAGATAAAATTAAGGCTATTCCTATGATACCAATTGAACCAGCAAATGCCGTAAGCAAAGTTCTTCCACCTTTGCTTACTAAATTGTTAAAAGATAAAGATAATGCAGTTTTAAAATCCATAGATGTCATTTTTGTGTTTTCTGAAATTTCACTATTTTCTTCTTTCGGATTATACGGATTAGTATCACCAACAATCTCACCATCTTTTAAATTTATAATGCGCGTCGAGTAAGCTTTTGCAAGCTCTGGATTATGCGTAACCATTATTACTAACTTTTCTTTTGCGACTTTCTTAAGCAGTTTCATAATTTGTTCACTAGTTATTGAATCTAAAGCTCCCGTCGGTTCATCTGCAAGCAAAATATCCGGATTATTAATAAGTGCACGAGCAATAGCCACTCTTTGCATTTGTCCACCAGATAGCTGATTAGGTCTTTTATGCATGTGCTCTTCCAATCCCACATCTTTTAATGCGTCTTGTGCTCTCTTTTCTCTTTCTTTTTTTGTAACACCAGATAAGGTCAATGCCAGTTCTACATTTTTTAATACACTTTGATGAGGAATTAAATTATAACTTTGAAATACGAATCCGATTTTGTGATTTCTATAAGAATCCCATTCTCTGTCATTATACTGTTTTGTAGTAACTCCATTTATAATTAAATCTCCACTCGTATATTGGTCAAGCCCGCCTATTATATTCAACATAGTAGTTTTACCGCTTCCGCTTGGTCCAAGAATTGAAGCAAATTCATTTTTTCTAAAATTAATTGAGACATTATTTAAAGCAACTTGTTTCCATTCACCAACCTCATACACCTTACTAATTTGTTTTAACTCTAACATTTGTTCCTCCTACCGCAAATCTACTATCATGTAGTTTAAACAAATTTATATTTTTTATCCCTAAACAATAGAAACGCAAGAGACTAACCTTTTAGACACAGTAGACATTTCAATTTAATCAATGGAAACAATTAAAAATGTATTGCATATCATGTTATTAGAATATACGTTATATTCTAATAATCGATGTTTATATGTTAAAGGAGGATTTTTTGATGTTTGAAAACGAAAAAAATGAATATACAAATTTCGATAAAAATTGCCGTTCTATTATTGAAAAGTTTTTGACAATCTGTGTTCCTGTCACTACGACTCCAAAGGTTTGCGTTGGAAGAATTAAGACAGAATGTTGTGGTAATCCAATAATATCTTTGAGGAAGCATGATACCTGTCATAAAGAAAAAGATAAATGTGAATGTAAATTTACTATTGTTCAAAAAATGAAAGTTGAAATTCCAGTAGACTTTTCGGCAGATACAAAAGTAGAAGATTTATTCGTAGATTGCGAACTAAAACCAGACTATAATAAACCTAACGAAGAGCCTTGTTTATAAATTTAGCGGTAATTAAAATTGAAATTTTTTATGATTGTTAAGGCTACTAACTTTATTAGTATAACCTATTCTTTATCGAAACGTAAGCGGATATATTTAAGAAATTATCTTTGAATATTGAGCGGCAACTAATTCTTAGTGATACCATAAATTAAAAAATCTTAGATTGCCGCTTAATATTTTTTATTTAATATAGTAATTATCCCCTTTTATATTTTCAAAGATTTAATTCGTTATATAATTACGCAAATCAAAAGAAGCAGGTTAGCCTTCACATGAGAAATAAGATTTAATTTTCTTTTCCAGATTGGTTAAGTGCTTTTTTCTCATAAAAGGACCTCCTTTCTAATGTACGGAGATTGAGGTGTTACCTACAAAAGAATTTGTACGTGTAAACAAATTCAGTTCTAGCTAGAACATAAAACTTAATTTGTTACTATACTTTTTAACAACTAAATTTTAAAGGATTGCAAAACTGCAGTCCTTTTTTACATACAAATAAGCCAATTTAATATAATTTCTTCAGATACATTTTTATGAATATTTATTAGTTTTATCCATTCTAGCTAATTAGTTCCTTTACTTTTTCAAACAGTAATTTATCTGATTTTTTAGACAAAAAAAATCAACCAGTTTTTCTGATTGATTTCATATCATCTGTTCAAAAAAGTTCAAACAGAAACGTTAATGAAGCGTTTGTCGTGGTTATATGCGAAAAAAACATACATTTTCTATAGTGTTCCTCCCACGATTTGCTCAAAAAAATAATTCTATTAATCAACTGTAAATACTAAATTAAATTAGAACAAAAATGAAAATCTAAAAAATCAAAGATTTTTTGATTTTCATATGTCGAGCAAAGCTCGACTTTAAATATGGAATTTTTGTTGTTTCATACGGAAAGTATTTGGTAACATAATTTGTTAATTTTTGACTACTTTCCTATGAAATTAAAAAACATAATTGTGTTTTAATAATTATTTGCAATATAATTTAATATTATCCAACCTAAAATTCCAATAGCTAATAATGTTGATATTGTTATAATCTTTACTTTTTTAGCTATTTTTTTATTTAAAATAACAAATAATCCTATAATAAATAATACTAGTGGAAGTGCTATTTTCCCTATCCTTGAAATTTTTTCTCCAATGGTTGGTTCAAATATACCATATTTTGGTGGTTCATACATTCTTGGGTCAATTACTCCATATTTATCTTCTACCATCATAGCTGGGTCAAATGCTAATACTTTTGAAATCATACTTCCAAAAAACACACTAAGACTTGCAAAAACTTTTTTTAATTTATTCATTTTTTTCCGTCTTCTTCTAAAATTTTACTTAAACATAACTTAGGTTTATTATTATTAAAATCCCATGTATCTAAAGAATCGCCTCTACAATATTTCCAATCTTTGCAATTCTCACATTCTTTACATTTTAATTTATCTAAATCTCTAAACCATTTAAATTTATTTTCCCAAACTTCTACAAAATCATCAGTCCTTACATTGCCTTGTACAAGCTCTTTCCTTCTTTCAACACTTGGACACACATAAATATCTCCATTATATAAAATACTTCCTGTTGTAAATCCAGTTACACAAAAGAACATATGATTTCTAACTTCTTTTTCATATTTCATTCCAACAAAATAAGTACAGCCATAGGTTATATCAAACTTTGATTTTTTCTTTTTTTCCTTTATAAATTCTAACAAGTATTTATAATCATCTTTATCTAATGCTAAATCTCTATTATCTTCTGCTCTTCCTATCGGATCCATATTTACTATTCGCCACGAATCAATTTGAAGTTCTTTCATTTTAATATACATTTCTTCTAATTCTTTAATATTTAATTTGCTTACAACTGTAGTTATTTGCAAATAGTTTAAAAATTTAGCTTCTTTTAATTTTTTAATATTTTAATTATTTTTAAATATGAACCTTTAACTCCTCTAAATTCATCATGTGATTTTTCTAATCCATCTAAACTTATAGAAATAGTTGACATACCAGTATTTTTCATTTTTTGAATATTGTCTTCATTTATTAAGATAGCATTTGTTGTCATTCCCCAATGATATCCTAGCTTATTAGCAAAGTCCGTTACATTGAAAAGGTCTTGTCTTACTAATGGTTCACCACCAGTTATATTTAATAAAATTTTACTAGCATCATATTTATTAGCAATACTCTTTAATGCGTTTTTAATTTCTTCAGTAGTTAACTCATCTTCTAGCTTAATGTTTTCTCCCGCTCTACTTCCACAATGTTTACATTTTGCATTACATCTAAGTGTAGTCTCCCAAAACAGATTATATAATTTTGGCTTTTCAGCTAATAATTGTTTACTTTTATATGTAACTTCAGCTTCTCCATATTTTATTATTTCTTTTATCATATCTTTCTCACTTCTTATTTTTATTAACTATAAATATAGTATCATATAAATTATATTTTTGTACAAAATTTTAAATTTTTGCTTATAAATTTATAATTTTATCTATAATATCTAAATCTTCTATTTTATTAATTCCAAAACATTTTTTACCTAAATCCTTTATTGATGCACCTAAATGATACATTTCTTTTTTATCTATTACAATAAACCTATCATGAAATTTATTTGTTTTAGCAACTTTTAATATTGGATATTCTTTATTTAATTTTTGTATATCCATTTTTTCTATATTACTTTTATCTAAAGTTAATATTACAACTTCAACCTTTTTCTTCTTTTTAGTAAGCATTTTTAATATACTATAATCAATGTAATTATCAATTATTAAAATTTTCTTATTTGCTTTTTTAATAATGTCAATGATTAAACTATATGCTTTATATATCTGTCCCTCAAAAAATATTTTTTGTTTTATATTTTATTGCTTTCTCCAAATAATACAATAAAGATTATAAAATAATTCAAATACTAATCTTTCTTTTTCTTCTGCATTCATAATTTTTAATCCTCTCTTCAACTTGAATGGGAAGGCATTAAATAAAGTGCCTCTAGCTTATATACATAGCCATTGGCACTTTTAAAGTTTTATATTTTATTTACAAACATTTTTTAACTCTAAAATTAATGCCTTGTTATATATTCTTGTAAATTAGATAAAAGATATTTAGTCCTTAAATCTCCCACATAGAAATAGTCATGTTCATTAAAAAATAAGTATAGCTTATTCTTAATGATTGCTCTATGTGGTTCTACATACGCCAAATTTGCATGTTCTATAATTCTTAAATAATCTTCTAATATCATTTGATTATCAAGTTTTATAGAATTCAAACAGCAAGCCCATTCAATTTTAGAGAGTATATCTCTGCTTATCTTGTTTTTCTTCTTTACGATATTAATCATACCGCACCATCCCTTCATTTTCAATATAAAGGCGACAAAAAAATCAACCTTTCACAGTTGATTTATAAATATTTTCGTCTGGTGCGACGATTTTACTTTTTGGAGCGGGTAGCGGGAATCGAACCCGCGTAATCAGCTTGGAAGGCTGAGATTCTACCATTGAACTACACCCGCACTTCACATTGCTTTTTCATTATAGCAATCAATTAGTGCAATGTCAAGCAAAAAATGAAAATTTCTTTCGTTTGTATACACTACCGCTTTCATACAAAAATCAGCGCAAGTGTTTACATAATATTAAGAATGTGTTATAATACAATTGTTGTCATATTTACAACAATCCAACTATGTTTTATGGAGGGAAAACATGTTCAATTCTTCTTTGCTTCTCGCTTTCTACAACGAACACCAGGACATTCCTCATGTCAGCAAGTATCACCACGAAAGCTATGTGCAACATGCTTTGTTAGTGGTCGATGAGATGTCAAAGCTGACGAGCGATAGCACCTTGCTACTTGCAGCAGCTCTGCATGACATTGCCAAACCCAGAACTCAAGGAATCAACAAGCTCGGTGAGCCCTGTTTCTACGGGCATGAGGAAATCTCTGATAATGAACTGTCACAGTTTTTGTCAGAAGATGACTCTCGATATGAGCAAGTAAAGCGGCTCATTCGGTGTCATATGGCACCTTACAAGATCATCGAGCAAGCCAAGTTCGACAAAACGCTGCGCAAGATGTGTCGAAAGATCATTGGCGAAGAACCTACAGAGGAGTTTATCTCCCAAGTCATGCTACTTCATCAAGCCGATGATGCTGGAAGCGTCCGTTGCGAAGCGGATATGGAAGAAGTTGAACTGCGTTGCATGCAAGGTGAAAAAATCCTATGCATGATACGGTAGTTCTTCCGTAACTCAACGCACAAAGAGTCACAAACCACGTGACTCTTTTGTATTATTTTTTTACAATTTTTATTGCATATATTTCTTTAATTTTATCTTTTTATATTTATTTAATTTTTCATCAATCTGCTAAAGAAATTTCCTTCATATTTTTGTAGTAGATTATTTTTCATTTTAAAAATATTTTCAACATTTTTATCTTTAGCAGTTTCTAATTCCTCGTCTAGTCTAACTCTTTCTTCTTATTCAGCCTTTATTTTTTCAATCAATTCATGTTTTCTTTCCTTTCCCGAATCTTTTCTTCTAAACACGCGGACAAAGTTTTTGTTTATACCGGTTGAACCTATTGCTATAGGCCAATTGATTTTAAAAAGTATATACAAAAACTCCGTCCCTGTATCTATATCAAGAAATCATTTAAATTGTCTAGCAACTCTTTATTTTATATCTCTTATAGTTAAAGTTCTGTACTTCAGAAATATCTTCTCTTCTTTTGTCTTATATAAATAAGTCCTAGATAATCCTCCCTCTAATACATACCTGTCAAAAGCTAAATCTATGGCTTTGTACTCATAATATTTCAAGAATTCTTTGATTCTTCCTGGCGTATTCGCTCCTTTCGGTCTATCTAGTAATTTCTCTATTTCCGCCTTACCTCTTTATCTTGGTTTATATACAATCAAGCTTTCAACCTTGTCTATTGCTTCATAGTTTTCTTTTATATATTCGTCTACTTTTTTTGGATCTTGGTACATCCCATATTCGTCTTTTAGCAATAGTTCATTTTCTAATTTCTTTATATCTTCTATTACACCATCTTCCCCTTTGCTTCCTAGGCTACCATATAGCATGAAATCAAATTTGTAATTGTTCCTTCCAAGCGGTGCCATGTAATATGAAGCATCAGCCGAAACTACATATACATTATATCCTTCCTGCTCTTTTTCTTTTATATAATCAATTACATTTTTAATATATTCCATTTGTCTCTTGGTGTGAGCTTGATATGCGTATATCTCAAGCCCCTCCGGTACTACCTGCATATTCACCATCGCTATATAAAAAGTTGAATTTATTATTAATATTAATATCATGCACACTATAAAAGCATATTTAGGTACATTTTTATTTTTGGATAATAATGCGAAATAAAGAATTAAGCATGATACTACTTTCCACAAGACAATGTAAAATCCATGAATACTTGCATATCCCCCTTCATCGCAAAAAAGCTTTTGAATGTTAAATTGATCTATCTTCCCCGTGCCCATCATCCCGTATAAAAATAGCATTAACATCAAAACTATTAGAATCGCATAGTAATTTTTATAAGCATTTTCTGTCTTTAATATCTCTTCTCCAAATTGTATTAAAAATAATATTATAAAAAATAATACACAATATATGTGATAAAGATTTGCCACAGGATATGTTATCCCCAACATCAGAATTGCGTATGTCAATGTTATCAACATTTCCACCTTGCCATTCTTTTTATTGTCAATCAAATAAAAACTTCCCATAACTAATATGGCAATCTCACTAGCTATTATTATTTCTTTTCCCTCAGTAGCCGCGTTTTTTTGTGCAAATTCTGTTATCCCTAATACACAAAAATCTATAAGATGTGTTAGTGCTCCAGCTAACACAAAGTACGCAATTATAGCTAGGGTTACTCCTAAAAAGCCTGTAGCTTTCTGCAGAATCTCTTTCACAGGGTTTTTCTTTTTGTAATATAAATTAACAACTAATGATATAATTCCTGTTGATATAACACCAAAAGCTCCTATATTCTGTTTAGTAAATAGTGCAAGTGCTAACATAATTCCTGTTAAATAGTTATATCTTTCTTTGCCCGTTTTTTCCCTTCTAATTTCAAAATAAACAGCAAGGAGCAACCATAAAATAGCAAGGGTATTGTAACTAGTTATACGCAACGCTATTACTAAAATCATTTCTGCTAAAAAGAAAAATATGTCCACCACATCATTGTCTTTTTTGCGTATCTCTTTCATAATATTATATGATGTTGCTGCAATGCCTCCCATAATTACTCCTGAATATATTGCTATACTTACTAATGAGTTCCCAAAAAATCTTATAAACGCACCACCAATCCAGAAAAATATAGGCGCAACAACTGTACTTATTTCAGAATACATGGTGTACCCGTTCGCTACCTTTTGAGACAAATGAAAACACCAAATTGTATCATAGCATATTGTAGTACTAGCTAGAAGTGTTATAGTAACGACTACTGCGTAAAAGAAAAAAATAGCAACAGTTTTATTTCTTCGCACATTTGCAAATATTTTCATGTTAATAATTTCCCCTTTATTAATTATTTTTTATGCACTTAATAACATTAAAGCCTGCTTTTTTGTCTAATACTTCACAATTCCCAAACACATTGTTTAAAAATTTTATCGTACTTGGAGCTCCATGTTTTTTATTTATCACTACATATAAGCTACCATTCTCATTTAAGTGTTCCTTGCTCTTTTTATACATATTATATATTATTTCCTTGCCTGCACGTATTGGAGGATTAGTAACAATTATATCAAAGTTTTCTTTAACATTTTCAAAACCATTTGACTCTAAAATTTTAACTTTTTCACTCACTTTATTTTTTACTGCATTCCTTTTTGCAAGTTCCAACGCACGATGATTTACGTCAAGCATTGTAACATCAATAACGCTACTGCTACTCGCAAGCACTATGCCAATTACACCATATCCGCAACCTACATCTAGGATTTTTCCAATCACTTCTTTATGAATTGTTTTTAATAAAAAATCAGTAGCTATATCTACATGATTTTTTGAAAACACACCATTATCACTTACAAAAAAAAACTCTTTACCGTTTAAAATATATTTTATAATTCTTTCTTCTGACTTTACAGACGGATCTGTCGTATAATAATGCTCCATATTTGTCCCCCTAACTAAAAAACAAAAGGGATTAGAACATTTTCTAATCCCCGATTTCTACTTTGATATGTATCCATCAACAGGATTTACATATTTTCCGTTTACTCTTACTTCAAAATGTAAGTGTGGTCCAGTTGCATATCCTGTTGAACCTACAAGCATTATTGCTTGCCCTCTTGTTACAGTATCACCCTTTTTAACTAATAATTTCTGAGAATGTGCATAAAGCGTTACAATACCGCCACCATGATCAATCATAACAGTGTTTCCATATCCACTTATCCATCCTGCATGAATTACTTTTCCATCTGCAGTAGCCACAACATTTTTACCATTACATCCCGCACCAGCAATATCGACGCCTGTATGCATTTTATAGACTTTAAGTATTGGGTGCAATCTATTTCCAAATGGAGATGTTATACTATAATATCCAGGAAGCGGCCATGTCATTGAACCGCCAGTATATTCACTGTTATTCGAAGAACTTGCCATTTTCTTTAATTCCGCCGTCAAATCATCTGCTTTCTTTTGAAGCTCGTCTATTGATTCTTCTAATAAGTCCTCCGTTTTTTCCAACTTTGCTAGATACTCCGTTCTTACTTCCAATGTATCGTTTAAGGCTAGTTTTTGCTCTTCAGCTGAATTTTTTTTGTTCTCACAAAGTATTTTATTCTCTTCAAGGTCTTCTTTTTGTGATTCAATATTTTTCTTTTCTTCTTTTATTTCAGCAAGTAGGTTATTATCAAACTCTGTTATTTCTTCCATTAATTTGTATCTATACATAAAGTCTGACATATCTTTTGCTGATAAAAGAGTGTCCCAAAACGAAATTGTTCCACACTTATAATATGCTACAACTCTATCTTGTCTTAATTTTTCTTTTTCTGCATACTCTTTCTCTGCATACTCTATATTTTCTTCAGCGATTGTTATTTCTCTTTCTAGCATCGCTATATCAAACTCAAGTGTTTCAATTTCTGCTTCAGTTGAGCCAATTTGTTTATCTAGCCTATCAATTTCTTTCAAGGTTAATTTCTTGTCGCTCTGGACACCTGACAACTCATCTTTTGCATCCGAAATTTCATTATTAGTAGCGTTCAACTCATTTCTTATATTTGATGTTGCATATACTACTGACGTTAACATTGATATAACTAAAATGAGAGATACTATTCTTTTCATCATCTGTTCCTCCTTTTACACATCTAAATACTTATTAATCGAAATTGAACTGCCGATTGTTCCTACACCAATAGCAACTACTAGAATAATAGTTGTTAACGTGCCTCTTGTTTCCTCTGAAATTTCTAAAAAGTTGAACATTGGTATCTTAAACGCTACATCTGTTAACACATCGCATAACAATCCAGAAAGAATAATAACAAACAGCGCACTAACAAGAGCAATCAGAAGCCCTTCAATTACAAACGGAGC
Organism: uncultured Clostridia bacterium; assembly: GCA_944393265.1. GTDB lineage: Bacteria > Bacillota > Clostridia > TANB77 > UBA1234 > UBA1234. Next base: position 25,469 of record CALXZO010000009.1, on the reverse strand, counting down.
TTTCGTAAAAAGGTCAGTTGCTCCAACATATTTCATTATTGAAATTTCTTTTCTTCTTGAATGTAGCATAAGCTTTATTGAATTTGTCATTATGAAACAAGCGCCTACAATTGCTAAAATAAGAATTGTTGAAGCCACAACTTTTATTGTTAACACAACTTTTCCAATAAATTTTGCATCTTCATTAAAAGTAACATCGCTGTCTTCTTCCCCGACACCTTCAATCCCTCTAATATTTAATGCAATTTGCTCTGCTTTTTCTAAATCATTTACAGTTACTGTAAGCGTTGCCGGGAAAACATGATCTGGAACCCCATCAGCCATACCAGGAGGTAACGATTCCTCGGCCTTTTTCCTTGCATCTTCTTGTGAAGTATAATCGATCTTCTCAACTCCATCCATTAGTACGATAGTATCAGATATATTCTTAATTTGTTCATCTGTTAAATCCTTCAAGTATACTTGTATTGTTCCCTGCGCATCTTCTATCGTAGCCATTAAAGAATCACCTAACACAACCGCCACAAAAAAAATTGCTACTATAAATAAAGCTAAAAACATTATCGCAATGCCTGATAAAAAAATCTTTTGGTTTTTCATAATGCCTGATACGGCTTCCGCAATCCAATAACTAATTGTATTTATGTTCATCAACATACACACCTTTCTTTATGTCGCTAGAAATTATTCCTTCTGTAATAGTAATAACACGCTTTTGCATCTTATCAACTATATCCTTCGCATGTGTTGCGACAACTACTGTTGTGCCTCTTCTGTTAATGTCATTTAATAGTGACATTATCTCCCAGGCTGTTTCCGGGTCTAAATTTCCGAGTCGGCTCATCAGCAATCAGCATAATTGGATTGTTAACAATCGCACGAGCAACTGCAACTCTCTGCTGCTCTCCACCAGATAACTCATCTGGATACATCTTTGCTTTTTTCAACAGGCCAACAAGCGACAATGCATTAGGCACCTGTTTTTTTATTACTTTCGGGCTAGCTTCAATCACTCGCATAGCATACGCAACATTCTCATAAACCGTTTTATCAGGCAAGAGTCTAAAGTCCTGAAAAATCACTCCAATCTTTCTGCGTAAAAAAGGAACTTTCTTTTTAGGAATCTTAGTTATATCTTTTCCATTTATGTATATACTTCCAGAAGTCGGTTCAACTTCCTTAAGAATCATTTTTATAAGTGTAGATTTTCCGCCTCCGCTTTGACCAATAATAAATGCAAATTCACCTTTATCTATTTGAAGTGATGCATGTTTTACAGCTTCTGTGCCAGTAGCATATATCTTCGAAACATCATCAAAAATAATCATGTGTAACCTTCCTCCACTTGTATAGTACTAACTATTCATACAAATTATATCAATAAATAACATTTTATGCAATAAGTTGATTGTGAATTTTAGATGTACTATGCTTCATTTTTTTGGACATCTGGATAGACATGTGAACGGAGCTTTTGTCTATACTAGTTAAACCTATTGACCTAGGCTCGAAAAAGTATAGACAAAAACTCCGTCCCATGTATAAAAAATTATATTTCTTTGCTAAAGCCTTCTCCCATTGCTTCAGTTACAGTTGTTACTATAGTGAAAGCTTTATTATCAATGCTTAATATTCCTTCTTTTAATTTAGGTATTTCTTTCTTATTTACTACACAAAGTAAGATATCTTTTTCTGTGTTTGTATATGTTCCTGTTGCTTTTATTTTAGTTGTTGTTCTATTGATTGTGCTATGCAAAAACTCTGAAATCTCATCTCCTTTATTTGTTATTACAAAAACTGCTTTTGCATAAGAGGCTCCTAACAAAATCAAATCTAAGATCTTAGTCATAATGAAAACCGCAACAGCCGAATATAGCGCAATTTCTATGCTACTAAATGTAAGAGCAAGCATTGCAATTATTATTCCGTCAACAATTAAAAGAAGTTCTCCCAAATTCATATGAGGAATCTTTACTTGTAACAATTTTGCTATTAGGTCTGTTCCACCAGTTGAACCCCCAACTCTGTATGTTAATGCAATACCAACACCAGAAATAGCCCCACCATAAAGGGCAGCTAGCATTAATTCGTTCGTCAACACACCAAGTTCTTCTCCCCACAAAATTCCAAGAGAGCACGCAATCATACCGACAAGACTTTTAAGACTATATCTGAAACCTAATACTTTCCATGTAATAATAAAAACAGGAATATTTAGTAAAACTAGTCCTATGCTTGCAGGTAACCCAAGCAGATAATACAAAATAGTTGCTATACCACCAAAGCCACCCGTAGAAAGCTTCACTGGTAATAATACTAAACCGACACTAATACCAACAAGAAGCCCGCCAAGTATTAATATGAAATACTGCCATACTTCTTTTATGATTTTGTTTTCTTTCACAAGCGTATTCCTTTCTTTCAAGAGTATACTTTATTTTTCCAATTCTTCAATTAATTTATCCAAAGTTTTTTGTCCCATTTTTGCAAATTCTTTTGTCTTATCAGAATAATCAACATTTTGATTTTTCATATAGTAATCAACATTCTCAATAACTTTCTTTACTGAAATGTTTTCGTATGTACATACTGGAGTCATATTCATCATTTCAAGAAAGCCGTCAACTTTAGGCTCGTATGAAATTCCAATCGTTGGAACATTCATAAGAGTTGAAAAAACTAATGCATGCAATCTAACACCAATGTTAACATTCATATATCCCATAGCTCCCAATATTTCAGACGGCAAATATCTATTAGGCATTAGTACAGTAGATTCTTCATGTTTCATTTTATGCATAACTATTTTACTAATCTCTGCGTCTTTTGGCTTGTGAAATGGGAAGAAAACAATTCTAGCATTGTACTTTTCAACGATTTGATCTGCAATCTCTGCAAATAAATCTGTCCTATCTTTGTCCCTCCACTCTCTTATGGAAAAACCAACAAGTACTTCCCCCTCTTTATATCCATGAACGTTGTCACGAATGATTTTCATGCATCTTTCTGGAGCTGGTGGCTTCATCATAAAAATCATATCTGATGAGAGCATCATCTTGTTTTCATCAATTCCGATATCTTTTGCATAATCGTATGCATGCTTATCTCTCATCGCCACAAGCTTAACACTTTTTTTATTTAATATATTTTTAGTCATACGTCTATACATCTTTGTATTAATCGGTCCCATTCCTTGATATGCCACGCACACCTTCTTATGCATTAATTGAGCAATCTTAATTATTCCAAGATAATACCAAATACTTTTTCTACTAGTAATATCTTGAAATAGAGTTCCACCACCACTTACAAGAATATCTGACGCTTTAATCGCTTTAATAATTTCTCCAATTTTATATCTGTCATACGCATCAACATTGTATAGTTCTTTAGTTCTATCTGGATTAGATGAAAGCACTATTAATTTGTAATTTTTTTTCGCTAGCTCTTGTGAGAAAGTCTCAATCATTGCTTCATCCCCAGTATTATTAAACCCATAATACCCTGATATTAGCACACTTTTCATACATTCAACTCCTTATCGTACAAGAACATTGTAATATATCGTTATAAAAAAAACAAGATAAAGAGTTGAAGTGACAAGATAGAAACAAAACTAATTTTCTTCCTATCTTGTCACTCCAAACATAAACGCTATCTTAAAAAACTTAATGCATTCTGCGCCGCTTTCATCTCTGCTTCTTTTTTGTTTCTACCTTGTCCTCTTCCGTAAAGGTTTAGAATCACAGTATACTTCCGCTACAAAAATTCTACTATGTTCAGGCCCAATAGTATCAACTATCGTGTATTCAATTTTTACATCACCATTTGCCTGTAAGATCTCTTGCAATTGTGTTTTATAATCCTTGTTCCCCTTTTTCACAAAATCTTCTATTCTCGGCAATATGTTCGGAAGAATGAAATTCTTCGCAGGCTCAAACCCTCCATCTAGGAAAATGGCACCTATAAGAGCCTCGACACTATCAGCCAATATAGAAGCGCGGTATTTTCCATCTATCTTATTTTCACACTTTCCCACACGTAAGTAATTGCTAAAATTATACTTATTTGCGACTTCTGCCAAAGCCTCTTCACATACTGAATACGCTCTGGCTTTTGTCATCTCACCTTCTGATAAGTTATTATAAAATTTAAAAATATATTCACTCGCAATTAGCTCCAGCACCGCATCTCCCAAAAATTCTATCTTTTCATTATACTCGCTACTGCCATTTTCATGAGCATAAGAGCTATGTGTCATAGCCAACTCCAAAAGCGAAACATTTTTAAAATCATAATTAATCACTTTTTCAAGTTTGTCCATCTCTTCTTTCCTTTCACATAACACAATTTAGATTATACGCTAAAAAAGGTGGCATTCAGATAATTGAAGCCACTTTCATTTTAAATCAAACTCGCAAATACTTATTACATATTTACATTTAATTCTTCGAAACTAACACTTATTTGTTGTTCTTTATATATTCAACAACATCTCCAACTGTCATTATCTTCTCTGCTTCGCTATCTGGAATTTGTAAGTCAAACTCTTGCTCTAATGCCATAATAAGTTCAACTATATCTAAGGAATCAGCCCCCAAATCATCAATAAATGAAGTTTCCATTTTAATAGCGTCTTCCTCAACTGCTAATCTGTCTATTATAACTTCTTTAACCTTTTCAAAAATTGCATCTGGATTCATCCAAATGGCCTCCTTTCACTTTTGTTTTACTCCAAGCAGTTAATTTAGCAAATAATTACTTAAACTAATCACTTGTGTTTTTCTACATTTTAACAATAGTATATGTTTGTACAATTGTCAATATATTTTAATTCATGTTTTTCAATCCTTTGTTCTTAAGAACGTAAATGTATGTATATCTAAAGCTTTATTGATAAAAGAAAAATGGCAAATGATTAACACAATATTTATTATTATCATACACATAATCTCATATACATTTTATTTATTTTACAACATAGAACAAATGATTCCTCAGCTCTATTCTATAATACACATACTTTTTCCATGCTATATTTTATTTATCAACATTTTAAAGCCAAAATATATAATCATTTTTTCTTCTTGCTTTTTCTATTACCCTTCACATGTTCTTTCGCATTTTTTAGTTTTGTGTCTTCTATTGGAATTTCAGTTTTGTTTTGAGATAGATTTTCCTTACTATAATTATTGTTTACCACATTTTCTTCTATTTCAGAATCTTTTTGCAACTTCGATAGCTTTACAAATTCTTCTTCAATCGTCTCCACCGCTCTATTTTTAGCAAAGTTTTCAGCTTGAATTAATGTATATTTTACTATTTTAGCATTGGCTGTTCCGTGGCATTTTATTAAAGGTTTCTTAATTCCAAGTAATAGTGCCCCGCCATATTCACTATAATCCATTCTTTTCTTAAATCTTTTCAAGGCTGGCATTAGTAGTAATGCTAAGAACTTTCTCCATGGATTAGCGTACAATTCTTCTTTTAGCATTTTGCTAACCATAGAACCCATTCCTTCAATTGTTTTTAATGTAACGTTTCCAGTAAATCCATCGGTAACGACAACATTAACATCTCCATTAAATATTTCTCTACCTTCAATATTACCATAAAAATTAAACTCATCTGTTTCTGCGAATTGCGTAAATGCCTCTTTTGTTAGCAAACTTCCTTTGCCTTCTTCAGTTCCTATGTTAAGTAATCCAACCACTGGATCATCAATATGCATAACTTTGTTCATATATATTTTTCCCATTGTAGCAAACTGAAATAAATTAATAGGTCTGCAATTTGTATTTGCCCCACAATCAATTAGCATGAATCCTTTGCCGTTATATGTTGGCAAAATTGGACAAAGCGCTGGACGGTCAATACCTTTTATTCTTCCTACAAGAAGCAATCCACCTGTCATAAAGGCACCTGTGCTGCCAGCTGAAACAAACGCATCGCCTTCTCCATTTTTTAGCATATTAAATCCAACAACCATAGACGAATCTTTCTTTGTCTTTATTGCAATTGTTGGAGCTTCTTCGTTTTGAATTACAGTATTAGCATTTCTTATCGATAACTTTGAATTAATTTCTGATAATTTTTCTTTTCCATAAAATTCCTTTACTTTTTGATTAATAATTTCCTCATTACCAATCAAAATTATCTCGGACTCAAGAACATCAATCGCATCAACACAACCTTTGATGATCTCATCTGGGCTTTTATCTCCTCCCATAGCATCAACTAAAATCTTCATTAAAATTACCCGTATAATGCACTATAAACACTATACGAAACTCCCTCCTTTTTAAATTTTTATTATATTAAACAGTACCTCAAATCCTTCAACCATTTACTATTTTTATTAGACATAAAAAATAATTAAAATTAAAGAATCTAAACTGCTTTATCTCATTATTATTATATTTTTCTAATATATATTACTATACCATGGCATTATATTACATCAGAACATAAAATGCAAATTAAAAGAGAACAAAAATGAAAATCTAAAAAATCAAAGATTTTTGATTTTCATATGTCGAGCAAAGCTCGACTTTAAATATGAAATTTTTGTTGTTTCATACGGGAAGTATTTGGTAACATAATTCATTAATTTTTGATTACTTTCCTATGAAATAAAAAACAGCATTATCCTTAATTCTTGCCTATCTTTTTGCTTGCTTATATACAAATGTCGTGATATAATGTTAATGCTAAACAAACAAAAAAGGAGGGACCTCAATGAATAGTCCTGAACCGAACGTGATGCTCAGAGTCTGTTCTAGGTGCAAAGCTTTGTGCCTAGAAGGTACTGGTAACGACGTGCAGTTTTGCGCAAACTGCAACTCTCCGTTTTCGCGGCATGCCTGTGAAACGAGGATTGTTTCTGCCAGCGAGTTGCAGCGGGACGGTATGAATGTGTTCTTGTTCCATAGGGGCTGGATCTCGTACATTCACCCGCCCGACTAACCGTTGAAATGGCTCTTTACTCCCGAATTTTTCGGGAGTTTTTTATTTCATAAGAAGATACTTACCAATTAGCGTATTATGTTATTAAATACTTTCCGTATGAAATAAAAATAAAACCCCCAAAAACTAGATAGTTTCTAGTCTTGGAGGTTCTTATTATAATCTGTATGATAAAATTACTCTTTAATTTCTGTAACGATACCCGCACCAACTGTTTTTCCGCCTTCACGAATAGCGAACTTAAGTCCCTTTTCAATAGCTATTGGTGTGATTAATTCTATATCCATAGTTACGTTATCACCTGGCATAACCATTTCTGTTCCAGCAGGTAATGTTATAACTCCTGTAACGTCTGTTGTTCTGAAATAGAATTGTGGTCTATAATTACTAAAGAATGGCTTGTGTCTTCCACCCTCTTCTTTAGTCAATACGTATACCTCTCCTTTGAATGAAGTATGTGGACGTATTGTTCCTGGTTTTGCAAGAACTTGACCTCTCTCAATTTCATTTCTTTGGATACCTCTTAAAAGTACACCGATATTATCTCCTGCCTCTGCTTGGTCTAGCAATTTTCTAAACATTTCAACACCTGTTACAACTGTCTTCTTTGTTTCTTTTGCTATACCAACGATCTCAACTTCGTCAGAAAGCTTTACAATACCTCTCTCAACTCTACCTGTTGCAACTGTTCCACGTCCTGTAATTGTGAAAACGTCCTCAACTGGCATTAGGAATGGTTGATCAACTGGTCTTTGAGGAGTAGGGATATACTCATCAACAGTTTTCATTAATTCTCTGATGCACTCATATTCTGGTGCATTTGGATCTGTTGATGTAGATTCAAGAACTTTTAATCCTGAGCCTCTAATGATTGGAGTTGTATCTCCAGGGAATTCATATTTATTTAATAATTCTCTAACTTCCATTTCAACTAGTTCTAATAGTTCTGGATCGTCAACCATATCGCATTTATTTAAGAATACTACGATATAAGGAACTCCAACTTGTCTTGCAAGTAGGATATGCTCTCTTGTTTGTGGCATTGGGCCATCTGCTGCTGAAACAACAAGGATTGCTCCATCCATTTGAGCAGCACCTGTAATCATGTTCTTAACGTAGTCTGCGTGTCCTGGGCAGTCAACGTGTGCATAGTGTCTAGCCTCTGTTTGATATTCAACGTGTGCTGTATTAATTGTGATTCCTCTTGCTTTTTCTTCTGGTGCTCCATCGATTTGATCGTAAGCTTTAAATTCTGCTTCTCCTTTTAAAGATAATACTTTTGTAATAGCTGCTGTTAAAGTAGTTTTACCATGGTCAACATGTCCGATTGTACCAATATTGACATGTGGCTTATTTCTTTCAAACTTTTCTTTTGCCATAATATTTTTCCTCCTTTTATTTTTTTATATTTTCAATAATGATATCTAAAATAAATTTGCAAAGAGTCTATCGCCCTTATTTCAAATATATATTCTATATAACTTTTTTCTTTTTGGCAACACTTTTTACAAGTTATCAGTTTAAGTGTTCTTGCCTAGTCTTTCTTATTTCTTTGAGCTGTAATAGATTCCATAATTGATTTTGGAACTTCTTCATTGTGACTTGGTTCCATTGAATATGTTCCTCTACCTTGTGTTCTTGAACGAAGGTCTGTAGCATAACCAAACATCTCAGAAAGTGGAATAAACGCTCTTATTATCTTCATTCCACCTTGGTCATCCATTCCCTCTAGTCTACCTCTTCTAGAGTTAACGTCTCCAATAACATCTCCCATGTATTCTTCTGGAACTACTATTTCTACTCTCATAATAGGCTCTAGTAGTACTGGTTTTGCTAATTTGCAGCACTCTTTGAATGCCATAGAAGCTGCAATCTTAAATGCCATTTCTGACGAGTCAACATCGTGGTAAGATCCATCGACTAATGTTGCTTTAACATCAACTACTGGATAACCAGCAAGAATACCAACGTTAGTTGCTTCTCTAAATCCTTCTTCAGTTGGCTTAATGTATTCTCTAGGAACAACACCACCAACGATTTTGCTTTCGAATTGAATTCCTGAGCCTGGCTCTAATGGCTCTAGCTCGAACCATACATCACCATATTGTCCTCTACCACCAGATTGTCTAATAAATTTACCTTGCGCTTTTACTTTATTCCTAATCGTCTCTTTATATGCAACTTGTGGTGCACCAACATTACATTCAACCTTAAACTCTCTCTTCAATCTATCAACAATGATATCTAGGTGTAGCTCACCCATACCAGCGATAATTGTTTGTCCAGTCTCTTGGTTCGTGTATGTTTTAAATGTTGGGTCCTCTTCAGCTAATTTCGATAAAGCAATACCCATCTTTTCTTGGTCCGCCTTTGTTTTTGGCTCAATTGCAACCGAAATAACCGGTTCTGGGAATTCCATTGATTCTAGTATAACCGGGGCGTTCTCAACACAAAGAGTATCTCCAGTTGCTACATCCTTTAATCCGACAGCTGCAGCAATATCACCAGCAAATACTTTGTCGATATCTTCTCTATGATTTGCATGCATCTGTAGAATTCTTCCTATTCTCTCTTTCTTTCCCTTACTTGTATTTAATACAGTAGTTCCTGCATCTAACGTTCCAGAGTAAACCCTAAAGAAACAAAGTTTTCCAACAAATGGATCTGTTGCAATCTTAAATGCTAAAGCTGAAAATGGCTCGCTATCAGATGCTTTTCTCTCCACCTCTGTATCAGTATTTGGATCGATTCCCTTAATCGCTGGAATATCAACTGGTGATGGCATAAATGCAATTATTGCATCTAACAACTCTTGAACTCCTTTATTTTTATACGAAGAACCACAACAAACAGGTGTAAGCTTAACATTAATTGTTCCTACTCTTAATCCTTTCTTTATCTCATCTTCTGTAAGCTCTTCCCCCTCAAGATATTTCATCATTAATTCTTCGTCTTGTTCTGCAGCAGCTTCAATCATCTCTTGACGATATTTTTCAGCCATCTCTTTCAAATCCTCTGGGATTTCTGTTTCTTCAAATTGTTTTCCTAAATCATCTTTATGAATGATAGCTTTCATTTTAATTAGGTCAACAACACCTGCAAAACTATCCTCGGCTCCAATAGGTAATTGAATTGGAATAGCATTTGCATGAAGTCTTTCTCTCATTTGCTTTACACAGCCAAAAAAGTCTGCACCTGTTGTATCCATTTTATTAACATAGCACATTCTTGGAACTTTGTATTTGTCTGCTTGTCTCCAAACAGTTTCTGATTGTGGTTGAACTCCACCTTTAGCGCAAAATACTGTAACTGAACCGTCTAGAACCCTAAGCGAACGCTCAACTTCAACCGTAAAGTCAACGTGCCCTGGAGTGTCTATAATATTTATTCTATGATCCTTCCAAAAACAAGTTGTTGCAGCAGAAGTAATTGTGATACCTCTTTCTTGTTCTTGAACCATCCAGTCCATGGTAGCTGCACCTTCGTGAACTTCACCTATTTTATGTGTTTTACCTGTATAAAATAGTATACGCTCCGTAGTTGTTGTTTTACCAGCATCTATGTGAGCCATTATACCTATATTTCTTGTTTTTTCAAGTGAATATTTTCTCTCGGTAGCCACTCGTTTTCCTCCTATCTTTATTAGTTATCTATTGTGAAATCATTTATTACCAGCGATAATGTGCAAAAGCTTTATTTGCTTCAGCCATTCTGTGCGTATCTTCTTTCTTCTTGAAAGCTCCGCCCATGCTGTTTATAGCATCCATTATCTCGCCAGCCAATTTCTCTTTCATTGTTTTTTCATTACGCTCTCTAGCGTATCTTACTAGCCATCTTAATCCTAACGCTTGTCTTCTCTCAGCTCTAATTTCCATTGGAACTTGGTAAGTTGCTCCTCCGACTCTTCTAGCTTTTACTTCAAGTACAGGCATTATATTATTCATAGCTTCATCAAATGCTGCTAACGGTTCTTTTCCTGTTTTTTCTGCAACAATTTCAAATGCGCCATAAACAATTCTTTGTGCTAGTTGCTTTTTACCGCTTTCCATAACATTATTAATAAGTTTAGTAACTAACTTACTGTTATATAAAGGATCTGGTAAAATTTCTCTTTTTGCTATATAACCTTTTCTTGGCACTATTCTTCCCTCCTTGTAATTCTAGCATACATAAAATACCGTATGCCAAGGTACTCTGGGTTGCCCCAGCAAGTGCTTTATTACAATCTATATAATAAGCACTCTAAATTTTCCTAATTAATTCTTAGGTTTCTTTGCTCCATAACGTGATCTGCCTTGTTTTCTGTCTTTTACACCAGCCGTATCTAAAGTTCCTCTGATGATATGATATCTAACACCAGGAAGGTCCTTTACTCTTCCACCCCTTATTAGAACAACACTATGTTCTTGTAAGTTGTGACCGATACCAGGAATATAAGCAGTTACTTCTTGAGTGTTCGTAAGTCTAACCCTAGCAACTTTTCTTAAAGCTGAGTTTGGCTTCTTAGGAGTTGTAGTCTTTACGACTGTGCAAACACCTCTTTTTTGTGGGCTTGATGCATTCGTTATTCTCTTTGTTTTCGAGTTATAACCCTTTTGCAAAGCAGGAGCCTTTGATTTAGATGTCTTTGACTTTCTTCCTTTTTTTACTAATTGATTAATTGTTGGCATTTCTTTTCGTTCACCTCCTTGTAATTTAAATATATATTTCAACGCTAACTGCGCTTGAAATCAGCTTTTAGTTAATTTAGACTCTATCCCCCATAATCCGTGTATTCAAGTCTAGATATCTATTCTGCCGCTGCCGATGACTTAACATCAACACCTGCAAGTTTGCCTAGCTCTTCCATAGTTTCAATATAGTTTATATCAATATTCTTTTCTGTACATACCTTAATTAATTCTTCTGTAACTCTCTTTTCTGCATCCTTAGCAATATACACAACTTTTACCTCATCGTTTTGAGCAGCTCTTAATACTTGCTTAACCCCGACATATTTCATTTATCCTATCAATCTCCTTTATGAGCAATAAGTCTTTTGTTATCTTACGGATACAAGCACTCAAGCCAATATCCATATAATAGCAGACTAGATTTTATCATTTTTAAATAATTTTGTCAACGCTTGCGGATACAAAATTTAACTTGGTTTTTCCTTATAAAATCAATGATTTTCTTATCCGCTATTAATGCTCCATCTGCATACTAAAAGAACATATATAAGATTCAATTCAAGCGACAACCCCTCAAGAACAAAAATGAAAATCTAAAAAATCAAAGATTTTTGATTTTCATATGTCGAGCAAAGCTAGACTTTAAATATGGAATTTTTGTTGTTTCATACGGAAAGTATTTAGTAACATAATTCGTTAATTTTTGATTACTTTCCTATGAAATAAAAAAGCGATTCCTAGCTAACCTTGGAACCGCACAATTTAAAATATTTTCTCCTATTCTTTGGTAGTTTTATTTTTCTTCATCTGCTGCAAGCTTAGCCGCTCTATCCGCAGCATTTAAGGCGTCTATCATTTCGTCAATATCACCATTTAAAAAATTATCTACCTGATACATGCTAAGTCCAATTCTATGATCTGTTATACGGCCTTGCGGGAAATTATATGTCCTTATTTTCTCAGATCTATCACCGCTACCAACTTGGCTTTTACGCTTTTCCGCTTGTTCTGCAGATTGTTTTTGAAGCTCTGCTTCATACAATTTCGAACGAAGCATCGACATGGCTGTTTCTCTATTTTGAATCTGCGAACGTTCTGTTTGACATTCAACAACGACTCCAGTTGGAATATGTGTAATTCTAATTGCTGATTCGGTCTTATTAATATGTTGACCACCAGCGCCACTTGACCTAAATGTATCAACTTTTAAGTCTGTCGGATTAATTTCAATTTCAACATCACTAACCTCCGGAAGCACTGCAACCGTAGCAGTTGACGTATGAATTCTTCCGCTAGATTCAGTATCTGGCACCCTTTGAACTCTATGTACTCCACTTTCAAATTTTAATCTACTATACGCACCTTTTCCTGAAATCATAAAAGTTACTTCTTTGATTCCACCAAGCTCTGTTTCATTTAAATTAAGTACTTCTAATTTCCAACGTTTCTTTTCAGCATACATACTGTACATTCTAAATAAATCGCCCGCAAATAATGAAGACTCTTCTCCGCCTGCGCCTCCTCTTATTTCTATAATAACATTTTTTTCATCGTTCGGATCTTTTGGCACTAATAAAAGTTTCAATTCTTCTTCAATTTTAGGTAATTTTTCTCTATTCTCGTCCAACTCCATTTGAGCTAAATCATGCATTTCTCTGTCGTTTAGCATCTCCTTTAGCTCTTCAATTGAGTTTAATGTATTTTTATATTCTCTATATTTTTCAACTATATCTTGTAAATCCGCATGCTCCTTCATTAGTTTTTGCCACTCACTTTGGTTACTTATAATATCTGGATCACTAATTTTTTGATTTAGCTCTTCATACCTTTTCTCAACATTTTCTAATTTATCAAACATATTTACATCCACCTTTTTAACAATTTAGCCAATTTATTATATTACAAATATTAATAATATGCAAGGTAGGAAAATCCTAATGTGGAACCTTTTGGAACGTCCACTAAAAATTTCATTGTTGCACAAAAAAAGTCGCCTCTCAACGAGAGGCGACGTCGTGAATCCGGCTTAGTTCTAAGAGCTTCTGCAGCTCGTAGCTCTTCACGCAGATCCGAAGGTTATCGGTACTAGCGCTCAAAGCACTTGCGTACCTTAGGAACATGATGTTCCTGCTCTTTAAAAATCCCATTTCGGGTGGCAGTTCCACCCGGGGCAAATCCTCAATATAGATGAGATCTGCCATCTCGAGGACTTGCTTCACCTGGTCCGGTCTTTCGACCGTTCCTCCTGAAATGAGATGTTCCACCTCGTTTCTGCAGAAACGTGGCATGAGCAGTCGTCCATCCAACTTCAGACAACTCTCAGGCCTGTTAAGGAGATAAGAGGTGTCGAGCAAGTACACCAACTCAGTCTTCTCAACTTTCTTGGCTTTGGCGTTCGCCTTAGCCTCGGCCAGTAGCGTCTCTGCCCATCCCTTTCGGATGTAGCTACTGCGGATGTTTCGCCGCACGGTCAAAGGAGTGACGCCCAAAACCTTGGCAATCTCCTCTATCGAGAGCTTTTCGATGCGGATCATTCGGATGAAATCCGCTCTCTTCTGTTTCATGTGTGTTTCCCCTTTCACTTTTCTATCATTCCGTTCTAGTCCCAGTTCACATCTGCATACTAATCAGTTGCAATACACCTCCACTTACAATAAACTACGTATATATTATATCACTTAATTTTGCATAATTCAAGTTTTTTCAAATATTCACTTCTCACAATGATGATTTTCTATTAAAGAACAAAAATGAAAATCTAAAAAATCAGAGATTTTTGATTCTTTAAAGTCGAGCAAAGCTCGACTTTAAATATGAAATTTTTGTTGTCTCATACGGGAAGCATTTGGTAACATAATTTGTTATTTTTTGATTACTTTCCTATACAATAAAAAGAGATGCTTTTTCAAGCACCTCCCCGGCGAAATAGTCGTATTAGCGTGATAACGACCACTACCGTTACCACCCACTCTAGCCAAAGTGGTAGGACAAAACAAGCAAACTTGCATGTCCCCCACAAAAGAACAAACATGAGCTCTACAGTTAAGGCAAACGTGATTTTTTCCTTTGCAAACCACAATATTGCCATTACTGCAACATTTCCCCATATCCATATATCTACTGGAATTGTATTAAATATCCATTCTAATCCATTCTCTACAATAGACAGTGGACTCATTTCATTCACCTCATTATAATATAGTTCATTTGTTATTTTATCGCATTATTGGCTTTATGTCAACCAGTTCTGTACATATACTTCTTTCTATTCTAAAATATTACTTAACAAATTCTAGCCTTTTAACAACCTTTCCATTAACCGTTTTTAAATATATTCCATTATCATCAATCATAATATAACATTTTATATTACTTCCTCTAGGCCTTGAAATAGAGCCGGGATTTGCTAATATTCTATTTTCTTGCTTAATAAGTAATGGAATATGAGTATGCCCTTGGATAAAAATATCTCCACAACTGCTTGGTAAGTTATTATAGTTATATAAGTGTCCATGCGTGATAGTTACAAATTTATTGGCTATATATAAATTATCATAATCATACATCTCAAATAATATTTTTTCTTCAAAGCTTAATGTGTCACAATTTCCTCGTATTACTTCTACTTTTCTTATCATATTATTTAGTGTTGTTGCTATAATATCATTTGCATTTGCATCTGTAAAAGAAGCTGTGTCTCCTAGAATTACTAATTTATCAGCGTTTTCTTCTCTAAAAATAGTTAAAACCGTTTCTAGAGTATCAACACTTCCATGTATATCCGATACAAAAATATACTTCATTTTTAATCACTCCTATGAAAATATTTTAACATAAAAACACAGCTATTGAAATTTCATTTCAAAATACGTCTGTGATAATATATAGCAATAATAAAACCCTCTTGAACATTAAATCAAATGAGGGTTTTGTTGTTAATTGTTTTTAGTTTTAGAAATATTTTCAATTTTAACGCTTCAATTACTTATACTTTTTCTCATCAAAAAACTTTTCTGCTACCAACAAATAATCCGCTGGCAAATTTATTTTAAACTCTTCTGAATCAAAAAAATCTGCTAAAGTATAACCTAGTGCGAGAGCTATCCTTTCTATATTTATTATTGAAATATTTCTTTTCCCATTTTCAACAGATGCAAGGTACGTTCTATCAATATTAGCTCCGAAAGCCAGCTTTTCTTGGCTTATATTAATTTGCTTACGCAAACTTTTTATCCTTTTACCGACTAACATCCTAATATCTTCCATGGCATCCTCCTGCCATTAGGATATTAAATAGTAGAATAAAAGGCAACGGATTATAAGTCACAGTTAGCTCATAAAAAAATCTCCTCCTTCCTTATCCTCATTTGCACTTAACCTCTACTTAAGTCGCCTATAAAAAGCCACTTTATCAACTGTTTTTGCAAATTCGTTTGGAGTATTTATTTTAAACTCATCCGAATCAAAAAAGTCTGCTATTGTACACTTAAGCACTTTTGCAATTTTTTGAATATTAAGTATTGACACATTTCGCTTTCCACTTTCAACACCTGCTAAATATGTTCTATCAAATCCTATTTTTTCTGCTAGTGTATATTGAGTAAGATTCGACTTCTTTCGTAGATATTTAATTCTATTTCCAACCAACACTTTGACGTCTTCCATATCTATTAAAGCCCTTTCTCATCATAATAATATTTATTTCATCAATTATTCCTATTTCTTTTACAACATTATTTTCCTAATTCATTAATTGTAAGTTTTATCTTCTTCTGCTACTTTCATATAATCATCTGGTACACGCTCTCTAAATTCGTCTGCATCAAAAAAACTTGAAAGAGTACAATTTAAAGCAAGTGCGATTCTTTCGATATTTACTATAGATACATTTCTCCTTCCTTTTTCAATTGACGCAATATACGTCCTATCTAAGTCCGCACGGTATGCTAAAGCTTCTTGACTAATTTTTAATCCTTGTCTCAACTTCTTAATTCTATTTCCTAGCGCAACTCTTATATCCTCCACTTATCGACCCTCTCCTCTCTAAGTTAGGATATTTAATAGCACTACAATTGACAACGGATTATAAGTCACTATATTATTTCTAATATCATATACTTTCCGCTTTCAATGCAAGAAAAAGCACACCTGAGCAGTGTGCCAAAAAATAATTATTAATTTTTAGTATCTTGCCGTAAGGAATAATTTTCTCAAAATAATCCGTTATCTTTGCTCCAATACAGCAGATAAGGTTCGCCAATCCTTTATGAACACATATTATTTCATGTACTCACGCAGACTTCATTTCAAGGCGTAATTTATCTGCAATCATGGCAATGAATTCTGAATTTGTTGGTTTTCCTTTACTTACTGAAATGGTATTTCCAAACATTTCATTATTAACATCCATTTTTCCTCGTGCCCACGCAACTTCTATCGCATGACGTATCGCTCTTTCGACTCTCGATGGTGTTGTCTTAAACTTCTTGGCTAGAGTTGGATACAACTGCTTTGTTATGGAATTTATTACTTCCATATCTTTTACAGCAAGCGCAATTGCTTCACGTATATATTGATATCCTTTAATGTGCGCCGGCACACCAACTTCATGAATTATATTTGTTATCAAGCCCTCTAAAGATTCCGTGTTTGCCACGACGTATGTATTCTTTTTTGATGTCGTCACATTTATTACCGGGTTAGCATCTAATCCTTTCTTAACTTCTCTAATACGTCTTTCAAGTAAGTTTAAGTCAAATGGTTTTATCATATAATACTCCGCACCTAACATAATAGTTCTTTGTGTTATAGCGTCTTGACCAATTGCGGATAACATTATAAATTTTGTTTTTAATTGCTTAGCTCCTTCTCGTATTTTCTCTAAAACACCTATTCCGTCAAGTTTTGGCATTATTATGTCCATTAATGCAACGTCTGGCTCTTTCTTGATTAAAATATTTAGTGCCTCTTCTCCATCTTTCACTATGTCTATTACTTCAATGTCTTCACTTTTTTCTAAAAATTCTTTCATAATTTCCGCAAACTCAACATTATCATCGGCTATCATGACTCTAATTTTCTCTTGCATTATTCTTCCTCCTATCTACTTTTTTGTTTTTATCCAAACATTCTTCATGTTTCAAATAATTATTAACTACATTTAAAAGTATACTACCATATTTTGGAAAAATCAATATTAAATTGTAAAATATTTCCATATTATTCGTGATAGTATTCTCCTTTTAAAGTTACCTCGACATTTCTTTCTGTTTTCTCAAATATCTTTTCCAGAATTTCTTTCGTCTTGGCCTTTTCTGTAAGTATGTAAAAACAAACCTTATCAAGAAAAATAGTGTCTTTTATCGTTAATGACTCTTTATTAAAATAATGTAGTAAAATATCATGATAGCAATAATCTACTTTAACTTCATGTTCGTCACACAGTTTCATTTTAACTCTTTGTGCCACCTTAATTGCTTCTTTTGCAGATGTACTATACGCTTTAACTAGCCCACCTGTTCCAAGCAGAATTCCACCAAAATAACGAGTAACGACAACTAATATATTTAAAAGTTTTTCACCCCTCAAAATATCTAGCAATGGCACTCCAGCCGTTCCACTCGGCTCACCATCATCACTTACACCTTCTTCATCATTTGCTATTCTATAAGCATAAACATTATGCCTTGCATTTCTATGTTCTTTTCTTATTTCTTCAATTTTAGAAACAGCTTCTGCCTTTGATTCTACTTTTATAAGTTGTGCAATAAACCTAGATTTCTTCTCAACAATCTCGGTCAAATATGTTTTATCATCAATCGTCAAAAAACTATCAATCATTATTCTCCCCTACACTTTAAAATTTTATATTTTTCACGCATTTTTTCAAGTATTTTTGTTCCCCATTTTTCGACATTCATATATAAATTGCACACCTACTTATTCCTAAATTAAGAATCTATTACTACTACTTTGCAGCTACATACGCTGTACTATAAGCTATTTGCAAATTAAAACCTCCTGTATAAGCATCTACATCAATAACTTCTCCTGCAAAGAAAAGCCCGCTTACTAGCTTTGATTCCATCGTAGAAGAATTAATTTCCTTCGTGCTTACTCCACCAGCAGTAACAATAGCTTCTTCGATTGGTCTAAACTTTTTTATTGTAAATTTCATATTTTTAAGTAGATTTATTATGTCTTGCCTTTCCTTTTTAGTAATTTGATCCACAACCTTATATTCAGCAATTTCAGTTTTTTTCACTACGTACGGAATTAATTTTGAAGGTAATAAATCATTCAAACTATTTTTAAACTGTTTTTTAGAATATTTCTCAAAGTCTCGAATTAGTCTGGCATCAAGCATTTCGTAGGTTAGCGCTGGTTTTAAATCAATAGATAATTTTATTTTTCGGTTATTCATCTTTTCAACAATATTTTTATTTCTTAAAATCTGCGCACTTCCGCTAAGAATAATTGGCCCAGAAACTCCGAAATGTGTAAAAAGCATTTCTCCAAAGTCTTCATATATAATCTTTTCACTATCTATAAATTTAACACTAACATTTTTTAGTGAAAGCCCTTGTAATTCTTTTATGTCATTTTCAAAAACTTCTAATGGTACGAGGGAGCCTTTAGGTTCTATAATTGTATGCCCCAATTTTTGTGCGAAAACATATCCATCACCCGTAGAGCCAGTGGTAGGATAGCTTTTACCGCCAGTTGCTAAAATCACTTTATCGCATTCTAATGTTCCTTTCTTAGTTCTTACACCTTCAATCTTTGAATTCTTAACAACTATTTCCTCAACTTCAGTATTTACATAGACTTTCACTTTTCTATTTTCAAGCTCTTTTTTTAGCTTATCTATAACTTCAAGCGCATTATCAGATACTGGGAACACCCTATTTCCTCGCTCCACTTTAGTTTTTACTCCAATTTCGTTAAAGAAATTTATAGCATCTATATTCGTAAACTGGCTAAACGCACTATATAAAAATTTAGGATTACCTGGAACATTTTTAATAAATTCGTCCATATCAGAGGCATTGGTTATATTGCATCTGCCTTTACCTGTTATAGATAGTTTCCTACCAAGGCTACGCATTTTTTCAAGCAATGTAACTTCGTATCCATTTCTAGCAGCCATAATTGCTGCCATCATCCCCGCGGGACCTCCTCCAATTACAATTACTTTCACATTATATCTCCTCTTTCAAAATTTCCTTTGCAGCATTTATAACCGCAATCTTTCCGTAATTATATGTAAGTCCACCCTGCAAGTAAGCAACATATGGCGGTCTAACCGGGCCGTCACAACTAAGCTCGATTGAAGAACCTGATGTAAATGAGCCTGAAGCCATAATAATCTTACTATCATAACCTGGCATGTCCCATGGCTCAGGGCAAACATGCGAATCAATAGGCGAATACGCCTGGATGCATTGGCAAAATTTAATTAATTTATTTGGGTCGTTAAACTTAATCATCTCAACAATATCAGATCTAGTTTCGTCATATTTTGGTGATACTTCATATCCTAACTTTTCTAAAAGTTTCGCTGCAAAAATGCCTATCTTTTTGCTTTCGCAAACAATATGTGGCGCCATAAATAATCCTTGTAAAACTTTTTTATTAAAATCAAAAGTTGCTCCGCCTTCTTTTCCAAGCCCGGGAGCGCTATATCTATCACTAATCAAATCAATAACATCTTGTCTTCCAACAATATATCCTCCTGTTGGAGCAATGCCACCACCAATGTTTTTGATAAGTGATCCAACAGCAACATCTGCTCCAACCTCAGTTGGTTCTTGCGTTTCAGTAAACTCTCCATAACAGTTATCTACCATTACTAAAACATTTTTATCTGCTAATTTTACTTTCTCAACAACCTCTTTAATTTCCTCGATTGTGAAAGCATTTCTATATGCATATCCTCTCGAGCGCTGCATTATTATAAGCTTAATATCTTTTTTAGAAACTCTATCTACAATTTTTTTATAATCAAATTTATTGCCATCAAGTAAGTCAATCTGCTCGTACTTCACACCAAACTCTTTTAGTGAAGATTTATTTTCTCTTATTCCAAGCGTTTCATCTAAAGTATCATACGGCTTACCATTTACGCTAAGTACTGTATCTCCCGGACGCAAAATTCCAAAAAGTGTTGTGGCAATTGTGTGTGTACCAGAAATAAATTGCATTCTAACTAACGCATCATCTGCTTTAAATATTTGAGCAAAAATTTTTTCAGTCGCTTCACGCCCTAAATCATTATATCCATATCCAGATGTGCCATTTAAATGCGCCTCACTAATCTTAAATGTTCTAAAAGCCTCTAGCACTTTAGCCGAATTCAAAAACTCAATTTCATTATGCTTTTCAAACACGTCCTTAATCTCCATTTCAACATTACCTGCTATCTCATCAACATTACGCACTACGTTTTCTCCTCCCACTTTTCTTCTTTACATAACACGCTCATTATAAAATAAATTTCCCCAAAATTCAATAGTTTCAAGACAAAAAGCAAATAATTCTGTAGACATGGGGACGAAGTTTTTGTCTATACTACTTTAGCCTATTGCCATAGGCTGATCGCTTTTAAAAGGTATAGACAAAAACTTCGTCCCCATGTCTAAATTTCATCTTTATCATTTCTTTCTATACTTTGTCCGTTTGTTCTTATTAAAGTATATTTGGGTTTGCTCACATACAAACACTGCCGCATCTAGGTATGACATTCGATTGCATCCCGAACGGTGCTCAGATTTTGCAATCAGTCTCAGAACATCTAACATCTTCGGCATTGCTTCAATCATATTTGCTACC
This sequence comes from uncultured Clostridia bacterium, assembly GCA_944393265.1. Classification (GTDB taxonomy): domain Bacteria; phylum Bacillota; class Clostridia; order TANB77; family UBA1234; genus UBA1234. The sequence goes on along the minus strand of CALXZO010000009.1, from coordinate 3,999 downwards.
TTCTTGCTCGGTCTTGCTTTTATTTCAGATATTTCTTTCCCTTCTTGCAACTCTTGAAACATTTCTGTACCTATTACCTCTTGATACAAAGAATTCACTTTTCTCACAGCTTGTGAAAACGCTTCAATGCTTTGTGGCGTTAGCTTCTTTCTTGTTTCTATCTCTTGCTTGTAATATCTTGTATCCATAAGCGTGTCATATGGATTTATTAGCGGTTTATCTTTGTCTCTTATTGCTTCAAACAAAATATTATATTTAGCATCTTCTGCCTCACTATATAACACTTCTACATCATCTGTACTTGGCACTATTTTACTTCCCGAAATGATTTCTATCTTTTGACAGTCACGCAGATAAGAAATCATAAATCTGTCTTGTTTGGCAATAAGCATATTCCTTTCTTCTTCGCTCATTTGTTCATAAATTTGATTTGCTTTCCATGAGATAGCATCATCTTCCACATAATCTTCATCATATTCCTCAACACTATTTTTATATTCTTCCACTATTTTTTTTCTATCTTCCGACGAATAATCTTCGATTTCAAGTTCGATACTAGAAACTAATCTTTGTTTCAAAGGCCCCCTATTTAGCATAAAAACTTGTTTGCCGTCTTGTAACTGGTTAGTCCAAGGATGCTCTATTTGCCTTATAGCACCTGAATCATCTGTTACTAAAAATATGTAAACACTTTTGCTTCTTCCGTTCGCATCTCGATAACTAATATTATGCTGCTCTATTCTTTCAATTTTACTTTTGCTTGCAATAACTTTATCAAAAAAACTCGTAACTTTTTTAACATTCCCAATTTCTTTTGTATAATCTTCTTTTTTTCCTTTTACTCTAGAATTACCCAAAGTTTCTTTTCCTTCATTTTCTCTTATTCCCTCTATAGCAACTTCTCTAGGTGTTGTGAATGTGGCGATTTCAAAATGTCCACGCGATAATTTCCCATTCTCCATACAATAGCCATCAACATTTCCCGAATATTCATAATTACTAATGGCTCCTCGAGACAAAATTTCAGCAAAAGTATCCTCGATAAAGTCATCAAAATATTCTTCTAAACTTGGAATTTCTGTTTTTATTCGCTCAAAAAATTCAGCGTACACTTTTTCAAACATATCCGGATTCTTTTTTATTTTAGATATGCTTTCTTCGGCTATGCTTGAAACATACCTTCCCCAAGAAATATTATTAAAAGTCCCTAACTTTCCAATAAATAGGGATTTAATTCTATCATCATTTTTTTGTGTATCTCTTGAGTTATCTGCGTATATGTCTTCTTTCTTAAAAAATGCAACACATGAATTAGGTCTCAAATAAAAATCAATTATTTTTTGGCCAGCTTGTAAAATACTTTCTCGGTCATCTTCAGTTATTTTTCCATTTATAATTTCTTCGTCTGCTTGTTCTCTAAGAGCTCTTTCAAGAAAATCTTTCATCGGTTCGCCTTTATTTTGCTTGCTTTTTTTTACAAGTGTTAGTCGAACTCTTTCTGGTATCCCAAGCGTTGCATATCCTAATGCCCCGGCTGATAATTCACAGTAATTAAGCTTCCCTGTCATAAATGGTGTTTTTGATATTTTACTAAGTACACTAAATTCTTCTTGAAACAGCTCTTTTGATATATCTAATCCATTTGTTGAAACATCATCATATATAGCCTCAGGGAAACAATGTGTATAAAACTTATTTTTAGAATTTCTTTCTCTAACATGCTCAACAATTCTTATTCTGTCTTTTATTGACAGTGGCTGGTTTAGTCCTAATTCCTTTGCCACACTAGCTTCTACCATTGGCATAAAACTCTGCCTTAAAAAAGTTTTGGGTTCATGCGCAACATACTCTGAAATAATTTTTTCAGCACTTTCCATAGAATTATCGCCCGTTGAAATATAATACTTTCCTAGAACATTTCCTAGATTGCAAAATAAATCATCTGCATTTAACGGAAATCTTTTATACAACTCTTTTAATGCATCTGAATTAAATATCATACTCATATATTTGGCCATTTCTTGATTTGATATTTCTAATTTCATGAACTCACCTTCCATGTTATTTTATTCGTTGATTCCTTATTTGCAAATTTAGACTCACATCAACTTTGACTAAGGTTAAGCCTATTGTCCTAGCCTGATTGATTTTAAGGAATATAAGCAAAAACTCCACCCTTATGTCTATTAGCCTGCTAATTATCGTTTGCGTTATATTTGTTCATATTATTATTTTCAAGTGCTAACAATGATACTTTGTTTTTCATTCCTCCGCCATATCCTGTTAGATTTCCATTGGCACCAACAACTCTATGACAAGGAATTATAATGCAAATTGGATTCCAACCAACAGCACTACCAACAGCTTGTGCTGACATTCTTTTTATTCCTCTTTTTTTAGCTATTTCTTTTGCTATGTCATTATATGTTATTACTTTGCCATACGGAATTTTATTAATAATATCTATTACTTCTTTTCTAAATAAAGTAGTATTATTTATTTTATATCTTGGTGTAAAATCGGGCTCCTTGCCACTAAAATATATATCTAACCATTTTTTTGTTTCTTCAAATATTTGTAAATACTTTTCCTCACAATCTATCTCATGTTTTAAAGATTTTTTTGAACTTTTAAAATATAATTTTGTTAAATATTCTCCGTCACTATTCATTATCATATTTGAAAATCCTTTTGATGTTTCATACGTCCATTTGTAAACCATATATCATCCCTCTTATAAATTTGCTCTTTATTATTACACCAAAATTATACTATATAATTAAACTTTAAAAAAACATTAAATATTTTCTTTTAATTTTGCAATCCATTTTCCATTTCTTTTTTCATTAATTCTTTCTATCAATCCCTTTTCCTGCATTACGGACATATAAGTTTTTACTGTCCTTAAAAACTTATTAGTTTCACTTGCAATTTCTTCTTGTTTAACCATAAGATTGCTTTTTATTACATTTATAATTGCTTGTTCTTCTAAAGTGCAACTATTACACTTTAAACTCCATGTATTTGCACTTTGATTATTATCTATATGCACATATCTATTTTTTAGTTCATATTTTGCATTTATTAATAAATTATAAAAGAATTTTTCTAAAAATGATGTGTCTTCAAACACATTCAGATAATTCTAAATTCCATTCTTTTTATTATACATAATGTAATCTCCTGACACATATTATTATATCAATTTTTATATAAAAAAGCAGTTTTAAAGTGAAAAATTTGCACTTTAAGGCAATTTTTTATTTTTCTTTCTATTAAGTATATTGCCATAGGCTACTTATTTTTAAAAGGTATAGGCAAAGACTTCATCCCCGTGTCTATTATTAATCTTTTCTCTCTCACAATCTCTATGTGATAATTTAAAATTTTTTATCTCTTTTCCACAATTACTGAATGCTTTCATATAACCAATTTCTGCATCTTCTATACTTAATATTTCATTTTCACAATGTGAACATATATACTTTTGGGTAAAGTTCTTCCTTTAATCTTTTTAAAGATGTTATTTCAATCTCAATATCTTTATTTCTACAAATTAGTTCCTCTAACCCCTTTAATTTGGCATAGTCATACAACAACCGAATTAAAACTTAAGACTACACATTACCTTCCTCATGAAAAGGTATTGTTTGCATATTTTCTGTCTTGCTGACTATCAAATAGCATAATTTTTCCATTTTAAAGCAAAATAATAAAACCCCAAAAGCTTTTAATCTCTAATGGTTTTATTTGTTGAGAGTAGGGCGGAACTCAATTTACGACCTTCGGGTTATGAGTAAAGCTCGTAAAGTATTGGTAAATCTAAATTTAAGGTGTATTTATTGGTATATTTGGTGTGCCCAATTTTTTAACTTTGTAAATTTATGTGATTTTGGGTTATTTTTGGTGGGTTGTGTGCCCATTTTGAGCCCAATTATTTTAATAAATTTATGGAGGTTTTGATTATGAATAAAAAATGTTTTTGTTGTTTTAATAATA
>CALXZO010000008.1 GCA_944393265.1 uncultured Clostridia bacterium | reverse complement strand
ATAGTGCATCAAAAATAATAGACATGGGGACGGAGTTTTTGTCTATACTGTTTGAACCTATTCTTCTAGGCAAACTGACTTTAAGAAGTATAAACAAAAACTCCGTCCCCATGTCTAAAAAATATTCAATTTAGTTCATTATTTTTTTTACAAATCTTTTACCTCTCTTTGTTACTTTTTTTGTAAAATCACTAATTTCATCGCTTGCTACTGTACCTACCACACTTCCTATAATAGCACCTATAAACATTCCAGTTACTAAGTTCTTCACCTTTTTTTCCTCCATTCCTTTTTATATAATTTTTTTAATGTAGTAATTATCTCTAATGTTCCCACTACAAGCAAAAACATTCCAAAATATTTTTTTAAGTTACTGCCATTTATATGACTAGTTAAGTATGCTCCAATCGCTGAGCCAAGTATTGCTGAATATAATAGCTTTTGTCCTATACTCTTATCAACATTTTTGTTTTTAAAGTGTACGATTATAGCTGTAATTGCTGTTGGTATAAAAAATATTAAATTTGTAGCTTGCGCGGTATGTTGTGGCACAGACATAAATGTTGTAAGCAAAAGTATCAAAATACTTCCTCCACCCATTCCTAGCCCGGTAACAACTCCAGATAATAACCCAATTAAAATAAATTTCATATTTGTATGTTACCCCTGAATTATCATTTTTATTGATACATATATTAAAAAAATATCAAAAATTATTGAAAGTATATCTTTGGAAATTTTGTTCATTAGCTTCGCACCAATAAAGCCACCGTAAAATACCACCGATTGCTATTTTTATTGCCATTGCATAATTAAAGTAACCATATTGCGCATAAAAAATTGTTGCAATCAAAGTGGCTACAAGTATTGATGCAAGTGCAGTTCCTCTCGCTTTATATTCATCCACATTTAAAAAATGTACTATTGCAGGCAATATTATAAGCCCTCCGCCAGCACCAAAAAAGCCGCTTACAAATCCGCCTATAGCACCGAATTATATATACCACTTTTTTCCCTCCAAATAGTCGACTTTTTTATCAATATTATCTTATCTTTTATATTTTTTATCTAGGCACTCATTCTAAAAAGACACCTGTATCATGATAATTTTACAGATGTCTTTTTTCTTTTATTTTAGTATTTATTTTCTTATATAATTTTATTCATTTTTTAATTTTTCTTCTGTCTCATCAGGCACATAATATTTAGTATTAAGCATTTTATCAGGTAGATATTGTTGCTCTACTTCATGGTTTGGAAAGTCATGTGGATACTTATATCCAACTCCATATCCAAAATCTTGCATCCCGCTAGCAGGCGCATTTCTTATATGCATAGGAATAGTTCCCGTATCTTTATTTTCTACGTCTGCTAAAGCTTTATCAATTCCCAAATATGCAGCATTTGATTTAGGGCTTCGAGCGACGTATGTAGCAGCATGAGCAAGCAATATCCTTGCTTCTGGCATACCAATTTGATGAATCGCCTGAAGTGCTGCATTAGCAACAACTAATGCATTTGAGTTTGCCATTCCAACATCTTCCGAAGCACATATTACGATTCTACGGGCCAAAAACATCGGATCTTCACCCGCATATAAGGCACGTGCTAAATAGAATAATACTGCATCTGCATCACTACCACGCATTGATTTTATAAATGCACTAATATTGTCATAATGGCTGTCTCCATTTTTATCAAATTGAGCTTTCTTTTTTTGTATGCATTCACTAGCAATTTCTTTAGTTATCTCTATTACACCATCTACATTCATATCTGTAGTAAGGGTTGCTATCTCAAGAGCATTTAACGCAACTCTCACATCTCCACCCGCCAGCTCGGCAATATATTCTAATGTATCATCTTTTATTTTTATCTCATAGTTGCCAAGTCCTTTTTCTTTATCGCTTAGTGCATTTTTTAAAACACTTATCACATCAGAAATTTTAAGCGGTTCTAGTTTAAAAACTGTTGAACGTGATATAAGCGCCTTATTTACAGAAAAATATGGATTTTCTGTAGTAGCTCCAATTAAAATAAGTGTTCCATCTTCTACATAAGGAAGCAAGGCATCTTGTTGCAATTTATTAAATCTGTGAATCTCATCTATGAACAAAACAGTTTTCCCAGACGGATTTAAAAGCAAATTTTTAGTTTCTTCAATTATATTTTTAATATCTGAAACCCCAGCAGCAACTGCATTTAACTTCTTAAAATTATTTTTAGTTGATTTTGCAATTACACGTGCAAGCGAAGTTTTCCCACATCCTGGTGGCCCCCATAAAATTATACTTGAAAGTCGATCTGCCTTAATTAATCTATATAACATTTTATCTTTTCCTAAAATATGCTCTTGCCCTACATACTCATCTATGCTCATTGGGCACATACGATACGCAAGAGGAATATTTTTTTGCTCCATTATTACTACACCTCTTAATCTATTTTTTTGTAAAATATACCAGAGCCCTCTTGATAATATCTTCTACACTTAAAGTTGTGCTATCGAAAGAAGCTACTGCTTTTGTTGCCTCCTTAACAGGATATCCCAAAACTTGAAGCGCAGAAATAGCCTCATGCACATTATCATCTTTATTGATGATTGACTGAATTTCAAAATCAGTTTCAGCTGCAATCGACTCTTCTGTTTTTAATTTATCCTTAAGCTCTAAAATTATCCTTTGAGCTGATTTGCCACCTATTCCTGGAAGCTTAGTAAGCTCTTTAACATCATTTGTTATTACTGAAAGAGCAAACTTAGAAGGTGAAATATTAGAAAGAATTGTAATAGCAGACTTCGCACCAACACCACTTACTCCAATCAAAAGTTCAAACATTCTAAGCTCTTCTAAGCTGTAAAAACCATACAAGCTAATATTATCTTCTCTAACATGGTAGTGAGTATACACTTTTACAACATTTCCAATTTCTCCTAGCTTTTCAATTGTACTAACTGAAGCAAAAATCTTATACCCTACGCCGCCAGCCTCAACGACTACAGAATCAGAATTTTTAATTTCTAAACAGCCTTTAATATACGCATACATTAAATTATCTCCTTATCATAAATCTCACAATTAAGCATACATTAGTTCGCATTAGATGTCAATGGGGAGAAATCTTTTTGATATGTTTTTCTGAAGATTAATCACGCTATCGTTATTCATTTTCTTCCAGAAAATAGTACTGAAGCATTTTATATTTTTCAAAGCTTTCATCTTTTAGATTATTAACATTGTCTAGCAATTTTCCAAATGAATCGTATGTACCAATAAAATTAAATGCAGGATATTTTTCCATTGTCTCCTTTCGAAATTTGTCCCATGAAGTAAGCGGAATTCCAGCCGTTTCTTTTAATAGCACAGAAAGATACTGCGTGCCAATTTTACCAACATATTTTTCTTCTATATCATAATTAGCCCAAATAAAAAACGGAATTGTTGTAATATCCATGTAATCTTTTTTCTCAATATCTCCAATGTCATTTATAGATAATCCTACACTATATGCATCTCTCAACCAAGGGTAGTGATCTCCAAAAAATAATATAATAGTTTTTCTTTCAGAATTTTCTTCAAAATAACTAATAAATTCTTCTAGAGCCTTGTCACTCTCGTGAATCAAAGACAAATATTGGTTTAACTCTGGATCATTAATTTTTTTATCTACAACAACATTTTTAAAATCTTCTCCATCATATGTATACGGCCAATGATTTTGCATTGTAACATTAAATATAAAAGTCTTGTCTGGACTATTTTCATAAATCTTAATTATTTCATTAAAATTAGCTCTGTCACTAACATAATTTCTAACAGTATCCAACTTTTCCCAATCTCTACTTTGTTCATCACTACCTATGTTATTTAGGTATTTATATCCATTAATGTTTTCTTTACCAACTAAGTCCTCTATACTAATAAAATCATCAAATCCAAGATAATTATAAACATCCTTTCGCTTATATGCATGTTCATAATAAGGGTGCAGTGCAAATGTGCTATATCCTTGATTTTTTAAATCCCAAACGATAGAATTAGTTTTTTTATTAATCTGTTGCATATACGGATTTGAACCTTCTTTAAAAAATTCTATTGAGAATCCAGTTAAAAACTCCATTTCCACAACACTCGTTGAACCTCCAATAGCTGGTACAATTAGATTTCCTCTTACAGTGTTTTCCTTTAGACTGTAAAAATATTCTAACGAATCTATATTCGTATCTAATTCCATAATTTTTTCAAGATCGGAAAAAGATTCATTCATGATAACAATTATATTTGGCAATTCATTATCGCCACTTTTAACGTCTTCTACATAGTTGCTCAATATTTCTTTTGCATATTCTTTTGAATAATCTTCCGGTTCTTCTAAGATTAAATATTTCGTATTTAAGTAAAAATTAAAAATTAACCCCCTATTTCTTATAGAACCAGCAGCGTCAAATTGGATATCCTTGTAAGCAGTTATATCTACAGACAATACGATAAGGACAATAGCAATAGAAAGTGTCAGACTTACTATAGATAATTTTCTCTTCTCTTCTTTGCTTGCAGTATTTTTTACAAGCTTTCCTACTAAAAAAAGTGTTGTAAACATAGCTATAGTCGCTCTAACTAAATTTGATGATATGTCAAATTCATATCCGTTCGTTAGCGAGAGTGCTAGATTGGCACTTAAAATGTCCATAGGTACAAGTGGCGTTCCTCTAGTAATTATCAAAATTTCCGATACTACATATAAAATGTAAGAAAAAAGTACTTGAATAGTACATGCCAATTTTACATTTCTAGAAATCAGATAAATAATAAATTGAATAGCAAGCAAAATTAAGTAATTAAATATGACACCTGGATGAATGAATATAAATAGCAATGTAGTGATTGGAAGTAAAAATAGACACATGTATCTTATAATTTTCTCATTTTCCAAGTTGTTATTTTTATCTGTCATTTCTAAATAATCATATTTAGAAATAACTATATATAACATAATTATTAAAAACACCGAAATGGCTAGATTGAATATACTTTCAAAACTTCCATCAAAAAAAGCAGTAATATTTATTAATAAAAAAATAGACAATACAATCACTATTAAATTTTTTCTTAACATTTAATTCCTCCTACATGAACAGCTAAATTTATTTTACAAAAAATTTTTTGACTTTTCAATATATCCAATAATACTATTCTTTTAATTTGCAATTGTACATAGTATAATCCTCAAACATATATACTAGACTAAAAGAAGGTTTTAAATTAAAATGTCAATGAGGACGGAGCTTTTTGACAGATTTTTTATGTTACTGAAAAAATTGCTCTTGTTAATCTTTAAGATAAATCTGCCAAAAGGCTTTGTCTCCATTGACATCTTTTTTAGGAGGTTTTTATATGATTATTTCTTTTTTTGAAGTTAAAGAATTAGAAACGGAAAAGTTTAGAGAAGCTTTTCCTAATGATTCTCTTTTATTTTTTAAAGAGTCAATTCAAGATGTTGACATTTCCGATTTTGCTGATTCTGATGTTGTTTGCACGTTTATCTATTCTAAAGTTTCAGCTGATATTTTAAGCAAGCTTCCTAACATAAAGTTAGTTACTACCCGCTCAACTGGCGTAGATCACATTGATACAACTTATTGTCGCGAACATAATATTGTAGTTAAAAATGTTCCATTGTATGGTGAAAATACTGTTGCAGAACATACTATTGCATTAATCTTATCTCTTTCAAGAAAAATTCATAAATCTTATGTTCGATCAATTCATGGAAATTTTTCAACTGATGGTTTGCAAGGATTTGATCTGCAAGATAAAACAATTGGTATTGTTGGCGGAGGAAGAATTGGCTTACATGTAGCAAGAATCGCCAAAAGCTTTGGAATGCACGTTAGAATTTATGATATAAAACGAGATAATTTTTTGGCAGAATTGATTAATTTCAAGTATGTAGATTTAGATGAACTGTTTGCTACTTCCGATATAGTTAGTCTTCACATTCCTTTAAATGAACATACAAAATATATTATAAACAAAGACTCACTAAATAAATTTAAAAAAGGATCGTTACTAATTAATACTGCACGTGGTGGTCTTGTTAATACTGCCGATTTGTTAGATGCTTTAAATGACGGTACATTAAGTGGCGCTGGACTTGATGTTATTGAAGGCGAAGAGCTTTTGATAGAAGAAAATATTTTTGATTTGCCAATAGAAAATGCAAATAAATTAATTGTTTCAAGCAGACAATTATTAGAAAATGAAAATGTTGTATTAACTCCACATAATGCTTTTAATAGTATTGAAGCTGCGCTAAGAATAATTAATACAACAGTAGAAAATATTAATGTTAGCAGGTATGATGTATTTTAAAAAGTTTCTTTATAATTTCAATGAAAACGGAGTTTTGCCAATGTCAAAACTCCGTCACCATTTAAATACAATTATTCTTTTATTTTGTTTGGTTCAGCATATTCCACTCCAAAGGTCTCAACTGTTGCTTTCGTTATTACAGGTGGGTTTACTGGCCTATCACATTCTAAAGTTTGCTTAATGTATTCTTCTGGATTAGTATAGTAATCAATTTGCTCATCTACATTTCTTCGTATTACTTCAAGATTTACGATACTATCCACGACATCCATACCTTCTACAACCTTTCCAAAAGCTGCATAATCTCCATCTAAATATGTTGAATCTTCAGCAATTACAAAAAATTGTGAACCTGCAGAATTATATTCTTGTCCTCTTGCCATTGAAACAATTCCTCGCGTATGCGATAAGTTGTTTTCTATTCCATTATTAGCAAATTCTCCTATAATTGTATAATCAGGTCCTCCAGTTCCGTCTCCTGAAGGGTCTCCTCCTTGTATTACAAAACCAGGGATTGTTCTATGAAAAGTTAACCCATCATAGAAACCAGACTCTACCAACGAAATAAAGTTCTCAACTGTTTCTGGTGCAATTTGTGGATATAATTCCATTTTTATAATTCCCATATTTTCTATTTCAAAAGTAGCTACAGGATTAGTTTCTACCTCATCATATTTATTTTCCGTTACTTCTTCTTCATCTTGTATTCCCATTTGTGTATCGCCTGATGCATTTTCTACATCATCATTCGTAGGTTGTTTTATGCCACACCCTACAACCATCAAAGCTAATATAAGCACTAGCACTAATAACAAAATATTTTTTTTCATTATACACTCCATCCTTTCATCTTTTAACACTCTTTAAAGTCTATTTTATCAGGAACAATTCGTCAATATAGTTCACAACTATTTCACAAAAAAAAGCCTCCACGGCTTTCTTTATTCATCTTGTTTATTCATATCCTTTAATATTTCAAGTTGCGAAATAAGAAGCGATTCCATCTTTGCTTTATATACATCAAATTGCTTTCTTACTTCTTCATACTTCATTTCTTTTTCCATAATTTGCTTCTTTATATCATCTACAGACTTTAGGGCATTTATTTCAGCTTGTTTCACTATGTTATCAGCTTCAGCTTTTGCATTTTGTTTAACAGTCTCGGCTGTTCCTTGTGCAACAACAAGTGCATTCTGAAGCGTGTCTTCTATTGACTTATAATGTTGTATTCCTTGATTCAACATCTCAACTTTATCTTTATATTCTATATTCTCTTTATATAATTTTTCGTAGTCTTTTAGCAATGCAATCATAAACTCGTGCACTTCATTTACACTATACCCATTTACCATTTGTTTGCTAAAAGTCTTGTTTTCAATATCTAACGGAGTTAACATTCCAACCTCTCCTTTATTTTATCCAAGATACAGATAGCTTATTCTTTATATCTTCTTTCATTACTTCATTAATGATTTCATAATTAAATGGAGCAACTAAAAATATTGAATTAGATATTTTTTGAATATTTCCATCTAATGCTGTAACTGCACCACTAACAAAGTCAACTATTCTTCTTGCAACATCTTTATTAACATATTCTAAATTAAGAATTATAGATTTTTTTTCTTTAAGATGTGCACATATTTCCTCAGATTGTTCAAAAGCACTTGGTTGGGAAATAACTACTTTAACTTGTTGCATCCCTGGCATTCCAACAATCTTATTCTTTTTATTTGAAAAAGGTGAGACCGCTTCCCTTTCTTCTTGGTATACTGGAGCTACAGGCTCTAATGTCTCATCATATCCTTCCTCACCATCGTCTACACTTACACCTAACATATCCCACACTTTGTTCATGAATTTATTTCCCACTAAAATAACCTCCCTAAAACATACTTTTCATCTTTTGTATGACTATATTTTATTGATACGTTAAAACAATGTCAAACAATTCGAGCAATTGTAATTATAATTTAATATGCGTGTAATATTTTTGTAATATTCGTGCACGTGCACGCACAGATGTTTGCTCTTACATTATTAACAGTTCATCATACATTTTTACCGTACTCCTTTTTTCAATATCCTCGTCACTTATTCCTAGTTCTCTTAATTCTGCATCAGAATAATTGTCTATTATCACATAGTCTTCAGTTTCACGTAAAATCTTAATCCATACCTCATTAGTATAATAAGTCTTTTTTACATTGACTGTAGGCAACTTTATTGTATCTATTACTTCTCCAGAATTACTCATTATCTGTTCACCAGAATCCGCATTAGTATTAACGGGAACACTTGTATAAGAGATAACATCTTTGTTAACCTTTAGCCCAGTAGATCTCCACCAAACCACATCAAGTCCAATTTTTCTGTATTTGCTCAATTCTTCAACATTTGTTTTTATCTTAAATATTATTAATGTTTTTCCTTCTTCCTTTGAAATATACTCAATTGTCGACGATATTAGCTCATCACCAGTATTCGCAAATCTTAAATAAACTGTGCTATTTAAAGTTACTTCACTTGCTTCTTTTGATTCCATAGGAACTGCTATATAACATTCAAAATTATCTATGATTTTTACTTTATTTGAATCTATTGGCACAACTTGATTTAACCCTATTTTCAAATTGTCTAAGTAATCAGATGTAAGTTCAGAGAAACTGTCATACGTCAATATGTTTTCATAATTATCAACTCTATATGAAACAAGCCCTGCATTGGGCGCAGTCAAGGTTTTTTCAGAATCATTAAGAATTGCCTCGTATGATGCTCTTTCTTCAATTAATTCTTTAAGCTCTGAACCAGATGGACTGAGTTCACCAACGATTTTAGCCTTTTTTTGAATTTGATTATTTAAATTTTTTTTATATTCATTAATCAATGTTAGATTATTATTTTCTCTAACATTATTATAAATTAAAACTTCAATTTCGGCGTCTATGCTTTTTACATCATTCGTATAAATAGTTTGCTGACTATTTATTGCGTTTTCTATTTTGTTATCAAGTTCATTAATCTGTTCTAAAATCTGATTTTCTAACTTCGAAACATATGAAATAATTTCTGCCCCTTTTGACACACGAGTCATATCTTCAACCTCTGTTTTAATAACACCATCATACTCTGATGTATCTATTATTTCTTCATTTCGTATTACATATCCAACTACCTCTTCATAATTTATGAGCTCACCATTTTTTATCAATACTGTTTTTGCAGGTTGTTTAAAAAAATTAACTACAGCCACTACGGCGTAAACTATTAAGATTATTAATAATGCTATACATACAACTAAAACGTTTTGATTTATCTTTTTGCTTTGTTTCTTTGTGTTCATCTTAAGTTTACCTCCTTAATTCTTTGGACCTATAACTGTTCTTTTATCTTTTGTAATATTTCATCACGAGAATACCATTTTATTTTCTCTTCTTTTTTAAACCATGTAAGCTGTCTTTTAGCATATCTTCTAGTATTAGTTTTTAATTTTTCAACCATATCATCATATGTTATTTCTCCATTGAGAAACTCTATGACTTCTTTATAATCAAGTGCTTGTAAAGCTGTATTTGATAAGCTATATTTTCTTAGCAATTCTTTGACTTCTTCAATAAGTCCATTCTCTAGCATCTTATCGACTCTCAAATTAATTTGTTCATATAACTTTTCTCTGGGTGTTTCAATGCCATACACTTTAAAATCGTATTTTACTTCTTTCCTAGATTCTTTATCTATTTTAGTTTTAGTTTTTCCAGTTACTTTATAAATTTCGAGTGCCCTTATAACTCTTCTAATATTGTTAGCGTCTATAATATCTGCCGCATCGGGATCAATTTCTCTTAGTCTGTTATGTAGAAAAGCATTTCCTTTCTCTTTTGCAAGCTGAAACATTTCTTCTCTATAATTTTTATCTTCAGGCACACTTGAAAACTCTATACCATTGATTAAAGAACTAATATATAAGCCTGTCCCACCAACAATTATTGGCACTTTCCCTTTTTGTAAAATCTCTTCTATAGCATCAATACACTTTGCTTTATATCTAGTAACATCAAAAGTTTCATCTGGTGAAACAAAATCAATTAGGTGATGCGTAATACCTTCCATTTCATCAACAGTAGGCTTCGCTGTTCCAATATTCATATCTTTATAGATTTGCATTGAATCAGCTGAAATAATCTCACCATTGATTTCTTTAGCTAATCTAATAGAAATACTTGTCTTCCCAGATGCAGTCGGGCCAACTATTACAATTACTTTTGGCTTGGTTTCATTACTCACTTTAGCTCTTCTCTCCTTTTTGTTTCCTATTTTCTTCCGAATTTTTTCTCAATTTCATACTTTGTAATTCGTATAGCTGTAGGTCTACCATGCGGACATGTAAATGGATTTTCAAGTAACATTAATTGATCTAATAATCCTCTTATCTCCCTTTCGCTTAACTCCATATTCGCCTTAACAGCAGCTTTACAAGCAACAGTAGAAATAAACTTTTCTTCTATATCTTGTTTACTCGTTCTATTATTTAAATCAATTCCATCTAATATGTCCATAAATAAATCTTTGGTGTCCATCTCATAGCATATAACCGGAACGCCATTTATTTTTATAGTATTTTCTCCAAATTCTTCTAGCTCAAAGCCAGCCTGTCTAAACAAATCAATATGTTCTCGTATCATATGCATATCTCTTTTCGGAACTTCAAGTATATCTGGCAAAAGAAGCATTTGAGATTCTTTTCCACCATCACGATAAAAATTTTGCTTTACCTTCTCATATAAAACTCGTTCGTGCGCCGCATGTTGATCTAGTATGTAAATATCATCTTCTAACTGCAAAATAATGTATGTATTAAAAGCTACTCCTATTAATTTATAATCTGGTATCGGAGGCTTTTCTTCAAAATCTTTATCATAAAATGTTTGTATTTTTGGTTCTTCCTTTTCTTTTTCCACATCTGTAACTCTTAGCTCTTCGATTACCTCTGGATTACTAATTTCAACTTCTTCAGCAAATGGCTTAACAACGGTTTTTTCTGTTTCAGTATTCAATTTTTTTATTATTGACTCGCCGTCATTTTCTGTGTTTTCTTTAACTTCAATAATATACTCGTTTTCTTCTAAAGGCTCTTCTTTTACTGATGACTTATTATTTTGTCTACCCTTAAAAATGTCAAACAATGTTCTTTTTACTTCTTTTTCAGTAACCTCATTTTTTTTCTCTTCTACAACTTCTTCCGGTGTTTCTCCTCTAACAAGGTCAACGCCTAATATAGTATTCTTGATTGCATAATGAACTGCCTTAAATATTTTTCCTTCATCTGAGAATCTCACTTCCAACTTTGCTGGATGAACATTTACATCTACAAGTTCTGGAGAAATTAGAATATTTAAAATGCAAAAGCCAAACTTTCCATGAGGAATCATTGTTCTATAAGCTTCTTCTGTCGCGGCAGAAAGCGTTTTATCTTTTATAAATCTTCCATTAACGTAGAACATTTGATTACTTCTATTAGAACGAGCTATTTCAGGTTTTCCGACAACTCCAACAACTCTTATCCCCTCATATTCATAATTAACATTCACAAGATTAGACGCTATATCTCTTCCAAAAACATTATATACAACATCTTCCATCTTTCCATTTCCATTAGTTGTTAAAACTTCCTTTTTATTATTAGTTAATTTAAAAGATATTTCAGAATGGATAAGTGCAATTCTCTCAACAGCTGTTTCTATATATCCGCCCTCAGTAAAATCTTTTTTTAAGAATTTGTATCGCACAGGCGTATTAAAAAACAATTCTCTTATTATGATTGTCGTTCCAAGAGGAGCACCACATTCTTCTTTTGAAATAATGTTTCCACCTTCTACGATAATTTTCATGCCAACATCATTTTCTTTTGTTCTCGTTATTAGTTCAACTTTTGAAATTGCTGCAATACTTGCTAACGCTTCACCTCTGAACCCCATTGTAGTCACTTTTACTAAATCTTCCGCCTTTCGAATCTTGCTTGTAGCATGCCTTTCAAAAGCCAACTCTATATCATCAGGTGCAATACCTTTTCCATTATCTGTGATTCTAATATAAGTTATTCCTCCGTTTTCAATTTCTACTGAAACTGATGTTGCACCAGCATCAATAGAATTTTCAATCAATTCTTTAACTACATTTGCTGGTCTTTCTATAACTTCACCGGCAGCAATTTGATTAATTGTAAGTTCATCTAAAACGACAATACTTCCCATTATACAAACATCTCCTTTTCTTTTGTTTTACATACATTCTTCTTCAATTATTTTTTTAAGCATTATTAATTGTTCATATACTTCTATTTTAGCTAAATTATTTATTCCATCTACAGACACTATAGGACACTCTTCTTGTATATCTCTCTCAATGAATGGTCCATACTCTAGAGTTACAACTTCTAGCGAAGTATATTTCTTTATAGCATTCCTTGTAAATTCATAATCTTCATCATGCATCTTAGAATGGTTTGCTGTAATTCTACCATTTTTTAGCTTCATTACCCCGGATAAATGTGTTTCTACTAATTTATCCATTGGCAACTTTGATACGTACTCATCAAAAGACATATTTAGCGCCTCAGCCGCACATCTTGCATGTCCAATATCAAACAAAAACTCACAATCATTTTCATGTACAATCTCATTTATAAATTCCGGTAAAGACAAAAAAACATTTTGAGGAGTTCTAGTCGAAACTGGCACATTTTCAAGAAGCACACGCATATTAAAAATTTTTTTCAAAGCAATAACATTATCCTTTATTATTTTTTTAACATCACTTTGTGTATAATCTAAGTCTCTCGTTCTGTTGATATGAACGGATATATATGGTGTATCACCTCTCATATAATATTCCTTTTGTAACTCTACATCTCTTCCTTTCAAAAAGTCAGGTTCAGCAATATTTGAGCCTTCTGATCCAACAAGTCCATGAAACATAACTTTTTTGTTTTTACTACACCATTCAAACGGTGACAAATCACCACTTATACTATATAATTTAAGAAAATCAACAAAATCTAATTTTCCTTCTTCAATAAGTTCTTTTACCTCATTTAAATAATTAACACAAAGTTTCATTTGTTTTCCTCCTGAGTTTTATGCTGTTATATCTTTGACTTTAGCTTCACAAGTGTATTTAGAGCCTCAACTGGTGTAAGCTCGTTTACATTAATTTTGTCTAGTTCACTAGCAATTTCTCCTAATTTATAATTAAATAAGTCAAATTGCCCTACTGCTTTTTTCTCTACCCTTTCTGAATTACTAACAAAACTATTTTCTTTTAATGTCTTCAATATCTCATTTGCTCTAGTAGTTACACTATTAGGAATACCTGCAAGTTTAGCCACATGTACACCATAGCTTTCATCTGCGCCGCCACGTATAATTTTTCTTAAAAAGATTACGTCTTCTCCTTTTTCCTTTACTGAGATACAATAATTTTTCACACCATCGATTTTATTTTCTAATTCAGTAAGTTCATGATAATGAGTCGCGAAAAGTGTTCTTGCTCCAGTCTTCTTTGCTAAATGTTCTATTACTGCCCAAGCGATAGAAAGTCCATCAAAAGTAGACGTACCACGTCCTATCTCATCTAAAATTAACAAACTTTTTTTGGTTGAATTAGTAATAATATTTGCTACTTCGTTCATTTCAATCATAAAAGTAGATTGCCCAGAAGCTAAATCATCAGAAGCTCCAACTCTCGTAAAAATTTTATCCACGACTCCTATTTTTGCACTATCTGCTGGGACAAAGCTTCCAACCTGCGCCATTAATACAATAAGCGCTACTTGCCTCATATAAGTAGATTTGCCCGCCATATTTGGTCCAGTTATTATGTTTATCCTGTCAGTAGATTCATTCAAAACTGTATCATTAGGCACAAATTCGCCAGTAGGTATAATCCTTTCAACTACCGGGTGCCTTCCTTCCTTGATTATAATATCATCTGATTCATCTACAATTGGTCTTCTGTAGTTATATTTATCAGCTATCTCGGCTAAAGAACACAATGCATCTATAGTAGCCACAATAATACTGCTCTGTTGCAATCTCGAAATTTCATTTGCTACTGTATCTCTGATCTTAGTAAAAATTTCATATTCTAAATTAACAACTTTATCTTGCGCTCCTAATATAGTGCTTTCGATTTCCTTTAATTCGTCCGTTATATATCTCTCACCAGTAGTCAAAGTCTGCTTCCTCATAAATCTGTCTGGCACCATGTTTACATATGATTTTGATACCTCAATATAATATCCAAATACTTTGTTGAATCCAACTTTTAGCGTTTTAATTCCAGTTGCTTCTTTCTCTTTTGCTTCAAGCTCAACAATCCAGTTTTTTCCTTCTGTTGATGCTTTCCTTAATCTATTTACTTCTTCATCATAAGAAGCCTTAATAATTCCACCTTCCTTTACACTTATAGGCGGTTCTTCTACAATTGCATTGTCAATCAATTTTGCTACATCTTCCAAAACGTCAAGCTCATCATTTAATTTTACTAAATAATTTGATTGCATACTTTCTAAGGACTTTTTTAAATCTGGAAGCATCGTCAAAGAGTTCTTCAAAGCAATCATATCTCTTGCATTCACAGTTCCATACGATATCTTGCTAGTCAATCTTTCAATGTCATAAACCCTTTTTAATTTTTCCATAATTTCTCCACGTTTCATGCTTGAGCTTTTTAATTCCTCAACACTGTCCAATCTGTAATTGATTTCATTTACAGAATTTAAAGGTTTTTCAATCCACCTTCTTAAAAGCCTTCCTCCCATTGATGTTGATGTTTTGTCCATTACCCAAATTAAACTTCCTTTTTTGCTTCTATCTCTCAAAGTTTCCGTAAGCTCTAAATTTTTTCTAGCAATAGCATCAAGTGACATATACTTATTAACACTGTAATATTCTATTTTCAATATATGTCTCATATCATTTTTCTGTGTTTCATGAATATATGAAAATAACATTTGTGTAGCTACTTTTGCATATTTTGCATCATTCAATTTTTCATAACCAGATACATTTATATTTTCTTCAACATTTTTTGAAATATCTATATATGTTACTAGCCTATCATTAATCGCTTTAAGTTCATTTTTTGATTGATACATTTCTTGGTTAACAACAATTTCTGCTGGTGCCACTCTCACAAGCTCATTTAACAGCTTCAAAAAGTTATTACCCTCTACAATTTGCGTAGTTGCAAACTCACCAGTAGAAACATCTGAATATGCTAAACCATAATACGGCCCTAACTTGCAAATAGCGGCTATATAATTATTTTTCTTATCATCTAACATATTAGCTTCAATTACTGTACCAGGTGTAATAACCCTTGTTACTTCTCTCTTAACAATTCCCTTCGCTGTTGCCGGATCTTCCATTTGTTCACAAATGGCTACTTTATGACCACGACTTATTAACTTGCTAATATAATTTTGCACACTATGGTACGGCACACCACACATAGGTGCCCTTTCTTCTAAACCACAATCCTTTCCAGTTAACGTTATTTCAAGTTCCTTAGAAGCTATCAAAGCATCATCAAAAAAAAGCTCATAGAAGTCCCCTAATCTATATAAAAGCAAACAATCTTTATATTCCTCTTTAGTTTTCATATATTGTCTCATCATGGGTGTTAACCCTTCCATAAACTCACTCCCTTACCACTAGAATTTTATCATTCAAAGCTTTATTTTGCAAGAGGTGAGCTCCTCTACTAATTTATTTAAAAATAAATAAATACACCTTGAATATTTTTTCAAATATTCAAAGTGTATTATAATATAGCTTATTATTCTAATACTAAGATTTAACAATATCTTTATATTTAATATTAAATTTTTCATCTGCCCCTTGCAATTTATATTCAATAGATGTCCCTTTCGAAATTCCCCATTTATCTTTAAAAGTATCAATAATTTCAGCTATTAATTCTGTCGCTTTTTCTTTATTATTAACATCTATATTAAGACTAATATTTGATCCTCTTAGCTCAGCCCTTGCAATTATCTTTTCTTGAGGCTTAGGTGTAGCTAAAAAAGCTTTCAATTTGCCTGTTACGTCTCTTTTTATTTTTAAAGATTTGTTACCCGTCGCATGCAAAATTTTGTCATCATATGTAGCATATGTTCCTCTGCCTTCACCACCATATTCTCCTTTTTCATTCGGATAATTTGCTATTGATGTACTTATATTATGAATTTTACCCATCGAAAATGTTATCTTATCGGTCTCTTCAATTCTTGCTTTTGGCTCATCTGAAGCAAACAAAATGACATCCCTTTCAATTTCCTTTGGCCCAATATAACCATTTATTTCATCAAACTCGGGATCTATTTCAGATGATGTTATGTACATTTTTTCCGTTTCGTTTATTTGCAAATGCGTTCCAAATGGCTTTAGCTTTTCGTCTAACTCTTTTTCTGTTTTTCTCTTATCAACTGTATATATCAACCTGCTTTTTGTGATTTCCTTCTTTACAGCATCCGGGGCCAATGGATTTAATTTTATAGCACCTATTTCAAATCTTTTTTTAATTTCGCTTTCATCTTTTAATCTTTCAATAGTTTTTCTTAAACACGTTTTATTATTTTCATAATACGTTATTTCCTTTATTTTAGGCTCATGTTTTCTTGCCTTGTATTCCTCTTCATCAGGATAAAACGTTCGAGTCTGACTAACTATCTCGCCGTTTTTATTTTTCTTTTTCTCAATAATTTCAATTGAATTTACAGCCTCAGTTTTTGCGCTCGTACTTATCCTTCTAACAAGACGCTCGATTTTAACATTTCCATCTTCAGCTTCATTTTCAACAAACTGTTCTTGCGTCACAAGCCTTCCCATAGTGTCTATATAACTAATAGTATTTCCTCTAACCTTAGGATTATTTTTCGTTCCATATTTAAATCCAGCAATTGTATCTTTTATAAATCTCATAAACTTCGAACCTTCGTACAAAGCCAAAGACTCTGAAGATTGAAGCGTTCTATCATATTCACCCATT
Source organism: uncultured Clostridia bacterium (assembly GCA_944393265.1). Classification (GTDB taxonomy): domain Bacteria; phylum Bacillota; class Clostridia; order TANB77; family UBA1234; genus UBA1234. The sequence goes on along the minus strand of CALXZO010000008.1, from coordinate 48,746 downwards.
GGCATATAAGAATTTTCCAAAAATATCCCTCCACTTTTTCGCAATCTCACCTACAACATAAATTGTATATTTTTTAGTAATTAGTGTCAATAAAATATTGTTTTATTTATTAATATAAGTTTAAAATAGATATAGACATGGGGCGGAGTTTTTGTCTATCCCCATGTCTACAAAAAAACACGCAAGTCAAAACTTACGTGTTTTCTTCGTTTTATTCTACAAAACTATGCTAATTCTACAGTTGCTCCTGCTTCTTCTAATTTTGCTTTCAAAGCATCTGCTTCAGCCTTTGGAAGATTCTCCTTAACTGTCTTTGGAGCTCCTTCTACTAAATCTTTAGCTTCCTTTAATCCTAATCCTGTAACTTCTCTAACTACCTTAATTACAGCTAGCTTACCTGCACCTGCATCCTTTAATACAACATTAAATTCTGTTTTTTCTTCTGCAGCTGCAGCTCCACCTGCTGCTGGCGCTGCTACTACTGCAGCAGCTGCTGCAGATACTCCAAATTTATCTTCTATTGCTTTTACTAAGTCTGCTAATTCTATTACTGAAAGTTTTTCAATTTCAGCTAATATGTTTTCAATTTTTTCCATTTTAAATTTCTCCTTTTCTATTATAAAATTTTAACATGATTATTCTGCTATCGCAGTTTCTTTTCCTTCTTTAACTTGATTTAATACTACTGCTAAGTTTCTGATGTTAGCAAGCAATACTGTAGCAAGTTGAGTAAGTAACATTTCTTTCGATGGCAACTTCGCAAGCTTTATTATTTCTTCTACACTTATCAATTTTCCATCCATAATTCCAGCTTTAATTTTATAAAACTCTGAATTTTTAGCATAGTCATATAAAATTTTTGCTGGAGAAACGTAGTCGTCATAACTAAATGCTACTGCTGTCGGCCCTTCAAGATACTTTGAAATTTCTTCAATATCAGTATCCTTTACTGCAAATCTTAATGTTGAATTCTTTGCAACTAAATACTCGCAATCCTCTTTTCTTAGGTTTGCTCTAATTTTTGTAATGTCTTCTACATTTATTCCTCTGTAATCAGCTAAAATAACTAGTTTTGCCTTATTAAATTTTTCTTTTATATTAGCAACATCTTCTTGTTTTTTAGCTAATACTTTTGCATTTGGCATTACGTTACACCTCCTTTTTTTATTATATATAACTGTTGACAGGTTCTTAACGCAAAAAACTGATGCGTTCCACCAAGGTAGCGCATCAGATAAACTCTTACATGTTTTACCTCGGTAGGAATTTTACGTTTTCACAACCTACTGTCTTTGGTTATTTAACTAAGTTTTACCGGAACACCAGGGCTCATAGTGCTAGATACTGATATTCCTTTAATATATTGTCCTTTTGCAGCAGCTGGTTTTGCTTTAACTATAGCATCATATAATGCAGTATAGTTTTCTGCTAACTTTTCTACTCCAAAAGATACTTTTCCGATTGGACAATGAATTATATTATTTTTGTCTAATCTATACTCTATCTTACCAGATTTAATTTCAGAAACAGCCTTGGCTACATCCATTGTAACAGTTCCAGACTTAGGATTTGGCATTAAACCTTTTGGTCCAAGCACTTTACCTAATCTACCTATGATTCCCATCATATCTGGTGTTGCAACTATTACATCGTAGTCAAACCAGTTTTCTTTTTCTATTCTTGGTATTAAATCTTCTGCTCCAACGAAATCCGCTCCAGCAGCTTCTGCCTCTTTTGCCTTATCACCTTTAGCAAATACTAAAACTCTTTGAGTTTTTCCTGTTCCATGTGGTAGAACTATAACTCCTCTAACTTGCTGATCAGCATGTTTAGAGTCTACTCCCAACTTAAAGTGCACTTCTACAGTCTCATCAAATTTTCCTTTTGGCATCTTCTCAATTAAAGCAAAAGCATCTTTTGCATCATATAATGTGCCTTTTTCGATAAGCTTTACACTATCTTGATATCTTTTTCCTCTTTTCATTTTTACCTCCTTTGGTACTAACGAGATTACTCTCTCCCATCATTAATCTTCTACTACTACTCCCATACTTCTTGCAGTGCCTTTTACCATGCTCATTGCAGCTTCTAAGCTACCAGCATTAAGGTCTTGCATCTTCTTTTTTGCGATTTCTTCAACTGTTGCATTTGAAATTTTAGCTACTTTATCTCTATTTGGTCTTGCAGAACCTTTTTCAATACTTGTAGCCTTCAATATCAAATCAGCAACAGGTGGGACCTTTGTAATAAATGTAAAAGATTTGTCTTGATAAACTGTAATAACTACTGGAATTGTCATTCCTGGTTGATCTGCAGTTTTATCATTAAATTCTTTTACGAATTGCATAATATTAATTCCACTTGAACCTAAAGCTGGTCCTACTGGTGGAGCTGGAGTTGCTTTACCAGCTGGTATTTGCAATTTTATTATGTTTGTTACTTTTTTCTCTGCCATTTTTACACCTCCTAATTACATTTTCTGTATTTGTGAAAATTCTAGTTCTACCGGTGTTTCCCTTCCAAACATAGAAACTAAAACTCTTACCTTCTCTTTTTCCATACTTATTTCTTCTACAACACCTATAAAACTTTCTAATGGACCTGCAATAATCTTAACTGTATCTCCGACTCCATAGTTTATTTCTATAGGCATTTTCTCAAATCCCATATTTCTGATTTCTTCATCTGTTAGCGGAACCGGCTTACCACCTGCTCCAACGAAACCAGTAACTCCTCTTACATTTCTAACAATGTGCCACGACTCCTCTGTAAGAATCATCTTTATCAAAACATATCCTGGGAAGACTTTCTTTAAAGTTGTCTTCCTTTTATCATCTTTTATCTCAATTTGCTCTTCTAGAGGGACAATTACTTCTTGAATAAGGTGTTGCATTTCCCTATTTTCAACTGCCTTCTCTAAAGTATCTTTTACTTTATTTTCATATCCTGAATATGTATGCACAACGTACCATTTTGCTACTTCTGTCGTATTATCTTGAGGCATGTTACTCCTCCTTCATAAATTTATTCTATTGTACAGCCGACTCGCCACTATTTTCCAAATCATTATCGCCACTTGTTTCACCACTAATTAAGCCATCAACTTCTTCACCAGATAGCGTATCGTCTAAATCTCCGCTTACAATTGAGCTGTCTATATCGCTACTATCTCTATCTAATATCAAGTCATACCATTTTTCACTAATGAAGTTAAAGAAAATATTAAGAACGATTAATATTACTGAAATCAATAATACAAACCCTATTGTAGCAGCTGTGCTTTTTGCGGTCTGCTTTCCAGTAGGCCATATAACTTTTTTTAATTCGGTCTTCATTCCTTTTAAAAAGCTTTTCTTTACTTTCTTCTCATCGTTTTGCATATTAATTCACACCTTTTTTATTACAAATTTATTTTGTTTCCTTATGTTCTGTATGTTTTTTGCAAAATTTACAATACTTTTTCATTTCAATTCTATCTGGATCGTTCTTCTTGTTTTTCTTTGTATCGTAATTTCTTTGTTTACATTCTGTGCATGCTAATGTAATCTTATCTCTCATCACATTCTACCCCTTCCGCTATTTATACGCATAATTCTTCAAAAAAAAAGAACCTTTTGCGGTTTGCTAGCCTATTTTACCACGCTCATGTACGTTTGTCAATACAAATTAATAAAATAGGCTGTGTTACAAATTTTACCGATAACACAAGTTCTTTTTTGGTATTTACTATTAATTTCCAGTATTTTTATTTACTATGCAAATCGTTCTTTTCTCAACTTATTTTGCTTTCGATATTATATGAAAACGTAATAAATATCGACTAGAATTTATATACCTTTATTGCATCATTTGCCATCTTATCTACCGAATAATTAGTTTCCACTATCTTTCTATTATTTTTTCCAATCTCTTTGTCCTTTTCTTTTGCTAAACGAATTATATCTTCTACTAGTCTTTCTTTACTAACTTTTGGGAATCCTCTACATGTAAAATTTGTGTCAATTGCTGCATCTAAAGTCTTTGAATCTAATATTCCAATATATCCCTGATTATAAGCGCTGTTACCGGCAAGAATAACAGGTAGCTCGCAAGCCATTGCCTCAAGAGCCGCACGACTAACTCCAACAAATATATCAGATACATTAAGCAATTTATTTATATCTGTTCTTGCTCCCGTCAATATTATATTTTTATTATCTTTCGAAATTTCTTTTATCTCATCAAATGCAGTGCCGGCACCGACTATAATTAGCTGTGCCCCGCCGGATAGCTTCTCGTTTAATTCGTCTGCCACGCTTATAAGCATTTTAGCAACTTCCGATGATTCTTTATCTATTCTTCCGATGTGTATTATTTTTGTTTTGCTCTCATCTAATTTAATGTCAATGTTTTCGCTTATTTCTTCCTTTATAAATTTTTCTGTATCTATTCCATTAACCGTCAAAAACACGTTCTGTGATTCTAGTTTATATTCATCTATAACATATTTTTCTATATCTTTGCTTACAGCTAATGTCCTTTCGCCCCAATTGGTTAATTTCTTTAAGATATAATTTACTCTGTACGTACCATGCACTGTTGTAACAAAATGAGTTCTCATTTTTTTGCACGCAAATCCACATATAGCACCAGGAATTCTTGCATGCGCATGAACAACATCTATATTTTTTTCTTTTATAGCTTTCTTAATTATGGTGTAGGCGCTCAAAATATGATTAATCTTTTTATCCTTTAGTGGCGCAAATATGTGTTCGATTTCCTCACTTTCTAATTCTTTAACTAATTGTCCACCAGCAGAGATGACATACACCTTATATCCTTTTTTTTTCAACGCTCTAGCTAACTCTAATACATGTGTCTCCGCTCCACCTATATTCATTTCCATAGTCACTAGAAGTACATTCATTTAGTTTCCTCCATTATCTAAGTATCTTAAGCTCTATTCATATTATTAAACTTCGACTTTGTTCACTTGCTCCCCTGAGTCCATATTCTTTATTTTTATATCAACTATTGTTCCACTGGTTTTTACATATTTCGTTTCTATTATCTTCGTACTATCAACTTTTAACTCTACTATCTTATTTGCATAATATCCATTTTCATCAACTGATCCATCTGTTTCTATAGTTATTATGGCATCACATCTATCAGAATTATGCACTTCAATTAGCTCTCCTGTTGACTTAAAATCATAAGTTATCGCATCTTCTTTTTCCACGTTTGTTATTTTTCCAATACTATTTCCTGTTTGCGAGTCATACACAATATCTCCACTTTGCATTGCATCAATAGTAAAGTCTCTCACATTTTTGATTTTCATTTGATATTCTATTATTTGATTTGAGCTTACTTCTACTCCTGAATTAAATTTTCCAAACTTCATAACAGCGCCGATAATTAGTAGTAAAATAATAAGTAGTACAAAGCAATCAACTATATTTATCTTTCCAAATAATTTCCCATCCTTCAACATCTTATTCACCTATCTTTCTATTGAAGTAATATATCCAATACCTGCATATCCTTTGCCTCGTACATATGCTTCATTGCCAACCTTGATTTCATAATCGCCTACTGATATGCTAGAATCTGTAACTGTTGCTTGTGCTTCTATTGTAAATACTATTTCAACGTTATCATCTACATCATTTGGGACTGTCTCACCCGTTTCTGTATTTATACCGTATTTTATAGATGGCTCAACCTCTTTTTTTATAATAGTTCCGATACTACCATTTTTTAGACTATCATATATAGTTGTATTTTCCTCTATCATTTCGTATGCTCTCATAGAACTTTCATTAGTTCTTATTTGGTACACTATCTTTTGGGTATTTGAAGCAATCATACCATCATCTTTCTTTATGTACGCATAGCCAACAATTCCAACGATAAATATTACTAAGATTATAAAAATATCTAATACATTTACTTTTTTTATTTTAGGTTCCTCCTCTACCTTGATATAAAAATCTTGAATATTCTTAGTATATACTCCAACTGTAAATTTATTTTCAAATATTTCTAAAGATTTTTTCTTCATATGATCGAAGATGTTTTTATTTACTAATATTTTTTCAATTGCATTAGCAGTTTCCCTCGGTGACTTTATAGGAACTATATATCCGTTCTCGCCATTTGTTATTACTCCTGGATTACCGCCGTAGTCAGTTACAACAGCAGGCACACCTATGCTCATGCCCTCAAGTAATGCAAGACTTGTAGCCTCTGTGCCAAAAGAACAATTTACTTGTACATCAAAAATATTCAAAAACTCATGAACATTTTTCACAAATCCAGTAAATATTATTTTGTCCTCTAACTTCAATTCTTTTACTTTTTTCTTTAAGCTCTCCTCTTTACTGCCCGTTCCTAGAATCAAGAACTTTGCTTTTACCTTTTTTTCTTCAAGCAATATTTTTGCAGCTTCTACAAATGTTTCATGTCCCTTTACTTCTTCTAATCTTGCAAGAATTCCAACTACAAACTCATCGTCTTCAATATTGTATTTTTTTCTTAATTTTCCTTTTGCTTCAGTTGACGTCTTTTTTATGTTTTCAACACCATTTAGTATTACATCTATTTTTTCAGGATCAATTCCACCATCAACAAGATTTTCCTTTGCCGCCTCAGCCACAGCTATTATCCTGTCAGATAGCAATTCATTCGTAGTTTTGTATAAGAGTCTTCCAATTCCTTTTTTTATTTTTTCGCTAACTGGAAATACGGAATGTCTCGTAAATACTACTTTACAATCTTTAATGAACTTAGCCGCAAGTCTCGCTGTACTACTCGCATGAGTATGCACGATATCAGGATGCTCACCTTTCAAAACTTTAATAAGCTTAAATAAAGACTTAAAGTCCCATGACTTATCTTTTAATCCATCAATTTCTATGATTTTGACTTCTGTAGCCTTAAGCTCATCTATTAACTTACTATCTTTAGGAAGCACGACAACAACTTCAAATTTCTTTTTATCATAATTTTTACAAAAATTTATTACGCACTTTCCCGCTCCTCCTATATTCGTATCACTTATAACATTTACAACTTTTATCATATATTCTCCTTTATATTATTCTCAAATATTCATTGTGGGAATTTTTATTCTTCCTCATTTAAAATATTAGTAGCCACAATGCCAAGAGCTATGACCATCCAAAATATAAAAAATACCCTATAATTGTACCATGTATAATCAAACATACTCTGCAACATAAAACCCGATATACTAGCAATTATCCCAGCTATAACTATGTTCTTTTGCTTAAGCATTCTTATTGTTGTTTCTTTGTAAAAATTATACATTATACCAAAGAAAATTATTATTCCCACTATACCATACGAAACCATTATTTGCAGATACAAACTATGTGCATGTGGTGCCGGTACATCACTAAATGAATACATTGGATAAATAGTATTAAAACTAGTCTCTCCTAATCCAATTCCAGAAAACCAGTAATCTTTTAGCATTGCAAGCGTTCCAAGCCATATATATACTCTATATGATGTAGATGAATCGTTCATATTTCCAATACTTAGAAATCTATTCATTATTGAATCTGGTAATACAAATGGCAATAGCAATAAGGCTATTACTCCCAAAATTATAAATCTTCTATCTATTATTATTAATAATAGACCCATTCCTAAAATAATTCCAAGCCAACAGCCTCTGGAAAATGTTAATAATAAAGCAATAGCTGTTATTCCAAAACAACAAAGCAAAAACGCCTTCTTCTTCCACCCTTTTTCTGTCCATAACATACTGAATATAAGAGGTACTACAAGTAACAAATATGCACCATATACATTTGGATTTTCAAAAGTTGAATATACGCGCATTTTTATATCCTCAAACATACTACTATCTAACCACGCCTGCGAATATATGTCTCCAAAAAAGTATTGATATAGTCCTATAACTGCTGATATTACGCCTGCCACAATAAATGTGTATAAAATAAAATTAAATTGTTTCTTATTTTCTATAGTATTTATTATGACAAAGTAAAATGATAAAAAAGCTATTAATAGCATCGCTATATTTCGACTTTCAGCTTTTGAGATTGAAGTCATTGCACATATCGCAATTACTAAAGCGAAAAACAATACCCATGCATTTGTTTTAAAATATTTTAATTTAAAATCTTTAGTTATACAAATTTTTAGAAATAACGATAACGCTGTACATCCAGCCATTGCAAGCACAAACATTGTCGGTACAAATGGCGTTAAAAAAACCGTTAGAGTGAACCATATAATAGGCTTCGCGAAAATGCTATTTTCAAATAGCTTATCTAGTTTTATTTTATGTGCAATCATTTGCATAAAAGCAATTATTTTATTCACAAGTCGCACAAAAATAGTATCTGTATCGACTTTACTCATATCATTTTCTTTTATAAAAAAATTAACGATAGCGCTTTCTGAGAAAATTTTATTAACCCATCCTAAAAACGCCACGAACACCTTATATACATAACTTTCTTTGAAAATTTTTACCATATTTTTTCCTTTTCTATTGAAACTTATTTTTCTAATTATATATCTAAATTATTACTTGTACAAGTTTTTCATTTTGCTATCTTTTAAAATATACTAAAAATTATTTTTAGTATAGCCATCAATAGTACTCCTGGCGCCCCAAGTACAATTATAGATGCACCAGAAATAACATTCAATTTAATTTCAAACCCTATTAGATTAATTAACACGTATGCCATTATGCCAAGAATCAAGTTTAAAAAAATAGTACTAAATATGCTTTTATCTTCTGCTAGGTATTTTATCGTAGATATGATTGTCAAGACACCAACCGCCACAATTGAAATAGTTATCACAGAAGTCAAATAAATCCCTCCTTAAACTATATTTAGTACAAAGTATTCTTAAAGTTTATGAAATATGACAGCTAGTCTTCATATTCAAATTCAAGATCAAAGATTTTTACTATATCCCCTTCTTTTATGCCTTGTTTCTTAAGTGCCGCATCAATTCCCATTTTCCTAAGCATTTTATGGAAATATGCTAAAGACTCTACATCTGAAAAATTTACTCTTCTCATTATATTTTCTATATCTTTTCCATCAACAATATACGTATTATTTTCTTTTCTTACAGACCATGTTGTTGTGTCATCATAAGTGTAATGTACAACTTCCTCTATCTGCTCTAGCTCTTCTTTAGGGATGTTCTTCAAAAGCTCCGCAATCCTATTAAACAAACTTTCTAAGCCTTCACCAGTAACTGCTGATATCTTAAATATTTCATATCCATCCTCTTTTGCGACCTTTTCTAAGTTTTTATAATTCTCCTCATCTTGCATTACATCAATTTTATTTGCGGCAATAATTTGTAGCTTCTTAGACACTTTGTCACTATACTTTGATAACTCCTTATTTATATTATAAAAATCTTCTACTGGATTGCGCTCTTCAGTCCCTGCAACATCTATTATGTGTAGTAATATTCTAGTTCTCTCAATGTGTCTTAAAAACTTTAGTCCAAGCCCTACACCTTCACTAGCTCCTTCAATAAGCCCTGGTATATCTGCCATTACAAAACTTGCACCATTTTGCAATTTTACCACGCCTAAATTAGGCTCAAGCGTTGTAAAATGATAGTTGGCTATTTTAGGCTTAGCAGTTGTCATTCTCGAAAGTAATGTAGATTTTCCTACATTTGGATATCCAACTAACCCAACATCTGCAATTATCTTAAGTTCTAGGATAATAGTCTTCTCTACTCCTGGCTCACCAGTTTCAGCAAAATTAGGTACTTGTCTAGTAGCAGTCGCATAATGAACGTTACCTCTTCCGCCTCTTCCGCCTTCAAGAATACATTCTACTTGACCTTCATTAGATAAATCTGCAAGCACTTTTCCTGTTTCTTCATCTTTTATTATTGTGCCAGGAGGAACATCAATATATAAGTCTTGTCCCTTTTTTCCATTACATCTATTGCCACCGCCCTTTTCGCCATTTTGAGCTATATATTTTTTCTTATATTTGAAGTCAACTAGTGTATTAAGTCCTAAATCTACTCTAAAAAATACACTACCTCCTTTGCCACCGTCACCACCATCAGGTCCACCATTGGCAACGTACTTTTCTCTTCTAAAAGAAATTGCACCATCGCCACCACTACCTGAACCAATTATTATCTTTGCATAATCTATAAACATTTCTAAACTCCTTTAAAAAATCTCATTACATATATTACCACACATTTCCAAACTTTTCAATTAGTTAGCTATCTTCTCTTGGTTTTCTGCCAAGGTTTTAATAATATAATTATCCCCTCTGCTTTAGTATCCTAATCATTTATATAGCATAAAAAAAATGCTCTAGCTTAGTGTTTCTAGAGCATCTTTATTTTCCTATTTATTTTCTGCAATGATACTTACTTGCTTTTTATCTTTACCTTTTCTTTCAAACTTTACTACACCATCTGCTTTAGCGTATAGAGTATCATCACTTCCGATTCCAACATTTTTACCTGGATGTATTTTTGTTCCTCTTTGCCTTACTAATATGTTTCCAGCTAAAACAAATTGTCCATCGGCTCTTTTGGCACCAAGTCTTTTCGACTCACTATCACGTCCGTTTTTGGTACTACCCATACCTTTTTTATGTGCCATTCTTCTCACTCCTTTCGAAATCTTTTAAAATTTGCATATATCAATTATTCAGCGACTTCTTCCGCTGCTGCAGACTTTTTAGTACTAGCTCTTTGACTGATTTTTTCAATCTTTACTTTAGTATATGGTTGTCTGTGACCTTGTTTCTTTCTTTCATTTTTCTTCGCCTTATACTTGAATACAACTATCTTCTTACCTTTTCCGTGTGATACAACAGTTGCTTCAACTTTAGCATTTTTTACAGTTGGCGTTCCAACTTTAACTTTGTCACCATCTGAAATTAATAATACATTTTCAAACACTACTTTTTCGCCTTCAGCATTTTCTAATTTTTCTAAGAAAACTTCATCGCCTTCAGACACTTTGTATTGTTTGCCACATGCTTCGATTATTGCGTACATCAAAAGCACCCCCTTCACATAAAACTCGCTAATCTCTTTACTTAGGTAATTAGCAACGCTAATATTTATGACCATAATTAGGCGGATTACACGCTTAGCATTATACTATCTTGCCTACTGCTTTGTCAACTGTTTTTTTGATTTTTCGGCGAAGCGGACATTTATACATTGATTTTTTATTTTTCTTAATTTACTACGATATTTTAGTTATTCTCAGCAAGTCTCATAAGTATTGTAGCAATCCATTTTGGATATGTCTAATTTAAAAAATGTATCCACACGTTAAATCTTATTGTCAATACACTAAAAAGCAACTACATTATTAATTAATGTAATTGCTTTTGTTAAAGTTTTTATTTCTTTTTAATTAAAGTATTATGCAAATTAGCCCACCACTGCCTTCATTTATTATTCGCTCTAAGGTCTCTTGCAGCTTGCATTGCGCATCTTCTGGCATTTTATAAAGCTTGTTTTGCAATCCTTCATTTACTAATTCATGAAGAGATTTTCCAAATATGTTTGATTTCCATATTTGCACCGGGTCATCTTCAAATTCTTTCATTAAATAGTTTACTAATTCTTCTGATTGTTTTTCACTTCCAACTATAGGTGAGATTTCTGTCTCTATTTCCGCCCTTATTATATGCAAACTTGGTGCCTTTGCTCTTAATTTTACCCCAAACTTTGAGCCTTGTTTTACTATCTCCGGTTCTTCCAATGTTAAATCTTCCATATCGGGATTTACTATTCCATATCCTTTTCTCTTTACATCGTTTAATGCAATTTCTATTTTGTCATAGCTTTTTTTGCTTTGTGCAAGCGAAGTTACTATGGTAAATAAGTCGGCTTCTTCCTTTACTTCAAAGCCTGACATTTCCGTTAATATTTTATAGAAGAGATTATTGTTTAATGCCATTTCTATTTCCGCTATCCCATCTCCTAAGTGTATTTCATTTACATTTAATGAATCAATCATCTCTTCAGTTTGAATATCATTTAGCACATTTTTTATTTGCCTTAAATTTTGTATCATTGTAAATTTAGTTTTAGCTATATCTAATATATTCTTTCTTAGCCAGTGTGAAGATTCTAAGGTTTCAACCCATGATGGCAAGTTTATATCTATCTCATTTACTGGAAACTCATATAAAATTTTCCCGCAGTATCTCAGTAATATCATTTTCAGAAAGCATTGAGCAGTTTGCAGGATATACTGATGCATCATATTTTTTCTCCAACTCTCCGCATAATTTTTTCGTATCATCTGATGCAGGGTTAGTAGTATTTAACACAATTACGAAAGGCTTATGCTGCTCTTTTAATTCTTTTGCGACCCTTTCTTCAGCTTCAATATAATCTCCTCTCGATAACTCTGTAACGCTACCATCTGTAGTAACTAATATTCCTATCGTTGAATGTTCCTCTATTACTTTTCTCGTTCCAATTTCAGCAGCTTCTTCAAAAGGTATTTGTTCTTCATACCATGGAGTATTTACCATTCTTGGGACATCGCCTTCCAAATGACCTATTGCTCCATTTACTAAGTAACCTACACAATCTATCATTCTCATGTTAAACTTTACATTATCTATAACTACTTCAACTGCTTCATTTGGTACAAATTTAGGTTCTGTTGTCATTATCGTCTTGCCATTTGAGCTCTGCGGTAATTCATCTCTTGCACGTTCTTTTTTGAACTCATCTCTTATATTAGGCAAAACCGCAATATCCATAAAATTTTTTATAAATGTAGACTTACCTGTTCTCACTGGACCCACAACGCCAATATATATATCACCATTCGTGCGCGTAGCTATATCATGATATATACTATAATTATTCATTATATACCCTCCTTTATTAATTTAAGTTTGTACACGTAACTTTAGTTAATTTATATGCCCGCTTAAAAATATTATTACTTTTATTTTTTTACATTTATTTGACGGAAGTCCCCTTAGTTACTAAAAACAAAATCTCAAACCTTGCAAAGTATCATAATTACTTGATACTTTCGGTTTGAGATTTTCATTTTTTGTATAATCTTATTTTTATTATGACTGTTTTGCTAACTTCTGTTTTACTGGGTTATGTAGCACATTAATTTCTTTATCTGTTGTATATGTTGTAATTGTAGTATCTCTTCCATCTACCATCGTTGCTGTTCCAAGGCTTTCTTCGTTTGCTAAAGATTCCAATCTTACCTTGTCCTTTGCGGCTACTTTTGCCATCTTAATAGATTCTTTATATACGTCCATCGTCTTTTTGCTAATTGCGTCCCAGTTAAATTCTTTTATAACTTTTTCACGAGCATTTTTAGCCATCTGTGCACATAGTCCTTCATCAAACAAACATTCCAATATAGAATCAGCAAGTGAATTAGGATTACCCGCATACGATTTCATTCCGTCTATCCTATGAGAAACAATTTCATTCAATCCTCCTGCATCAGAAACAACTGTTGCCGCACCTGCAAGCATACCTTCCAATGCTACTATTCCAAACGGCTCATACAAACTCGGGAATGTCGCAATGTCTATAGCTTTATACATTTTCGTTATTTGGACGTCGTTCAAATAACCAGTGAAATATACTTTCTGTGAAAGTCCTAAATATTCTGTCAAACCTTTTAATTCATCTAAGCATGGCCCACGTCCTGCTATAACAAATTTAACATTAGGATAATTAGATAATATCTTAGGAGCCGCATTTAATAAAACTTGTATTCCTTTTTCATTAACAATTCTTCCTGCAAAGAAAATAATCTTTTCATAGTCGGCAGCATAATTTCTTCTAAATTCCCAGTCTCTCTCTTTACCATCAAACTTATTTACATTTATACCGTTTGGAACTACATGAATATTTTCTATTGGCTTTCCAAATAAATTTCTTATTTCATTTTTCATAAACATGCTGTTACAAATTACATTTGACGCCTCATATGTAAGCATCCACTCAACATCATTTACATATCCTTGCGACTTGTTGTGTATACCTTTATTCCTTCCACTTTCTGTCGCATGTATAGTAGCAACAAGAGGCAAATTGTATGTTCTCTTTATTGCACGTGCAGCATATGCGACTAACCAATCATGAGCATGAATAACATTAAATTTTCCATATTCTTTTATTACATCTGCTGCTTTCTCAATCATACAGAAATTAAGTTGCATAACCCAATCAATCAAATTATTCGCATTTATCGGATAATTTGTTACTCTGTGTACAAATACTGCTCCATCTTTTTCAAATTCTTTTGTGTCGCCTTCTTGATAAGTTATAACATGAACCTCATGCCCCTGCTTTGTAAATGTGTGTGACAAATCATGTACAACCCTCGCAATGCCTCCAACAATTCTTGGTGGATATTCCCACGAAAGCATCATAATCTTCATTAAAAAATCCCCTTTCATTTTTCGTACGTTTCTTATTATTTTCATATGCGTTTAAAAACTATTCCGTTTTCTAGTCACTTTTTATTTTATATGAAGGAAATTTAATTGTAAATATTTTTTATAAATTAATGCTATTTTTTATTTTGCTTCAATAAAAAAAAAATTTTTTATATTTAGCCTTGATATTTATTTTCTTTTAATATATCATTTATAAGTAAGTATAAGCGCTAATGATAAAAATATGGAGGGGGCACGGAAAGGTGTATTTACCAATATCCGAATATTACGAACTACCAAGTAAATATAATAAAACCATAGTACGTCTTCTTGTTCAATCTCCGACACGCATTTTTGTATACTGGGAAGTATCGCCTGAAACTGTTAAGTTATTAGAAACACAGAAGATTAATTATTCTGAATCTACTCCTATATTAAAAATAAGTAATGTAACAATGGGTTATTCTTATGAATTAAAGATAGATCCTTTTGCAAATAATTATTATATAGAAGTTAAAGATGCTGATTGCGAATACCAAGTTGAGTTAGGTAGAAAGTTTAATAATAAGTTTTTTAGTATATACGTTTCTAATCCTGCAAAGGTTCCTCGTAATTCTCCTGTGCCGGTTGAATATAACGAAGAAATAGTTTATAGAAATTGTATTAAACTTAGTGTTACCGATAAATTTACGATATATGGTAAAGCTACTGATTATGCAGATCATAATCGTATAAGAAAATGGATACCTCAAGACTATTCTAATTTGCCACTTGCTTCTGTCGATAATAGAAATAACGGTTCTTTTGGCAGGTATGAAAATGGTGTTAGTTCAATGGAGAATGTTAGTTCATTTGAACAGTATGAAGATTCAACCTCTTTAGGTTTCTATGCTAGTAGTAACAATTATTGGAACAACTCAAGTCATGAAAACCAATAAGTAAGTTGCTCTTTTTAAAATTTTGACAATGGTTTTAGTATAAATTAATGACGTGAGATTATGCTCACGTCATATTTTTAGCAAAATAGAAAGGATGAAATAGATGAAAGAAAAGGGATATTTAAGTTTAGTTCTTCATGCGCACTTACCGTATGTTAGACACCCTGAAAGTGAATTATATATGGAAGAGAGATGGTTGTTTGAAGCAATTTCAGAGACTTATCTTCCTTTACTAATGAACTTTGAAAAGTTAGTAAATGAAAAGGTTGATTTTAGAATAACTATGAATATTACTCCTCCACTTATAACCATGTTAATGGATGAATTATTACAAGAAAGATATCTTAAATATTTGCTAGAAAGAGTCAGGCTTGCAGGTAAAGAAATTAGAAGAACAAAAAATGATAAACAAGTAAACGATTTAGCAAAAATGTATCACTATAATTTTTGCGAATTTTATAAAGTATATAAAAGAAAATATAATTGCAATTTGGTTGAGGCGTTTAAGCACTTTCAAGATATTGGTGTTTTAGAAATCATTTCATGCCCTGCTACTCACGGTTTTTTACCATTATTAAATGTTGTTCCTTCTGCAGCTCGAGCACAAATTGCAATAGGTGTGCAGATGTACAAAAAGTACTTTGGCAAAGCACCTCGTGGCATGTGGCTTTCTGAATGTGCATATGTACCAGAATTAGAAACATATTTAAAAGAATTCGGTATTCAATATGTTTTGCTTGAAACTCACGGTATAACATATGCGAAACCAAAACCTTTATACGGAACCCTATCTCCAATAATTTCTCCAAATCGGTCTTGTTGCTTTCGGGCGTGATATGGAAAGCTCAAAACAAGTTTGGAGCTCAATATGCGGATATCCTGGCGATCCAAATTATAGGGAATTTTATAAAGATATCGGATACGAGCTTGATTGGAATTACATCAGGCCATACGTTGCAAAGTCAGGTCATCGTGTCGATACTGGTATTAAATATCATAAAATAACTGGTAAAACTGCATACAAAGAATATTATAATGATAGCAAAGCAAAAGCAGTGGCTGAAATGCAGGCCGACCATTTTATCTCTTCAAGAATAGAACAAATTAATGGTGCTGCGGGGAAAATGAAGAACCCACCTATTATAACATGTCCATATGATGCTGAGCTTTATGGTCACTGGTGGTATGAAGGTCCTTATTGGTTGTATGTATTATTTAAAAAGATTTACTATAATCAAGATACCTTTAAATTAATTACACCTAGCGAATATTTAGATAAATATCCTGATATTCAACAATGCACTCCCGCAATTTCCACCTGGGGTGCTCACGGTTATAATGAAGTTTGGCTTAACCCTGGCAATGATTATATATACAACCATCTTAATAACGCTGCTGAGAGAATGCAATATTTAGCAACTGTTTATCAAAAGCCTCACAAACTCCAACAAAGAGCACTAAATCAATGCGCTCGCGAATTGCTACTTGCTCAAAGTAGTGATTGGCCTTTTATAATAACAGCAAATACAATGGTTGATTATGCACATAAGCGTATCCGTGACCACATTGGAAGATTTAATGCCCTTGCGGATATGATTGATAAAGATGAAATCAATAAAAAATATTTAAAAGATATTGAATATAAAGATTTAATTTTTCCGGATATTGATTATAGAATTTATTGTTACAATAAGAAATAATTATTAATAATTAAATGGGACAAGCTTTTTTCCACACTCTTCCGTGGTTACCAAGCTTGTCCCTATTGTTTTTGAGAGAAAGTATGTCAAAAAACTCCGTCCAATTTATCACATATTTATTTTTTGCCTGTAATTTCCTTATACATTTTTTGTGCCATTCTTCGTTGTTTTCCACCATCAATTTTATTAATAAGTTCTCCTACCGTATTAAGTTGTTGCTGAGTTAGGAGTTTCATTAATGCGTCCAATTCATTTCTTTGATAATCTGTTAATGTATCAATTTTATTCATTAATTTCATAACGTGATTTGGAAGTATATTAGTTACTAATACAATTAATTCTGTTGACAATTTTTCTTTTGCTTCCGCATCATTAAAATAACTGTCTTTTATAGTTGATCTTGATTTATAATAATTATTCAACATTACAAGCTCATAAATTAATATTATTTTTACCTTTACAAGGTCGTGTTTTTTATTATTTTCTACTGCTATTTTTTGATTTATACACTCAAGTCCTTTCTCTACTTTTCCTCTTTCTATTATATATGTCGCCTGCTCTATATCTGCAATATTTTTATTAATGAAATAATCCGCAAGCAATATTGCCTTCTTTTGTTGCAAAAGCGCAAATTCGCTATCATTAATTTTAGACGATGTAATTGCTTCAAATATTTGCAATACTTTATTTCCTGTCCTATCGTCGCTAATCAGTGTATTCAAGCCTTCTTGAGCTAGCTTTTTCTCTTCTCTACTTATTTCTTCTAATTTATCTTGTAGTTTAAATTCATCTAGATTTCCCTGATAATTTAATGCTTCATGTAAAGTACTTATAATTTTAGAATTACAGTCATCTAGAGCCTTAATAGTCCTTTTCTCGTCATTTGTAAGTTTTATATTTTTCTCAAGCCTCTTTAAATTCTCTTCCGTAAAGACAACTTCTTCTAATTTTTCTTTTTCTTTTTCCTGTCTTTTTACTTCTTCTGCTGCTCTTTTTTCAGCTTCTTCTTTTTCTACCTCTTGTACTAATTCTTGATCAATAAATTTGGCAACATCGGGATTAGTATATGGTTTATTAGGATCATCTTTTACACTAGAATCATCAGTATAATACTGTACAATTATATTTTCATTTTGATTTTCAGATACGATAATTTCACTTGGACTATTATATGCATATCTCCAAAGGTTGTTTTCATCATATATAACTTTTGATGTAACCTTAGGCACATATCTACTTCCGATTTGCACTTTGATTTTTAAATCTTCTTTTAATTTCTTACCACCAGTTGTTTGCTGTATGACTGTAACAAGAGCCTTTTTCTCTTGATATATTAAATTAATAATATTATTAATACTTCCAACCGTTAATTTCAAAGGCTCTGCAACACTATATATCCACTTTTTATTTTGCTCATCAACAATTTCATCTTCTATTGTTGGAACAAATTCTTTTCCTATTTCCATATGATAAATATCTGACTTACGTATAATATTACCGTCAACATCTTTATATTTAACAGTTATCTCCGCCTTAGCAATTTCATAAACCATAGAAATAACATTTTCACTTGAATCTTCTTTAACTCTCAAAGAATCAATTTTTTCAGATATAAGTTGCCACTGTATTCCGTTTTTATCCTTAACATACTGAATCGGTTGAGGCTCAAAGATTACTCCTACCTGTAATTGTTTTACTTCATCATCTCGTAGTTTATTACCATCAACATCTTTAAAACAAATTCTTGCCTCACCAAATACTGATTCATATTTTGCTTCAAAAATATTTATTTCCTCGTTAGATGCAATAGGAACTTCTTTTACCTTTATAGATGCAGGTTCATATTTTACAAGTTTAAACAACTTCGACTCTTCATCAGTTATTGTATCATCCATGGTTGGAGTAAATTCGCTTCCAAGTTGAGCTTTCACGACTTTATTAGGAATTATTTTTTCTCCTTTAAAATTTAGTATCTTTATAATTACATCGACTTTCAAAGGAACATATATCACTTCTATAATGTTTTTACTTTCATCATCTTCTACCTTCAACTCACCAATATTTTTAGCTTTATATTCCCAAACCTTTTGCTCATTATCTTCAATTATATTTTCCGGTTCTGCTTTATAAATGCTTCCGATTTGAGCTAATACTTTTTTAGGCTTTTTTATCTCTTCTTTGTATTCATTTAAATATTTATAAATAACAAGCGCTTTTTCCTCTTCATAAGCCAAATTAATTACATTCTTTTCAGGATCTTTACCAACTTTAATTGATTTCTTACTGTTAGGATTATACACCCATTTAACCTTTCCTATTCCAACTAATTTTTCATCGCATTTTGCTTCATATATACTTCCAATTTGAGCCTCTAATTGTTCGTCCGGTTTAATAACAGCACCTAATGGATCAACAAATCTTATAGTTACCTTAGTTTTTGAAGGTTTGTAATATAATATAATTTTATTCTTTTCCTCGTCTTTTGAAACGACAATAGGCTCTGTTTTTTTCATTGTTGAGAAAAATTTATTTTCAGCCTTTTGAACATTTATCCACTCTCTATCTTCGTTATCAGTTATATAATCGCTTATCTCTGGCAAAAATTTAGTGCCTATTTGATGTTTAGTTACATTATCCTCGATTATTTTGTTGCCATTAGTTTCTAAAAACTCTACTGAAACATTAACCAAATGTGGAACATATGGCAAACTAATAATATTATCTGAAACTTTTCTTTGCACTTTAAACTCGTGAATTTTTTCTTCATCTATTCTCCAGCCTAACATTTTGTTATCAACAATTTCTTTGTTTGGGCTAGGTAAATACATACTACCTATCTGTTCCTTAACTATTTGAGGTTTTGCTATTTCAACAAAATTATCTCCGAAAAAACGTAAAGTTACCTCTACTAATTCCTTTTTGTATGATACGTTTATAATATTTTTTTCTGTTTGCTCTGTGACTTTTATCTGCTCGTAGTCTACATTATCCAATATCCACGCTCTATCTTGTTTATCCACATAATTTTGAATAAGCTCTACCTTATATACAGTTCCAACATGGCGTTTTTCTACTATTGGCTCTGCAATCAAGTTACCGTCCATATCTTTAAAATTGATTGTAACATCTAGCAATAATTTTTTAAATTTATTACTAATTTTATTTATGTCATCCGCAACTATTATTTCATCCACTGAGGTCGAATCAAATATCCATGCACAACCTTGACTATCATACAATTTTTCAATCTTAGTAGGAACATACTTCTTACCAACTTGGATTTTTTCATCTTTGTTCTCTACAATATTTTTTCCGTCTTCATTTATGAACTCCTGTGAAACTATTGCCATTAATGGCTCATAATAATTGATTACGACGTTGCCTTCTTTTTCAACAATTTTTGAATCCACAGAAGAAGAAATATACTTCCACCCTAATCCGTTATTATCCATGATTTTAGGTATCGCTTCTACTTTTATCTGTTTACCTATCTGAACTTCTTTAACAGCATCTTCTCTAACTTTCTCTCCGCTTTCATTCTGGTATTGCAATATAACTTTACTTGTATCCTCTTCATAATCTAATATTATTATATTTTCTTGTTCGTTTTCTTTAACAATAATCGATATATTTTCGTCACCAATGTATTTCCATTGATACTTGTTTTTATCTAAAACCTTTTTTCTAATATCTGGGACATATATTCCTCCGAGCTTTATCGTTGTAACTATATCTTCAACAACAGCCTTTTGAGATCTTACATCAATATGTTTTACTAATACTTTAGCTTTCATTTCTCCGTATATAAGTTTAAAAACATTATTAGCTTCTTTTACAATTAAGTTTTTAGGCTCGCTACTCTCTAATGACCATTTTCCCCCTTTGTCATCAACTATACCAAGATAAAGTTCACGTTCAAATTGAGCCCCTATTTGAGAATCAACTTCTTGTGGCATTCTTAATTCATTATTAAAAATATCATAAAATTTCAATTGCACTTTAGTCGTCCTCTTGTCGTAATAAATAGGAATTACATTTTCCGTCTCATGTTTTTTAACTACCACTGCAGGAATATTATCCTTGTTAATAATCCAATGCCTTCCATCACTATCTATCACTTTCTCGAGTGGCTCAGGTCTGTATTTAGTTCCAACTTGAAAAGATTCAACCTTCGGGCTTAGTATTTCATTCATTTCTATATCATAATATTTAATTGTAACTTGGCTTATAAGTGGCTCATATTTCAATGTAATAGAATTTTCAATTTCTCGTTTTGAAACAATCAATGTGGAACTTTTTTCTTTGTACCTCCATGTTTTGCCGTAGTTATCTACAATCTCTATTTTCCTTCCCGGCTCATAATTTTTTCCAACCTGCACCTTTTCTATTTCTGCATTTTTAATTGGCGAATTATTAAAATCTACATATCGTACAGAAACATTTGCCAAAACGGGCTGATACTTTACTTCTATTATGTTTTCCACCTTTTCCGCAATAATCAATTCTACAGGCGTAATGCTATCAAGTTTCCACTCTTGACATTGAAAGTCTGTTATATCCTCATCAACTTCTGGAATATATTTTTTACCAACCTGTACAAACTCAACTTTATCATCTGCGACAGCCAATCCCTCATTATTTCTATATCTTATAACGACTTTTTCCTTTGCCTCTTCATAAGTAAGATTTATTACATTCTCTTCTTCCTTTTTTACAACTACAGTAGGATTAGATGTTTCAATATACTTCCATCCTAAACCTTGTTCATCTTTTATAAATGGTATTTTTTCTGCCGTATATTTTTTATCAACAGGCGCTTGAATAATTTTAGGTTCTGCAATTTTATTACTTTTTTTATCTAAATAATTAATAATTACATCTGCTTTTTCTATATCGTACACAAGTATAATTTTATTTTTTTCTTTTACTGCACTTACTATAAATTTCTGTGGTCTAGCAGAAATTAACTTCCATTCATCCCCATTTGAATCTTTAAATAACTTCTTATCACTAAAGTCATAAGTAGTTCCAACTTGTACTATTTCATCTTTTTCTCTTGCAATATTTTTTCCTTCTCTATTAATAAATGAAACATTTACATGAGCGTATTTTTCAACATACTTTAATTCAATTACATTGTTTTCTGGATTTTCTTTCACTACAAATGGAACTATTTCTTTTCCTTCTAAAACCCACTCCTTTCCTTCTTTGTCTTTTATCAAAGGTATTATATCCGGTAAGAAAGTAGTTTTCGGGAAAAGATTTCCAAGATTATTTTCTTTTAAAATTTCTCCTCTTGAATTCAAATACTTAACCTTAACATAGGTAGAGCCTGGAAGCGCATTACCACCAATAATATAAGCAGCATTTTCATGTATCATTCCAGCTTCATTAAACAAATTTTGCTTTGATATATTATTTAAAGCAAAGTCAAGCGACGTTCCATTATACATCATTACTGTATTTGAATTACCACCATCTTGTGGCATATAAAAATCAACCTCAATACTCGGTACTGGCAATGCTTCAGTTCCATAATATTTCATATCTTCATAAATATATCCCAAAAGAGTTGGTATTTTATTAATATCAATAAATGTCTCACGTCTTATTACTGCCGTTGGAGCATTTACATTAAAATCGGCAATCGATTGTTTGATAACAAGCTCACCATTTTCGTCAGTATATTCTAACTTACTTCCTATAGTTGTTAAATCCTCTAAAATGTTTTCTACAAGTTTGTACTTGTATCTTCTTGATACATTGTCTTCAATAGTTACATATAGTTTCTCTTCAAAATCTGCCGGTTCTGTAATAACTTGATAACGATATTTTATAGGTTCTATTGCATCTACTTTATTATTCAAGTTTTCATGTATTATATCTACAGATGGATTTACCAATTCTGGATTTAGTTTCTGTAAAACAGATTTTACGTATTCAACATCTAAATTTTCATTAGACTCTCTATTTAGTTTTCTTATAATATCTCCGGCAATTTTTTCTATTTCAACACTGTTTTTAAGCATGTCTGCATACATCGCATAATTATATACTTTTGATGGGACAAATATTGAAATTTCCTCTTGCCCATATTGATTCGAATTTAACCAGCAATACGAAAAGGTATTAAGCGGGAAATTAGCCGAATGTGGTAAGTTATCTAATTTTATATAAGGATCATTATTAATCATTCCAAGAGTAACATTCTTAGAGGTTCTTTTTACATCAGCGTCTTTGTTCATGACTTCTATTCTATTGTTTTTTACATTTATATATCTTAAAGAGTATGAATATAAATTCTTAGCATACTTTTGTTCATCATCATACATTTTAATTCTAGGATTTGCACCAGTAACAGCCAACTCATCAATCACATAATCCGAAGCCAACAACGTTAAAATGTCTCTTATTTTCTTTTCAGACACTTTGCCATTTCTTACAAATGCGTCATAATATTCTTTAGTAATTTCATCTCTTTCTTTTTTATATATTTCTTCGTAAGTAATTCCATTATATATACTTTGTGTTTTGGGATTTGGTTTGTATACTAATATTTTTATCGTATAATCACTCAAAAGAGCCATTAATACATTTCTTTTTGAAAGAGTATAATTTGCAATTGCAAAACGAGTGCCAATTGCCGTTGATGTTGATGAAATAGCTATGTCCCCTTCAAGCACTTCAAGCTTAAGCACATCGTATCCTATATTCAAAAATAATTCTATAATATCAACGTTTGGCTCTTCTAACTCTACGATATCTACTATTTTTTCTACTTCATCTTTATCTAAATTTTCAATATTTCTTTCTATTAGAGCTAAATCAAACTTTTTTAAAACACTATTTATTATATTAGAATTGTATCCCAATAAAGAAAGTTTCTTCTCTAGTACACTAAACACATTTTTCATTAGTTCACCCCTTAACATATAAAAACCTATGTTTATTATACTGTTACATTGTCTTTTTTTCAATACTTTTACTTAAATCATTACCCTTTTTAATTTGAATGAATAGTATATATAAAATGTGAAAATAATACTTATATATTTTAATTCGGTAGGAGTGTTTATATTGCAACCAAAATATATTATAGTTAAAATTTATTCCAAAGTTTTTTTTAGCCTTTTCGTGAATGAACTGAAAAATTATGACAAGATACATTTTGTTTCAAAAAAAATAAATGGAATTAACACCGTTATAATTAAGTGTCAAAACTATTATAAAAAATTTATAGATTCTTCTTTTGATAATATATATTTGAGCTATATTTATTTGTATACCAATGTTTCTTTGATTCTTTCCGAACTTATAATTAAGTGCTACGAATTAAAAATAACATATCAAATTTTATCCTCAAAATATAGTCATCTTGCACCGTATGACATAGAAAAATTAAAAAATATAATCCACATTATACTCGATTCAAATTATCCTTCGATAGAATCTAAAAAGCTATATTTATATAGAAAAGATTTAATTTTAAATAAACTTCTTTTAAATTTTAGAAATAAAAATTATATTTATGCTGACCATTTTGCATTTTTTAAATTAAAAAATTACTACGAATATCTTGAAGATGTCATTGAAAAAACATATTCGCATTATTGACTTTTCATACCTGTTATTAGATAATAGTGTTGAGTTTAAACATTTAACAAAGGAGGAATTTTAAAGTGTACTTATTCGGAAAAATAACTGTAACACCACAGTTACCAAATAGAATTTCTGAGCTTTCAAATCTTGCAAATAATTTATGGTGGTCTTGGAATTCTTATGCATTGCGCTTATACGATTATATTGATTCTAATTTATTTTCAAAGGTTGGAAAAAATCCCGTAAAATTCCTTTCTAGAATAAATCAAAAAAGATTGATTGAAGTTTCTAATGATAGTGAATTTTTAAAAGAATATGATTTTGTTATAGATAATTTCAAAAACTATTTATCCTCTACTGATACATATTTTAATAAAACATTTCCTAATCATAAAGATGACTTAATTGCATATTTCTCGGCTGAATATGGAATAGATGAAGTACTTCCGCTATATGCTGGTGGTCTTGGAATTTTGTCTGGCGATCATTGTAAATCAGCTAGTGATTTAGGGATTCCTTTCGTGTCTGTTGGTCTTCTATATAAACAAGGATATTTTAATCAAATAATCAACAAAGATGGTAGCGAGCTTTTTGATTACTCACCTAATATAGTCGAAGATTTACCAATACTTCCTGTGTACGACGAGAATGGAAACGAATTAATTATATCTGTTGAGTTTCCTGGAAGAATTGTTTATGTAAAAGTATGGAAGATTCAGATAGGTAGAGTTACTTTATACATGTTGGATAGTGATATAAATTTAAATAGTAACATGGATAGACAATTAACATTAAAGTTATATGGTGGAAATCAAGAAATGAGAATATCTCAAGAAATAATTTTAGACATTGGTGGTATGACTCTTCTAAAGACTTTAAAACTTAAGCCAACTGTGTATCACATGAATGAGGGACATTCTTCTTTTATCACCATAGAGCTTATTAAAGACATAATGGAGGAAAAGAAAGTTCCGTTTAATGTTGCTAAAAAATTAGCCTCGATGTGTACGGTATTTACTACCCATACTCCTGTTCCTGCTGGAAATGATATTTTCCCAGTTGACTTAGTTGATAGATATTTTTCTAGCTATTATGAAGAACTAGGAATTACTAGAAATGAATTTTTGAATTTAGGAACTAAGAAAGAAAATGTTTTTAGCGAAGGTTTTAATATGGCTGTTCTTGCACTTAAAATTGCTGGAGTTAAAAACGGAGTTAGTAAATTACATGGTGAAGTATCTAGGGAACTTTTTTCTGATTTATGGCCTGAGACAGCTTCAAATGAAGTTCCAATTGATTATGTTACAAACGGTATTCATACATGTACTTGGCTTGCACCAGCATTAAAGGAATTATATAATGCATATCTTCGCCCATTTTGGCAAGAGCAAGTTTATGATTTAGACGTTTGGGATGATATTGATAATATTCCTGATGCAGAGCTTTGGAATACACACATGACTCAGAAGAAAAAATTAGGAATCTTAGTTAGAAATAATATTAAAAAGCAAAAAACTAGACACGGAGCATCTTTTGATGAACTAAATGAAATAAATAAATGGTTTGATCCAGATGTTCTTACAATAGGTTTCGCAAGACGTTTTGCAACATACAAGCGTGCTGATTTAATTTTTAGAGATTTAGAAAGAATTACAAAAATTATTAATGATCCAGCTCGCCCTGTTCAAATTGTTTTTGCCGGTAAACCTCATCCTGCTGATATACAAGGACAAGAACTTGTTAAAAGAATACATGAAATATCTGAAATGCCTCAATTTAAAGGGAAAGTATTTATTCTAGAAAATTATAATATGTTTGTTGCAAGATATTTAGTAAGCGGTGTCGATGTATGGCTTAATAATCCACGTCGTCCTCTAGAAGCTAGTGGCACAAGTGGCGAAAAAGCCGGAGTAAATGGAGTTATAAATTTCAGCGTTCTTGATGGTTGGTGGTATGAAGGCTATAACGGTAAAAACGGTTGGGCTATTGGTGATGATACTGAGTATACTAATTATGAGCTACAGGATAACGCCGATTCTCAAAGTATTTATAATATTTTAGAAAATGAGATTATTCCTCTTTACTACCAAAAGGATGACGATGAAATAAATTCTGATTGGATAAAGAAAATGAAATCTTCTATTAAAAGCGTAGGCGGTATATATAACACATCCAGAATGCTTGTTGATTATTTAACGAAATTATATGTTCCTCAAATGGAGCGTTTCAGTAATGTTAAAAATAATATTCCAGCAGTCGAAAATTATCTTACATGGGAAAAAGAATTAAAATCAAAATGGTCTCTTATTAAAATCACTCCTATGAATGAATTAGATGAACTTGAAGTAAATGCCGGAAGTGTAATTACAATGTCTTGTAACGTATTCCTAAATGATATTTCACCTGATAGCGTTACGGTTGAAGTATATTGTGGTAAATTAGATGATAAAGGTAAGATGATAAATAGCCTATTTTCTGAAATGAAGGTAAGCAAAGAGCTTGGAGAATCAAAATACGAATATACTACTGATTTATGTATTGATGAAGGCGGAAGTTACGGATATACTTTTAGAGTACTGCCAAAGCACGACTTGTTAATTAATAAACATGACTTATCTATGTGTAAGTGGTTAATGAATTAAAATTTATTAGGCGCATAATTCAAAATGCGCCTATGATATTATTAATAATAAAGAAAGGAGATATGATAGTTTTCTATCATAAAATAAAAATATGAAACGAACTAAAATTGTATGTACCCTTGGTCCGGCTGTTGATGACGTACAAACTCTTTCAAGGGTGTGCACTGCTGGAATGGATGTGGCACGATTTAATTTTTCTCATGGAGATTATGAAGAACAACAAAAACGAATAGACTTATTCAAGAGTGTGCGTGATGAATTGAATTTACCAATAGCTATGATGCTTGACACTAAAGGACCTGAAATAAGGATTGGAACATTTGAAAATAAAGAAATATTTTTATCAGATGGTGCAAACTTCACACTATATAATGAAGAAAAATCAGGTAATGAAAATGGTGTATTCGTAAATTATCCTACTCTCTATTCTGAAATAAACGTAGGTTCAACACTTCTTATTAATGATGGACTAATCGAATTAAGAGTAGATGAAATTATAGATAAAGATATAAAATGCACAGTTGTACACGGCGGAAAATTAACAAATAGAAAAAGTGTTAATGTTCCCGGGCTTTCGCTTAATTTTCCGTTATTGACTGAAAAAGATAAGCAAGATATTACGTTTGGAATTAAAAATGATTTCGATATCATTGCGGCTTCATTTGTCAGAAAAGCTGATGATATTTTAGCAATAAAAAATTTATTAAACGAACTAAATGCTACTAATGTAATGGTAATAGCAAAAATAGAAAATCAAGAAGGTGTAAATAACTTTGATTCTATACTAAATGTTGCAGACGGAATTATGGTTGCACGTGGAGATTTAGGAGTAGAGATTCCTATTGAAAAAGTGCCTGCAATGCAAAAAGATTTTATACGCAAATGCAATCAAAAAGGAAAAATTGTTATAGTGGCTACACAAATGCTAGAATCGATGGTATACTCCCCTCGCCCTACTCGAGCAGAAGTAAATGATGTCGCAAACGCAGTATATGATGGTACTAGCGATGTTATGCTATCAGCCGAAGTTGCAGCCGGTAAATTTCCGGTTGAATGTGTTAAAATGATGCACAAAATTACACGAGCTGTTGAAGATGAAATTGATTATTGGGAAAGATTTAATAAAATTGATGATACTTCATTAATAGAAACACGTCCAAATATGATAGTTGGTCATTCCCTTTGTGAACTTGCTATGCAAACAAAAGCTAAAGCCATTTTTTCATTATCATCAGGGGGGCATACTCCTACTGCTATCGCAAGTTTCAAGCCAACATGTCCAATATTTGTTATAACACCAAATATTTCTACAGCAAGGCGATTAAGCGCCGTTTGGAATGTTACCCCAATAATAGTAGAAAAGAAAGAAACTGCAGAAGAAATGATAAATGAAGGGCTTCAGATTGCAAAAGAAAACAATTATATCTTTGATGGAGATACGATTATAATCGGCGAAAGTGACACATATAAAAAGACAAATTTATATGGTGTAACATCTAGCAAAAATGTTGGTGGTATATACGTACTATAGCTTTTACATTAAAAAAGCTATAGCCATACACAGAAAAGAGGTCATTACAATGTAATGACCTCTTTTTATTGGTGAGCCTGGAGGGATTCGAACCCCCGACCCACGCCTTAGAAGGGCGTTGCTCTATCCAGCTGAGCTACAGACCCAC
Source organism: uncultured Clostridia bacterium (assembly GCA_944393265.1). Classification (GTDB taxonomy): domain Bacteria; phylum Bacillota; class Clostridia; order TANB77; family UBA1234; genus UBA1234. The sequence goes on along the minus strand of CALXZO010000008.1, from coordinate 19,744 downwards.
ATATATTTACTATATGCGACAGTTAGTATAATAGCACATAAAATGGAAGTTTGTCAATACCTAAAAGAATAAATATTGATGAGTAGACATGGGGACGGAGTTTTTGTCTATACTAGTTGAACCTATTATCCAAGGTGGATTGATTTTAAGAAGTATAGACAAAAACTCCGTCCCCATGTCTAAAATGTAGAATTATGCACATTCGTGTAGGCTCGTTCATATTCTATATTATATTAATAATAAATAGGAGGTAATCATATATATGAGAAATAGGTATAATAACAGACGTAGAGGCTGTTGCAACTGCAACTGTTGTAGAAATTGCGCAGAGTTACCGGTAATGCCGGAGAACCCTTTACTTGCTAATGCATATGTTCCATATCAATATTACGATGAGTTATTTTGCCCAATGGAGGCATTAGAACATGGAACAGCCTTTCCAGAGCTTGTTAGCCCATATTCTAAAAATCAGTCTCAGTGTGTAATACAATATTTATCACAAACTGAGACGTGTGAGGAGGTTGATCCTTGTGAATGAGCAAGAATGTAAATTAAAAGAATTAATGGCACTTGATTTTAAATTGTATGACTTACAATTATATCTAGATACTCATCCATTCGATCAAGATGCTTTGGAAGTGTACCAAGACCTTGCTGTTGAAGCAGCATGTGCAAGAAAAAATTACGAAGAAATGTATGGTCCGCTTAGAGCCGTAAATGGGGCTACAGACTGTGAATGGACTTGGATTAAGAATCCATGGCCCTGGGAAAGGATGGTGTAGATTATGTGGGATTATGATAAAAAATTACAATATCCAATTAATATAAAAAATCCAAATCCTCAAATGGCTAAATTTATAATAAGTCAATATGGCGGGCCAGATGGTGAACTAGGAGCATCACTTAGGTATTTAAGCCAAAGATTTAGCATGCCTACTGAAATTACCAAAGGTATATTAACCGATATAGGTACTGAAGAATTAGGACACTTAGAAATGGTGGGCACATTGGTCAACCAATTAACTAAAGGCGTTTGTCCAGAGGTTCTAAAGCGAGAAGGACTTGGCGAATATTATACAGATCATGGTATATCAGTATACCCTCAAAGTGCTGCCGGTATTCCATTCTCTGCTACAGCATTAGCTGTTAAAGGGGATCCTGTAGCTGATTTATATGAAGATATGGCCGCTGAACAAAAAGCGCGTTCGACTTATGAATATTTAATTGATTTAGCAGACGATCCTGATGTAATTAATGTTTTAAAGTTTTTAAGAGAACGTGAAATAGTTCATTTTCAACGATTCGGGGAGGCTCTTAGAAACGTTCAAGAAAAGCTTGCTAGCAAAAAGTTCTATATGAATAATATGCAAAACAATGTTCTTGGCACACAAACCAATAATTGCGGTTGCAATGATACATTAAGCAATTGCATCGGCACTCCTATTAAAGGAAATTGCAATGCAACGGCAAATACGCAAAATTCAAGTTATAGATCTAATAATTCAAACACAAATAATCGTTGTCCTAACCAAAATAATAATAACTATTGCAATATGAAAACACAATGCACGTCAAACAATCAGAATTCGTGTAGCTGTAAAAATTGCATGTAAATATTTGTATAAGTATCAACAAGATGAAACGTCTTTAACACGGGGCCTAGACACTGGGACGGAGTTTTTATCTATACTGATTGAACCTATTGCTTAGATAGATTGCTTTTAAGAAGTATAGACAAAAACTCCGTCCCTATATCTAAAATGAATTTATTACTTTAACACACTTTACATTACTCTAATCACTACAACTGTCATATCGTCTTTTACAATCCCAAAGTTTTCATCTATTGACTCTTGTAATATGATATCTGCTAACCTTTGTGCGCTTGTTGTTTTTACTGTTCTAAGTAGCTCTTTTAGCACTTCTCCACTTTTATCAGGAATAGCATCAATAATTCCATCTGTAACCATAATCATTATTGCGCCTTTTTTCAATATTTTTGTTTTCATTTCTAGCTCAACATTTTCTACAATCCCAGCAGGAAGAGTGTTTGATTCAATTTTACTGACCTCTCCTCCACTATTTATAAATGTAGGACATGCTCCTATTTTTATTAGTTCTGTAAGTCCGCTACTTGGATCGAATACCATTGCATCAATTGTAGCAAAATTATCTTCATCTTTTCCTACTAATAAATAAGAGTTTATTAGCTTAATCGCTCTCTCCTCTTCGAATCCAGTATCTAAAAACTTTTCTAAATTCAATACCACTTTTTTGCTGTTCCTGGCAGCTACTTCTCCTGAACCCATGCCATCGCTTAAAGCAACCAATATTTTTCCGTCTTTTAGTTTCTTGATTGTAGTACTATCTCCGTGAAATTGCACTATTAGTTTTTTTTGCTTTTGCAATCCCCAAGTCCAATCTGTATGGCTTGTCTTGCTTAACTTCTTCATCCTTAGCAATTGCCTTGCTTGCTAATTCCTCCTTCACTTTATCGAGTTCCTTAGAGACTTCTTTTAATTGCATAGCCATTTGAATTCTTTGCTCTTTTATTTTTTCTTGCCAGTTCTTATTTACCTTATACATTTCATAACTAAAATTTAGCCCGTCAGCGAGCATTGCTCTATTAAGGCACACAGAATCTTCAAAGTCACTTGACAAAACCTCTCCTTTAGTCTGCAAAATTTCTATCGCATTAAATGTAAGTTCATACATTTTATGATAATTATTTTTCCAGCAATTTTCATAGTTTTCACATTTTTTACATGTGTTCTCATTTAATGTTTTTATAAAACTTCCCATCTCATCAGTTACAGGAATATCAATCTTATTAGTCGATATATTATCTGCCATATCACTTATAACATCAGAAACAGCATTCAACTTATATATTGTATTTTCTTCTATGTATCCCGCAACATTTTGATTGCCTGGGAGCGTCCTGTTATAATCAAATAAATCTTCGATTACGATTATTAATTTCTTAGGCACTAAAAACAATGCTACTGAAGCAACAATTATTTCTTTAATACTAATCAAGACTTCTGTAGACCCATTAGCATAAAAAACTAATATCATATTTCCAAGTACAAAACCAACTACAGCACCCATCTTACCAAATCTAGCAAGCACTCCAACAAGGAATCCGCAAAAAGCATATGTTGCGACTGTAGCAATAGTTCCGTATCCCATAATTCCAATAACTAAAGATATAGAGAGCCCAGCGGTTGCACCTGTCGCCGGACCTCTTCTCCAGCCAAGTAACATGACAATAAGTATGCTAATTATCCCGCGTATCGTTATTCCAAACAAACCTATATTGCCAAGACTAGACACCATTACTGCGATTAATATTCCCGTTGAAATAACATTTTCTGTAGAATTAACTTTCGGCTTAGATAAATCATATATCGTAGGAAGCCCCTCCGCAAATACTAAATAAAATACTGCAGACATAACACTAGTATATATTCCAACCAAAGTATTATATAAAAGTAGCCCCTCGATAGAAAGCCCTACAATCTCTGCCATTATTGTTCCAAAAATAACTATGCAGGCATTATTAACTTTCGTATTTTCCACTTTAATAAAAGACTTAATTGACGTAAATAGTAATGCAACTATGACAAATTTAAGCAATGCAAGCCCACCGAATTTTATGCCAGTCACGACTGAAATCATAATAAACGGTATCATCAATGGCACTTCTATAGCGCTTACGGCACAAAATATAGCCGACCCCAAAGGCGCTACTCCGGAGCCAATTTCACACGAAGCTACAAGCCCACAGACTAAAAATATTATAAGATTTTTAAAGCTTCCAACTAATGATTTAAAATTCAGCTTGTCCAAAATATTTATTTTTTCATTACTAATATTTTTGGTATATTCTACCTTTTCTTTTAAACCTTGAAACACCAATAAAACACCTCTTTAACTTTTTCATAAATTTGTAAGCACATTATACTCAAGTGGTAATCAAATATACTGTCACATTGTAGCTTATTCTCAGAAAAAGTTTTTACAAAAAACTACATCATCTGTTTTTATTCCTCCTAAGTAATTATCTTTCGTATAAATTTTATATTTTCATGGAAATTAATTTCGAAATTCCGTGTTCCTCCATCGTAACACCATACATTGTATTAGCAGCTTCCATAGTCCCCTTTCTATGAGTAATTATTAAAAATTGTGTGTCCTTACTAAACTTCTTTAAAAACTCTGCATATCTATAAACATTCACATCATCAAGGGCTGCTTCAATTTCATCTAACACGCAAAACGGAGACGGGCTTAGCTTCAATATTGCGAACAATAATGCAATCGCAGTCAAAGCTCTCTCTCCACCAGACAAAAGCATCATACTCTGCAGCTTCTTTCCTGGTGGCTGTGCTTCAATTTCTATTCCACAATCTAAAATATTTGCTTCATCAGAAAGACTAAGTGTAGCTCTTCCACCACCAAATAATTCGCTAAAAACTTGTATAAAGTTTTTATTAATAATGTCAAACTGTTCTGCGAACTGAATTTTCATAAGCCTTGTCATATCCTCAATAATCTTATTTAATGATTTTTCCGACGACTCTAAATCTTCTCTCTGTGTATTTAAGAAATCATATCTTTCTTTCGTCGATTTATATTCTTCAATTGCATTAACATTTACACTGCCTAATCCTTTTAATTCAGCTTTTAACTTTTCTATTTCTTTCGCTGTAGATGAAGTCACTTCTGCATAATTAGTTGCTGTATTTGGAGTCGTCTCATAATCCTCCCACATTTTATTTTGCAAAGCCTCAATATCAAGCTCTAATTTACTTCTTCTTAAGTCCAACTTCGTACTTTGATCTTTTAAAATATCCAATGTTTTAAACTCAGCCGTTATACTGTTTTCAACTGCAGTTAAGTCAAGATTTTTATTTTCCCTATCTTTCTTTAAATTAGTAACATTATCTTCAAGCTTTTTAATAGTATCATCCGAATTAGAAATATTAGTTTCAATACTATTTAACTCCTCTTTTATTTGTTCATTTTCTTTTAACAAATTGCTTTTTTCTTCGTTTTTATTATTAACAATAATATCGCAATTGTTTATTTCTTGATCTATCATATTAAGCATCTCGTCTAAAGAAAGTGCGCTTTCATCAAAGGACGAAACAGATATTTTTAAATTAACAATGTCATCATTTAGATCATCAATTATCTTTTGTTGCTCCTCATTCTTGCTTGAAAACTCTTTTATTTTTATTTGTAACTCTTCATTTTCTTTTTCAAAATTTTCAATTATCTTATTTATATTATTTAAGTTTTCAGAATTGCTATTAAGTGTTTCATTTAATTTAGTCTTTTCACCTTTCAGCACATTTATCTTCTTTTCAAACCTATCTATATTATTATTTATTTCATCCATTTTTTGTGCTTCTCTAGTATATTCAATGTTGACTTCTTGTAATTCATGTTGAACTCTTGCAACTTCATTTAATACGTCTTCAGAATCACTTTTATATCTTGCAAATTCATTAGACAAATCTTCTTTCTTTTTTTGCAAATCATTCACTTTCTTTTCTAGCGCTTTAATTTCTCTGCTCCTTCCCAGAATGCTCGTTGTCTTCTTAAATGTGCTTCCACCAGTCATTTGTCCAGAAGCATTTATAATGTCGCCATCAAGTGTAACAATTCGAAAAGCATATTTATATTTCTTAGCAATATTAATTGCATTATTCATATTATCTACAATTAAAGTCCTGCCAAGAAGATTTTGTACAATGCCATCATACTTTTTATCATAACTTACTAAATCAGCTGCAATTCCAGAAACGCCAGTATCTTTATTAAAATTTTGCGTTAATTTGCTTCCATTTACAGCACTAATTGGTAAAAAAGATGCTCTACCAAGATTATTATTTTTTAGGTAGTCTATTGCACGCTTAGCATCGCTTTCAGTCTCTGTAACTATGTTTTGAATTGACGCGCCAAGCGCCATCTCAATTGCTATTTCATATTCTGCAGGGACATTAATTAATGAGGCAAGTGCACCATGTATATTGGCCGAAAACTCCTTGTCCTTCTTACATCTGCTTAACACTTCTTTAACTGCCTTGTTATATCCCTCAAACTCATTTTCAGTTTCTACTAAAAATTTGTGCCTAGATGCAGATACATGAAGATTATCATCAGTCTCTCTAATCATTTCTTCATATTTTTTTATCTTTTCATTATACTCTTCAATATTCTTTGAAAGCTCCACACCCATTTCAGATAATTTATTTTTCTTAGAAGTCACGTTATTTAATACAACATTAGCATCTTCCTTTTTCATGCGTTCTTTGTCTAGCTCATGAATATTTTCTTCTAACTCTAGTTCAATCTGTTTTATTCGCCTATTGTCCGCCTCAATATTAGATGATAAATCAGTTACGACTTCCATTTTTTCAAATTTTAAATTAATATTATTCATCATCTTTTCTTTTAATTCTTCAATGTGCTTTTGTTCATTCGTAAAATTTTCAGACATCTTTGAAAACTCCGCCATCTTTCCTGACAACTCATCTTCAAATCTTTTTTTGTCTTCTGCAAGTCTTGCCTTACGAGAAGCTCTATCTTCTTTATCGTTCTTCAACTCCGCCTTCTTCTTAATAGCTCTATCTATTTCCTCATCACAAAGTACTTGTTTTTTTTCATTGTTTTGAATACGTTCTTGAAGTACGCTAATACTAGCTTTTTGTTTCTCAATATTGTTTTGAAAATCAAAAATGTTTTCTTGCTCTTTTTCTATCATAGCTATTATTTTTTCAGATTCTTCCCTTATTTTTTCTTTCTTAATTTGTAATGATGACAAATTGTTATTCTCATCTTCCACTTGGGCAATAATCTCATTTATTTGGTTCGTTATCTCATTTAATTTATTTTTATTTTTTTCAATTCCATTTATAAGGAAACCAATCTCTAAATACTTAAGTTTTTCTCTTATGTCTAAAAACTTTTTGGCCTTATCGGCCTGATCTTCTAAGCTTTCAAGCTGCCCTTCTATTTCAGAAATAATATCATTTATTCTCAATAAATTTTGCTTTGTATTTTCAATCTTTTTCTCGGCTTCTTCTTTCCTTGTTCTATGCTTAACAATTCCAGCAGCTTCTTCAAAAATGTGCCTTCTTTCTTCTGATTTTGAACTTAAAATTTCATCAACTCGCCCTTGACCAATTATTGAATATCCATCGCGGCCAATACCTGTATCCATAAATAATTCAACAATATCCTTCAGTCTGCATTGATTTTTATTTATGTAAAATTCACTTTCCCCATTTCTATATACTCTACGAGTAACTGTAACTTCGCTATATTCTACTGGTAACTTACCATCAGTATTATCTATTGTCATTTCTACTTCTGCAAACCCAAGTGACTTTCTTGCTTGCGTTCCAGAAAAAATAACATCTTCAAGTTTTGACCCACGAAGGTTCTTGATACTTTGCTCTCCAAGAACCCACCTTATGGCATCAGAAATATTACTTTTACCACTTCCATTAGGTCCAATAACTGCTGTAATGCCTTTTTCTAACTCAATTGTTGTTTTTTCAGCAAATGATTTGAAGCCTTGCATTTCTAATTTCTTTAAATACATAATAAAAGTCCTCTCCTCTGTACATCTTTAACACTGTTATCATATAACATCAAGGCACAATAATCAACAAAAATTTGGAGATATATACTTGTGCTTTATTTTGATAAATGCTATAATATTTCATATACTAAGAATAAAGGAGCGGATAAATTATGGGATGGATAATAGCATTAGTTATAGTACTTTTATTAGTCTTTTGGGTAATAGGTGTTTATAACTCTTTGATTCAATCTAGAAATAAAGTAAAAAATGCATTTGCGCAAATTGATACACAGCTTCAAAGACGTTTTGACTTAATACCAAATCTTGTAGAAACAGTTAAAGGATACGCATCACATGAAAAAGAATTGCTGGAAAATGTAACTGCTAGTAGGTCTGGATATATGAATGCTCATTCGGCTGCAGAAAAAATAGAAGCAGATAATCAGCTTACTTCAACATTGAAGACTTTGTTCGCAGTTGCTGAAAATTATCCTGATTTGAAAGCAAATCAAAACTTCGCTAAATTACAAGATGACTTAAAAGGCACTGAAGATAAGGTTGCTTTTTCAAGACAATTTTACAATGATTCTGTTACTATTTATAATAATAAATTGCAAACATTTCCAAACAATATGATTGCTGGTATGTTTGGATTTAAGGAAGAGGTTCTATTCAAAACTGACGAAGCTGCGAAGGCTGCACCAAAAGTACAATTCTAATTTTAAGATAATAAGCAATTAATAGTGGTCGCTTAAAATTTAGCGACCCTTTCTATATTTAATACACTTTCTAGGGGGTAGTAAAAATGTTTGACATGAGTAAGAAAAATAAAACTAAAACATATACGATAGTTTCTATTTTTGTGGTTTTCTTGTGCCTCGTTATATATTTTCTTATGCAACTTTGGTTTCCAGAACTTGGTGTTACTGCTGCCATAATTGCACTAATTATAACTATTATAATGACTTGGGGAAGCTATTATAATTCAGATAAAATAGTACTATCACTAAATGGTGCTCGACCGGCTACTAAAGAAGAAAACCAAAGAATGTACGAGAATTTAGAAGGACTTTGCATTGCTGCAGGGCTTCCTATGCCTAAACTTTACATTATGGATGATATGTCTCCAAACGCATTTGCTACAGGCAGAAATCCTGAAAACGCTGTGATATGTGTAACAACAGGATTAATGGAAAAGTTAGATACATATGAACTTGAAGGTGTTCTAGCACACGAGCTTTCTCATATAAAAAATTATGATATACTGCTACAAACAGTTGCTTCTGTATTTGTTGGTTTTGTTACAATAATTTCTGACCTTTTCTTTAGAATAGGAATACGTAGCTCTGGTCGAAGTCGAGATAATGATTCATCATCTCCAGTACAAGCAATAGTATTACTACTTGGCGTTCTATTTTTAGCCCTTTCACCACTATTTGCTACGTTACTTAAATTAGCATTATCTAGAAATAGAGAATATCTTGCAGATTCATCTGCCATTGAATTAACACGAAACCCTGAAGGATTAATTAACGCTTTAAGAAAAATTTCATCTGATGATGATCCATTGGAACAAGCTAATAAATCTACTGAATGTATGTATATTTGTAACCCTCTAAAAAACAAAAGAACAAAAAAGGAAAGTTCTCTTTTCTCTACTCATCCTACTATTGAAAGTAGAATTGAGAGACTAAAAAATATCCACTAAATAGCTAAAAAAAGACATCGCATCCACTTGATACGATGTCTTTTTTGGTACACCACCGGGGATTCGAACCCCGGACCCACTGATTAAGAGTCAGTTGCTCTACCAACTGAGCTAGTGGTGCATACGAGTAGTATTATATCACAACTTGTTGCTCTGTCAATACCTAAATTTTACGTTTCCCCTCCCACTAATTTTCATTTAAATTTCCATTTTTTAATAAAACTCTGAAATAAGTTTGAGTATAATATTATTATAGAGATGGTGACCTATACTTCTTAAAATCCACCTGCTTAGCTAAATATGCTCAACCAGTGCAGACAAAAACTCTGTCCCCATGTCTAAAATATACAATAGGGATTGTAATTTTCTATAAAAAATATTATATTAAAATAGTAATAATTTCATGCTATTACTATTTTGAATAGGAGGTATATTAAAATGAACGACAAAGATAATAATTTTATTCAGCCTGACGAAAATGAGAATGTTAGTGCCTCTGATTCTCAGCCTGATATGCAATTAGCTGAAAATGCTGAAGACACTACAAGCACCCAAAATACGGAATCATCAGAACAAGATAAGAAAGGTATTGATTCAAATAAAATAATGGCTATATTAGCATATATTTTTGCTCTTATACCATATTTTTTCGCAGATAAAAATGATAAAATTGTACAATTTCACACCATTCAGGGGATTAACCTATTTATATATGCTTTTAGCGGGGCTGTCATAGCGTATATAATATCTTTCATTATCCCATTTCTACCATGGTTGCCTAATTTGTGGGGACTTATAGCTCTAGTATTCTCTATAATTGGAATTATTAATGTCTGCAATAATGAAACTAAAGAACTACCTATAATTAGCAAATATAAAATTATTAATAAATAACTTTTATTAATAATTTTAACAAGGACGAGGCTGTACAAAAAGCCTCGTCCTTAACATGTTACGCATCTATTGGTTGACTCATAGTCACTCCAACTAAAACATCGTTTTTAAAATAAAATATAATTTCGTTTGAAAGTGGTTTGGTTTCATCATTGTCTATGTATGCACTATCAAATTCTTGAATATCAGTTTCTGGATCGTACTCCGTTTGTAATGGTTTTAACTCCTTATATGCTTCTTGTACATTTAAAAGTGTATCTCCAATTTTAATTTTTTCAGAACCAATTTTTAAATTACTGCTGCTTGTCGAAATCCTCATAATTGAATCCTCTTCAATAGTTGATCCAACCAAAACAGTTACTTCAAAGTCTTGATATTTACTTTTTCTTAACTTAATGCCTGGCCAATCTGTATCATATTCATTTGTAGATAGCGCTACAAGCTCTGTTGCTTTTCCAAGATCTCCTGATTGACCTAAATATATAACTTTTCCGTTTGATAATTCTACAGAATACTTATCATCTGAAGATACTTCACTTTCTTTGTTTACAATATATTTTTCATATATATTCTTGGCTCTTTCTAAAATCTTACTTTCTTTTTCTTGTTCAAAGTCCATCTCTTCTTCTATTTGTGTTTTTACCGAAATAAGCCTTGAATTATCAAAATAATAATTTGCTCTACCACCAATGCCTGTAAATTCGCAAACATACATTACTAATTCATCGCCACTATAATAATAGCTTTGAATATCTAAGAAGTCACTTGCCGGTATTACGGTAACTACGATAGAATCATGTATCAAAACTTCTCCTGGTATCTCAGTTACTTGAAGGCTATTCATAAATTCCGTAGCAACCTCGCCAAGTTCTGCATCTGTAAGATTAACTGTTTGCACATTACTGTTTTCTCTGTTCACTTCTCCGATATATGAAACATATTCATCTATAATTTTTGAATATTCTTCCTCACTATATTGAGTTTCACCTGAAACTTCACCTGATTGCACATTTTGATTTTCATCACCAGAAGGTGTTAATGATTTGTCATCACTCAAGCGAGTTAACCCAAATACTGCTGCCACAATTGCTACAATTATTAAGATAGCCATAAATACTCTTTTTCCCATACTAACTTCCCCCTCATTTTTAACTTATTATAATATTGTAAATTTCTTAAACTTAACCACCATTTCACGAACAGGATTATATCACAGTGCACTAATTTTTTCTACATAAAATAATATTTTTTATAAACTTTATAAATCAAATTTCTTAATTGCCCTGTTTAATCCTTCATCAAAAAAAGTAAAGTTGTGAGTTCCTTCCCACTCTTCAAAAGTAAAATCGAAATCAAAATTTTGCATTGCGTTTTTAAATTTGATATTTTCATCATAAAGAATATCGTTTTTTCCTACAGCTATGTATATCTTAGGCTTAATTTCCTTATCATTTAAATTCTTAGCAACTTCCCATATATCATCTGATTCGCTTACTTTAAGATCTTCACCAAAAACCGCTATCATGTCATTTTCAAGTTGACTACCAAATCTATCAATATATTTTCTATCAATATTCGATTTTCTTACCTCCTCAACTTCATCTTTTAAAAATAAGCAACAAGGCGCAAAAGCAGCACACATGCCATATTGCTCTGGCTTTAGCAAAGCACATTTTAGCGCTCCATATCCTCCCATAGAAGCACCAATTATTGCTGTATTTTCCCTGTCCGAAGAGATATTAAAAAGATTCTTACAAATCGTAGGAAGCTCATCTGTTATATATGTATAATAATTTAATCCATATTTCATATTAGTGTAAAAACTTCTATTTACCTCTGGCAACACATAAATTGTTTTTCCCTCTCTTGCATAATACGTAAGCATTGAGTAATCAATCCACGTTTTATTGTTGCCCGATAGCCCATGCAATAGATAAACCACTTTATATTGCGAAATTTCATTTAAAACTTTAGGAGCCACAATCGTTATATTAGTATCCATTCCTAATATTTTTGAAAAAACAACACCACTTAATCTCATATTTTCCCTCCTTACTTGTAAATGATATCATACATTGACAAATTTGAAAATAATATGTCTATGCTTTTCTATAATTAATAACGAGGTAAAATCGTTAAATATTATGTTCGTAAAAATCAAACATACTACTTAACAAATTCACCCCGTAGCATTTATCTTTAACTTTCTGGGTTCACTTAATCTCAAAGTATTTCTTTGCCAAACCTTAAACTAATATTAGCTACTGCCACGTGGACATTTCCTTATCCGGTCTAAAGTCACCCGACATTGGTCCTGGCCATGCAGGCATTTCTTTATTAGAGCTAAAGTCGCCTGACATTGGCTCACCTCTCCACTCCGGCATTTCTTTATCAGGTCTAAAGTCACCTGACATCGGTCTGTCAGTCATATCCATTCCCATGTTAGGTTTTCCTAATTCAGGAAATGAAATCATTCCATTTGTAACCTTTGCGCTACTCGTGGCACTAGATTTTGAAACATATACTCCGTCAACATATAACGAATATTCCTCTGCTTCAACCAACTCTGGAGTAGATACTAAAATTATCTGCCCTGATTTTTGAGGAACATATGAAGCTATTACCTTATCATTCGAATCTTTTACTTCAATCTTTTGATTCACATTATAATTTTCCCTGTAAATAACTAGATGCTGACTATTTGTTGCAAATGATGCTTGCAACATTCCAGCGCTTCCTACTCCTATAAGATTGGCATTATTGATTGATAAACTACCATCGTAATCTAATATTCCGTTATCGCTATTAGTAGGTCCATCTACACAAATCGTACCACCTGATATTGAAATATATCCATTTGAATCTATTCCATCTCCTAAAGCATTTACTTTTATGTCTCCACTACTTATATAAAGCGCATAATCTATATTAGTGATTTCTTCATCATTTTCACCTGCAATATTTATTCCATCATCACTCGAAGTTAAGTCAACAGTTCCTCCATTAATTAAAATATATGCAGCTTCAATTCCTTCATAGCTTTTGCAAACATTTATCGTTCCATTATCCATACTTAAAATATTATCCGCGTGAATTCCATCATCGCCTGTTGATATATTATATGTTCCAGATTTTATTACAATATTACCATTTGAATGTATAGCATCATCTAACGAATCAATATCAAATATACCACTAAAGATAGTTGTGCTCGTTCCTGATTTGATAGCCTTTGCACTAATATCTTCTTCGCTTTCTACTTGTGCTAAGCTACTACCTCCTCCTGTCTGCACTTTAACGTTTCCACCATCTATAATAACCGCAGTTTCTGCTTGAATTCCATCAGTTCCAGCAATAATATCGAATGTTGTATCTTTAATCGCAACAAACCCTTTCTCCTCTTCCTCGTCATTAGAAGCCTTTAATCCATCACCCTTTGCATCAATTGTTATTTCTGCATCTTTAATTAACAGATTATCTTTTCCTATAATTCCATCGTCCACTGATGAAATATTAAATGTTCCTTCTAAAATAGTTAAACCGCCTTTGCTTTTTATTGCATTATTATAATTAGCTGTGATGTTTAATGTTCCATCTCCGGCAATAATCAGGTCGTCTCTGCTAAATACAGTTGCTTCAGGTTCTTCATCTTCATTAAGAATATAATTTTCTTCATCCGTCAAATAATTTGTGCTCCCGTCCACCAAATATATTATAGCATTTTTCGCTTGTTTTACATATATAGGTGCGGATGTCTTGGAAGTTATATTCGCGTTGTTTAAAGCCAATACAACTTCCTCCTCCGAATCAACAATTATTTGTCCATCTTCTAAGTTTCCAGAAATCACATACGTTCCACCATTTGTTATAGTTGCTTTCGTATTAGAAACATTTACATCGTTTTCATCTACTAAAATAGAATTATTATTTAAAACTATATTTTTTACATCTTCTCCATTTATATCAATCTTATCATAATCCTTTAGTATTCCATCAAGTATGGTCTCCGCTTCATCTACTTGTACCTTCAACTCTTCATCATATTTAAATTCTCCCACAGCGACATTATTAACACTATTAGTTAAGTTTCCATCTCTTCCAATATCATTATTAGTCTGTTCTTCTTTATTTGCGCATCCAACTAAACTAATAGTACTTACCGTCAAAAATAAAATAAATACTTTCTTTATCATAACTCCTCCTTTGCAAGCTCAGTTACCAAACGTTTTATCGTTAAGTCTTCACTTCTACTTTTAAAATAGATATTTATTTCATCTCTTAAAATATAATTTTACCTACACTCACATCACTTCCTTTTTTTCAATTATAGCCAACTTGTGTTGTTTTCATAAGGAAAGATTGTGAATTTTCTGTAACATAATTATTTATAGAAGTACCATGTCTATTCGTAGTGACAACATCAATGCGAGGAGTAATTTATAATTTTATTATCTTTTCCCACGGCAAATTTTTCTTTCCAAAATGTCCGTAGTTTGTAGTCTCCTTATATATTGGTTCTTGCATATTTAAATATTCAATAATTCCTTGTGGCGTCAAATCAAACTTATTCTTAATAAGTTCTATTAATTCATCATCTCTTTTAATACTTGTACCAAATGTATTTATATATAAAGAAAGTGGTTCTTTCATACCTATTGCATAAGATATTTGTATCTCACACTTCTTAGCATAACTATTTGCTACCACGTTCTTTGCAATATGTCTAAGCATATATGTTGCTGATCTATCAACTTTGCTTGCATCCTTGCCAGAAAAAGAGCCTCCTCCATGTTTGGCGTACCCGCCATATGTATCTACTATTATTTTTCTACCAGTCAAACCAGTGTCTCCCAATGGGCCTCCAATAACAAAGTTACCAGTAGGATTAATATAAATCTTAGTTTTTTCGTCAATCATAGTAACAGGCACAACTTTGTTAATAACCTTTTCTATAATGTCTTTTCGTATTTCGTTTATACTTACTCCGGTCAAGTGCTGTGTAGAAATTAAAATAGTTTCTATTCTCTTAACCGTGCCATTTTCATATTCAACTGTTACCTGCGTTTTTCCATCTGGGCGCAAATATAAAATCTCTTTATTCTTTCTCGCATCAGCTAATCTTTTTGCTAATTTGTGTGCCATCAATATTGCATAAGGCATGTATTCTAGCGTTTCATCACATGCATATCCATACATCATTCCTTGGTCTCCTGCACCACCAATATCAACCCCCAGAGCTATATCTGAGCTTTGTCTAGTTATATTTATTTTTACCTCGCATGTTCTATAGTCAATATCAGTTTCGCTATTATCATATCCAATATCTTTTATTGTTTCTCTCACTATCTTCTCCACATCAATTTTCGCTATAGACGTTATTTGCCCTGCGACAATAACTAAATCTTTTGATAAAAATGTTTCTACTGCTACTCTAGAATTTTTATCTTGCTTTAAGCACTCATCTAATATACTATCAGAAATTAAATCTGCTAATTTATCTGGGTGTCCTTCTGTAACACTCTCAGAAGTAAAAAAGAATCTACTCATATGTTTTCTTCCTTCCTTTTACTTTTTCTACTTTTAATATATACCATATAAAAATATAATACAAGTATATACAACACCATATTCATTTTCACGCAAAAAATAAAGAGCCGCTTTTATTACAGCTCTTTATTTTTCATATAATAAAATTATCTTAATATAGAAGTCCTAAATGTAGAATATTCTGTATCATCGCTATTTGGTGATCCGTTATAAGTATATAGTCCACCAGACTTCGAGCAATTTGAAACACCTGTAATATTACCATTCATGTAACTAGAATTCATTTCAGGTTCATCTATTTCTTCAACACCAGTCAATTCTACCATGTCTCCATTTGCACTAATTGAATATATGTTAGTAGCATCTCCTAATGTCTCAGAAACGTCAATTTGTTCATAAGTTGCTAAACCAACATTTATGTTTTTGCTTTCAAATCCATAAAAGCACGTGATTTTTCCGTTTATGCTTACTTGAAACATCGGTAAGCTATTAGCTAGTGTATATGCTTCCTTCATCGTAACATCCATTGAATTGCTTACTGGCCCTGCAAATCTTAAATATTTTATCTGTGTAAGTATCGGACCTAATACTTCTACATCAACGGAAACAAAGCTCTTATTTTCAAACACAAATATTTTGCTATCTCCAAAATCAATGCCGTCATCAATTGTGGCAACTATTTTCGTTGAAAAATCGGTTGTATCAAACGTTATTCCAGCATAAGAATCTGGTGAAATAATTCTAACTGGTTCTGTAGCAAGGAATTCTATCTTAGCCTTGCTTACGATTGTAGCATCATGTGTCGTATATGTTATAGTAGGCATAGACGTTTTCAAAGTACTAATATTTATTTTTTCTGTTACAGAATTATTATTCTTGTCAATAGCCGTAAATTCATATGTTCCATTATTTAATGCTGTATATAGCGCTGTTGTTGTTATTTCATACACATTTTTACTTACATTAAATGTCGATGAATCTATTCTTTGATTTCCATTTACAACTATACTTACTATAGGATACGTAGATTTTATTATAAGAGTAATGTCTACTTTTGTGCCATCCACTTGAGAAGTCTCAAACCTCATTGTAGGCTTTTTATTCATAGCTATTCTATAATCTATAATTGCTTCCTTACTTGTTGTCGAGTTTCCAACCGTATCATAGACTATTACTCTATAGTGCGCCTCTTGGTCATTATCCAAGTTGTGTGTAGCATCTGATTGTGAGCTAAATGTCTGATCTACTTTTATTGTTTCCCAGTTCACACCATCTTCACTATATTGCCATTCATATTTATCTATTCCATTTTTATCTTTGCATCCATCTATAGTCAACTCAACTGGTTCATCTACTATTCTACCATAAGCATCTGCATTGCTTTTTATTTCTCCAATAGTAGGACCCGTTCTATCAATTTCTACTTCTGGTGAAATAGTCACAACCTGTATTCCGTTATTTGCCTTATCTATAATATTATTCTCTGCTATTCTTAGCCTTAGAACGCCTTCTTCATCAATGCTATTTATATTTAAAACATATGAATAATTTTCTTCGACATCTCCTCCAAGCGCAGAGCTATGATTATTACGATTTGATGGTATTAATTCCTTCATTGCTGGATCAACAGTTCTACCATCTATCAAAAATTCAATATCATCTACAATAAACTGATTGTCCGTAATTCCAGCACCTTCGTCAGATATCTTTAAATTAAAATCTAATATAGTCTCACCATTAGTAATAATCGGATTCACAGCTTCCAGTTTTATTGTAGGTTTAGTATTATCAACATATATGCGTGTATCGCTACCGGTATACAATGTATATGGTTCAAAAATTGCCTCATCATTTTTATTTCCAACGAAATCATTTACCGCACCAGCTTTAACCACAATACTCAAGTAGCCATTATTCTCAATTCCTTTTAAACTTAATTCATATCCTCTTGTATATGTTTTTACTTTACTACTTGCATCTTCAGAATATGTGATGCTTTTTTCTACTACATTCATTGTGCTCGGCGACACATTCACTCCATCAACTTTTACTATAATATCTTGCGTTTCTAGTATATTTGTAGCAACATCTGTTCCTTTATCAATTACTTGGATAGGAATTACAATTTCGTATTCTTTATTCACATACCTCGGATCAATAACACCACTTAGGTTCTTCCCCGTTGTTATTGACCTTACAAACGTTTCTCCGTTTTGAGTTACCTCTGGCTTAGAATAATCTACAAATACCTTTAAAACATCCTTACCTATTCTTGTCTCACTACTTCCATTTCCAGCTTTATCTATGACTGCATTTGAAGGTATCACTAATTCCATATCTCCCGTTGCATTTATATTTGACAATGTCAATTTATATAATCTAGTTTTTTCAGTAGTATTATATGATATATGTGACAAGCTCTTTGTTGGATTTACTAGGTTTCCTGCTATATACACTTTTACATCGTCAGCTGTTAATTGCGTTTCTTCTGCTTCTGAATGAATATCTGTTACATTAATTGAGATATTATAGGATTCATCCGCACCTATGTATATAATATTTGAGTTGGCATTTACATTTATATTAGGTGCAATATTATCTAAATAAAATGTACCTTTAGTTGATAAATTACTAACATACCCAACAGCATCATACGCCGTTGCTTTTACGTGTAGATACCAAATACCACTTCCTGTATTTTTACTTATTTGTCTACTAACCTCGCTTTTTTGGGCACCAACAGATATATCTACATAAGATGAGAAACTTGCTGGTGTAGCCGCACTTTGAGTCCATTCATAATACAACCTTATTGTTCCCTGCCTTAGATATTTTTCATTATCCATATTGCTTAAGTCTTTATCAGGATCATATATTCTTATTGTTGCAGTTTGTTCTTTTTTATATGTTGTATTACTATTAATTGATATTACCGGCGGTCTAGTTACTGTAAACTTGATCGTTGCCGTCGTTCCTCCATTATAATTAGTAGTTTCACCAACTGTAGCATACATCCAATATGCTCCTGGGCTTAAATAAGTACTACTGGTCACATTTGACCACAGTTGTCCCCCTGTATTTCTATTTTGTGTCGAATAATAATACCTTACAGTTCCATCTCCAGAATTTCCAGTTATTGATGGCATACTCTTGTTTTTTCCATATTCATACCCCATCATAGTTACAGCTGGTGATATGTTAGCTTTTTCTATTGTAAAACTTTTAGTAGTCCCGGTTATACTATAATTTGAAATACTACCACCTGTTACGCTAGATACACTAGCTGTGGAAGTATAGCTTCCAGCATTTACTTTTGTTGTTCTATATACATTTATTGTTTCCCATGATATTCCACTTGAAGCACTTGCTGTAGGTGCTTGAGCACTTCCATTGTATACAAATGTAGTTTGGCTCCCCCATGTTATACTTACGCTCTTTTTGTTTATTGTCCACCATAAACTTATTGTTCCTGTTGTTCCGTCTGACCATTCATAACTATTAGTATCTCTCAGTGATATATACACTACATATGTGCCAGCGTTCTTTTGAACGTTGTTACTTATAGTCATTAATGAACTATCATAATTATTTAATGATACATATTGATTACTACCATTATATGTATAAGTTCCACTAATAGTAGGTTTCGTTAGACTTGTTTTTTCTATTCTGCAAGTATGTAGCCTTCTGTGGTCACATGTACTACACCTTATTCCGACCCGTTCCACAATCCGGACAAGAACCGGTTTGTATTATGTTCTCGTGTAGAGCTACTAGGCCTGTTTTTTGAACAACTTTTTGAACAATTTCTTGAATGATATCCATTTTCACTATTTCCTGTAGTATGTTCACAAGTATAGTCCCAATATCCAGAGCCTTTACTATGATTACACACTTGACCTGTTGAATGGCATCCTTTATTACCACCATCATCTCCATGGTCATGACCACAAGTTGCTGCATACGCCGTGGCAGATATAAATACGCACGAAATA